>NZ_JBIARX010000048.1:0-1084 GCF_042890265.1 Streptomyces sp. NPDC002209 | reverse complement strand
GTCGGGAGAGCGTCCGGGGGTTTCCCGGCAGTCCACTGTCCTTCCGTGTCGTGCCGGTCCCTCAAGGGCGCTCCCTGCGGTCGCGTCGCTTCGCGATGGCCTTCGGCCACCCTTGACCGACCGGCCCGCCCCGGAATGCCATAAGACTGCCGGGAAGCCCCCGAAGGAACGGTCAGGGGGTTCATGTTCCGATGAGGGCCCATCAGAGATCCCGAGCGGCAGCCCCTGTCCATCCGCCCCCAGCTCACCAGGACCAACGATCCGGGCCAGCGACGGGGCCAGGGGGAGGGCACGGCCTCCTGAAGGGCCCAGAGGAAGTCCTTTCCGGGTCCGAGCAGGGGCAACCTGCACCAGACAGCGATGAGATGACGATCCAGTGCCGACTGCCCCGTGGACGCATCGAATCGCTACGCGCTCCGCCCGGCTTGGCGTCCTCGCCCCGCCTGTGGCTGGACATAAGCCGCCCACGACCGGCCGAAGCCCGGCCAAGCATGCGACAGCGGGTCGTTTGCCCCTTTTGTGCGCCAGTTGAGCGCCAGAAGACGCCCTACCGGAGTGAGAGGCTGAGAAATCCGGCATCAGGCTCCGTCTCGCCCGCTTTTGCTTCCAGATGGCTCGCAGACGCCCGAACAGACCCATCTGATGGCGTCTGGGCGGCCTATGACCAGCCCCGGACGGCCGCCGGACGCCGAGCAGAGAGAAGCGCGTAGCGATTTGGGGCGTGTGCGGGCCCACCCCTCACCGCATCGTCATCTCTTCGCTGTCTGGTGCAGGTTGACCCTGCCTGGGTCCGGAAGCGCTTCATCTGGGCCCTTGAGGGAGGCACACCCTCCCCGCGGCCCCGTCGCCGGCCTGGCTCTGTGGTTCTGGTGAGCGGACTCCGGATGGACAGGGGCTACCGGTCCGCATCTCTGATCGGGGCCAATCGGAACATGAACCCCCTGGCCATCCTTCGGGGGCTTCCCGACAGTCTGTTGTCTTTCCGGGGTGGGCCGGGCAGTCAAGGGTGGCCGAAGGCCATCGCGAAGCGACGCGACCGCAGGGAGCGCCCTTGACGGCCCGGACCGCACCGGAAGGACAGTGG
>NZ_JBIARX010000047.1:0-1087 GCF_042890265.1 Streptomyces sp. NPDC002209 | reverse complement strand
TGTATTGACCACGAGCGTTGTTAACGGTGCTGGGTCTTGATCATGGCGAAGACCTCCGGTGTGGTGGAGGTGTCTAGGCTCCACACCACGCACGGAGGTCTTCGTGTCCCACCGTAATGCCCGGCTGACCGTTCATGGCAGGCGGATCCTGGTCGAACGCGTCCTCGCGGGCCGTCCGGTCGCCCACGTGGCCGCCGAGATGGGCATATCGCGGCCCACCGCCCACAAGTGGGTGCGCCGTTGGCGGGCCGAGGGCGACGCGGGACTGCACGACCGGTCCAGCCGTCCCGGCCGCACCCCGCATCGCACCTCCGCAGCGATCGAGGCCGAGGCCTGCCGCCTGCGGACAAGCCGCAAGCTCGGGCCGGCCCGAATCGGACCGGTCCTGGGCCTGCCCGCCTCGACCGTGCACCGGATCCTTGTCCGCCACGGTCTGAACCGACTGGCCTGGCTGGACCGGCCCACCGGCGAACCGGTCCGCCGTTACGAGCGTGCCCGGCCGGGCGAGCTGGTGCACGTCGACATCAAGAAGCTGGGCAACATCCCCGATGGCGGCGGCCACAAGGTCATGGACCGCCGCCAGGCGATGGACAACAAGCTCGCCACCACCGGCAAGCGCAAGAACTGCAAGCCGGTGATCGGCTACTCGTTCATCCACTCCGCCGTCGACGACCACTCCCGCCTTGCCTACAGCGAGACCCTGACCGACGAGCGCAAGGAGACCGCCGCCGGATTCTGGGAGCGGGCGAATGCCTTCTTCCAGGCGCACGGCATCACCGTCGAACGGGTCCTGACCGACAACGGCTCCTGCTACAAGTCCAAGCTGTTCACCCAGACCCTGACCGCGGCCGGCATCGCCCACAAGAAGATCCGGCCCTACCGGCCGCAGACCAACGGCAAGGTCGAACGCTTCAACCGCACCCTGCTCGACGAATGGGCCTACCTGAGGCCCTACACCTCAAACGACGAGAGGACCGAAGCCCTGGCAGACTTCCTCCACACCTACAACCACCACCGCTGCCACACCGCACTGGGCGGACACCCGCCCATCAGCCGCGTGAACAACGCTGCGGGTCAATACACCTAG
>NZ_JBIARX010000046.1:0-1119 GCF_042890265.1 Streptomyces sp. NPDC002209 | reverse complement strand
GGGCAGGGTCAACCTGTACCAAACAGCGATGAGATGACGGTGCGGTGAGGGGTGGGCCCGCACACGCCCCAGATCGCTACGCGCTCCTCATCTCTCAGCGTCCGACGGCCGTCTGGGGCTGAACACAGGCCGCCCATGACCGGCGCAGACGAGCTGGGCATGCGACTGCGGCTCGTCTGTTCCGTCTTGACGGCCGGGTGAGGGGTGAATGGGTGCCTGCCGGAGTGGGAAGTCGAGAAAGCCGGCACCGGACTCCGTCTGGCCCCTTTTTGGCCTCGGGAGTGCGCCCTGGTGGCGACTGACAGGACGGCGGCTGAAGGGGAGTCAGTCGCGGATGAGGAGGACGATGAAACCCGCTACGGCTCCCAGGAGCAGTCCGAGGACGGAGTACCGGGGCCGCGACTCACGCAGGACGGGGAGGAAGTGATCGACGGAGAAGCGACCCGGCCCGGTGAGGGTGAGGGCGACGACCGCGGCGAAGAGCACGGACTCGAGTTCCACACCCTTGGGGGCGAAGTAGGTGCTCAAGCCCCGGACGGCAAGGATGTTGATGAAAGTACCGGTCAGGGCCGCACCGGCGAGCGGAGTGAGCAGGCCGAGCGCGAGACCGAGGCCACCCAGGGTCTCGGAGAGTCCGGCGATGACGGCCATGGCGTCCCCGGCGGGATAGCCGCTCATCGAGAAACCCTTGCCGGTCGCGGTGAGGCCCGGGCCCTTGAACCAGCCGAAGAGCTTCTGTGTGCCGTGGCCGGCCATGGTGAGGCCGACGACGAGCCGAAGCACGAGCAGACCGACGTCGTGGGTGGCGGTGGTGTCAGGAGTAGAGGTGGCACGAAAGATCGCGCGGTCCCGTCGTTCGTACGCCATGAACGTCCGTTCTTCCGTCCCCTGTGAACGACGGCCACCCTATGACGGTCGTCCGAAATGCCCAGGCCGCAACGTCGTCGGACCCCACCGACGACCCGTTCGGCGCAGACCGCACCCTGCCCTCGCAGACCCCGTCCCCAGACGGCCGTCGGACGCTGAGAGACGAGGAGCGCGTAGCGATCTGACGCGACACGGGTCCACCCCTCACCGCACCGTCATCTCATCGCTGTCCAGTGCAGGTTGACCCTGCCT
>NZ_JBIARX010000045.1:0-1121 GCF_042890265.1 Streptomyces sp. NPDC002209 | reverse complement strand
AGTGAGCGTTTGATTCTCGGTTGTCTGTTTCATTTGGGGTCAGGTGTCGCGCCAGTTGGGGGTGTTCTGGTGGGTGAGGCGTCGGGTCATGAGGTTGATGGCGGCGATTTGGATCATGGCTGCTGATCGGTGTGGGTGGGTTTCGTAGTCGCGGGCCAGGCGGCGGTGGTGCATGAGCCAGCCGAGGGTTCTTTCGACGACCCAGCGGCGGGGTTGGACGGTGAAGCCGCGGGTGTGGGGGTCGCGTTGGACGATCTCGAGGTCGATGCCGCGGGTGGCGGCGTGTTCGATGGCTTTGTTCTTGTAGCCGTTGTCGGCCCAGGCTTTGGTGATGGTGGGGTGGCGGGCTGCGAGGTGGTCGATGAGGTGGGTGCCGGCGGCGGAGTCGTGGACGCTGGCGGCGGTGACCAGGACGGCCAGGAGGAGGCCGAGGGTGTCGGTGGCGATGTGCCGTTTGCGGCCGATGATCTTTTTCGCGGGGTCGATGCCCTGGTCGGCGAGGTGGACGTTGGCTGAGGTCTTGATGCTTTGGGAGTCGAGCAGGCAGGCGGTGGGCTCTGGTTCGCGGCCTTCGGCCTGGCGGAGCAGGCTGCGCAGGAGGCCGTTGAGGTGGTCGAAGATGCCGTCGTTCTGCCAGTGGGCGAAGTAGCCGTAGACGCTCTGCCAGGGCGGGAAGTCGTGCGGTAGGTAACGCCAGGGGATGCCGGTGCGGTCGACGTAGAGGATGGCGTTCATGAGGGCCCGCAGGTCGTGGTGGGGCCGGCGGATCCCGGCGCGGGCCTGGCGCCAGGTTTCGAGGGTGGGGCGGATCAGTTCCCACCGCGCGTCGGACAGGTCGCTGGGGTAGGGCCGGGGTGGTCGCATGATGTGGGGATACCGGCGCTTGGAGCTGTCGGGGAGGGCGTGTGCGGTGGCATCGGGAGCGTTGGCAGGCGTCCCGGATATGCCGCGAAGTAGGGCATGTGCAATTGAGACGGGATATTCCGGGGTCAACAGGATCAGTTCGCCTGCCGACTGTTCTTCAGAAAAGCTATATTCCAGCACAGACGGCACGACAACTCTGCGGGACCGGCAGTTCAGAACTGCATCAGACCAGCGCGAACATAACCAAAACGCTCACT
>NZ_JBIARX010000044.1:0-1129 GCF_042890265.1 Streptomyces sp. NPDC002209 | reverse complement strand
CTAGTGTCCTGAGTCTGAGGTTGGTCGTTAGTTCGGTATGAGTCGTCCGGGTCCGAAGATTCCGCCGTTGTCGGTCACTGATGCCCAGCGGGCAGTATTGGAGGGCTGGTTACGTCGTCGCACGACGGCCCAGGCCTTGGCTCAGCGGTCACGGATTGTGCTGGAGTGCGCGGAGGGACACTCGGTCATGGAAGTGTCGCGGCGGCTGCGGATCGCTCCGGACACGGTCCGCACCTGGCGGCGGCGCTTCCTCGAGCACGGTCTGGACGGGCTGGGCGACGAGCCGCGACCGGGTGTCCCACGAAAGATCACCGACGCGGACGTCGAGCGGGTGATCGTCAAAACTTTGGAAGAGACGCCGAAGAACGCGACGCACTGGTCGACGAGGTCGATGGCGGCTGCCACGGGGATGTCGCAGTCGACGGTCTCAAGGATCTGGCGGGCGTTCGCGCTGGCCCCGCACCGGTCGCAGACGTTCAAGCTGTCGACGGATCCGCTGTTCATCGACAAGGTCCGTGACGTGGTCGGCCTCTACCTGGACCCGCCGGAGAAGGCTTTGGTCCTGTGCGTGGACGAGAAGTCGCAGATCCAGGCCCTGGACCGGTCCCAGCCGGTTCTGCCGATGATGCCCGGTGTTCCAGAGCGACGCAGCCACGACTACATCCGCGCCGGCACCACCACCCTCTTCGCGGCCCTCGAGGTCGCCACCGGCAAAGTCATCGGCTCAATCCACCGCCGCCACCGAGCCGCCGAGTTCAAGAAGTTCCTGGCCAAGCTCGACAAGGAGGTCCCGGCCGGTCTCCAGGTCCATCTGATCCTGGACAACTACGCGACCCACAAGACGCCGGACGTGAAGAAGTGGCTGCTGGCGCACCCTCGCTTTCACCTGCACTTCACGCCGACCAGCGCGTCCTGGCTGAACCTGGTCGAGCGGTGGTTCGCCGAGCTCACCCAGAAGAAGCTCAAGCGCGGAGTCCATCGCTCCGTCCAGGCCCTCGAGCGTGACATCCGGGCCTGGCTGACCGACTGGAACGACCAGCCCAGGCCCTTCGTCTGGACGAAGACCGCCGACGAGATCCTCGACAAAGTCGCCGCCTACTGCCACCGAATCTCTGACTCAGGTCACTAG
>NZ_JBIARX010000043.1:0-1603 GCF_042890265.1 Streptomyces sp. NPDC002209 | reverse complement strand
GCCACCATGCACAACCTCACCACGACGCGGTGAAACAGCAGCTCAAGCGACACCCCAGCCTGCCCGAGGCGGACCTTCTGCAACACCCTTTAGGGAGCGGGACGGTCAGGCGGCGCGGTCCCGGGGGACGGCGGCGGGGCGGCGGCGGTCGCGGACCGCGGCGCAGCGGCGTGCCGTGTCCCGGCGGGCGGTGCGCAGCCGGTGCATCGTGGCGTGGCCGCGCCGGCGCCACTCGGCCCGGGGCAGGCCCGCCCGCTGGCCGCCGCCCGTGATGAGGGCGTTGACGGGGGCGTGCGGGTCGGCGGCCATGCCCTTGGCCACCAGGACGCCCACCACGAGCGGGACCAGGGCCACGGCCAGGGCCGAGCCGGCGGTGGTCACGTGCTGCATGCGGCGCGGGCGGGGCGCGGTGCGGGCGGCGGTGGCGTCGAAGGTCATGCCCTCATTCGATCAGCGGCGGGGCCGCGGGGAATCGGGGCGGATACTCAGGTCGTCGGGTGTGAGGTACTCAGACCGAGGGAGAGGGGTGGGGTGGTGGAGGCACCCGGGCAGGGCTTCGAGCCCGCGACCGGCGACGGACCGCAGCGGCCCGCCACGGCAGCGCGGGCGGCCGAGGTCCGCACGGCGTACGAGGGCCTGCTGCAGATCCGCCGCCTGGTGAACGGCTCGGCGGGGACGGCGGTTCCCGCCCCGTGGGAGCTGCGGCAGATGCCGCGCGCGGTGGCCCTCGTACTGGAGGCGGCGGGCATCACCCCGTCGGCGGTGGACGCGGAGGGCCGGCGTACGCGGACGGGATACCGGGTGTCGCCCGGCGCGTCCGGGTCCGGGGACGCGCGGGTCGAGGTGACCTGGACCGGACCCCCGGGCGGCGGCGCGGCCGAGGCGGAGCAGGAGCGCCTGACGGCCTGCGCGGCCGCGCTGGAGCCCCTGGGCTGGGGCTGCCTGCTCTACCGGGGCCCGCGCCGGCGCCGCTTCCTCGAGGTGGAACCCCCACGCTGACCGGCCCGGCGCGTGCCGCGCCCGGGAAATGAGGTGTCCCGGCCCCGCCTCGGCAGGCACACTGGCCCGATGGGCATGCTCGACGCGTGGGCGGACCGCATCAGCCGGGGCGAGACCGTGGAGTTCCGGCCGACCGGCGACTCGATGGTGCCGCTGATCCACAGCCGCCGGCGGGTCCGGGTCGCCCCGGTCGACCCGGCGCTCCTCGAACCCGGCGACATCGTCCTGGCCCGGGTCGCCGGCACGGTGTACCTGCACCTGGTCTCGGCCGTGGACGCCCCGCGCCGGCGCGTGCAGATCAGCAACAACCGGGGCCGTGTCAACGGCTGGACCGGCCACGACCGCGTCTTCGGGATCTGCCTCGCCGTGGAGGGCGCATCCCGCCCCGGTGCCGCCGCCAAGGTCCGACAGGCCCCAGCCGGTACTGCCCGCGCCGGGGAGACAGCCTAGGCCGTCTCGTTCGGATCTTGCCTGACCCGCGCCGCCCGGCAAGATCCGAAAGAGACGACCTAGTGACGTGAGTCAGAGATTCGGTGGCAGTAGGCGGCGACTTTGTCGAGGATCTCGTCGGCGGTCTTCGTCCAGACGAAGGGTCGGGGGTGTT
>NZ_JBIARX010000042.1:0-1989 GCF_042890265.1 Streptomyces sp. NPDC002209 | reverse complement strand
GTTGATTTTTGGCACGCTGTTGAGTTCTCAAGGAACGGACGCTTCCTTTGTACTCACCCTCTCGGGCTTTCCTCCGGGCTTCGTTCTTCGTTTCCAACTCTACCAGATCATTTCCGTTGTCGTTTCCGAACTTGGATTTGAATTCCGGTGGCCGTTGGGGGCCTTTGCCTTTCGGCGTTCCACCACTTTAGCGCTTATCCCTTGCGGCTCATAATCGAGCCACCGGATTCGAATTCGGGCATGCCGAAATCGACCCCGCCAGGGGTACGTCGTAGGTAGTGGGTTGGCCGCTCCGGGGGTCTGCTGATAGCAGTGCCCCGTTCAAGCGGCTCGGGCTACGTTAGGCGTCCGCCAAGGGCGAGTCAAGTTGAGCGGCGGCGTGGCGCGTGGGCGCGATACGGGCTCACCGTCGGGTCGTGGGTGATCCAGTAGCGGTAGGGGTGGCCCGCTCCGGCGCCGCCGACCCCCGTGCGGGGACCGTTGCTCACCAGGTCGGGTGAGGTGGCGGTACCCGCCAGGAGCGCCAGGGGGGATTGCGGTCCGGCACAGAGGTCCGCGCCGTCCAGGGAGCGGTCCACCGCCAGGGCCGTGGCCAGACGGGCCGGGCCTTTGGCCAGTTCCCTGTCGCTTCTGGCTGAAAGTCGACGTTTGCGGGCGAGGTCCGCACCCACGGTGATCTCGCCGGCGCGCAGCAGGACCCCGCTCGCATGGTCGGGTGGGCCGCACACCAGGTTGAGGCTGAACCACATGCCGTAGATGAAGTAGACGTACGCGTGTCCGGGCGGACCGAACATCGATGCGTTGCGCCGGGTCCGGCCCCGGTAGGCGTGGGAGCCCGGGTCGGCCTCGCCCTCGTAGGCCTCCACCTCTGTGATGCGGAGCTCGAGGGGGCCCTCGGGTGTACGCCGGACCAGGATGCGGCCGAGGAGATCCGGGGCCACCGTGAGGACCGGCCGGTCGAAGAAGGACCGGGTCAGGGGCGTACGGTCGGGGCGCGCGCTCATCCGGTCGAGCGTAGTGGAACGCGCGCACCTGCAACCGGGGCCTAAGGTTCCGCGTTTGTCACTGTGTACTCGTAAGCGGTAGTCGCACGAGCCTTCAAGGGGAGTCAGAGCATGGGGTTCAAGAAGCTGTTCGCGGCGCTGGGTGCCGGCGGTGCTTCGGTGGACACGATCATCACCGAGCCCAACGTGGTGCCGGGCGGGATCGTCCAGGGCGAGGTCCGCATCCAGGGCGGGTCCGTCGAGCAGCAGATCGAGGGCCTGTCCGTCGGCCTGCAGGCGCGGGTCGAGGTGGAGGGCGGCGACCAGGAGTACAAGCAGGACATCGTCTTCACCAAGCAGCGCCTCGGCGGTGCCTTCCAGGTGCAGCCGGGCGCCCTGCACGTGGTGCCGTTCGGGCTGGAGATCCCGTGGGAGACGCCGATCACCCACTTCGGGGGTCAGCACCTGCACGGGATGAACATCGGGGTCAGCACCGAGCTGGAGATCGCGCGCGCGGTGGACGCCGGTGACCTCGACCCGATCAACGTGCACCCGGTGCCGGCGCAGCAGGCGATCCTGGATGCGTTCCGTCAGCTCGGCTTCGGTTTCCGCAGTGCGGACATGGAGCGCGGGCACATCCGCGGGACGCGCCAGACGCTGCCGTTCTACCAGGAGATCGAGTTCCTGCCGCCGTCGCAGTACCGCGGGCTGAACCAGGTGGAGCTGACCTTCGTCTCGGACGGCCGCGAGATGGACGTCGTCCTGGAGATGGACAAGAAGTCCGGGCTGTTCTCCGAGGGCAGTGACACGTACCGCTGCTTCCAGGTGGGTCTGCAGTCGTACCAGGAGACCGACTGGGCGGCTTACCTCAACCAGTGGATCGCGTCCGTGGGTTCGCAGCGCAACTGGTTCTAAAGGGTGTTGCAGAAGGCTCGGCGCTGGGCATTTTGCCTGTATGGGTGGGGTGTTGCGGGCTGAGCTGGTGTGGGTGGAGACGTTTACCGGA
>NZ_JBIARX010000041.1:0-3237 GCF_042890265.1 Streptomyces sp. NPDC002209 | reverse complement strand
CAAGGAACGGACGCTTCCTTTGTACTCACCCTCTCGGGCTTTCCTCCGGGCTTCGTTCTTCGTTTCCGACTCTATCAGATCCTTTCGGGCCTGACTCCCGGTCGAAGCGGGATTTGCTTTCCAGGTCCTCGCTTTCGCGTTTCCCTTTCCGGCGAGTCCGACTCTATCAGAAGTTTTCCACCGGATTTCCCGGCTTCGGATTCCTGGATGAGGAGTCGAGTACGTACCCGCAGAATTCGATTCCGTGGGTACGTGGGGTCTTGCTGGATGGCTGCCGAACTTGTCCAGTTCCAGGCAACCGTTCGACTCTACAACTGGCCCTCCGAGGTGTCAAAACGAGGGCACGCACGGCCCTGACCGCCGGGGCATGGGGCAGCCCATACCCCCGGGCCGGCTAGCTCGCGGCGGTCTCGTCTCCGGGGACAGGGATGACTCGGCCGGTCCACGCCCAGGGTTCCTGGCGGGGATCCCAGGCCACCTCGACGGTGGTGCCGTGGAAGTCGCGTGCGAGTTCCTCCAGCGTCGTGGCGGCAGCGATCAGTGCCACCTCTGGGTCGAGCAGCTCGTCGGTGAGGCGCCCGCAGAGCATTCCGCCGTCCACGGTCTGGATGCTGTAGCGCCAGCCGTCCGGCGTCGCCAGCAGAACGATGCCCCGGGGCAGGCCGAACGGGGGCCGCTGCCTCTTCTGTCGTCTCGCCATGCGCCCATCCAACACGTCGGGATCGCCCACTGACCGGGCCGGACGATGCAGCGGAGCACCGAGACCGATGCAGGGACGCGCTCATCACCCCGGACGCCGCCGCACACTGCGGGCCGTCCGACGGCGAGTACGAGGCGATCACCGAGCGGGTGATCGTCGGCTTCGCCGACGACCTGGCCGAGGAGCCCACCAGAGTCAGCGCCGCTGGCAGGCCCGTTCCTGTGTGCGACGGTCTCACCCGGTGAGCCGGGCCCTCCGGGCGCCCACAGCGTCCCCAACGAGTTTCCTGACCCATGCCAGCCCCTGCTCGTCTGCGTACAAGCCGAACGTCAGGTCCCGTGTCCCCATCGCATCAGGCCTTGTGATGGTCGTCGGCGCTCTTGGCCAAGACGGTGGTGAACCAGGAGTAGACGGGAGCAAGCGTGGGTGATGTGGGCCATCCATTGACCGTTGCCAGGAGCTGCCAGTAGCGCTCGGCGTGGGGGGCGGCGGTTGTCTGCAGGCGGGCGAGGAGCCAGCGGCGCAGATCTCCTCCGCCTGCACGCTCGAATGCGTCGGCGTAGAGGCCGCCCAGCGAGTCGGTGAGGAATGCACCTTTGGCGGAGGCCGGCAGGAGGCCGGCGGACACGGCCTCGGCGATTCGTTCACGCATCGCTTGGTTGAGAGCATCGTGCAGAGCAATGACGTCCTGCTGGGAAGGCTCTTGCGCCTGCTCCTCGGCTGTGCGGCGTATCGCGACACGGAAGTCTGCGCTCTGGCAGAGTCCGGCGAGTTCCACCCAGGCCTCGACCTGTTCGGGAGCCGCGTCTGGCGACTGCGCGGAGTACTGCCCGGCGCAGGCGGAGCGTCCGGATCTGTACGTCCAAGGCGTTGGCGTGTGCTTCCGTGACTTCCGATAGGGATGCCTCCCGGTCCAGCACCTTGCGCACGGTCGCCAGATCGAGCCCGAGATCACGCAGTGTGCGGGCCAGGTCCAGGCGCGCGAGTGCGTCGAGGCCGTAGAGCCGGTAACCCGCCGGGCTCCGCTCGGTTGGCGGGACGATGCCCTTGTCGGAGTAGAACCGGATGGTCTTCACCGTCAGGCCGGTCCGGCGGGATAGTTCTCCGATGGAATAGAGCGTGTCCCTGTCCATGCCCCCAGCTTGATGTCTCCCCCCACGGGAGACTCAACCGCGGCCAAGCCTTCCTGGGGCGACCACGGGCTCTGTGCGGCTGCCCAGACGGCGAGGTCCAGACGTTCGCCTGGGTCCGGCGACAACCCGCCGGGCCTGATGGTTCACTTGCCGAACAACTGGGGGTGGCCGGGGAGGGTGTGTGGAAGAGCCGGGTTTCCGTGTGCTGCTGACGTCGGCAGGAGACCGGAAGATGGACGCGGTCCGCGCGATTCGGACGATCACCGGCCTCAGCCTCTGGAACAGCAGACTTCTGCTCGACCGTGCACCCGTAGCGGTCACGGGACCCCGCTGGCTCGAAGCCACGGATGAGGCAGCCAGGCTCCTCGAGGACGCGGGCGCCCACGCGACAGTGGTGTGCGACTGGTGCGACCGCACCATCACTCGGGGAGCCGGCCTTCTCGATCCGGCCCCGTGCAAGGGGCCATGGCCTGCCGATGCCTGCCGGGCGAGTTGCCCACCGGCCGCAGGCTGAGTCCGCGCCGAGGAACAACCGCCCCTCCGCACCCCTCTCGAGGCCGACACCGGCCCCGACGCGGGGCTGCTGACCGGGGACGGACTCGGGCGGCCACTGATCAGAGGTTGACGCGCTTCAGGTAGACACGGCTGCGGTGAGGGATGGTCTGGTACCAGAGCATCAGGTGCTCGTCCTCGTACGTACGCAGCCGCATGGGGCTGGGGTCTTCGTAGAGGCTGCCGTCCTTGGGGTCGATGCCCATGGAGGCCAGGTCGACCAGGCCGTCCATCACGGCGCCGACCGTCCTCTGATGCTCGGCGGCCATGTCGCCGAGGACCCACTGGCGGCTCGGATCGCATTCCCATGCCCAGCCGCCGTCGTTCTCCGTCCCTTCGCCCCGCGGACTCACTGACCGATCTCGCGCTGGGCCTCGGCGAGGATGCGGCTGCTCGTCTCCATGGCGGCCCGGAACTCCGCTTCGGTGGCGTCCGGGTTGCCGGCGGTCCGTTCGGCCTCGAGCAGCGCTGCCGAGCGCGCGGGCCAACGGTGGATGGCCACGTGCGTCGCCCACTTGATCAGGAAGAAGCGGAGCGGGTTGATCGCGCCGGTCTCGGCGGCGCGGTCGAACGCCGCATGGCACTCCCTGTCGAACTCGGCGAGGTGCGGCATGTCGATCCGGCGCACTGCGTCCCGCAGGGCTTCGCGCGTCATGGCCGGCTGGGGGATGAGCGGACCGTCGTCTTCGAGGTGCTGTGCTGTCATCGTGCCTCCAGGGGAACGCTGGCCACGATACCGAGCGGCTCTGTCAGAAGCCCCCTGAACGCAGAAAAGCCCTGTACCGGATACCCGGTACAGGGCTTTTCTACAATGATTGTTCGGCGGCGTCCTACTCTCCCACAGGGTCCCCC
>NZ_JBIARX010000040.1:1935-4442 GCF_042890265.1 Streptomyces sp. NPDC002209 | reverse complement strand
TTCAGAACTAACACAGTGGACGCGAGCAACTGAGGACAAGCCCTCGGCCTATTAGTACCAGTCAGCTCCACCCGTTACCGGGCTTCCACATCTGGCCTATCAACCCAGTCGTCTACTGGGAGCCTTACCCTCTCAAGGAGGTGGGAATACTCATCTTGAAGCAGGCTTCCCGCTTAGATGCTTTCAGCGGTTATCCCTCCCGAACGTAGCCAACCAGCCATGCCCTTGGCAGGACAACTGGCACACCAGAGGTTCGTCCGTCCCGGTCCTCTCGTACTAGGGACAGCCCTTCTCAATATTCCTACGCGCACAGCGGATAGGGACCGAACTGTCTCACGACGTTCTAAACCCAGCTCGCGTACCGCTTTAATGGGCGAACAGCCCAACCCTTGGGACCGACTCCAGCCCCAGGATGCGACGAGCCGACATCGAGGTGCCAAACCATCCCGTCGATATGGACTCTTGGGGAAGATCAGCCTGTTATCCCCGGGGTACCTTTTATCCGTTGAGCGACGGCGCTTCCACAAGCCACCGCCGGATCACTAGTCCCGACTTTCGTCCCTGCTCGACCCGTCGGTCTCACAGTCAAGCTCCCTTGTGCACTTACACTCAACACCTGATTGCCAACCAGGCTGAGGGAACCTTTGGGCGCCTCCGTTACCCTTTGGGAGGCAACCGCCCCAGTTAAACTACCCATCAGACACTGTCCCTGATCCGGATCACGGACCGAGGTTAGACATCCAGCACGACCAGAGTGGTATTTCAACGGCGACTCCACCCCAACTGGCGTTGGGGTTTCAAAGTCTCCCACCTATCCTACACAAGCCGAACCGAACACCAATATCAAACTGTAGTAAAGGTCCCGGGGTCTTTCCGTCCTGCTGCGCGAAACGAGCATCTTTACTCGTAGTGCAATTTCACCGGGCCTATGGTTGAGACAGTCGAGAAGTCGTTACGCCATTCGTGCAGGTCGGAACTTACCCGACAAGGAATTTCGCTACCTTAGGATGGTTATAGTTACCACCGCCGTTTACTGGCGCTTAAGTTCTCAGCTTCGCACGCCCGAAAGCGCACTAACCGGTCCCCTTAACGTTCCAGCACCGGGCAGGCGTCAGTCCGTATACATCGCCTTACGGCTTCGCACGGACCTGTGTTTTTAGTAAACAGTCGCTTCTCGCTGGTCTCTGCGGCCACCCCCAGCTCACGGAGCAAGTCCGATCACCAGTGATGGCCCCCCTTCTCCCGAAGTTACGGGGGCATTTTGCCGAGTTCCTTAACCATAGTTCACCCGAACGCCTCGGTATTCTCTACCTGACCACCTGAGTCGGTTTAGGGTACGGGCCGCCATGAAACTCGCTAGAGGCTTTTCTCGACAGCATAGGATCATCCACTTCACCACAATCGGCTCGGCATCAGGTCTCAGCCTTATATGAGGGACGGATTTGCCTACCCCTCGGCCTACACCCTTACCCCGGGACAACCACCGCCCGGGCTGGACTACCTTCCTGCGTCACCCCATCGCTTACCTACTACAAGTCTGGTTCGTCGGCTCCACCACTTTCCTTTCCCCGAAGGGTCCGGAACGGCTTCACGGACTTAGCATCGCCTGATTCGATATTGGGCGTTTCAAAGCGGGTACCGGAATATCAACCGGTTGTCCATCGACTACGCCTGTCGGCCTCGCCTTAGGTCCCGACTTACCCTGGGCAGATCAGCTTGACCCAGGAACCCTTAGTCAATCGGCGCACACGTTTCTCACGTGTGTATCGCTACTCATGCCTGCATTCTCACTCGTGAACCGTCCACAACTAGCTTCCGCTGCTGCTTCACCCGGCACACGACGCTCCCCTACCCATCACAGCGGGCGTTGGCCCTATTGCTGCAATGACACGACTTCGGCGGTACGCTTGAGCCCCGCTACATTGTCGGCGCGGAATCACTTGACCAGTGAGCTATTACGCACTCTTTCAAGGGTGGCTGCTTCTAAGCCAACCTCCTGGTTGTCTCTGCGACTCCACATCCTTTCCCACTTAGCGTACGCTTAGGGGCCTTAGTCGATGCTCTGGGCTGTTTCCCTCTCGACCATGGAGCTTATCCCCCACAGTCTCACTGCCGTGCTCTCACTTACCGGCATTCGGAGTTTGGCTAAGGTCAGTAACCCGGTAGGGCCCATCGCCTATCCAGTGCTCTACCTCCGGCAAGAAACACACGACGCTGCACCTAAATGCATTTCGGGGAGAACCAGCTATCACGGAGTTTGATTGGCCTTTCACCCCTAACCACAGGTCATCCCCCAGGTTTTCAACCCTGGTGGGTTCGGTCCTCCACGAAGTCTTACCTCCGCTTCAACCTGCCCATGGCTAGATCACTCCGCTTCGGGTCTAGAGCGTGCAACTCAATCGCCCTATTCGGACTCGCTTTCGCTACGGCTTCCCCACACGGGTTAACCTCGCTACACACCGCTAACTCGCAGGCTCATTCTTCAAAAGGCACGCAGTCACGACGTA
>NZ_JBIARX010000039.1:0-5317 GCF_042890265.1 Streptomyces sp. NPDC002209 | reverse complement strand
CGCCACCATGCACAACCTCACCACGACGCGGTGAAACAGCAGCTCAAGCGACACCCCAGCCTGCCCGAGGCGGACCTTCTGCAACACCCTTTAGGGGCTGTTTCATAAGTGGATCAAGGTCTGCCATGATCCACTCGTGGGGCGTGGAGATCTGACGAGCGAGCAATAGGCCAGGCTGGAACCGCTGTTGCCCGTGGGTAAGAAGTCAGGGCGGCCTCCGGACTGGTCCAAGCGGCAGCTGATCAACGGCATACGCTGGCGGACGCGGACCGGTGCGCCCTGGTGCGACGTTCCCGCACGCTATGGAGAGTGGGAGACCATTTACGGTCCCTTTCGACGCTGGCAGCGCGATGACACCTGGAGCCGGATCCTCACCCAGTTGCAGGCCGCGGCCGACGCGAAGGGCCTGATCACCTGGGATGTGAGCGTGGACTGCACGGGCGCGCGGGCGCATCAGCATGCCGCCGGCGTCCGCAAAAGGGAGACCCGGGCCAAACCGGGCGGAGTCGTGGTCGAGCCCGCCGACCACGGGCTCGGGCGCTCACACGGTGGACTGACCACGAAGGTGCATCTGGCGGTCGGGCACGGACAGAAGCCCCTCTCCTTCCTGGTCAACGCCGGCCAGCGGCACGACAGCCCCCAGTTCCAGCCGGTCCTGGAACGCATCCGGGTGCCCCGCGTAGGCGTCGGCAGGCCGCGCCGCAGACCGGACCGGGTGCCGGCAGACAAGGCCTACGGGCCCCGGGCCAACCGCGGCTACCTGCGCAGACGCGGGATCCGCTGCACGATTCCAGAGAAGAGCGACCAGATCCGCAACCGCAAGAAGCTCGGTGCCCGCGGAGGTCGCCCGCCGAAGTTCGACAACACCGACTACCGCGAGCGCCACGCGGTCGAGTGCGGGATCAACCGCCTCAAGCGTCATCGAGCCGTGGCCACGAGATACGAAAAGCTGGCGGTCCGCTACGAGGCGACGGTCACTGTCGCCGTCATCAACGAGGTGCTGTGATCGTTACAGCGATCCGCGAATCTCTGGGCCGGCGTGTGACCCTCCGATCCAGAAGGTCAGCGCCTTCCGTCTCCCTCCCAGCGACCGCCGCATCGCGTTGACCAGGCGTATCTGTGCCTGAGCCACCCCCGCGCTAGCCTCCCGGAACTCCTCTTCGCCGAGCGGCGTACGGACCGGATCGACTTCTCGCGCGACGCGGTCCAAGAAGCGGTCGACCGACTGACCAAAGCTGTCGACCTCTGCCGCAACCTCTGCGGGAGCGATCAGGCTGACCCGCGTCAGAACGGCGCTCCACTCGGCCCAGTCGTAGTCCCAGCCGCAACGGTCGGCGTGCGCGCGCTTGATCACCATCGTGAACTTGGCGTAGTGGCTGAGGAGTTCCTGGTAAGCAACCAGCTGCTGATCCCGCGACCACTGATGGTCCTGGCCTCGTCTGGTGACGATCCCGCCCACCAGCACTCCCACGGTCGCCGAGGCCGCTCCCGTAACGGTCGTGATCAGCACTTCCAGCAAAGCCACCCCCAGCCCCCGTGCCCAGCAACTGCCGTTCGATCCGCGATGGGAACATAGCACTGGTGCATATTGGCGCGTCAGAGCATGCGATGACCTCGTAGCGGACGATGACGTCGGTGGCTGGCCGACGCTTTTGAAACACGCCCCAACTTGACTCTGTCGGGGATCTTGGTGGCAGTGGTCAGGTGCCGAGGGTTCGGCAGGACTTCGATCGGGGGATTCCCTGCTGGTCCAGGAAGGCCTGGAAGGCGGTCGGTGGTCTCGGTGAAGAGGTTGCTTCGGTCGCTGACCTGTTGCTGAGGCGTTCGATGTTGACGGCGATAGCCGTGAGTACATGTTGAAGGTGGGCTTTTGGCCGTCCTCGGCAGCGGCGCATGCCGTGGCCATGGGCGAACTCGTTGATGGTGCCTTCCACGCCGAAGCGGACCTCGTAGCGGGCCTTCCACTCGGGTGTTTGCTGCTCGGCGCGAACGCGACGTTGCAGGTCACGGAGTTCTCGCGGTGGGAAGCCCACGTTCCGGGCGCCGCTGGAGCTGGTGCATCGGGGACGGTCGGGGCACGGCTGGCACTGGCTCCTGGTGAACCGCGCCACGATCAGCGGGGCCGCAGTGGGCGAGGAGGTCGGGTAGGGGCCGTGCTAGCCAGCGCTGACCTGGCCGTTCGGGCAGGTGGCTTGCCGTCGGTCGAAGTCGATGTGGAAGTCCAAGACCCACAGCCGGGCCCTGGCCGCGGCGCGGGCACCCGTCGAGCGTGGTGTCGCCCGTCTGAAGTCCTGGCGGATCTTCCGCAGATCCCGATGCAGCCCCCAACCGTATTACGTCAATTGCCAGGGCCATCCTCACCCTGGAGTGGCAGCGCTCTGTGTCGTCAAGGGGATTGCCGCCGTGCGCAGACACTCACGGGCTGGCCGGCTGGTTCGGGCTGATTGCGGATTCGATGTGGGCGAGTTGGGCGGCGAGGATTTCTTCGAACGCGGCGTGGCGGTCCGCCCCGAGGGGGCGGACGTCGCGGGCGAAGTGGGCCAGGGCGGGGAAGCGTTCGGGGTCGGCGCCGAGTACCGCGACGCGGAACAGTTCCATGCCCTGTTCGTGTTCTTCCGGGGTGATGGTGCTGACTCCGGCCTCGGAGGCGATCAGCGCGGCGATGAGGACCGCGAGTCGGTGGTAGCGCGCCGGGATCTCGTGGTCGGGTAGTCCCGACGCGCGCAGTGCCTGCAGTACCTCTTCCATGACCAGCCGGGAGCCGGCGCCGCCTGACGCGTACCGTCCCCAGACCGCGGCGAGCTGGGGCTGCTGGCCGAAGGCCTCTCTCAGGCGCAGGGCCAGGGCCGTGATGCGCTGCTTCCAGTCGCCCTCGGCTCGGTAGCCGTCCATGGAGGCCAGGAGGATCCGGTCGGCGACCGCGCGTAGCAGTTCCGTCTTGTTGCGGAAGTGCCGGTAGAGGCTGGAGGAATCAGTCCCGAGGGTCGCGGCGAGCTTGCGCACGCTGAACGACTCGGTGCCGCTCGTGCGCAGCAACTCTGCTGCCGCATCCAGGATTTCCTCGGTCGCCCAACGCCTTCGGCCTGCCATTTCGCCCCTCTCGTCGGACTCAGTCTAGCCTATGCACTTGGTGTTGCACGCACCGCGTGCATAATGAGGACATGAGCGTGCGAGCGGCCCGGCAACAGGCGGGCTGACGTGCCACGCATGCCCTGTCGGCCGGGTCGGGCGACCGATGTGGGGCTCGCCTCGAGGAAATAGGAAAGGACGCATGTCGTGAGGAACTCACTGGATTTAGCGGCTCTGGACATGGCCATCGAGAACGTCCACCGCGCCGGGATGCCGGGCCTGTTCGCCGAGGTGCGTGACGGCGACCGGGTCTGGCGTGGCGCCGCCGGGGTCGCCGACGTCGCCACCGGCCGCCCCGTCACCGCCGGCATGCGGCACCGGGTCGGAAGCATCACCAAGACGTTCACCGCCGCAGCGGTTCTGCAGCTGGCCGAGGCCGGCCGGATCGGGCTCGACACACCGGTCGGCCGGTACCTTCCGGAGCTGGTTCCCGGTGCACGCGGTGACGCGATCACGGTCCGGATGCTGATCAACCACACCAGCGGCCTCGCCGAGTACCTCCCGTACGCATACCCCTCCCTCAAGGCGCTCCCCGTCCTCGCCGACACCAGCCCCGAGAGCCTGGACGACAACCGCTTCACGCAGTTCGACCCCGTCGACCTGATCGAGATGGGGGTCACCGCACCCGCCGTCGGCGCCCCGGCCGGTACTCCGGGGGTGTACTCCAACACCAACTACCTGCTCCTCGGCCGGCTTCTGGAGCAGGTGACCGGTACTACGGCCGAGCGGTACATCACCCGGAACATCATTGAGCGCGCCGGGCTCCGGGACACCGAACTCCCCGCCGGACCGTACGTCAGCGGGCCGCACTCGCAGCTCTACGAGGCGTGGTTCGGCATGATCGACCCGCCGCGCGACTACAGCGTCTACGACATGTCATGGACGGGGCCGTCGGCCTCGCTGATATCGACCGTCGCGGACCTCAACCGCTTCTACCGCCTGCTGCTGGCCGGGCAGATCGTCAGCCCGTCATCGCTGGCGCAGATGCAGCTCACCGTCCCGGTCGTCTCCCACGAGGGAAGGACGATCGACTACGGTCTCGGGCTCTACCCGATGGAGGATCCCGGGCAGGGCACCTTCTGGGGCAACGGCGGCACGACCTGGGGCGCTGGGGCGCTGGCCATGATTCGGGCCGACGGCGAACGGCAGATGGCGGTCGCGGTGAACATGCAGCGGTGGAACAGGCTCGACTCCTCCGGCAAGCCGCAGCCCCATCCCATCGACGACGCGCTTGCGACTCTGTACCGCGTGGCCATGTACGGCTGACCGGCCTTCATCGCCACCATGGAATTCGACCCGCTCCGCTATGAGGGCATCACCTACGCGCTCCGCCTGCTGCAGGCAGGCGTCCCGGTCGAGTTGCACCGGTGCCTGGGTACCTTCCACGGCTCGCCGGCGGTCATGTCCGCCGACGTGTCGCAGCGGCAGCTCGCCGAACTCGGCTCAGTCCTGCGCCGCACCCTGGCCGAGTGAGGCGGCTACGGCCGACCAGGCCGATATCCACGCTCCGCAACCCACCAGACGAACTTCGCAGAATGGATGTCTCGGTATGACCGCTGCACCGATCGATCTCTTCTCCTCCTTCATTCACCTGGACCAAAGTGGTCAGGTGCGCGCCGAGCAACCTGTGTTCGACTCCGAGCGGGACGGCTGGCAGTTGATGACCTTCCATGTGGAGACCGACGCCGACGTCCACGGCGACCACTGGGAAATCCATACCGAGGCGGACGAACTCGTGTCCTGCCTCACCGGCGGGATACGTGTCTACTTCCGTCCGGAGCAGCCGGGAGGGAAGGAGGAGGAGATCAGGCTGGCGCCCGGAACGGCGGCCATCGTCCCGCATGGGCGATGGCACCGCATCGCACTGGACGGTCCCAGTGACATCATGTCCGTCACCCTGCCGCGTGGCAGCCGCCTGCAGAGGCGGGCCGAAGCCTAGCCAGGCCTCACATCCGTTCCTCGTCCAACTCCAGGCTGAAAGCGGGTGGTCCGACCGGAGTCATCTGGAGTTGACTCCGGTCGGACCATCCACGACTTTATGGGCCCGTGCCTACCTGTTCCTACCGTCGAACGCGGCACCGCCTGCCTGAAGTCCTAGTGTCCTGAGTCTGAGGTTGGTCGTTAGTTCGGTATGAGTCGTCCGGGTCCGAAGATTCCGCCGTTGTCGGTCACTGATGCCCAGCGGGCA
>NZ_JBIARX010000038.1:0-6630 GCF_042890265.1 Streptomyces sp. NPDC002209 | reverse complement strand
CTCATGACCCGACGCCTCACCCACCAGAACACCCCCAACTGGCGCGACACCTGACCCCAAATGAAACAGACAACCGAGAATCAAACGCTCACTAAAGCGACGAGCGGCCGGCGCCAGCCTCTGAGCACGTCGCCCGCGCGTCTGCTCGCGTGTGTGCATCGCAGTTGTCCATCCGGGCCAACTACCGCGCTCAGCACAGCGATCACCGGGCATGTGTCTGTGCGCCGTAGGTGGCGGATGAGCGCTCTACTTGGTTCTGACCGCGCTTCCGTGACGTGTACGCCAGAGGGACGGCCGCGCCCAAGCCAGGATGTGCGGTCGGAATCTCAACGGTTCGGCCAGCTCAGCGCACGGTCGAGGCTTGGGCGTGATGGAAAATGGATCGACGGCCCTGCGCTCCAAGGGCGAGCATGCGGGGCTGCGCCACGCTGAGCGGAGGTTCCGTGGGATCCAGAGACGCCGACATCGACTTCACGTTCACCCACCCGACCACCGCGCGCGCGATCGTGGATGCCCTCACCGCGGTGGGCTGGTCGGTGGACGACCCTGCCGGGGGTGTCACCCACATGATCAACGACGCGGACGACATGTACGAGTGGTACGCCAGCTCCCCCGAAGACATCGACGAGGTACTGGTACGCCTGGACGCGCCCGGCAACCTGCCGTACACCGTGGCCATCAACGTCTACCACCCCGAAGCCAGGACCGGCGGGATGTTCATGTTCATGCCCGGCCGCACAAAGGTCTGCTTCTCGCCCAGCATCGACCGCCGCCACATCCCGGAGGCGCTCGCGTTCACCGACCTCGCCTGGTACCTGCACGCCCTCGTACCCGTCCTCGCCACGACAGGGCTCGAAGGGTACGAAGCCAAAGAGATCAAGTACTGAGCATCCAGTTGCAACACCTCGTACCTGGCGGGATGTGCTGCAAAGCGGAGGGATTGCAGGATCGTTCCGCCAGGGGATCACGCCGTAATGGAGCTGGAGACTGTCGAGGACGCCCTCTTCCCGGGCCTGACCCTCGTCGTGCGGAAGGCCGTCGTCCTGGATGACCACTTGATGATCGACGCGGCTGGCTGCGGGCCACCCGGAGTGTGTCCCGCGTGTCAGCATCCCGCCGCACGCGTCCACAGCAGGTACTGGCGGCACATAGTCGGACTGCCGGTCAACGGTCTTCGGTTACTCGTCCGCCTCCGTGTCCGCCGATTCTTCTGCGATCAGCCTCGATGCCCGCGTCGGACTTTCGTGGAACAGGTGGCCGGCCTGACCGAGCCGCGACGCCGCTCTTCGACGGCGGCGCGGTCCGCGATGCGGTCGGTCGCAGTGGAGCTCGGCGGCCGCCCAGGCGCACGCCTCTGCGCAAAGCTGCGGCTCTATGGCCTGCGGACATCCATCCTGAGCAAGCTGACCGCTCCACCTGTTCCAGCACGGGCTCCACGGATCCTCGGCATCGATGAGTTCGCCTTCCGCAAGGGCCGGACCTACGGCACCGTTCTCGTTGACGTCGAGTCCTCCCGGCCGGTGGACGTATTGCCGGATCGAGAGACCAGCACAGTCGCCGCCTGGCTCCAGGAGCACCCCGGCGCGGAGATCATCTGCCGGGACCGCCTGATGGCATTCACCAAGGCCATCAGACAGGCCGCCCCTGACGCCCTGGAGGTGGCAGATCGCTGGCATCTCCTCCAGAACCTCTCCACGGCAGTCGAGAAGACCTGCCGACAGCACCGTGACTGCCTTCGACGGCCAGCCGAACCAGAGGCGAGCCCGCCGCTGGCCACACCGGATACCCCGCTCCTGGCCCGGATCCGACAGCGCCGCGCGGAGGTCAACGAGCTCGCCGCCACGGGGCTGCCACTCAACGCCATCGGCCGCCGACTGCGGCTGGACCGCAAAACGGTCCGGCGCTACCGGAACAAGGATCTTGCAGACCTTCTCGCCTCTGCTCAGGATCGAGGCCACGGCGTCCTCGACCCGTTCATGGAGTACGTGCAGCACCGCTTCCACGCGGGCTGCACCAGCTCGATGCAGCTCTACCGCGAGGTGCTTGCCCTCGGCTACACCGGCGGGTACCACGTCGTGCACCGCTAGGTAGTGACCATCCGGAAGGGCATCGCGGTCCCCGCCCGCTCGATCACTACGGTCCGACAGACTGCTGCACTCCCTGCACGGCGTCGCAGGGGCACTCCAGCGGCACGCACGCGTCCCGGCCGTCGCCAACTGGATCGAGCAGTACCGCACCATCACCGCCACCCAAGGAGGACGGGCGTGACCGCCAGCACCCAAGACGACGTCGCCATCCGCTCCTACGGCCCCGGCCACGTCCCAGCCCTCCTCGACACCCTCGCCGATATCTGGGCAGACGCCCACCCTGAACTCGTCGACACCCCCGGAGGCACCACCGACGGCCTATCCAGCGACGCCCTACGCCGCCAGATCACCGGCCACGCCCGCCGCGAAGGCTTCGTCCTGGTCGTCGCATACGCCCACGGCAGCCCCGTCGGGTTCACCTACGCATTCCCAGCCACCCCCGAATACTGGTACGGCCCCGACCTCCTCCCGCACATCCCCGAGCACATCCGGGCCGGCCGTCTGATGGGCCTGTGCGAGCTAGCCGTCACCCCGGCCTGGCAAGGACGAGGCATCGGAACCCGCCTCCACAACCAGCTCGTGACCGCCATCGCGCCCGACTGGTCCTCCCTCCTGGTCCACCCGGACAACCCCCGCGGCCGCGCCCTGTACGACCGGCTCGGCTACACCTACGCGGGCCCGTACCGAAATGAGCTCGGCGGGCCCGTCTACGACCTCCTGGTGCTCCAGGTCGAAACGGACAAGCGCCCGCCGACGTGCGCCAGCGCCTGATCCGGCTACCATCGGGTTTTCGCAAAGCTCGCCGAAGCACGTTGCGGCCGGCCCGTTTCCGAGATCCTTCCGCTTCTCCGCCACGCAGCCGACGAAGCGCTGCTCGGCTTCACGGGCGCGGACCTCCGGGAACAGGCGCAGGCCATCAGCGCGGGTGAGCCGTACATCCTGCGCGTCACGCTGGCCTGCGCCGTGATGATCGAGGCTTGCCCAGCCCTGCCCATCGGACGCCGCCGCCCGTAACGCGGATGATCAGCCGGCTGCGGCGGACAGCACCACATCCACGAGCCTGTCCGCCGCATCCGGCCGCCCGTGCGCCCGAGCCCGCTGCGCCATCGCCGCCCGCAGGGTGGGGTCGGTCAGGAGCGGGCCGACCGCCCTCTCCAGGGCCTGCCCGGTGACCTCGCCGAGGAGAGCGAGTGCCGCACCCGCGTCGGCCAGATGACGGGCATTGTGCGCCTGCTCATTCCCGGCCGATGTGGCGAGTGGGACGAACACCGCAGTCTTGCCGAGTGCGGTCAGCTCAGCCAGAGTTCCGGCCCCGCTCCGGGACACCACGATGTCCGCCAGCGCCAGCACGTCCGGCAGCTCCGGCCCGACGAACCCGGTCAGGTGATACCGGCCGGCGAGAACCGGGTCCAGTCCGGCAGCGGCCACCCGCAGCTCATCGACGTTCGCCGGACCGCACTGGTGGATCACGTTCGCGTGACTCAGCAGCCAGGGCAGCACGTCCCGGATCACGGCGTTGATCTGCTGGGCACCCTGCGCCCCACCGGTGACATAGACCGTCGGCAGACGCCGGTCGAACCCGTACAGGTTCAAAGCCTCGACCGCCTTGTCCGCGTGGCCGCCCAATACTTCCGGCCGCACGGGGTTCCCGGTGACGACTGCACGCTTGCGCACGTTGGCAGGCAACAGCGCCAGCGAGGACTCCGAAGACACCGCGATACGCGTCGCTGAACTCGCGAGCTTGCGGTTGGCCAGGCCCAGCCGGACGGTCTGCTCGTGCAGGACCAGCGGACGGCGGCACAGTCGCGCGGCCAGCCCGGCCGGGACCGCGACGTACCCTCCCGTCGCGAGAACGACGTCCGGCTGGAACCCGGACACGATCGTCCTGGCCTGCGCCACACCGAGAGGCACCCGAGCCATGTCCTTGACATTCGAGGCGGACATCATCTTCAGCGGGTTCGCCGACCGACGGATCTTGCCCGTGGCCACCGTCCTGAACGCGATCCCCGCCGCCGGAGCGACACGCGCCTCAAGACCCTCCGCGGTCCCGATCCACAGGACGTCCAGCGTGCTGCCCGCATCCGCGAGGCGGCCCTGCAAAGTCTGGATCGCCGTAAGGGCCGGGTACGTGTGACCACCCGTTCCACCGCCCGTCACGAGCAGACGGAACGAACGCGGGAGTGCGGAGGAAGTGTTCACCCCATGCACCCTACTGGCTTCCCAGTCCCGCACGGTGACCTATCCAAAGCGGCCCGGGAGATACACCTTCGGTCAGAGTCAGACTTTCGACCACTCTCCCGTACGTCATCAGCGGGCATCCCCGCAGCAGGCCCCGACGCGGGCGAGCCGGAGTAGCTGCTCGATGCGCTGGAGGAAGAAGGCCAGCCTTGTGCACGTCGCCAAGCGGGTCCGTGAGCGCGGCCTGAAGGTGTTCATCGTCGACCCCGAGGGCTTGGAGCGCCAGGACGGTTCTGGTTCGAATACTCGCTGGAGGGACTGCAGACCGCAGACACCTTCACGGCAAGACGGCCGCCGACGCGATCGGTGAGCTGGAACAACCGCTCGACTACTTCAGCAGCCGGAAGCCGGGCTGCCGAGCCCACGCTCTGAGGAATTCCGCTGAACCGTAGGCGGCAGGCCACGGATCCGTCATCGTTGCGATGATGCCTGGAAGGTCGGTCACGATCGGAACTTGATCCTCAAGAAGTTCGGCATTGGCGACGCCGCCGATCACGTCCATGACAGCAGCGGTCAGCAAGGCCGTGACGACGTGGTCTATCGGCCTGTTGCAGAACGCTATGACGTCGACGGCGTGGGTCGGGGTGAAGCCGATGAGGGGTTCCTGGTCGAATTCGTCGGCGTGTTCGGCATCGAAGATGGCCTCGTCGCCGATGCCGGGTCCCATGAGAGAGACCATGACTGGCCGGCGTCCATCGATGCCCCCGGTGTCGGCGATGCCGAGGCTCTCCGCGTGAATGTTCAGGTCGTACTCTCCGACCCGCTTCTCCTCAAAGTGAGACGAGGAACGGACAAGGAGTTCCCGGAGCCGCTGAATGGATACGGGTGGGACGGGCCCCGCCAACTCAATCACCAACACCGGACCGCTCATGACGAGAGCCTAGCCAGCCTGGGCTCGCATCCCCAACCGGTTACTCAGCGTGCCCTCTCCGCAGAACCTGAGCCAGAACCTAAGAACGGACAGCAGCTGTTCGCGACGTCGGGAGGCACCGCCGTCTGGCACTGTTCGATTGCAGTAGCAGTAACTCTGCAACCGCCACGCCGGCCGTTGCCGCTCTCCCTGCGAGCGAGCACGCGTGCGCGAGCTGGGTGCGATCCTGCGTGTATGAACCATCTCGGCGACGCGCACCTGCACACCTGGACGCTACGTCTTATGGCTCTCCTGGCAGCCGACCCCCAGGATCAACTTGCCTGGCTAGGCGAGCGTGAGCTGGACACAAAGGACGTCGTTGAAGAGGTGGAGCTCCTCTGCCGCGTCTCTGAAGGACTCGCGGAGCGCGGTGTCTTCGAGCCCGGGGAACTGCGCGATCTCCGGGCCATCGGCCGTCGCCTCGGTGAGATCGATGCCACCTGCCGCGTCGGCTTCTGGGACAACGCGCTGGTCACAGATTCAGCCTGGGGCGACGTACGTTCTCTCGCCCGCCAGTTTCTCCTCACGAGCCTGGGCGACTGGCGTCAGCCACTGCCACGCCCTGTGCGCCCGCAATCGGGGCACCACTGAGCCGTCCAGGCCGCGCTGGTGCGACTTTGGCGCAGTCGGCTCCGCACTCCGCCTGCCAGACCTCGGCAGCTGCCCTGGGCCAAAACTCAGGCGTGTTCGAATCCTCGGCGTGCTCTGGTGCCTCCCGAAGTCGGGTTCTGGCTCACTTTCCGTGGAGGGCTGACTGACCGTAATGTCATGTGCTTGCGACGCTGGCCGGTATGACCAACAGGGAGGGGCTGCATTGAGCCAGTACTACGACATGGGCGACGAGACCCTGTGGAACCCGTCCAACGGGGCCTCCCGGCTGTTCATGAGCCAGGTGAGTGTCTACGAAGCCGAACTGGGGCTGCCGTCCGGCATCGGGCCCATGCAAGCTGACGAGTGCCAGATCGACCCCATCGCGTTCAAAGAGTTCGTCGACGCCCTGCTTGCGTGGCACCGGAGAACGAGTCACGCAGTCATGGCTGCCCTGTCCGAGGGCTTCGTCGCCACGATGCTGGTCCTGGCGGAGAGGGCAGGCATCGAGGTGAACTGGCAGCCAGCAGGCATCGCCGAGGACGGAGGTCTCAAGGATGTTCAGGTCCCGGCGGCCCCGGTTTCCTCTGAGGGGGCTTGGGCAGCCGCCCTTCAGTGCAAGTCACGCGATCTGGGCCGCTTCATGGCGGCCTGAGCCTGGTCTGCCCCGCGAAGTGCTTGGAAGCCATCAGAAGGCGACGTCCTATGAGTAAGTGAGCGTTTGATTCTCGGTTGTCTGTTTCATTTGGGGTCAGGTGTCGCGCCAGTTGGGGGTGTTCTGGTGGGTGAGGCGTCGGGTCATGAGGT
>NZ_JBIARX010000037.1:0-12879 GCF_042890265.1 Streptomyces sp. NPDC002209 | reverse complement strand
TCCGGTAAACGTCTCCACCCACACCAGCTCAGCCCGCAACACCCCACCCATACAGGCAAAATGCCCAGCGCCGAGCCTTCTGCAACACCCTTTAGCCGCCGCCATGAAAGCCCGCCGTACCTGCCCCACCTGCCGCATGGACCGCGGTTACGTCATCCCTCATCCTCGGCTGCTGCTGGCCGTGCGCAGAGCCCACCGGATGACCAGCCACCACAGAACCTGCCACGGAGAAGAAGCCCTCAGACCGGTGTGGTCCGGGAGCTTCTCCGTCTTGTGTCGCACAAGTTGAGATCAGGCGAACCTTACCCAGCAGATAACCCTGGAGAGCCCATCTGGTCTGTCCAGCCGTGTTTCAGTTGGCCGGCCCGCTTCCGTTGCGGCAGTACCGGATCGCCCCGGTGGGACCGGATCGAAGACAGATGTCCAGGTGGACGGTAGTGCTCCCGCTGAAGGAGATCGTGTGACCCGTGGTGCACGTACCGGCCCCGTTCGCGTCCTCGATGGACACGTAGTGGGTGCCCCCGCTGTCGGTCCACGAGGCTCGGCCCCAAGCGCGAAGTCCGTCAGCCTGGTTGTCGCAGACCCTGAACGTGTCCGGGCCTTCCCACTGAGCGATTCCGCCTGGGGCCCCGGAGTCGGTAGTGACAACCTGCCAGTCGGTGCTGGCCGAAGCCGGGCCGGAAACCATGAGGGCTGCCGCACCGGCAAAGAGCAGGACACCGAGTGCTTTCATCGGCTTGTTGCGCACAGATGACAGTTTGTTCATGACCTCACCTTCACCTGCGCGTACCTGATGGGCAACCAGCCCTTTCCAGCCAACAAGCTCGAGCTCGTACTGCTCGCACATATGGGAGCCACGGGAAATGGGGAGAACTGCGCGCCGCCCTGTGGCTGCCTGACCCAGCGACGCCGCACTGCAGGTGGCCATCCCCGACGGGTCAGCCACCACGGCTTGTTCCCCGCAGATCAGTCGGGGTCCGAGACGCTCGCACTCGCACGCGACCGCGCAAGCGCAGTGCAGCGGATACCGCCGCCGGGGTGCCACTTCACCACCGGACCGACCACGTCCCCCTGCTCGGCGCACCAGGAGACGGGGACAGCTCCCCCGCGGTCGTACCGCTTGCACACGCATGCCTCCCCCGAGCCGCGTACGCCACCCCGTGCCGGCCCCCCGCCCCCCAGCCTCTCCGCGGTGGCGCCCCGCAGGCCGGCCGGCCTCACCAGCGTCGCCTGCAGACCGCCCGCCCCCGACCGGAACCGGTCGATCACCCGCACTTCCCCATCACTGCCAACGGGCCGTACCGGGCGCGGTCAGCCGGCGCAGCGACGTCCCGAACTCCCCGGCCGCGTCGTCGGCCAGGGCGAGCCACGGGTAACCGGTGCGTGGCGCCGCCGGGCCCGGCCTGCATCAGCGAGGCGATCGTGGGCCCGGTGGGTACTTCGATCTTGTCGTGGGCGAGGAGCCAGGCGACGACCTGGCGGCGGTCGAACTTCGGGTGTATGTCCGTACCGGCCACCGGGTCGGGGAAATCGGGGCGCCGACGGCGCCAGTTCACTACCGCGGCCCGGTCCACCCTGGCGATCCGCGCCACCTCCGCCAAGAACACCCGGTCAGCGCCGGGGGCGGTTGGGTGGAGGGCGGCGAGCGGGGAGCGGCGGCCGGCCGTGACGGTGCGCACGGCCCGCCAGCCCATGGAGGGGCGGACCACCTCCAAAAGCGCGATCCCCTGGGCGTCGTAGATGGGGACCGTGGTCACCCCGCCGTGGTGCTTGTAGTCGATGTCCACGGAGGCGACCGGCGCCAACCAGCCAAGCCTGCCGGCGATCACGTCGAAGTCGGTGCGGCGGACCCCGAGCCGGCGCGCGGCCTGGTCCGGGCCGAGGGGGACGTGCCGGTCGAGGAGGGCGGGCAGGTCCCGGCGGCGGGCGAGGGCTGCCACCTGGTCCGGATGGACGTCGGGGAACTGCCTGTCACCGCCGAGGTAGACCAGCAGACCGGCCCTCACGAGGTGGCCGACCGCCGAGGCGGTCACCCTCGGCCGGAGGATAGGGAGGGGCACCCCCAGGGCTTCCGTCAGCCGGTCCGCCGCCACCCCGGCACCGATCGGCCCCGCAGGGCCGCGCACCTGCTCCGGGCCGGCGGCCTCCACCACCGCCCGCGACCACAACCCCGGGCCGGCGTCCGCCGGCGGGACCAGGCCCGAGCCGGCCGCCCACCGCCAGGCGGCGAGGGGCACCCGCAGTCGGCCCGCGGCCTGGTTCTCGTCGTACTGCTCCCGTACCGAACGCGCCATGAACCGCACTCCGATCACACAACCAGAGGCCGACCACCGAGCCGCGCTGGAAACATGCCGAAAGAACCCGTTTGCTGTCAATAGCCCTGATTTTAGGGTGAGTTGGGGGCACACTGCACAAGCCGCCTACGCGTACGCGAGGGCCGGATTCACCCCTGCGGGGGACACGAAGCAGGGCCGGCACCGACTGGTGCCGACCCCCAAGAGGCCCGTTCGCCGGCGCGCGCCGGGCCGGTCAGCCAGCCGCCGCAGCCGACCCCTGACCGAAGGGCGGGACATCACCGGCGGTCACGTCCAGGCGGATTCGCTGGAACCTCAGCGGGTGACGGAAAACTCCCAGGTCAACCGCCCGGTCCGCGCTGACCTCCGCCACCAGGTCCGGGCGAACGAGCACCACGTCCAGGACGTCACGGCTCCCCCAAGTCGAGGCGCCCCCCTCAAAAGGGTGACCGGGACTGGCCGCGGCGAGGTGCTCGCCGACCTGCCGGGAGATGTCCGGGCGCAGCGGTACGGTCCGGCCGACCGCGCGCAGCCAGCCGTTCTGGTCGTGTGGCGGCCGAGGACGAGGAGCCCGAGGCGGTCAGGGTGCCGGTGACGGCGCCGATGATCGCTTCTGTTGCGTCCCGTCTTCACTGGTGAAGGGTCGGTATTTGCAGCGTGTGCAATTCAGCGACATCGGTAGGTGCACATACCACCACTGAAGGAAGCGGGGGCTGGGCTTTCTGGCCTGGTTCGACTACGGCTGGTTACAGGCTGGCCTGGCGAGAGCGAGACGGGCCCAACGTTGCAGCTCCTCTTCGTGGCTGCCTGTCCTTGTCTGCTGGGCGACCGTCGCAGTGTCCTCGGGTGTCGGATCGCCGTTGCGGGAGAGGAGTACCAGTGGCCAGGCCGGGATGGCGGGCTGCTGGCCGTCGAAGGGATGCCAGCCCCAGGGGCCGTCGAACCGCCAGGCACGCCCGTCATGGTCAACGATTTCGTCGCCTGCCTCGAGGAAGGCGTAGGGGCGGAACAGCAACTCGATGCGAATCGGTTCACCGCCGACCGGGTCGAGGGCGTATCCCTGGTCCTCGATCTCGGGATCGTGGGCTTCGCCCTGCCGCAGGATCTCGAGGTAGCAGGCTGGGCGGGGCAGCACGCCGGTCACCAGAGGGGGGTCGAAGTGGTGGACGGACGCGACATGCACCACCGTCGGCGCGATTCCCACCAGGCAGGTGTCGCCAGCCTTCAGGTCTGTTTCCGCCGGCACAGTACGGAAGTAGGTACGGTCCCAGTCGAAGGCCTCCGGGGTGGGCAGCGCGGTCTCGCCGTTCCAGCAGAAGCTGCGCGCCTCCGGATCGACGTCGTTCCACGGCCACCGTACGGACACATAGAAGCGAGAGACCGAAGCGACTGTGGTCTCTGTGAGCGGGCATTCGAGCGTCAGCACATCGCCGCTCCGGAACCGGACACCACCTCCGTCCAGGCGGTGCCGGCCCGTCGGCTCTTCTACCCAGTCACCCATCATGTCCTCCTCGTCAACCGGAGCGATCATCACAGACGGGGATATGCCGGCCCCCGCAGGGGGTCACGATGGCCATTCTCTGGCGGCGCACAGGCGCCGGCGCCGGGCGGCCGCCCGGCGCTGCAACGCCTCGAACGACAACCGACCCGCTTCCACGTCCCAGACGACATCGAGGAGCCGGCCCGTGGGGCAACTGCTGCTCGGGGGCCGCCAGCAGGTCCGGCCACCGGTCCTGGGCCAGTGCCCCGCGCCGGGTCTGCACCGGCACGGCCCCCGCCCGGGCCGGTCCGCCAGGATGCGCTCCGCGCGGTGGAGGCCTCGTCGGCTGGGGCCGACGGGCGGTCAGTGTGCCCGTGGGCGGGCCAAGTAGCCTCGGTCGGCCTGCACCGGCAGGTTGTGGCGGGCGCCGGTCTCCTCGTCGAAGTCGTCGAGAAAGCCGTGCAGGACGTCCGCAAGGTGGGCCAGTGAGGCCACGGTGAACAAGACGGGCTGGTAACCGGCCACCTGGTAGGGCAAGCGGACCAGATCCGCAAGGTTCCACGGACGCAGGTCGGCACGGGCGAAGCGGGCGAGCTCCCCGGAGGAGGACAGCAGGGCCGCCCCATAGGCCCTCGGCCGGCCCGCTGCCAGGACAACGCCGTACTCGAGGGTGAACCAGTACACGCGGCTGATCAAGTCCAGGGCATCGGCGCTCTCGACGCGGGCTGCCGCACGGCCGACGGTGCGGTACAGGTCAGCGAAGAACCGATCCGCAAGGTGGACGCCGTGCCCGAACACGTCGTGCAAAACGTCCGGTTCCGGGGTGTAGAGAGGGAGAGCGGAGTGACGGACGTACTGGACGGCGTGGAAGAAGCCGTCGGCCATTGCGCCCAGGAACCGCTTGTTGGGAACAATCCCGCCCGCGAGGGTGAACCGGAACCCTGTGAGGGCCTGAAGGACGTCGGAGACCTCAGAGTGCTGTGGGACGCCGTCGGCCGGGATCAGGGCAGCCTCCCGCGTCTCCAGGACCTCCGGGCAGGCCCAGACGTCTTGCGCCGTGCGCACCGCGGCGTGGGCGATGCGCCAGGTCGCATGCTCGGCAGGGGTGTATGCAACCGGCTCATATGGCTCCCCGACCATGTGCCCGGCCGCGAGCGCGGTGATCTGGTTGCGGCGGCGCAGGTAGACGGGATCGGCGAACCCGGGATGCCGGCACGCATCACCCAGCTCCAAGCCGACCGGATCCAAGGGGGTCAGACTCATCCAATCGATCACGAAAGGATCATGACCGCTGGCGTGCCGGGCATCTGCCCGGTCGGCTTGTATCACCCGGACCAGCGACTACCGTGCCCTCGCGTGCACCCCCACGTCATTTGCGCGAACCCCGACACCGCCACGTAGGCGGTCAGCAGGCCGCGCGGATCATTGCATAGCACACAGTCAGCGCAACGCTACTCAGTGACCCAACCAACCCCGCACGCGGCCCCGCCGGGCGCGATGCTCCGGGTTCAGAAACAGCCGCTGGGGCTGCCCACGCAGTGGCCAGCCCCGGCAGAGGTGATCAGGCGCGGCCGACTCTCGGTAGTCGGATGGCTGGCCGAGCCAGACGATGTCCAGGACGGACAGGTGCCGTAGCGGACGGTTGGCGAAGTAGACGACGGACGGGCGGCCGGCGGACGCGATACGGACGCCTTCGCCTTCAGGGTCACCGGCGTCCCACTGGCGGAAGCCCCACGGGTCGGCAGCAGCAGCATCCAGTACGTCCCACACCGTCTCTTCCGCGTGTTCGGGGAGGGCGGCGAGGACCTTTGCGGCCGGCGACGAAATGCGGACCGCGTACGGCTGCAGGCTCACCGGCGCCGCCGGCCGCGGAGCTCAGCCATGTCCATGAACCCGGTCTCGTCGTGGCCGCAGGCCACGAACGCGCAGTAGCAGCTGGTCAGAGGGCCTGAAGGCGTGCGCCTTTGCGGCGGCGGGCGGCGAGACTGATCACGGGGGCGCTACGACGCGGAGCTGGGTCGGTGGCGACGTCCGGTGTGAGGGAGCGCATGAGGACGGGGTGCAGACCGAGGTCTTCGGCGGCCTGGAGCAGGGACGGCGGCTCGCCGTACTTCCGGCCGAGCATGGCGCGTACGAGGGTGGGCTGCTCGGGGTGCACGGCGACGGGTCGGGCTGGCGCCGATACCTGGTGACGCCGCTCGTCTAGGGCCTGTCTTGTGGGTGAGGTCGGATCAGGCCGCGGCGTCTGGGTGCGTGCATCGCAAGGCGGGAGGTGGGGGAGCCTCCCGGCCGCTCCCCGACCGCTTTGCCCCGTTCCGGTGAAGTCTGGCCGTTCTCGGCGCAGTTTGCCCACGTCGCTTCTAGGCTCTGGGCCGGCTTCACCATCCTTCTACCGAACGGGAGACCAGCATGGCCGAGCAGGCTGACCTCATCCTCCACGGCGGTGACATCGTCACGCTCGCGGCGCGCGGCGACGAACGGGGCGAAGCGGTGGCCGTCAAGGACGGCACCATCGTCTTCGTCGGCCCCGAGCGGGAGGTGCTGGAACGCTGGCGCGGCCCGCGCACCGTCGTGCGGGACCTGGGGGGCCGCGCTCTGCTGCCCGGGTTCATCGACGCGCACGGGCACCTCGGAGGCATCGGCCTGCAGGCCGTCATCGCCAACCTGCTCGCCGACCCGGACGGCGACGTCACCGACCTCGCCTCTCTGAAGGACAAGCTGCGCTCCTGGACTGCGGGCCCGGTGGGTGCGGACTCCGGTTGGATCATCGGCTTCGGGTACGACGACGCGATGCTCGCCGAGGGCCGGCACCCCACCCGCGACGACCTCGACGAGGTGTCCACGGACCGCCCGGTGCTCGCCATCCACCAGTCCTTCCACCTCGGCGCGGTCAACAGCCTCGGCCTGAAGCGGCTCGGCTACTCGGCCGCCACACCCGACCCCGAGGGCGGGGTGATCCGGCGGCGCGAACTCGCCGTCCCGCCCTCGTACGGCGAGCCCGACGGCGTGCTGGAGGAGAAGGCGTTCACCCCGGCCTCGGACCTGGCGCTCGCGGGACTCCCGGAACGGGAGCTGCTGATGCTGTTCGCGACGGGCGCGGCCACCGCGGCGAGCTTCGGCTTCACCACCGTGCAGGAGGGCGGCACCACCCTCGCCAACCTCAAGGCGCTGCGGGACACGGCCGCCGCCGTGCCGCTCCCGGTCGACGTGGTCGCGTACGTGAAGGCCCACGAGGCGATCTCGTCCACGCTCGACGACCCGATCGGGGTGAGCGACGAGTACGTGGACGGCGTCCGCGCGGCCGGCGTGAAGCTGGTCCTGGACGGCTCGCCGCAGGGGCGCACCGCCTGGCTCACCGAGCCGTACCTGACGCCGCCGCCCGGACAGCCCGAGGGCTACTGCGGGTACCCGGCGGTGCCGGACGGCGCGGTGGTGGCCAAGCAGATCGGTACGGCGGTCGAGCGGGGCTGGCAGGTCCTGGCGCACGTCAACGGCGACGCGGCGATCGACCAGTTCCTCAACGCGGTCGAGGCCGCCGGGCCGGGCCGGCGGCCGACCGTGGCGATCCACGCGCAGACCGCCCGCCAGGACCAGGTCGACGCGTTCGCTCGGCTGGGAATCCTGCCGTCCTTCTTCTCGATGCACACCTACTACTGGGGCGACTGGTACCGCAAGACCGTCCTCGGCGAGCAGCGGGCGCAGAACATCTCCCCAGCCCGCTGGGCACTCGACAAGGGCCTGCGCTACACCTCGCACCACGATGCCCCGGTGGCGCTGCCGAACTCGATCGCCGTGCTGTCCAGCCAGGTGACCCGCCGCACCCGCAGCGGCCACGTCCTCGGCCCCGACCAGCAGGTCTCCGCCCTGGACGCGGTGCGCGCGATCACCATCAACGCCGCCCACCAGTACGGCGAGCAGGACCGCAAGGGCAGTATCGAGGTCGGCAAGCTCGCGGACCTGGTCATCCTCAGCGCGAACCCGCTGACGGTCGACCCCGAGCAGATCCGCGACATCAAGGTGATCGAGACCATCAAGGCCGGCACCACCGTCCACCCGCCCGCACCCACCGGCCGGGCCTCCGGAACCCTGTCGACCGCACCCACCCCGCAGTGGGGCTGCTCCTGCTGAACCGGCGCGCCCCTCAGTGCCACCGGGCCCGGCACGGCTTCCGCGGCCTGCGCCAGCGTCGTCTCCACCGGCGGTCCGAGCGTCACGGCGCCTCCCTCGCGGCTGCCTGACCCTCTTCCAGGGTCCTGCAGACCAGCCGGAGGCCGCTCTGCAGGACGGCCATCGCATCATCCATCCGAGGGGCGCAGCGGGCCCGTCAGAGGCACCCTGCGGGGCGTGTGCGGCACGGTGGCGGCATGCGCCGCTGCCTGCCCCAGCTCCTTGTCGCGCTGCTCGCGACGTCGGGATGCGTCACCGTCCATCCCGCACCCGCTCGGCCCGCCGGGGCCTCGCCCGTCGCGGTAGCGGAAGACCACAAGCACCCCGTCGACCTCCGGCCCGCACGGCCGGACACGGGGGCGGCGCTACCCCTCTCCTCCATGCCCGAGTCTGCGGCTGCACCTCCGGCCGGCGCCGTTGCGGAGGCCGGCCGTGCTCCCGCGCCGGCCCATCCCGCGCCCGCGGCCCACGAGGCGGCCGCCGAGACTCCGCCCGCCCGGCGATCGGCTCCCAAACACAGGACCGACGGCGGCCCGGTCCGGCCGCGCCGGACGACCCCGCCCCGGCCCGCCGTGCGCCCCGCCGCCAAGCCCAAGCCCAGGAAGGCGAAGCGGCCGAGGCATACGCCCGCACCGCACCGTCCGGTACACGCCCCCGGGGCAGGGGCCGGGGACATGAGGGAGCTGTGCCGCGCCGCGCACGGCGTCACCAGCCCCGCCGTGGCCGCCCTCTGCCACCAGACGTACGGCCGATGACCGGAATGTGGCTGTGACTGCGCGCCGTGGTTGGTCAGAACTCAAACACCAGGCCACGCTGCTTCTGGAGCTCACACCAGTTGGTGAAGGATTCCTCGTACCGCACCCTCTTGCCTTCCCACACACCCTCTGCGGTCACGGTGACGGGGCGATACCCCCGATGGTGTAGCGGACGGAGTCGCCGCTGTAGATGTGCGTGCGCGCAGGGTCAGCGCCCATGGCTTTGTTCACGAGAACGGGCTCTGGCTCACTTTCCGTAAAGCGCATACGTTAAGCGACGGCTGGCGTCCGGCGGCCTCCGGGAAGTCGTCTGAGAATGATCAGCGCCGATCCTGGGGCAGCCGACAGTTCGACGTCGTGGAAGAGGGATTGGCACGCCCAGGGCCTCCGTGAGACGGTCCGCCGCCCACCCCGCCCCGACCGGGCCTGCGATCTCTCGCTTTCGAGGTCCGCACACACTCGGCTCAGTGCGGGAGAAGGCGGCGGTCAGCCGATTGGCTGCCGGGACTCGGCCCGCACCTTCAGGGTGGTCTCGGCGACCTTGGCCAGGTCAACGGACCCGGGCTTCTGCCCCACGATCTCCGCGGTGACCACGCCGACCGAGGCGCCGGTGTTCTCATCCGCCCAGGCGCACATCGGCAGGGTGCTCTCGGCGCCGCCCTGCCTCATGGTCAGCACCTGGCAGGACAGGGTGATGCCGGAGCCGAGGGGCGTGATCTCCCGGGCGGGGACCGCCAGGGTCGCACCTTCGGCGTCCGCCGCGCCGCCCAGCATCTTCCTGCGGGCACTCTCGGGGTCCTTGAACTGGCCATACATCCCGGAGAAGACCAGGGCGCCCTGTCCCTTCGGGGAGTTGGAGTTGTACTGGCCGACGACCGGCTTCGGATTGCGGATCTTCGAGTCGGAGCCGCCCTTCAGGGCCTTCTTGCCCTCGGTGTCCGACAGGTCCTGGACCAGCTCGTACTCGCCGTCCAGCATGGTCTTGGGAACGGTGAGCCGGTACCGGGCCTCGGGGAAGCCGGCTCCGCTCGCCAGGGATCCGGCCCCCGCCAGCAGCCTCACGCCGAATCCGAGGACGCCGAGCACCACGAACGAGCCCGCGACGATCCCGATCACCATGCCCGGCAAGTTCTTGCGCGGCGGGCCCATCGGGGGCTGGCCCCACACACCCTGACCGGGATACGGCTGCGGCGGGTAGGGGTGACCCGAGTACGGCTGCTGGTGCGGATGGGGTGCGGACTGCGGGGCCGGCGGCTGTCCACCGTACGGATTCGGGTGCTGCGAAGACCCATAAGGGCCGGGAGGTTGCGACATGCTCATGCCCGAACGCTACGTCAGGCCCAAAGGTGGTGTGACATCGAGCTTTTGCTCTGCGCGCTCGAGCCAACTCCGGTACCAGTGCGCGAAGTCATGCCCGGTAGATGCGATCCCTTGGTCTGCCGGTCTCAGGTCCTCCCAGATGGAGCCTCGGTGCGGGCCCGTCATCACCATCAGCGACGCATAGCCGCATCCCTGCTCGCTGAGGAATACCGCGCCCGCCTCCTGCGCGTCATACAGCTCCTCGTAGCGCGCATCCCAGGCCGCGTAGGCGCGACGGAACGCCTGGTCGGCTGCAAAGGCGTCCCTCTGGGGCTCCTGTGTCTCGAGCGCGGTGAGCTCACTCTGCAGCGCCTCGGCCACGAAGGGCCGCCCGGCGAACTCGGCGGTGGTCGGCTGCGCGGGGTAGGCAAGCCCGATGCCGACCCACTGCCACCCACCGCTGCCCAGGGCCGGTGTCATCAGACCGTAGTCGGGGCCGGCTCCCCCGCCCCCGACACGGAGCAGAAAGCTCCGATACTGCGCGGGCAGACCAACACCCAGGTCCGCCTCCAATGCCCGCAGCTGCTCCTCGCCCATGACCGGACCGAGGCGAAAGCCATGCCCGTGCGCCCCGAAGACCTTGTCTGCTCCGGGATGCTCGGCGAGCCGGAGCACCCGCTCCCGCACTCCCGCCCATATGTCCTCACTCATGAGCACACGATAGTGAGACGCGCACCGCACCGGCACCGGAAATTCCCGCCGCGCCTGGGCACCCAGCGCAGGCTGCCTGACCGCAACTCGCAATCGCACGCGGCAACAGCGCGCCGCCTGCTCCGGCCGAGAAGCGCCTGTCAGCCGGTCCCGGAGGCGGTCAGGACCGGACGGTCGATGAGGTGGTGCTCGACATCGACTCCGTACGCACCGCCCCACGCGGTTCAGATGCGGCGTGCGACCGCCTCCGCAATCGCCACGGAACTTTTCCGGACTAAGGGATCCGGGACGGATGGGCGCTCAGAGCTCTCAGAGCGGAAGACCCGATCGTGTGAGAATCGCGCTGTGGAGTGCGACGTGTGCGGGCGTTTGATGTGGCAGTGGCCGTTGGATCCGAACGAGTGGGCTGAGGAGATCTGGTCCTGCTCCTGGTGCTGCGCGGTGACCCATGTGGGCGGCGAGTGGTTCGAGGTCTCCCGTCCCCCGTATGCGCCCGTGGACCGTCGCTGGGAGACCGCGCTCGCGGAGGGGTTGCCTCCCGATCCTGCTCACGCCTTCGGCTTCTTCGAAAACACGCTGTGCGGGATCGAGCTCCCCGGCATTGGTCCGTCCGACTACCTCTGGCTCCCGGAACGCCTGAACGCATGCGGTGCATGTAGGGAAGCCGCAGTCGTCATCGATGAGCGTTGGCCGCGCGAACTGCGGGACGACCACGCACGAATCAGCATCGCGAAGCGGCTGGCCAAGTAGTCAGCACTCCCCGTTTGGGGCAGCCCCGCCTGGGGCGGGGCTGCCCCAAACGTCTGGACGGCCTGCTCCCGGCACTGAGCTGACGCCGCCCGAAACCCCCGTCCTCGGGCGGCGTCAGCTCAGTGCCGGGAACGCGAGAGCCCCCGGTCGTCGGCGGGGGCTCCGGTTTCCCGTCCCCTCACCGACCCTCCGGCGCCCACTCTGCCAAGCCCCGGAGCACCGCGCATTGCCCTGGCGTGCACAGCGTCTTGACGGAGAGTCGCCCCGCCGCCCGCGCCCCGGGGCCCCGGCTCTTGTTGCGCGGGCCGCCACGGCCGGTGTAAACCCGTGATCATGCTGCCCGAGAGAACGTTCCGCAGCGCGGAACTAGCGCCCGCCGACCGTTTCGACAGCTGGCGGGCCCTGATGTCGGAGACTCATGCGCCCATGGATATGCGCAGTGAGTACGCCGCCGACTTCTGGGTGAACCAGCGCGTCATCTCGCTCGGCGGGATCACGGTCTATCCGATGGAATGCCGTCCCCTGACCTGGCTGCGCACACCGAAGCTGATAGCGAGGTCGGACCCCGAGGCGTTCCACCTCTCGCTGATCAAACGCGGGGCGGGAGCGGTAACGCTGGGCAAGGACACCGTGGTGCACGGTGTGTTCGACATCCACACCAGTGACACGTCACGGCCGTTCGAGATCAGTTCCGGCCCGCATTCCGTCGAGATCATCGGGGTCGAGGTACCCAAGGCGCTGCTGCCGCTGCCCCCGCACACCGCCGGCCGGGTCATCGGCAAGCGCATCTCGGCCCGGGAGGGAATGGGGGCCCTGCTGGCCACCTTCCTCGACCAGGTGACCAAGGACAGCCGGTCCTACCGGCCGGCCGAGGGCCCGCGCCTGAGCGGCGTACTGGCCGATCTCGTCGCCTCGCTCTTCGCCGGCGTCCTCGAGGCGGACCGGTCCTTGACCCCGGAGACGCACCGGCGCGCCCTGGCGCTCCGCGTGATGGCCTTCATTCGGGACAACGCCGACGATCCGCAGCTGGACGTCCCCGCGATCGCCGCCGCCCACCACATCTCCGTCAGCTATCTCCACCGGGTGTTCCAGCAGGAGGGGGACGGGGCGACGGTCGCAGCCTTCCTTCAGGGCCAGCGGCTCGCGCGGGCACGCCAGGACCTGGCGGACCCGCTGCACCTGGAGGTGCCCGTGCACGTCATCGGCGCCCGGCGGGGCTTCCAGCACGCGTCCGCGTTCAGCCGGGCGTTCCGCGAGGCCTACGGCCTGCCGCCCGCGGCCTTCCGCAGACAGGCCCGGGCGGAAGACCTGGCCGGGGCGGACGACTCCTAGTGACCTGAGTCAGAGATTCGGTGGCAGTAGGCGGCGACTTTGTCGAGGATCTCGTCGGCGGTCTTCGTCCAGACGAAGGGCCTGGGCTGGT
>NZ_JBIARX010000036.1:0-15835 GCF_042890265.1 Streptomyces sp. NPDC002209 | reverse complement strand
AAAGCTATATTCCAGCACAGACGGCACGACAACTCTGCGGGACCGGCAGTTCAGAACTGCATCAGACCAGCGCGAACATAACCAAAACGCTCACTTAGAGGGCGTTTAGCTCTCTATTGCCGTCTTTTGTACCGGCATGTGCTTGTGTTCGGTCGGGGCTGCTGGGATTGGTGTGGTTCATGATGCGGGAGTGGCTGCCAGGTGGGCGTCTTGGTCTGCCTGCTCCTGTTTCATCCCAAGGCGCCGGGCTTCGCGCCGTGCGCTTCGGGCGCCGGTCCGAGCGCCGGGGCCGGCTGGGTAGCCCGGAACCATGCCTGAACGCCGCCGATACCCCAGTGATCTGTCCGATGCCCGGTGGGAGCTGGTTGAGCCGGTCCTGACCGCGTGGCTGTCCGAGCGCCGCGGCCGCGGCCGCGGCCTGGAAATTGGCCGGCCTCCGGACGGTTACGTCCTCCCAGCTGCGCGCGCTACTCAAGTTGAATATGTGATGTCGGTCAGCCATGTGTGATCAGGGGGCATCCTGGTCCCAGCTGCCACTCGGTCCATGACTACGCCGTATGCGTCGAACCCAACGTCTGGGTCCGCGCTGCCTCTGAAGCGCGTCAGCATCCTCGGTCGTAAATCGCCCGCAGCCACGGTTCCCTGACGGCGGGCGTCCGCGCGAGCGTGTACCGGAACGCCTCCGTGGACGGCTGGAACGGGTACCACGGGTGCGGCGGCAGCGGATCGTCCCGCTCCACGCCTGTCGGCAGCCCGCCGACCACGGGCAGCCGGGTCTGGTGTGGCGGGAAGGCGAGTTCGGCCCAGAGCGCGGCATCCATAGGTACTGGCACCGCCCCGGCATGCGGCTGCCACATGTCTCCGGTCTGCGGATGGACCGGCACCAGTGCCAGGTCAGTGGCTGGCGCGCCCAACCCCGGCCCCGCCAGGTCCAGCCGCTTCGCACCTTCCCCGGCGGGCAGCAGCGCGCCGAGTGCCCGGCCGAGGAGGTCCGCGACCGGCCCGGGCGCCACCTCGAGCGGCGCGCCCCCGGCGGCTACCACCACCTGGGCGAGAGCCACGCCCGCCGGGATGTCCCGGTACTCGCTCAGCCGGTGCCACAGCGCGCCGGTGACCAGCAGCTCTGCCCAGTCCATGACCGGCCGCTCCGGTGGGCCGGGCAGCCGCACTACCGCCTGCGGGACGAGCCGGACGACCTGCCAGCACCCGCAGTCGTCCATCCTCGTTCCGACCGGCAGATCGCAGCCCAGGCAGGCAAGGTTCGGCCCGTCCCTTCCGTCGATCCCCATGCAGTAGCCCCCGGCCCGTTCGAGGATCAGCCCGGTGCCGCGCATGTCGCCGGGTGCGAGGAGGATGGTGTTCGACGGTCCGTTGGACAGCGCCCCGAACGGCGCGAAGCGCCCCCGCTCCGCCGCCTCGCACGCCCCAACCTCGTCCCACTGCCGCCATGGCGGCCCGCACGGTGCGGGGTCGACGGCGTAGGACCCGGACTCCAGCAGTGGCGGGTGCAGCTTCTCCCAGTGGGTGTCGGCCAGATGGATCGGCAACGCCACCTCCGACACCGCCGCCGTCAGGACCGCACCGCAGCCCACACACCCGAATACCGCCAAGCCGTCCCCTCCCGCCGTCGAAGCCTCTGCATCCCACCAAGGAGGCGGACCGGGGAGCAAGGGGTTTTCAGACGACGCCAAACGCCCCACCGATAGGCAGAGCGCGCCTCGACGTCCCGGTCGCAGCCTCAGGAAGCCGGAAGCCGGCCGGGCTGAGCCGCTGAATGTGATTGGTACCGTCGGTCAGCCGTCCATGATTGGGCCTGTGCCGGCGAGACAGCCGTCGACCAGGTCCGGGCGGTACTGGATCTGCTTGAGCCGGCGCTTCACAACCCGCGTGATCTGCCTCAGGTCGGCTGCGACGAGGTTGGCGATGTCGCGCTTGACCAGCGCCCAGACGCTCGGCGGCTTCGCCCGACCACACCAAGTGTGACTGACCGTGCACGCTAGGGCACACTGTCACCCCTCTCGGACGCACCCAAGCGTCTCGGGCGCCTGGGGTCGTCTCGGGGTTCGTCCGGCACAGCACGAAAAGTCCAGTGCTCATTGGACAGATGCAGTGCACAGTCACACGAGCGGCCCGGTGACCTGCACTCGCCCAACCATCTCACGCCAAAAATCGAACATGTGATGGAATATGGCTGTACGCACACCGAGGAGCACCGCCACGACCTCCCCCGCTCCCACCGCCAGACCGCAGCCCGTCACCTGGGCCCCGAGCCAGACCGGACCCTGTGCAAAATGTGGCACCCAGACCTGCCGCTACGGAGTCGGCGCCTCGCCCTTGTGCGCGGCCTGCAAGGCCGCCCGGAAGGCGCAGTACGGGGGCTGAACGTGTCCGAGCTCCCACCGGACCTGCCGCGCCTGCGCAGGGCGGTGTCGGTGCGGGCGGCAGTGAACACCTCCCGCACTTCGAGACCTGCGGCCCGCGCAGCGGTCACGATGTCCTGCCCGTTCCGCAACCGGTCGAAGAGCGCCGACCGTTTCCGGGCAGGCAGGGCATCAGACAATGACCACACGCTACGGGCGCCCTCACCAGTGCACTCCTACGACAGGACGAAAACCTGCTCGAAGCGGTGCTTGCGCTCGTTCTTCCCTGGGTGGGGATTGTCCTGGCTGCCGGGCTCGACTTGCCCACCAGGGCACTTACCCTTACAGGGCCCGTCTCTCAAGATGGCGTCGTCAGCGTGCGCCAGCGGATCCTCGGCCGTGCCACCGGCCTGGCTGCCGGGCTCGACTTGCCCACCAGGGCACTTGCCCTTACAGGGCCCGTCTCTCAAGATGGCGTCGTCAGCGTGCGCCAGCGGATCCTCGGCCGTGCCACCGGTCTGGTCGCCGCTTACAGCTGAAGCGACAGCCGGTGCGAAATGAGGGGCCGCGAGGGCGCTGGTGGGCGCGAGTGCGCCTCCGAGAACGATCGCTGCCGAAGCGGCGAAAAGAGCAGAGCGTCGAGTGCGAGTCTGGGACATGTTGATCTCCTGTGCTGGGGGAACAGGGCGCGGATACGCAGCGCCCCGTTGCACCAGTAGGCCTCGCGGAGCGGCCTGCGTAACGCCGCGAAATCTCGTGGCTTGACAGGAACCGCCCACCTCTGCGCACACGACGCCAGTCGCTTTTGCCGTTACACAAGAACGCGCAGCCGGGGACGGTCCTCACCGCTCAAGGCCTGAGGGAAGGCGCCCCAGCCCGATCAGGCTCGTGGCCTGCCCTTGGCTTGGTCCTTCTCCGCGGGCTAGCGGGCGGTTCGCTGCTGGTCGGTGCGGTGGGCGAAGGCACGATCGGCACGGCGACGGTGGTAGGTCGCCTCGGGCAGGATGCCGGCGGCAAGAGCAGCCTGTCGCAGCGCGACCCCGGGGCGGAGGTTGCCGAAGAAGGCTTCACACTCAAGAGCGTCGGGCGTGGTGTCCGGGGTGCGCGGGTGGGCGCGGTGGGCGCGGTGGGCGTATTCCATAGCGGCGGCGAACGCAGGATCGCGTTTGCGTCGCTGATAAATCACGGCGGTGGTAATCCCGATCTGCGCTGCGGCGATGACGGACAGTCCGGTTTCCAGGTGGTCGAGGACGAGGCGCCGGCGTTCGGGGGTGAATCGAGGCGATCGGGCGGGCGCGGGCTGCGCGACTCCGAGTTCCGTGACTGCGTCGCAGGCCCGAGGTTGCGGACCTGCGCGGTCTCCAGAAGCCGGCCGACCTGATGCGGGACCGGGCCTGCCAGGTCCAGGCGGCTGGTGTGCAGGAGGACCCCCCACGACCTCCAGGACCAGAGCGCCACCGGCAGCTACCAGCCGCACTCCACCGGTCCGATCGGCTGCAGCCCAACCTGTTGGGCCAGCCACTCGGCACGCGCCACGTCACCCTCCCGGAAGTGAACGAAGACCGTATGATCCGTGGCAGGCGTGTCGCGGTACACGTCCCGGCTGTTGATGGCGATTTGGACATACGCGTCCTTGTTACGGATCTCTAGGCCGAGTTCCGGAACGGCCGGCCAGCTGAAGAAGTCCCAGTCGATCGAGGCAGGCCCGGAGCCGATCACATCGAAGAAAGCCTCCTCGATCGACCCGACCGGCTGGCCTTCAAGGTGGAGCGTGACAGGGAGCAGTGCCGCCACCTGCGGGTTCCCTGCCGCGATCATGCACCGAACCTCATCGTTGGACTCGGGCCGGTAGGGGTCGTCAGGGCTGACAGTAGCCTTCGGGAAGGCGGCAACCATACGCTGTGCCTCTGCCAGCGAGAGTGCCTGCGCCTCCGCCCCGACCCGGAACTTGTCCATGGGGATGGCAAGGCTCAGGAGGCGCTGAACCGCCTGGTGGGCGCTCAGTAGATCAGGGGTCCGCAGAACCGGCAGGGCGTTCGAAGTGCTCACGCCGAGCAGTTTGGCAGATTCAGCCCCGCACATTCACGCGAGTTTGCCCTGCTCAGCTGCGTCTCCGCCTCGGCACCTACCCGCGGCAGTGACTCCGCCCCACCCACCAAGTGGCACCGCTGCTCAACCTTGCCTCGAAACGGATTCCACCTCACAAACCGCCCTCTGAGGGGGTGCCCATGATCAAAGGGCCGTGCAGTCATGGGAAGACGCTGGATGAGGTGGCTTGGGAGCTCAGGGTGTACCTGGCTCGCATCAAGCGGCGTCGCACGCGAAGGCGGCATCACTGCCGCCGGGCGGCGGCCCGGCGGGCATGTGCGCGCATCCACCTGCCGCCCACCACTGACAACGGCCGGCGCCGGCAGCTTCGTCACCTGCATCGTGACGGTGCGCAGCCGTGAACTGCTCGAGTTCCTCGGCCGCCTGCCGGAGCGGGTCCTGGTCATACTGGACGAGGCGTACCGGGAGTTCGTCGACGACCCGGACGTGCCGGACGGGCTCGCCCTGGTCCGGGAACGCCCGAACGTCGTGGTGGTGCGCACCTTTTCCAAGGCGTACGGGCTGGCCGGAGTACGCATCGGCTACTGCGTACCGGCACCTGCAGTGGTGTCCGCGGTGCACAAGGTGTCCGTCCCGTTCTCGGTCAGCAGGCTCGCCAGGCCGCCACGCTCGCCGCCCTCGACCGCCCCGAGGACGTACGCGCGCGCTCGGCGGCGGTGATCCGGGAACGGAACCGGCTGTACGCCCGGCTCGTCCGGGCCGGCACCCGGCGACCCCCTCGCAGGCCAACTTCGTGTGGATGGCCCCTGGGGGAACGAGCCACCGAGTTCGCCGAGTTCTGCGCCCGCCACGGTGTGCTGGTGCGCGCGTTCCCGGGAGCCGGGGTACGCGTCACGGTCGGCCTCCGGGAGGAGAACGACGCCTTCCTCTCGGCCGGCGCCCGCTACCGGGAACCCTGAGCCGCCGGAGCGCGTCGCAGCGCTGCGTCGCCTGCCGGCTGCCCATCGGCCCCCGGCAGGCACGGTCTCCGGCGGCGCCGCCGGTGTCCGACTGCCGCTCTGGACGAGGCGGCGCCGGGAGCCTTCCTCGACCCCGCTGATAGGTTTGGCGATCGTTCTCCTCGGCCGGCCGGCCGACCCCGCGCTCCCGCTCGCTCACCGAAAGGTCGGCCCCGTGCACGACACCCCCGTGGCCGCCGCGGCCCGACGCGCCGCCGAGCACGCGCGACGGTTCGACGCCCGCTTCGCAACGTACTTCGACGAAGTGGCGGACCGCATGGGCGGCCCCGCCCTGGGGCGTTACACGCCGCGCGCCCTGGAGCTGCTGCGGGAGCTGTCGTTGCGGGGCGGCAAGCGGCTGCGTCCCGCTCTCGTCTACGAGGCGGCGCGGCTGGTGACCGATGAGGAGGTTCCCGGCCTGGACGAGGCCGCGCTCAGCCTGGAACTCCTACAGACGCACGGGCTCGTCCACGACGACATCATCGACGACAGCCCCGAACGGCGCGGCGGTCCCTCCACCTACTACGCGTACCGGCAGGAGTTCCCGGACGACGAGCGCACCGCCTCGGCGCTGGCCATCCTCGCTGGCGACCTCGCCGCGTTCCTGTCCGTACGCGTCCTGCTCGACGGCGCCGCGTCGGCCGAGGTGAAGCAAGCCATGCTCAGGGTCCAGCTGGACACCGGCGCCCAGACCGTCGCCGGGCAGATCATCGACCTGGAACGGGATTCCAGTCCGCTGCCGGACGAGGAACTGCTCCATTGCGTCACCGAGTTCAAGTCCACCCGGTACTCGATCCTTGCGCCCCTTCGCCTGGGCCTGCTGGCTGCGGGCGCCGACCTCGCCGCCGACGACGAACGGCTGCGCCGCTATGCCACCGCGCTCGGCATCGCCGGCCAGATGCGCAACGACTACCTCGACCTCTTCGGGGAAGGGGGTACCGGCCCGGGCTCCGACATCCGTGCGGGGCGGCGCACGTACGCCGTGCGCGCCGTACTGGCCGCCACGGACGGCGCCGAGCAGGCGATGGTGGAGAAGGCGCTCGGCGACGTCGACTGCCCCCGGGAGTCCGTCGACCACATCCGCGACCTCGCCCGGCGCCACGGCATCGACGCCCGGATACGCGCCGACATCCGGCGCCACGCGCAGACCGCCACCGCCGAAGCCGCCGCATGGACGCCCCACTGGCGTACGGAAGCCGTCTCCTTCTTCACACACCTGCCCCACGTGGTCGCCCACACGGTGCAGTGAATCGCTCCGGGCATCCGTCCGGCGCCGCGGCGCCTCCCCCCGGCGGTCCATCGTGATCCCTCCCTCCCGGGGAGGCGCTGCGCACGCTGCTCCCCGCCGACGACCGCTGGCGCCACCGGCCCGGCTCCCCCGGCCACAGCCGCGACCACGTGCTCCCGGCGCTCGTGCCCCCGGTCGTCGGGGGCGAACTCGCGCTGGGAACCTGGCAGTCGGTCGTACTGGTGGACACCAACGGATTTTGAACACCTCTATGCGGCTTGGGCCAGGGTAGTTGCTGTTGCTTGGAAGTCGTTCTCGTAGGCGATCGGGGACCGTTGGCCGAGGCGGGAGTGCCGGCGTCGGGTGTTGTATCGGGTCAGCCATCGGAAGGCGTCGAGCCTGGCCTCGCGCTTGCTGGACCAGCCTTTGTTGCGGCCTTTGAGCGTTTCCCTCTTGAAGGCGGCGTTGAAGCTTTCCGCGGCGGCGTTGTCCGCGCGGGACCCGACCGCGCTCATGCTCTGCCGGACCCCTGCCGACCTGCAGATTTCGGCGAAGGCCCTGGGCGGGACCGGTAGGACCGGGGTTGCCCGGGCAGCCCGGCCTACTGCCGGCCCCGCAACGCCCGCACCGACACCGCCGGCAAAGCAGCGTCCGGACCAGTACCTATTCCTGCCAAGCCCGGGTCCCGTGCTTCCTGATCCACCCGCCGATCACACCAACCCCCGCTGGACCGTGATCAGAACTCACGCAACTGAGACAGCGTCACCCCACGTGCGATAAAGCCCGGGAACAGCGAGCCCATGCCAATCCCTCACCCCCAAGTCAGTGACCCCACCCGCTGAAAACAGCCCGCTACCAGCAACTGGGTCGGGCAGCAGCGGAAAGTGGCGAAGATCTTGCGGTCCTTCCGGCGGGCGTTCGTCCGGTTGAGACCCGAAGGGTGTGGACCGGAGCCTCCGCATGCGGTTCGCCGCCGCCGCTGCACGAAACGCTTCGGCCCGGCTGACAGCACCGTCGTGCACCACTCCTCAGGACTCCCGAGGTCATTGTTGCCGGTCTCGCCGCGGACCGTACGCCACGGGCAGGAGAAGCTGCCGCTACATGACCCAATGCCGGACTCGCCCGCCTTGATGACCGAATACCGCCCTATGAGACAGCGTGGCCGATTTTGAAGCCGCGGTGTTGTCGGGGAGTTGGCACCGGGCCATGATCGCTTCTCGTACAACCTGACTACCCACCAGGGAGCCGAGATGTGATAGCAAACCCCCTTCCACGGGATGGGGCTGGACGGCCTGCGGGCCGCCTTCCGGTACCTGCAACCCGGGGCCACCGTGCAGGGTTCTGGTTCCTGAACAAGGGACGTTTCTGAAACGCACCTGCAAAGCCACTCAGAGGAACTCCGGGGGGCTTTTCGTTCTCGGCCCCCGCACAGGCGGTTCTCGGCTTCTCCCGCACTACAACATCCGCGTAGGCGCGGCCGTTCACGCCGAAGGTCCGCCTGGCAGCACGGCTTCATGTATGCCGCCCCGTACGCCGGACTCCACTACTGCGCCGACGCAGACCACGCGGTCCGACACGCGTCGTCATCACCTGATGCCGCGAACCCGGCCCGAACGGGGTGGTCAGAGCCGGCTCTGACCACGACAATCCCCGGTCGGCCGAGCAAGACATGGCCATCCGCCCGTCAACTGCCGACGGCGCACGGCCATGACCTGATCGCAGCTCGCCGCGTTCTCCTCCACCGTGCCGCTCTCTCGCACGCCCTGCATTCCACCATCAAAGGAGTTCTTGATCTTCATGTACAAACGCTCGGGGTTTCTCGCCCTCACCACGGTGGGCGTAGTGCTGTGCACTGCTGGTCTCACGCCATCGGTCAGCCAGGCAGCCGGCAGCGCCGACGGCGAGAAGGGGTCCTACGCCGAAGAGCACGGCCTGACAGTGGATGACATCGGGCACATCAACGCACTGAACGAGAAGGCTCTGAATCTGGGTCAGCCCGGCAAGCCATCGGGAGGGTTACTGCCGAGTGCCGCCGAGTCCCTCAGTGCCTCCGCATCGGCCGGCGACAGGGTGACCCCTCCCGCCGAGCCGCTCGACAGCATGCCTGACGCGTACCGGGCCCACGGAGACAGGGCCACTACCGGCATCAGCAACTACATACGCAAGTGGCAGCAGGCCTACAGCCACCGCGACGGCAAACCTCAGCAGATGACCGAAGAGCAGCGAGAGCAGCTGTCCTACGGGTGCGTCGGCGTCACCTGGGTCAATTCAGGCCCCTACCCGACGAACAAGCTGGCCTTCGCATCCTTTGACGAGGACAAGTACAAGAACGCTCTGGAGACCACCGGCCCACGGCCGGGTGAGACGCGGGCCGAGTTCGAGGGGCGCATCGCCAAGCAGAGCTTCGACGAGACAAAGGGGTTCGACCGGGCTCGTGATGTGGCATCCGTCATGAACAAGGCCCTGGAGAACGCCCACGACGAGGGGGCCTATCTCAGCTACCTCAAGGCAGAGCTCACGAAGAATAACGACGCTCTGTCCAAAGAAGATATCCGTTCGAACTTTTACACAGCCCTGAGGAACACACCGGCCTTCAAGGACAGGAACGGGGGCAACTACGACCCGTCCAAGATGAAGGCGGTCATCTACTCGAAGCACTTCTGGAGCGGACAGGATCCCAGGAACCCCTCCGACAAGAGGAAGTACGGCGACCCGGACGCCTTCCGCCCCGCCCAGAACACAGGCCTGGTCGACATGTCGAAGGACAGGAACACCTCGCGTAGCCCCGCCAAGCCCGGCGAGAGCTACGTCAACTTCGACTACGGCTGGTTCGGGGACCAGAAAGAAGCAAACCCCGGCAACACCATATGGACCCACGCCAACCACTACCACTCGCCCGGCGGCGCCATGGGGCCCATGCAGGTATACGAGAGCAAGTTCCGCAGCTGGTCCAGCGGCTACACGGACTTCGACCGCGGAACCTACATCATCACCTTCATACCCAAGAACTGGAACACCGCCCCCGCCAAGGTGAAGCAGGGCTGGCCGTAACACCTCGCCCCTCACCCTCGCCGAACCCACTTCTCGCCGTACCGCCGCGCGGTGATGGGGCCGCCGGGGATCGAGTGGTTGGAGGGCGTCCCCATGGGCGAGACCGTCCAGGATGCAGTGCTGGCTCTCGCCGGTGACAGCGGAGCACCACGCCTCGCTCTGCGCAGTGGACCACCGTGTTCGCCGTCTCGGCCGTGGCTCGCTGCGTGGCTGTGCATGGGAAGGAGGACATCATGAGGCGCCTGGACGGGATTCGGTCCGCGTCGCCTGTGCGGCCTGCCCCCGAAGTTCCTACGGAGCCCGGCCGCACACGGCCGCCTGGGCGGCGACCACAACATCGACCCCCGGCAGCACGTGTCGCCGGCGGGTTCGGACGGCCGGGCGCCACGATATCGGCATGGTGACCTATGCCCGCTTGCTGACGAGTGCACCCCTGGAGACGGGCGTACCGTCTCCAGGACGCGCTGCAGCCGCTGCTTCAACGAGCTCTGCCAGCGTTGCCGGACCGCCCCGGTAGAGGATCTCGGAGATTCTGCGCGCAGTGCCCGCCATGGCGCTCAGATGATGAGGAGCCGGTGAAGTACGGGCACTTCGATTACGGGGACTGCGACTTCGACTGCGCCGCCTTCTAACCCTGCTCACGGCTCTCCGGCGCGCTTTTGCTCCCTCGTCCCCCTGACTCCGCGGCAGGATGGCTGCGCCGCTAAGGTCAAGTCGCGGCCGTGGTCCCGCCGCTGCGGCGATCAAGAGGGCAGCGTAGGGAGCGGACTCCGCCCAGGAGCCCTTCGCACGTCGACCGGGTGGACCGCCTTGTCTCCCTCTCACCATGCGGCAGAAGAGGCCCGTGACCGCCGTGCGTTCGCACGTACATCGCATGTGACAGCGGTGTACGGAACATGTCACAGGGCTCGTTTCGCCAGGTGCGGTTGCTTCCCCCAGAACCCCATCGGTGGGATGTTTGCGGGCCGGAGCGGCCCGCAGCAGGCCGCAGGGACGGATCGGGGTGGACATCTTGACACGCCAACAACACCGCACCGGCGACGGCAGAACCGCCGGAAGCGCTCGGAGAATCGGCGGGACCGGCGCAAACCGCACAACGCGGCGCCGCTGGGCGGCGGTGACCGCGACGGCGATCGCCATGGCCGTACCACTGACCCTCGGCGCCGCAGGAGACGCGGGGGCGGCGGGGGACCACTCGATCGTCTTCGCCCGCTACACCACGGCAGCGCCCACGGAAGACCTCTACGCGATCTCCCCCGGTGGTGGCACACCCGTCAAAGTCACCCACACCTCCACCGTCAGCGACGTGATGCCCAGTTGGTCCCCGGACGGCAAGCGGGTGGCTTTCGTCCGCTATGGATCCGGCGGCGCCATCGACGGCATCTGGACGATGAAGACCACGGGCGGCGACCTGAAGGCCGTCCCGGGCACCAAGGGCGCGTCCGACCCGGCGTGGTCCCCGGACGGCAAGCGGATCGCCTACGCCAAGCCGGTCGGCACCCAGCACGAGATCTATGTGGCCGACATCGACGGCACTCCCGCCACCCGACTCACCCACACCGCGGCGGACGACCTCCATCCGACGTGGTCCCCAGACGGCAAGTACCTGGCGTTCAACCGCGCGGACGCGGGCGGACACAGCAGGGTGATGCGGATCCGGCTGTCCACCCTGGCCGAGACGGCGGTCACCGGGCCCAGCGCCCACGACTGGACGCCCGACTGGTCGCACAGCGACCGGATCGCCTTCAGCCGCGTGGACTCCTCCGGCTTTGCCCGCCTCTACCTGGTCCGCCCCGACGGCACCGGACTTCACCGCATCACCGCGGCCCGTTTCAACGACAAGAACCCTTCCTGGTCCCCGGACGGCAGCCACCTAGTCTTCACCAGAGGCGGTGTCGACGACGCGGACCCCGAACACCTCTACCTGGTAAGGGCCGACGGCACCGCACTGACCCAGCTCACCAAGACCGACTCCCATGACCTGGAGGCTGACTGGCGCCCGTAGGGCGCCAGTCAGCGGCCGGCACACTGCCCGGGTTCGGCGAACGGGGTGCCTGCCCGTGCCAGTCGCGTAGGCCCAGTCCGAGCGGAAGCCTGTCAGACGTCGGCTCTGCCGAAGGCCGCGAAGTCTGTACAGAGCTGGAACCGCCGTCGCCTCGGCGAGCGCAGCCCGAGCCCGGCTCAACGCACGTCTGGTTGGGCTTGCTTCGCTTTGACGGACATCTGAGATCAGGGGTCTCGGCCCCGGAAGGATGATGTTCATCATGGAGAGCATGACCGGTCGGTCGGTCAGGTGGCCAGGGACTTCGATCTGACCGAGACAGCGGTGCAGGACTGGGTCCGCCAGGCCCAGGTCGACGCGGGCGAGCGAGAGGGCCTGGCCAGCAGTGAACGCGAGGAACTGGCCGCGTTGCGGCAGGAGAATCGCAGACTCCGCGAGGATGTCGAAGTCCTCGCGGAGGCTGCGGTTCACCCGCCGCGGCGCGGTGGCTGGTGGTACCCCGCGGGGATCGTGGCCGACCCGGATCAGGGTGTTTCGGTGATGATCTCGTCTCGTTCCTGGCGGTCGCGGGCGACCTGCTGGCGCAGTCGACCGTGAGGTCGACACCGAACTCCACCGAACGGCGCTTTCAGGGTGGTTTTGCCAGGAGGCCGGTCCAGATGAGCACGTCCGTTCCGTCTGGCCAAGACCTGGCCGATGCCGAAGTCTGCGAGCGTGCCGTCCAGTCGCTGCGCGAGGGCAACCCCCGGGTGGACATCGCGCTGCGGGGCCCCCTGGCCATGTGGCTGGAGGACGCCGCCGGCGGCGACGAGGGCGGGGGGGCCGTCAACCCCTACGCGGTGGCATGCGCCCAAGCCCTCCTCCAGGGCGGCCCGGTCGGCGGCAGCCGTTGATCCCGCACCCGGAACGGGCCAAGGGCGGAGCCGCCCCGCTCGGCGCGGACTCCCCCAGCCAGTACGGGCCCTTCGGCCAGGCCCCTCTGCCAGCCAGACCTGTACTGGACCGTTGGCTGCGAAGGGCGCATCCGGATCATCTCGTACTGGTCTGGCAGGAAGACCACGCCGGGGCTCTGGACGCGTTCGAGGAACTGCTGAGCGGGCTGGAAGCCCACGGCGCGCAGCGGTGGAAGGCCGAGCAGGCGGACTTCGCCTCCAGCAAGGGTTTGGGTGCCCTGCTCATCGACCGGGCCGAGTACGTTCTCGCGCGGGCCATGGACGCCGGCCGGATCGTCTACCGGCTTGGCGACACGAAAATCCGCAATCCGGACTTCATCCTCGCCTCGGAGAGCGGTGAGCTGGGCATCGAGGTCACTGGCATCGCGCCCGCCGGTGTCACCGATTTGTGCGAACAGGTCGAGCGCGACGTCCTGGCCGCCCATGAGGAGTTCGGCGTCTGCCTCGTCTTCAGCGGCTACCCCAGCCGAGTGCTGGCCGCTGCCGTCACGGCGGTCTGCGACGCGGGCAGTCCTCGCCACCGCGGGCGATACGACGACACACAAGAGCGTCCCGCTCGGTGACAGCATGAAGAACCAGGGCTCCCTGTCCGTCACCGTCCGCCTGACCTTGGGCGGCGGGATCCGTTGGGAGACGACTGCAGGCGACCTGCAAGGCCCTCTCGCATCGGCCGAGTACGCCGTGCTGCAGGCCGGACTCGAGGACCGGAAGGCAGAGCAGGGCAAGGCGCTTCCTGGCCGGGTCATCCTGGCCGTCGACGTATCACGCTACGGAGCAGCGTGGATGCGACCGGCCCGGGTCTGGGCTTCCATGCTGGCCCAGGCCATGCGCACCCACCCGATTGCCGCCGACTACCCGTTCGCGGCCGTCGCCGTACTTCGCCAGAGGCTTACTGATCCTGGACTCACCGACATCGACGTCGCCATCCACCCCCAGGCATCGGTCGGTGCACGGCGGGAGATCGAGGGCTTGTGTGAGGTCCTCGGCTGGCCGCACACCTGAGCCTGCGACCCTTTTCCGGCACAGCCGCCTATTGCAGTGCACCGCTGCTGGCGCGGCGCCGGGCGGTGAACGGTCCCCCGGAACGAAGGCCGGTACCCGGAGCGGTGGTTCAGAACACGAGGACGTGTGTGATGACGATCTCCGGTGGATCCTCGTCGCGGCTGATGACGTACTCGGCGATCCCGAGCTCGCCGTCAGCCCCGAGCGCCAGGCGGCGTTGCTGCGGGCGCCGCGGCGACGCCGTGCTGCCCGCAACCATGCCTCCGGTCTCGCCGATGGTGACCATCGCGGCCACGATCGCGCCGAAGACGTCCGGCGGCAGCGACGGGTCCATCATCAGCTGGGCGACGTGCGCGGACAGCACGCACGGCAGGCCTTCGTCGTACGGCTCAGTCAACGGCCAGCCCCGCCGCCCGGCGCCGCGCCAGCAGGTCATCCACCGAGACGGTGGGCAGCGTGCCGGCCAGAACCGCGTCGGCACGCGCATCGGCGTCCGGATCGGTGTCGAGCATCGCCTGGCCCCACCAGCGCAAGAGCACGCCCTTGGCCTGCTCCGGGGCAGCGGCCAAAAGTTCGCGGTAGAACTCCATCCGCTGCCCGCCCGACAGCGCGGCCGCGATCCCCTCCGCGTTACGCGGCACCCGCTCGCCTTCGTGCCGGTATATCGGCTGTGCGGTCATCGGCCACCCCTTTCCCTCTCACCCGAGTCTGCCCTGCCGACCCCGCCGCAGTCGACCATCTGCCCGGGAACGGCCGCCTGCCGCTGTGCCATGCAGTAGGTCTGACGACCTTGGCGTCACAGCCCACCAGTCACACCAAGCAGGATCTGTCGGGGTCGCTGGGCGGTCAGGCCCCTCACGGTGCCGGCTAGCCACCAACCACGCCGCCCACTGGACGCCATGGCGGCGCTCGATGCCCTCGCACAGCCCGGCACGACGGCGTGCACCGGATGCGACGCCGCCAAGGTACTCCTGCCGATCCTCCACCACGGCCAGGACGAGGTACCCGGATCGGACGACTGAACGGCTCCTGCACGTCAGCCGCCGCTGTACGAAGGAATGCCGGAAGCCCCCTCTCGGTCAATCGCGAGGAGGGCATCCGGCTACTCGTTGCTTACGCTGCGCCCGGCCGTGCCGCGCTGCTCTGCATCCACTCGAGGCCGTAGGACCTGGACCCCCGGGCCCGAGCCGGGAAGGCTTCCCAAAGGGCACCACCGGCAGCCTCCCGCCCACTTCCTCGGGTTCGTTGGCATCGCCGTACCCCCGCTCCACCGACGGGGCACGCACGCTCAGCGAGTCATGACGTAGGTAATCAAAGCCAGGGGCGCGGGGCAGGCCAGGGCGCCCAGCAGGGTGAAGCGGGCCTCGCGCGACAGACGCCGGATGCCAGGGGCGAAGTAGAGCAGAGTCAAGACCGTGCCCGCACCACCGACGATGCACACCGGCCAGAGCATCAGTTCGGTCATGTCCCCACCCGTTGCCGCGCCCAACAGGCTGAGCGCGGCCACGACGAAAAGGATCAACCCCACTGCCGACCCGGTGACGGCCCAAAGGACCGCTGCGGCCACCACGAGGGCGCGGTTCGGCACAGCCGTCCTCTGACGTGCGGATACTGCGAACATGTCGGACTCCCTGGCGCTGACCTGTGGTGACGCACCAAGTCTGGAAGGCCGGCGACGCCGGGGGATGAGTGCGGGTACTCAGAATGCGACGGCCGGATGCTCAGTAACGCCTGACATGGGTGGCCAACCGCCTGTCTTCGATGCACCGCTTCCATGTCAGCGCACGACCTTTTACACACACCGTCCGGTGGCAGTGCCACTGCCACAAACGCCACCCCACGTCAGTACACCGCGATAAGACATCGTTTCATTTGGTGAGGCAGCGGTGGCAGATGAGGGCCGCGGCTATGCCGACGAAGGCGAGGAAGTGTTCGACCTTGCGTTCGTAACGGCGGTGGAGTCGGCGGCAGCCAGCGAGCCAGGACACGGTCCTCTCGACGACCCAGCGGTGACGGCCGAGCCGCTGCGAGGAGTCGATGCCCCTGCGTGCGATGCGGTGGCGGATGCCGCGCTTGCGGAGCCATCGGCGCAGGTGATCGTAGTCGTAGCCCTTGTCGCCGTGCAGTTTCGCCGGCCGTCGCCTGCGGGGGCCCGCGGCGGGAACGAATGGGCGGGATCCCGCGTACGAGCG
>NZ_JBIARX010000035.1:0-22793 GCF_042890265.1 Streptomyces sp. NPDC002209 | reverse complement strand
CCGGAACAACACCCACAACTCATCCGGCACCAGCCGCTCAACCAAATCCGTCATGCACGGCTCAACGAACGATCGGACCATAAGAAACGGCGTCTTATAGCGGCGGGCGGACGGCAGCACGAGCTTGTCGACTCCGACCCCGCCGACATCTGCGAATCATGCGTGTTCGGCGAGCAGCGATCGCACTCTTTCGTTGCCCATGGCGGAAAGGTGTTCCGCCAGTCTTTGCCCCGCTGGGCCTTTTGCCCGGTGAACCGCTGTGACGGCATGGACCATGGTCCGGTCGCCCGGTACGGCATAGAGGATGCGCGTGATCAGATCCACGGCGAGTTCCTCGTCGACAGCGACGATCGAGTTCGCAAGGTCGACGAGTTGGGTTGCCAAGTCGAATCGGCAACGGGCACCGGCTTCGATGGATCGCAGGGCGCGTGCGATGACTGCTCGGATGTCGGGAAGACAATCCCGAACCACCGATTCCTCCAGGTAATCCCCCAGCCTCTCTTCAAAGTATTCGCGGTCTGCGATCCGGATGAGCGACCGGAAGGTTTCCACACGGAGAGCGGATGAACCCTTCTCTTCTGCAAGCTCCCGGCTGTCCGCTGCGGCCTCGGAGAATTTTCCGTAGCTGCTGTCCACCGAGAACTTGCGGTCCATGACGAGGTCGTACCAGGGAGCGGCCTGCGGCTCGCGAGTCGCCTCCTGGACCGTTTGATACCCCACGGGTTCACCCCAGGCCACAAGAGCCAGACATGCGAGATACCTTTCGCGGTCCGGTGCCGCAGTGTCACCGAGCAGCGCAATAAGCCCGGGGACGCGTTCTTGGTGCTCGACGTGGTCGTAGCCCCCGTAGATGACATCGTCAACGTCGTCGGTGTGATTTCCATCGAAATCGGTTCCGAGGAGGGATTCGAACTGAGTCATGCCACTACCTTGCCTCATTACGGTCCGGTGATGTAGTCACGCGGCACAATGCCCTTGATGAGCCATTCCTCGTCACGTCGTGTGTTCATCATGTCCACCATGCGTTGCGCAATGCGCTTGGTCTTGGTCTTGCTGAGCCCCAGCTCCGCGGCTGCCGCCTCGATCTCGGGCCGTGAGCTTCCCGGCGGAACCGTGAGATCGACGGGCCGTCCCGCAATTCCGTCAGCACTGGACTGAATTGCCTGTTGGACCTGATCCGGTGAATGCACCTCGACACCTTGCACACGCCCGGAGGCAATGTCCTGTTCCAGGCGTGGCAGGTCGATGCGAATCTTACCTGCGCCAAACGCCTTGGCGTCGGCTCCGTCGCTGCTCAGCGACGTGTACGGGCTGTCCGACTTTGCCGGATCCCTACCGACGACGTGGTCAACGATGCTGGCCTGACCGTCAGGGTTGGCCGGCACCAGGTCGCCATCAGCGTTGAGGTGGGCCTTGCGCTGTCCCCGGCTGTTGTACTCGGCGGTGAAGTCATCGTCCTGACGCATCAGATGCGGGCGGTCCCCACCGGGACGAACAGGCTCCGCGTCTCCTTGCGGGGGATCGCCCTCTCGTTTCAGCCCACTCTCGCTGCCAGTTGCCGACTCTCTCTCACCCTTCGCGGCCGCCGACGCCTCCCTGCGCCCGGCGCTCTCCGCCACCTCCTCGCCTACGCGCACACCTGTGCGGACTCCGCCCAGGCTGCCTTTGGTGCCGAAGATTTCGGGGAAGAGGCGGCCGACGCCTTCGCTGAAGTCGCCTTCGAAGCTTTCGATGAGGCCCGCGGGGATGCGTTCGGGGTGGGCGGCCGTGGAGACCAGGCCTGCCAGGGTCATGTTGAGGTGCTGCTGGTACTCGGCGGGATGGGTCAGGTTGTACGGGTCGGCGGGGTTGAGACCGCGGCCGAAGTTCAGGATGCCCGCGGTGCCCTTGAGCGCTCCGCCCGCGACGTGGGTGAGCTCTACCGCCTGCGAGCCCTCGTAGTCCATGAACTCGGCCATGATCTGGCGTGCCGTCGACGGCTTGGCCGGGGCGAGTTCCGTGGCGGCGGTGATCGCCTGCTCGGCGGCGCGGGCGGCATCGTCGCGCTGGCGACGCGCCTCATCGAGGATCTCCCGGGCCCGCGTGCAGGCTGCCTCGCCCGGGTCGGCACCCGGTGCCGGGCAGGGGCCCGGGTTCTGACCGGCCTTGACAGCCGCCTCGTACGCCTCGGCCCTGGTCTTGTAGGCGTCGGCGGCGTCCTTGGACGCCTTCTTGCCTTGCCGGTAGAGCTCGATAGCCGCTTGGGCCTGAAGCTGAGCCCACATCACCGTCTCTGCGTAGCCGCCCAGCGTATTGCCTGCGGCTTCGCACGCGTCGGCGGCGTGGAACCAGTCGGTGGGATGCATCGCGAACTTCTCGCGAAACGCGTCGGCCGCGGCCCCCTTCCAATGACCGGAGTCGAGGGCCTTCATGCCCTGTCCGACCCGGTTGAAGGCTGCCTGGAAATCCCTCAGGTGGGCCGCCGACTCCCAGATCGCTTCAGGTTTGCCGTGCAGCAGCTCGGAGGCTTGCTGGGTCTGACCGAGCTGTTTCTCAGGCCTGGCGCCCAGGCGGTAGGCTACATCGTCGCCGAAGTCCTCTACCTCGTCCGCCCAGTCGTGCGCACCCACGTAGTCCAGGCCGGCACCGATGCCGTCGGTGGCCACATCGACGCCATGGCCGATGGCCCTCTTGGCCGAGTCCACGCCATGGCCGAGCTTGTCCATGCCCTGGTTGAGCAGTCCGCCGAGGTCGGTCATCGGCGCTCACCGCCGGTCGGGGGCTTGGGTGCCGGGCCAGCGATGTCCTCGACGGTCTGGTCCATTTCATCGCGCAAGCCGGCGGCATCGATGATCTGGTTCGACAGGAGAATGTCGGAGCTGTTCACATCGTGGATGGCGCTCTTCCAGGCGTCCTTGCTCTCGCGGGAAGCGTGCTCGTAGGACTCCTTGCTGTAATCCGCGTCCCGGATCTGGGTGTACGGGTTGTCCGCCAGGACCTCTACCCAGCCTCTACCGGTGACGTCGCCCTCGGAGGCGTAGGGGTTGCCCCAAGCCGCGTTGGTGACCACCTTGAAGGCGCCCTGGACGTACTGATCCTGCTCGTGCAAAACACCGGCCGACAGGCCGACGTTGCCGGCGAAGTCATTGCCTTGCTGGACAAGGGAGCGCACGCCCCACTCCCACCGTTCGCAAAACGTGCTGAAGGCGGACGACAGGCCGTCGTACCCCGTATCCATCCCCGACAGTGCGATCTTGGCGAAGCCCCGGCCCATGCTGGCCGTGCCCACCATCCCGATCTCCTTCAGCTCACCCAGCGTCTCCGTGATGCCCTGCGCAATCTGCGCAAGCGCTTCCTTCGAGACATCAAGATCCGGCTGCTCCCCGCTCACGCCGCGACCTGCCCATCCAGCGCCGCCGCATCCGGCACGATGCCCCGCACCGGCGGGAACACAGCACCCTCAGGACCAGCCACGTTCCACGCAACACCGCACGGGAAGTCCAGAGCCGGCACCAACTCGTCCAGCAGCCCCGCCCCGACCACACGCCGGTAGGTCCACTCCTGACCCCCTTCACCGCGCGCCTCGGCGAAGCGGGCCAGCTCCTCCTCGCCGGAGAACGCACAGATCCAGTCCAGACCACCCAGTTCAGCCGCCCACAGACCGCCCGCTTCATCCAGCGGTACGAACACCACCCGGCCACGGAAATCCGCCAGCCGCTCCCGCACCGCCTCCCGGGCCTCCTCGAGCGGATCGACCTCGACCGATGGGGGAGCCGTAACCACGGTTGACGGCGTCGCCGTGCCTGAGGCCATACGTTCGGCGGCCTCTATTCGCAGCCGACCCCACTCCTCGTCAAACCCCACCCTGAACCCCCCCAAACCGCGCCGCACACGCCCACGACCGCGCGGCAACATCCCCTTAAACACTGATCGAACGTACTTTTGCATGTTGCGAGAGAGACGACCAACTTTGCGGGATCCTCGACCGACGACGGGTCGCGCCCCCTCCAGCCTGGGGCTTGTCTCACAACGGGATCGTCTCCACACACTCCCATGTCACGGTCCTGACGGCCTCGCCGCTAGAGGCACACGGCGGTCGCAGCCCGGATCAGCGTGATCACCTCAGCCTGGCGACCCGGGACGGGTGATAGCCGCGGGGCGTCTCGCAACGCACTGCGGGCCCAGCACCGCAGGCGGGGCACGCCACATCATGAACCTGCCGCCCGCCGGCGGCGGGGTAGGCGGGCTGTGCCAACACCCGTCGACACCGGTCCGCGTCCTCCACGACTCCACATGCTCCCGCTCACGGGCACTGAGGGCACTATCAGCCTGCTCGGCTGCCAGCAGCAGCTTCTGGACCGAACTCCCGATCCAGGCCCGCCGTTGCGAGCGCAGTCCGACGGGAGGGCGCCGCAGGGCTGACAGGAGCGCGCGTACACGATCAGCTGCCCGCCGAGCCCGCTCGGCATCCCGCTCGGCCGCCATGATCTCCTCGTGCCGCTCCTGCGCATCGGCCGTCAGCAGCGCACCCGCCGCAGCGGCGATAGCGGTCTCCTCGCCGGTGCGGGCGTGACTCGCGGTCGCGTTCGCCGTCACCGACAACGTGCGCACCACCTCTACATCGCGTGCCTCGACAGCCTCGCGAAGCCTGACGAACAGCTGCTCGCGGACCGCGGCCTGTTCCTTCAGCCAGACCTGGGCGCCGGCAACAGCAGCACGCGACTGGGCCTGGACCTGCTCGTCCAGTCCGCTCACGGCAGCGATCTCGCCGCTGATCTGGGTGACGACGAGCACCGACCCCAGCTTCTGGGCCTCCGGCAGCTTGCGCAGCAACAGCTCCAGGCGGGCCTGGGGGCCGGGGCCTTCCGTGCCTGCCCCGTGGCGCGCCTGGATACCGGGCGGGTGCTGCGGCTTTGGACGAGCCGCTCGACCGCCGGGGTGGTGAGCCCGCGCCCGGTCATCTCGCACTCCTCGAGTTCGAACCATTCGGTGGGCCTCATGAAGGCTTCCGTGCCGATGCGGACCTGTCGGAGGTCCCGACGCTGTCGAGGCGGATACGGTGGATGTACCAGCGGTCGATCAAGGTGTCCCGGTCCACGGGTACCGACACCCCCAGCACGGGCTCGCGGTCGTCCTCATCCCAGACCGGTGCGACCGCTTGGTCCAGGTGCACTCGCAGTCCGCGTTCCTTGAACTGGATGTCGAGGACCGACCCGATCTCTGCTCCGTCTGGCTGGGCGAAGTCGAAGTCGACCAGGTCCCCAGGGTGGCCGGCCTTCCGGAGCCAGGCGGCGGCCGCGGCCTTCACGTACAGGTGGTCCGCGCTCGCCACCCCGCTGGCACGCCGGCCGCACCGGTGCGAACGCGCCTCCGCACCCGGGTGGTGGGCGAAGTGACAGACGCGATCGGTGTACAGCTTCGTCGTCAGCTGGACGCCGCAGCCGCTCAGCAGCAGGCCGCACCAGAACGTGTCGTGCTCGTGCCGCTTGCGGAAGGCGTCCAGCTCGATCGCCTCCAGCGGCAGCGCCAACGGATCCTCCGACGCCGCCCCGCCCAGAACCGCCGTCTGGATCTGACGGTTGTCACCCCGCACGAACCCCACCCCTGCCGACTCGACTCACCGGTTGCGCGATCACTGCTCGGCGCGCATGCGCCTTTCCTCCCGCTGCTGGCGGCGCGCGTGGGTGACCTGGGAGCGGAGCCAGTCGGTGTACGCCACCTCCGGATCCCGGTCCGGCCCCGCGAGCATCGGGAGCAATGCGACGACCTGGGAGACGAGGACGGTGATCACATCGGCAGCGCCTTCGGGGCCTCGGGCCAGGACCAGGGTGCGCGCGGTTTCGTCGAAGAGGTCGAGCGCGGCCTCATCGCCGAGGGTCAGGGCCAGGCGGTCGGCCAGGAAGTGCCGGACGATCGCGGCGGCGTCGGCGAGCGACTGCTCGACACCGAACTCGACTGCCGCCGCACGACCGGCCTGAAGGACTGCGGGGGGTTTGCGGGGCTGGTCCAACTCAGGGACGAGTCCCTCCTTGCGCCACTGCTCGTACGGAGGCGGACCCGCGGCGTCCCGACGGGCCCGGTGGTGATCGGTGGGATACCCGGAGGGAGTCCGGCAGGCACGGCCGACGGCCACGTTGCAGGACGGACACTCCACCCGCCGGTCCCAGGCCCGGGCCAGGCGCACCAATTCCCCTGAGCGCGGCCGTTTCTGCCAGGGCCCCCAGTTCTGCTGCGTCACCACTCCCCCAGATCCTTCCCACCGCTCACCCGGAGCGGGCACTGGCACGTCGAAGGCGACCGGGCGCGTACTCAAGAGACCGCCATCCGCTCATTCTTCTCCGTGGCCTGGCCAGGACGCAGGCAAAGCGGAGACCTCATCGCCGATCTGCCGTGGGCTGCGCCGCGTGCCGGCCTCCGAGCGGCTCGGTGATGTTCACGGCGAAGGAGTCCTTCCAGACGAGCTTCAGGCAGTTGGTCCAGGCGTGCCTCCCCCCAGTCGGCAGCCGGAGAGCCCACGAGGCAGCTCCTAAGACCAGCCAAGCGAACCGACCCCGCGAACGTTCAAGGCGTCTTGGCGAAAGCGCATCCGCTCTCTTGCGCGCCCCCGTACACCCGCGCACGCCCCACTCCAGCGCATCTGGTGCAAGGCGATGACGTCGCCGACCACGCGGAGCAGGCCCAAGCGCTCGCGCATCGCGTACTTCGCCACCGCAACCCGGCTGGAGCGCTCCAGCGCTTTGCGGAGCGGTAGGCACGGCTGTCGCGGCCGATGCCGGGGGCCGCACTCAGGCCCTGTCCGGTCCGGTCCAGGCCGCCGCATTCGTCGGCCCCGGGCAATGGTTGCCAGGGGCCCTGTGGTCTTCAAGCCGACTTCCGCACCACCGAGGGCTCACAGCCCGATGCCCCGCCGCCCGCTCATGACGAGCCCGGCGCAGAGCGGCTGCCGTGGCGTGACGGCGGCATTACGCGCAGGCGGAACGGTGCCTTCGGGAGAGAGATCAACTGGGCCTCGGTTTCCCGCAGGTACTCCTGAACGGCGTCCGTTGACACCCGGTACTCCTCCCTCACGCGGAGTGCAGGCAAATGACCGTTGTGGACGAGTTGGTACACGGCCCTATTGGAGATCTTCATGATCGACGCGACCTCGGCCACGGTGAGGAAGTAGGGTCCGCCGGCTCGGCCCTCGCCCGCCCCTTGGCTGGAGGCCCCCGCAGAAGCATTCGAAAGCATGGCGGCAAGATGGACACCCAGACCATCCAGAGTGGGGTGGTCGTACAGCAGCGTGGGGCTGATCTCGAAACCAAACTCCTCCTTGAGACCGTTCGCAAATTTGACCGCGATGAGCGAGTCCATTCCGTACTGGAAAAGCGGCACTCGAGGGTCAATTTCTGTGTCCGGAATCTGCAGATGAAATGCTGCATACTCCCGCAGCCACAGCACTAGCCCGGACTGGGTAGCCGAGTCCACCCGCCAACGGTCAAGGAGCCGTTGCGGCATCCCTTCGGCTTCCGGGCTGGGGCCAAACCCGTCCGAGGAAGTCTGCTCGGCAGCCACCCGGTCTTGGAGACGGGCCAGCCTCTCGGCAGTGTCGACCGGGTCCGCCCACAGTTCGTCCACGGCCTGAACGGCACTGCGCAGCTTCTCTTCGATGCTCATCAGATACCCCCGTCCGTATCAGCCAGTAGCGTTTCCAGCGTCTTCCGGGCGTGATGCAAGTGCGTCTTCACACTTCCCGTGGAAACGTCCATGATCTCCGCAATATCGCTGAGCTGGTAGTCAAACTGGAGCTGAAGCGCAATCGCCGTAGCTTGCTGCTGCGGTAACTTCCGAACAGCATCCAAGATATCGAGCCTGTCCACCCGGTGTGCCAGAGCATCCCGGTCACCTTGCATATCCGGAAACTCGTGAGGGTCGGTACTCAAGCCATGGCGCTGCCGCGCTTGTCGCGCCCTGTTCAGCCGCTGCCCAGCCACGCGAAAAAGCCAAGCCCGCTTGTTCTCGTATTGCGATATTTTCCCCCAATACTGGTGGGCGGAAATCATCGTCTCCTGCGCAGCATCATCGATGATCCCCGGGTCCCCCTCCAGCCACAGCAGATATCGCCGCACCTGCGGCTCCCACTCCGTGAAGAAGCGGGCGAACTCCACTGAGGTCGGCTTCACATACTCCCCCTGCTCCCCGGCCGGCCGGTCATCTCCGGTACGTCCACGGAGCGATCGGCAGCGATGACCGTCCGACGGCCCTGCTGCGTATCTTCCACCCTCAGCCCCGCCCTCGGCAGGCGATCGAGCATCACCTCCAGCGTGACCCGCTGCTCTCGTTCGAGTCCAGCCCGGGCCCGCCCACGGGCCAGCTCATGCAGCACATCCCACAGGTTTGAGCTCCCGGCCCGGGAGCGAAGGAGCAACCCGGCTAGGCCGATCACCGCCGGAACCACGATCATCCACACCTCGACGCTCACCGACAGACTCCGTCCCCTGTTTGCCTGTGCCGCGGTCCCGCACCGCAGCCCCGCCTACTACAGGCCCGGAGCGACAAGAAGGTTGAACCGGCTTCAGAATTCCTACGGCCTCAGGCGGTCTTCCTGAGCGACCGTGGGTCGCGGGGCAGAGCCTTGGCCCGTTCGGCTCGGGCTCGGCGCAGAGCGGCGCGTGGGTGACGTCGGATTGGCGGCGGCGCTCGGCACGGGCGGCATCGAGCGGAGCCGGCGCATCGTCCGGGACGACATCGGGTTCGGGAAATGCGCGGCGGCTGAACTCCCGCATCGCGGCGCTCTGCCTCTCCACCGCCTGCGCGATGGCCGGGTTCACCCGGGACGGGGGCGCGGCCTGGCGGTGCGCCTCGATCGCACGGCGGTAGCCCTCCGGCGGCGTCCGGCGCTCCACCGGCGCGGCGGAGATGGCCGGCTGCGGGGCCGAATCGGCGGCCGCTGGGGCGGGGTCGGCCTTCATGGCCGCGGGGGCCAGGACGTGCAGGGAGCGGATATTCGCGCCGGGCACCCGCTCGTTGGCCGTCGCGATCAGCTTCGGCGCGCTCCAGCGCAGCTGCGTACCGTAGGCCGGGGCCTCGGGGACGACGTCCAGCCGGCCGCTCCCCACGTCGAACGCGATGGCCCGGGCGCGCCCGGTGAGCTCGGGCACAGCCGCGGCGAGGACGGCGTCGAAGTCGGCGAGGACGCTTCCGCCAGCGACCGGGGCGACCATGCCGCGCTCGGCCATCATCACGCCGATCGCGCTGCCCAGTCCGAGCGGCTCGCGCCCGTCCCGTCGCACGACGGTGGTGGTGCGCCGCTTCGGCTTCCTACTGGTGGCGCCGTTGTTCCTCGCCGCCTCCCGGGCCGCGACCAGGGCTTGGCGCGCGAGGTCCACTTCGCTCAGCTCGGTGGTCATGCGATCACCGCCCCGGCGGCGGCGCCGTCCAGCGGGCGGGTGGCGAGGTCGGGCAGCCGGTCCGTCCACGGCGCGGCCGCGGCCTGCTCGGTCCGGGCGGCGGCCTGCTCGCGCAGCCGCTCCAGCCGCGTCGCCAGCAGGTACTGCGCGGTGCGCTCCCTCGCCGTGTCGGCGGCCTTCGTCGCCGCGGCGATGGCGTCCGCGCCGGTCGGGTTGTGCCGGAACCAGCGCCGTCCCTGCTCGGTCCGGTACGCCCGCCGGGCTTCGGCCTCGGCCTCCTCGGTCCGGCCCAGCATCTCCAGAGCCTGACGGCGGTACTCCGGGGCCGCGTCCTGGACGGCCTCGAGCGCGCCGAACGCCAGCACGGACGCCGTGCCCAGCGGGTCCGCGTCCAGCTCACCCGGCTCCGCCGCCTCCAGGAAGTCGTCCTGCAGCTTCCGGGCTGCAGCGTTTCCCGGACGTGGACGAGAACTGCGGCGACGGCTTCCGAGTCGTCCAGGTCGGCGGACCCGGCGGCCTCAACGAGCCCGGCCTCCGCCGTCAGGGCCTCCATCTGGCGCCGGTGGCCGCACCCCTCGCACAGCCCACCCGCCTGCTCTTGGCCGCAGTCCTCGCATGGCAGGACCCGGAGCGCGGCCGCCGCGGCCAGGCGCTCTGCCTCGGCCTGGGCTGCCGCCTCCGCACAGGCAGCTGCGCGCGGGTCCTGCTCCGGATCACCCCCGCGTCGGCGGGGAGCTCCATGCAGGCGCTGCGTTTCATGGGTCGTTTCCTTCCGGTTGGCTCACGAAACGCACTGCTGAAACGGTCCCGGGTGAGATCAGGGCCCTCAGCTGCGCGATGGCCGGCGGCGACGAGCAGGTCGAGCTCGAAGAAGCCCTCGAGGCCCTGCGACGAGCCAATCAGGGCGTGCGGATCACTGCTCCCGAGACGAACCACTGCACCAGGGCAGCGGAAAGGTGGACTCCCGCCCTGGCGGCTTCCAGGGTCTCGGGCACGGTCGCGCTCTGGGCGCCGTGGCGCGAGCTTTGCCCCTCCCACAGGGCGCGCATCATCGCCTCCACCGGGGCAATCGGGTCACCGCCCGGCGTGGGGATCGCCGTGGTCAGCTTGTGGCGGGCGTTCCTGATCTCGCCGAGCATCGTGCCGAGCGTGGCCTTGGCGTTGTTCGGCTGGATGACGGCGTGGGCTGCGGATTCCACCGCCTTGATGGCCTCGCTGTATGCGCGTACCGGGTCCGGATTCCGCCCGTAGGCCGCCTGCCACGCCACCGCGAGGTGGTCGGCGGCGGAGCCCGCGCCGGGTGCGGCCGCCGCGTCGGCGATGGTGTGTCGGACGGCGTCGCGCACCGCTGGGGTGACCCGCTCCTCTAGCCCGTCGAGTGCCTCGGTGATCCGGTAGGTGGAACCGGCGTCGTCCAGCATGCGGCCGAGTATGGCGATGGACGCGGGGTTCACGTCCTCGGTCTCGACTCGAACTGCAAGGAGGGTGTCGACCACGTCGAGCAGTTGGGCATCGGTCGAGGTGGTCAGCGGAGCGATGTAGTTGGGTGGTATCGCCCGGATGTTGCTGCGGACGGGGTTCGGGCGGATACGCAGCCGCAGACAGACGGTCTGCGCCGCGCCCACATCCGGAGAGCCTGTGTAGGTCAGTTCGTCGTGCACCCAGAACTGCAGTGATTCAAGGAGGTGCTCGGGAACTCCGTCGAACGGTCCGTCGTGGTTCGCCTCAGCGAGTCCGACGCGGACGGAGAAGCGCGGGCGGGGCGTCGTGGTCATGACGGAAAGGTAGCGGTGGGAGGGATGACGTCGGATAAGCTCTCCTTATCCGACGCGACAGAACGGGACATGACGCCCCGTCCGAGAGGGGGGAACGCGATGGTGCCGGACATGACGACGCGGGGCGCCCGGCCTCTCGGCCGGGCGCCCCGCGCGCTGGTCGTCGCCGTCGGTCAGGACAGCAGGCCCAGCCGCTCCAAGACGTCGAAGACGATCGGGATCGCCAGGCCGCCGGCCGTCCCGCCGGCGAGGAACGCCGGCCCGAACGCCATGTTCAGCGGCGGGCGGGTGGAGATGTGGAAGACCAGGCCGCCCACCACCACGCAGAGCAGGAGGGCGAAAAGGGTGTACGCGGTGTCGGCGGAACCGGCGGCGATGAGCAAGGAGACCCCCCGGGCGGAAACGGGAATGACGGGACGCCAGGCTGACGTTCCGTCTATTGTCTCGCAGCGAGACAATATTGAAGTCTAGAGACGTAACCGAGACAATGTCGAACGCCCACGTCACGGGAGGTAAGAGGATGGCCGGACGGCCGATGAAGCCGATCCCCGAGGACGCGCCCGAGGAGCTCGCCCGCTTGGCACGCACCCTGCGAGAGCTGCGGGAGAAGACCGGGAACCTGCCGCTGGCCGACCTCGCGCACGATGCGCACCTCGCCAAGTCCACGCTGCACCACGCGCTGAGCGGCGAGCGCCTGCCCAGCCAGGAGATCGTTCTCCTCTTCGTCGACGTCTGCAGTCGGAACGCGGGAGTGAGCCCCGAACCCCTCCGGGAGCAGACGATGCGGCTGTGGCGCGAGGCCCGCCAGGCCATCCGCCCGTCCGACAGCGCGGCCGAACGCCCTTCTGCTGCACTGGAGCTCTGGCGCCGCAGAGCTGCCACACCGCGCCGCACGGACGGTGCCGACCCCACGCGGCCGGGCACAGTGTCGTCCGCCGAGGACGACGTGACCATCGTTCGGTACTACGGACACGGCAACTACGACCAGGACGATCTCGCGGCGCTGCGCCTTCGGCGCGTGCACGCAGAACGCGAGGCGGGGGCAGCGATGGCCCGTCTGCACGAAGCGGTCGCGGCCGCGGAAGCCGCCCAAGCCGCGCTGCGGGTGGCTTCCGAGGCCGAACGTGACGCCCTGGAGCGGGCGAATGCCGAAAACGCTGAGGCGGGCAGTCCAAGCAGCCCGGACATCCCCGCCAGCCGGGCCGAGTCGTGACGAACGATGCCGCCCTCCAGCCCGAGCCGACCGCCGTCCGACCGCACGACTTCGCAGAACGGCGGATCCTGATCCAGCAGTGGGCCGAGCGACACGGCGTCGACACCGCCCGCCGCCTGGCCGAGGCCGAGGATCTCGCCGACGCGGTCGCCGCCGAGATCACCCCAGACAACACCCTGGACACGTACGCGAAGTCGTGGCGGGTGTGGGGCAGGTTCTGCGCTGCCGCCGGCCTGCCCGAAGGGGAGGGCTCCCGCGGCGCCCTCGTCGCTTTCGTGGCCTGGATGCTGCGCGAGGGCCAGCAGAACAAGAAGGGCTACGCGCCGACCTCTGCCGACACCCACCTCGCGGGCGTCGTCATCGGCCTGCGCGAGCGAGGCGCCACTGTCAGCGGCGACGACCAGGCCGTGGCCCGCAAGGCGCTGGCCGGGCTGGAGGTCAAGCTCCTGCAGGCTGGGGAGCGGCGCGGCCGCGGCCAAGCGGTCGGCGCCGATGTCGACGGGCTGTACGCCATCGCCCGCTCCTGCCCCGACACCCTCACCGGCGACCGCGACAAGGCCTTGGTCCTCACGGGCTTCCACTACGCCTCACGCGCCCAGGACCCCGCCGGCCTCCAGAGCGGCGACGTCACCCTGCACCCGCGCGGCCTGGTCGTCGCCGTCCTCACCGGCAAGACCAAGCACTCCGTCCGCAACGCCAAGATCGGCTACGCGCAGGACCCGGAGATCTGCCCGGTCCGCGCGTACACCGCCTACCGCGAGCGCCTGTTCACCGAACACGGCCAGCGCTGGGCGGACCCCTCCACCCCCGCCTTCGTCGGCATCGACCGGCACGGCCACATCACCGGCGGACTCGTCCCCGACTCCGTCACCCGCGCCGTCAAACGCATCTCCGCCCGCGCGAGCGTCCCGATCCACTGGACCGGGCACTCCCTGCGCATCGGACTCGCCTCCACCGGCCGCAAAAAGGGCAAGGACGCCATCGCCATCGCCGACCAAGGCGGCTGGGCCCGTCACTCCCGCTCGATGCTCGGCTACATGCAGCGCGAAGACGGCTGGGACGACAACGCCTCCACCGGCCTGACCTGACCGAGACGGCCGCGGATGACATGCGTCGGGGCCTGGGACGTCGCCGCTGTTTCGGTCAGCGCTCTGGTACATGCGCTGGACCTTGCGCCAGGCGGTGATGACGTCGGGCAGTTGGTCGAGCAGTGTCCGGATGACGAACAAGAAGATGCTAAGCACGCCAGAGGCAGCGAGCAGCCAGAGAATGATGGAGTCCACCCGTTCGAGTCCCTCGTGATCCAGGGGTCGAACATGGGTGACGTTCACTCAGTTCGACCACTGATTTGTGTGGTCAGAACTGAGGTCCACGCCGACAGTAAAGCTCAGGCCCTGCTATCCCATGGGTCATGCGGGCACGCCCTGAGGCAGCCGCGGCGAGTGGTGAGGTAGCAGGTGGCCGGGTCGTGGTTCACGGCTCGAACAGCCGCCCCTCGACATGTCGGCTCGTGGGGAACTGCTCCTGCGATGCCTCTGAAGCTACCTGAAGACGAGATCACGGCCGCCACAAATGCCATACGTGAGACAAGACCCCCGCAGTGCGGTAATGAGGCTCACACGGATCGACCCCGGGGCCGTAGCAGAACCGTTCAGCGGTCGTAGCCGACGTGGAAGCCGTCGAGTACCCCGAGATCGTCCCGGGCTGTAAGACGCTGGTTCTCCCCGTACGACGACACGTGGGTCTCCGCCGCCTCGGCCTCGATGTGGACCATCTCGTCCCGCTTGCTGCCCTGCTTCCACGGACTGCCGCCAGGCGCAGCCGGTCGATGCGGTTGTGGTCAAGTCCGGTCCCGCCCCGCCCTGGCCCTGTTTGGGCGGCCTGGACATGTGCCGGTTGTCCCCCACGCACCTGGGCTGCACGGTCTCGGGTTCCTTGTCCCACCATTCGACGTCGGTCGTCTCCCCACGCACCTGGGCTGCACGACTCAAGGAAGACCAGAAGCGTTGGCAAGTCTTCAGAGCCGTTTCCTGACCGACTCGATCCCGCAGCGCCGCAAGCTTCGTGCGAATGCTGCGCAGCACCGGAGTTGCACGCCGATATGGGGGGTACTGCGCAGCCAACGGCGCCGCTGGCGCCATGGCTTCCCCACTGACCACCGCGCGAGCCAGCGACGGCGCTCCACCCTCCGGTGCGGCGCCGCTCTCGTGCCCTTGGCGGTAGCACCAGGTAAACCGGCTTGTTCTGGAGCAGCAGAACAGAGCATTCCTGCCCTGCTGCATGCAACAGGGCAGGAGCAGCAAGCAGCAGTCGCCCGCCGCTGCACCAGCCAGGGCCGAGACCTGCTATCCGAGCAGCCGCCGTGTCCCGCCTAGGTCCATGCAAATGCTGCGCAGCACCCACGACACCACCCTGTTGCTGTCCGACGGCCACCACCAGGACCACGAGCAGCACCACCACGCCGACAAGCAGCAACCACTTGACCCCGCCGTGCAGCAGCCTGCTGCCACCGCTACAAGCAGCGGGCGAAGGGACAGCAGGTCGTCATCACAGGCCGGTGCCGTGCAGGCGCGGCGGTCGCCGGACATCGCGTAGCGGCGGGCGGCCAGGCCGTGCTCGAGGTCCTCGCCGCTCTGGTCGCACAGCAGCGTGAGGACGTCGGCTGCCTGCTCGTCGGAGAGGTAGGCCGGGGCGACTTCGAGCGTCAGCTCGCCGATCGCGTACGTGCTGGCGACGAGCTTGTCGACGACGGCGCGCATCCTGGCGACGACCGGGTCCGCCGACGGCTCGGCAGGCGGCGGGGCCGGCGCGGTGCGGATGTCTCGGACGGCCTGGCGGACCACGGCACGCACCGCAGCCTCGTCGAGGGTCGCCAGGCCGCTGTGGGCGAGCGTGGAGAGTCGGCGGGAATGAGCTCCGCGACGTCGCCGCGGCGGCCGGAGATGGCGATCAGAGCCCGCTGGGACAGGCCGTAGTCGAGCGCAGCCGCGGCGCCCGTGGCGGTGTCTCGAATGCGAGACGTCTCGGTGCCGACGGTGACCGCTTCGTGGATCGAGGCTAGGGCGCGGGCGATGTCCAAGAGCCGGTACGCCTGGGCGCGGCTGATGCTGAACTCCGCGTTGCAGTACGCCTCCCACGATCCGTGGCCGAGCGGCACCCAGACGCGGGCAGCGTGCACCTCCCGGGCCTGCGCCGCAGTGAGGAGCGGTCGCGCAGATTCAGCGACGACGGCCTGGTCCTGGTCGTGCTCGCCCATGACTCCATCGTCCTCCGCGCCGACGACCGGGTGCCAGGGCGTACGGAAGTGTTGACAAGTGATCGTGACCGTTTGCCGGGTGACTGTGACCACGGTTCCAGCCCTGCCAGCGGCAACCGGCACCGCAACCCGGCCGCAATGAAAGCCGAATCGAAAGCGGAGCGGGAACTACCGCTGCACGCCATGACTGCAACAGCCACCAGCCCACCTCCTCCGACCGCCTTTGGTCACTCCGTTTCAGGGCCTGTGGGGCCTCCTGCTTCAACACGGACATGGCCCTTCAGCCAGCGGCTCACTACCCCGACCGCGGCGCCCGCTTCGTTCGCGAGTGCGGTGATCGTGGGGCGCGGCCCGCCCGGGCGCCAGTACTGCTGCCGTAGACGTGCGATTAGCTCGTCCGGGTAGCGCTGGCCCATGTGGTGTTTCTCGCCCATGGGCATGGTGCCGTGCAGCTTCTTGTCCGCCATGTTCTCAGCCTGGGTGCCGAGGGCCAGGTGGTTTGGGTTGTTGCAGTTGTTCCGGAACGTCTCGTGGGGGCACTTATGGAGAATGTGCCGACCCTTGATGTCGGCAAGGATCATCCCGTGGGCGATTACGTAGGCGATCCGGTGGGCTGGGGGTGTGTTCTGGCCGTCAAACCGCATGAAGCCGTAGCCAAACTGGTTGCGTGGCTTTCCGGTCCACGGCCAGCACGCCTCCAGACCACCCGAGCTGTCCACTTGGGCACGGAACTCTGAGATCCTGGCCGCTCGCTCTAGGGCGGGCAGGTCGAGCTGTCTGGGGATTTGCCAGCCTGCGGACGGTGGAGTCTCGGGATCGCCCACGGCGCGCGACACGGTCGAGCCGTTCATGCGTCCTTCCCGTCGCGCTCTGGCCATGTCGCGGTTGTTCTCGGCCTGGGTACCCGGCCGAAGGTGCGCGGGATTGCAGCACGGGCGGTTGTCGCACAGGTGCCGCAGCAGAAGGTCCACCGGTGCTTCGGTGAGACCGTGAGCAAGCGTGAACGCCACTACATGGGCCGACCGGGAGCCGACTAAGTTCGAGCCTGAGGGAATCTGCCCATAACCGCTGCGGGTGGTCCCGGTCCACGGCCAGCAGGCGTTCGGACCTGCGGAGCGGTCAATCTGGCTCCATACACAGGCCTCGCGGTAGCGGCGTCGCTCCGAGGTTTCGGCGAGACCGTAGAGCACGCCGCCGTCTGTAACCCTCCGACCAACGCTTCCTTGCAGGTGCCTGTATGTCTTGCCGTTAACCAGCTGGTTGATCCGGGATAGCGGGACGCCCAGCTTCTGGGCTATCTGGGTCTGAGTCATCGCGCCGGACTTGTACCGCTCCAGCACCCAGAGCGCTTGTTCGTCTGTGAGAGACCTCTGCATGGCCGGAGCGTAGTGAGGGTCACTGACAACCGGATCGTGACCGTTTGTCAGGTGGCTGTGGCCACGATTCCAGCACTGTCCAGCGGCAACCGGTCCTGCAGGTCCTCGCGGCTGACCGGGACGCCCAGCAGGGCGTCGTCGGCAGGCCTGCGGGTCGTCGCGGCCGACCGGGACTGAGTACTCCCGGACCGGTGTCGCCGAGAGGGCCGGCGGCTGATCCGGGGCGGCACACGCCCAGGGCCCGAGCCGCTGGCGCGGTTCGGGCCCTGATGCGTTACCGGGCTACAGGTCGATCCGGATCTCAGCCGCCGCCTCTCGTACGGGCGCAGCTTCGGCGGCGGTACGGCCACTGGGGAGGGAGCAGGTAGTGCGCTTAAGGCTCCTGGTCAGGCGCCTGGATCGGGATCTGGTGCGGGCCATCCGTGGCCGCTTGACCCTTACGGGCGATACTGATGAGCGCGGCCTCGATGTGCGAGAGGTTTGGTGTCATCTGCTCACCGATGCGGGCCAAGGCGATCCGCATCGACGGAGTGTCCATCAATGCCTCGACGTGCGCTGTGGCCGCCGAAAGTTCACCGATGCGGGCCATGGCGGCACGCATCGACGGATGGTTCGCCAAGGCCTCAACTTGCTCTGCGGACAACGACAGTTCGTCATCAAGGCTGGGCACTTCAGGGAGCCCTGGAATGTCCTCCGGCGTGATGGGGACCGGTCGCTTGGAGTCAAGAACCGTCATGGCCTTGTCCGCTGCCGTGCTCAGCAGGACTCGAGTCTCCCAGGCGTACGCCCGGTCAAGCTCCTCGCCCCGGAGGTTCCTGATCTCCCTGAGCAGCCACCGGACCGAGGCAGTGAACCAGTGGTGGCCGTCCACCTCGCGGCCGCTCACCTCCAGCACCCGGTCGAGCGCCACGGCCGTGGGAGCCCAGCGCGAGGTGCCCGTCATCGTCAGCTTGTAGGCGTCTCCATCCGAGGCCGGGGTCAGCCGTGCGCCGTTGACCATCCGGAAGCGCCTAGTCGCGGCGCGAGCGGCCTCCAGGATCGCCGTACGGGTCTCCTCGGTGTCCAGGAGCCCTTGAACGTCCTCAGCGCTGGCCTCCACCTCCGTGGCGAACTTCGTCAGCACGCCATCGAGCGAGGTGAACAGGAAGAACCGGCCCTCCATGCCAGATATGTCCCAGTTCATCACCGCTGGCAGCGCCGTGCCGTCGCCGAAGTCCTCCGTGTTGTTGCTGACGAAGTACACGGTCTCTTCGGGGTGCTCGCGCGCGTACTCGACGGCAGTCAGCCAGATAGCGGCGTCGCGAGCCCCGGTCTTGTGCTTGCCGCTGTTGACCGTTTTGCACGGCGCGATCAGGTTCGTCTCCCGAAACATGGCCTGCTGGTAGGCGGCCAGGGGACGTTTCGATGACCTCCGTGATGGTTGCGTACCGCTCCCGCCAGTGCTCACGCACGTGCTCGGCCGGCCAGCTCTTCGGGTGAGCGACGTGATCCCAGGGCGTGGCTTTCCGGAGCTCGTCCACAGCGTCCACGGCAGCGTCGTGCTTCGCCTTGTAGACGAGGGCCTGCTGCGCGGCGATCTCCTCCACGGCGATCCACGGGGTAGCCACGCGCTCGCCGTCTGCGGCCCGGATGGCGCGGAGTACGTCCGCGGCGGGACCGCGCAGAGAGGTTCCCTTGAGGATGTTCGCGTCCAGGATGATCAATGCGGGGCACTCCGTCTTCCTCAGCTCCGAGTCGTACGGGCATACCCTCTCAACTTCTGATCATCGGGGCAGGGGGAATGCCGGCACCGGCGGCTCCATCGTGGCGGTGATCACTATGGACGGCCCTCTCTGCACTCGGTCCTGGTCCCCTGGCCGGAAGGACGGGGACAGGAGCAAGCCCTTCTCGCTGTTGCGTTGACCGCGGCGGTCCGGGGGCCACTTAGGACTGGCCAGGTTGGTTGGGTGCATCGCTCGGTGGCATCAGGAAGGGCTGGCGGCCTCGTCGCTGCTCGTCCTTATGCATGCGGTGGAGGTCCCTGATTAGGCACGCTTCCAAGTCCGCGATCAGGGGAATGCCGCTTCCCACGGAGGAGTCTTCCATGAACGCGACAACAGGGTCGACGATGTCGTCGGCTCCGTCTTTGCACCACCTGACGGTCCAGCCCGGTGGAGCCGGGAAGCTGTGGGTGTAGCCGGCGCTCTCCCGTACCGCCACGAAGCCAGGTTGCTTACTGGCCTGGACGCGACGCCCAGCTTTGCGGTCCACGACCAGAGCGTTGCCCTCGTCGTCCCAGCCTGCGACCGGCCGGGTGTCCTCGAACTCCTGGCCCTGGGACTTCACTGTAAACACCGCAATCCAGCGTTCGTCGGGCACCCGCGTCTCCCCCTGGTAGGCCGTCGGTGAGGAGCCAGCGTAGGGCAGTGCTTCGTCGTGAGGAGGGCGAATGGAGTCTGCAACAGGTGCTGTCCCGGCCACTGCTGCCCCCTCATCTCGCGGGTCTTGGTCCACGAACTGTTGCCGGTCCTCAAAGGGGAGATTCACGAGAGCCGAGCCCGCGGTGCGGCAGGGCACACTGATGCCATGGTCGAGATGAGCCCCAGGCAGGCACGCGTTGATTGCCGACGCCCAGACCCTGCTGGCCGCTGGCTCGTACGGGCGGGCGCGATCTCTCACGGTTCTAGCGCAGGAAGAGCTTGGGAAAGCGCTCTGGGTCTACGACGTCTTCCAGGGCTCCTGGAATCAGGGGGGATGAGGTGCCGCGTCGGGTGGATGCACTGGCCACGCACGGGCGTAGACACACCAAGAAAGTACCTCGAGGCTGTCGTCTTCGGCGACGAGCTCGCGGAGTTCTGGGGTGACTACAGCCGGGTGCGTGTGATGGGCTCGGTTTACGAGTCGTGGGAGGAGGCTCACCGGCAGCGGCAGGCGGAAGCCGAGTCCGCGGCGCGCTAGGCCAACTCCGCCAAGCAGCGGGGCTTCTACGTGGACCGTGATGACGACGGGACTATCCTCTCTCCGCCTGTTATCCCGGCCGGGAGGACGGCTGACGACCTGCAGACCGCGGTCCAGATGATCGAGATGTTGCTCATCCAGGATCACAGCCGCATGAAGTTTGATGCCGTCACACCGTACGACAGCACTCACCGGCAGCAGTTCCGTCTGTTGCCGGTCTCCCATCCCGAGGACTGGGCTGCCGCCTCCGAAGTGCCCGATCCTCAAACGGACCAAGACACCGGCCGACTCGGGTAACAGGAGTGACCATGCACTCGCCGGTAGCGGATAGACTCCGCCCCTGTGGGGGCGCCCGAAACTGGAACTCGGGCACCCCCATACCGTCAGATGACTTCTGGCATTCGCTCTTTAACGCCTGTACTTCCCTTTCTCGCCGGGAACAGCTCTGATTCGTCTGCGTCATGAAACGTGAACTTCAGACACGAGATGCTGGCGCTGCGTGCATGTGCGTTCCATGCCTTAACCGTCACTCCGTACATCGCCACCCGATCTTTAAAGGCACGCATGCCGGATCGGTGCTCCATCCCTCGTCGGCGAAGGGCCAAGACGGGAGAGTTGCTGGGGAGTTCGGCGCCATCCTTCAGCCGTTGCACGAAGGTCCCGAGCCTTTCCGGGTGGCTTCCACGCGCCGCTTGGGCCAACACTGCGAGCAAGGGAGCCGGCGGGATCCGGCATGCCCTGAAGATGCGATCCGAAGCCTGCGCATAGTCCTGGACTTCTGGCCAGTCGGACAGCATGTCCAGACAGGGCTTTACATCCATCGCGAACTGGAAGCTGTCGGGCACCTGTCCGTCATTGGCCCGGCACGCTTCAGCGAAGCGCAGCATGCCCAGGGCGCCGTGGATGTTCGTCGAGTGCTTGACACGCAGGAACTGTGCCGGGCGCCTAGCCAGGCCGGTATCAACCACGCCGAACGTGTCGGGATCAGCGCCGATGATTACCCACATCTGGACAGTGACACCGGACTGAACGACAGCGGCCAACCTGTGCTGTCCGTCGATCAGTCGTCCCAGAGCGTCAAAGGCGACGGGCTGGTGCGTAAGGAGGTATTCACCAGCGAGCATCGCTGAAACCAGGCCGGCCACTGCCCGCTGTGACATGCGTCGATTCTCGGGCCGGTTGCACTGGAGCCAGGATGCTGCGGTCTGCGGCGTGACGAGGTATACGCCGCTTACTTGTGGGACGAGGGGCGTAGGGAGGGCGAGCTGACTGGAACGCAGCTCTCCCTCAACGAGGAGTCCGCTACTCATAGTGACGATTCTATAGCGGAACGTCCCCTGATGTCACATACCTGGCAGGCTGATTGGAAAATTCATATACGCTGCGTAACTGTTTATGGATGGCAGTGCGTCCTGGCAGCCGTGGGTCGAGGTAATGGGCGACTCTCTGAACGCTGTCGGTGGCCTTCGCTCCAGGAGGATTGGCTATGCCCCCTCGGCGGCCTGGGTGTTACAGCGGGGCGTGTAGGTCGCTCGTACTCGCAGTCATCTTGATGGCCAGTCGAGTGCCGGAGTGGCGTGGTCGGGTAGCCGGGGCACGGCAACATGATCCGGCTACCCGACCAACGGCCTGCCAGCTGTGCAAGCCCAGTAGCTGCTACAGCTGGACGTCGATGTGGTCGACGTCCGTGAATTCGACCAGGAGGCCACTGGCGCGGCGGCCGCGGTCTTTGAAGTAGATCTCTTGGAATCCCTCGGCGACGATGTTGAGGAGCTGCTGTTCGGTGGCGCCTTGTTCCTGGGCTTCGAAGAGGCGGGCTGCGTAGGCCGGGGGCAGGCCCTGGGTGAGGTGGCGCATCCGGCCGTCGTCGGTGGTGCTGGCTGCCGCGGTGTAGCCGAAACGGGCGCGGGTTTCGATGAGTAGTCCGCCGGTGGTGGCTGCGGCCTTCTTGGCCTTGGCGCGGATCTGGGGCTGCCAGCGCTTCTGTACTTCCGCAGTGAGGCGGGCTGCGAGCTCCTTGCGTGGCCGCTTGAGCTTGCCGGTGACGTATCACTCCACGGTGCGCTGGGAGATACCCAGGGCCTCGGCTGCGGCCTTGGTGGACTTGAGCTGTTTGACGAGGTACTTCATCTGCGCTTGTGCCGACTTGGGGGCGGGGCGTGTGAACGCCTTCGCCACCGCCTGGTCGAGGCTGTCCTGGAGCTTGCCCATGGCGGTCTACTCCCCGTCGTCAGTGGCGGTGTGGCCGCCGCTCTTGATGATGCAGGCAATGTTGGTGTGCGGTCCGTCCTGCTCGTACTGGGCTTCGGCCCACAGGGTGGTCTGGCTGCCTTCGTGCTTGACCAGTCCCGGGGTGACTCCGAGCCGGAACTCGCCGGGCCCAGGGGTGGCGGGCAGGAAGTCGAGCGGGCTGGGGCCGTCGGAGGGGTAGACGATGCAGTCCGAGTTGATGGCCACTGGGTACAGGTCGAGCGCGGCCATCTTCATGATCTTGCGGTGCATGATGATTCGGCTCGTGGAGAGGACGGCGGCGCGGATGTCGGGGCGCCAGGTGGGCCGTGACAGCGCGGGCCAGGGCTGGCCGGGCGGGGTGTCGCGGGGGCGCTCGCGGAGCTTGCCGATTCCGCCCTTGGCGGTCGCCTTGATCGCGCGGAGCACCATCGTCAACTCCGGGTCGGCGGTCTCGGAGGCGGTCATCGCGTCGAGGAACGCCTGGCCTTCCAGGTCGGTGGTGACGCCGAGGTCGGCCATTGTGGCCAGGTAGGCGTCCTTTAGTGAGCGTTTTGGTTATGTTCGCGCTGGTCTGATGCAGTTCTGAACTGCCGGTCCCGCAGAGTTGTCGTGCCGTCTGTGCTGGAATATAGCTTT
>NZ_JBIARX010000034.1:0-24471 GCF_042890265.1 Streptomyces sp. NPDC002209 | reverse complement strand
GGACCCTGTGGGAGAGTAGGACGCCGCCGAACAATCATTGTAGAAAAGCCCTGTACCGGGTATCCGGTACAGGGCTTTTCTGCGTTTACGGGCATCTTTTGCGTAGGGTCGGGGTCATGGGCTACGACCTCGTCATCTTCGACAACGACGGCGTGCTGGTGGACAGCGAGCCGGTCGCCAACAGCATTCTTGCCGGGTACCTCACCGAGCTGGGGCACCCCACCTCGTACGAGGACTCGATCCGCGACTACATGGGTGCCGCCGTGCACCGGGTGCACGACCTCGTGCTCGAGCGGACGGGGGAACGGCTGCCCGCCGCGTTCGACGAGACCCTGCACGCGCGGACGTTCGCCGCGTTCGAGCGGGAGCTGACGCCCGTCGCCGGCGTGGTGGACGTCCTGGGAGCGCTGACCGCCCGCGGAGTGCCGTACTGCCTCGCCTCCTCCGGGAGTCACGAGCGGATCCGGGTCGGGCACCGGGCGGCCGGGCTCGACGGGTGGTTCGAAGAGGAATGGATCTTCAGCTCGCAGGACGTGGGGAAGGGGAAGCCCGCTCCCGATCTGTTCCTGCACGCGGCCCGGGCCATGGGGGTCGAGCCGTCGCGGTGCGTGGTGATCGAGGACAGCCCGCTCGGGGTGCAGGCCGCCGTCGCCGCCGGGATGGACGTGTACGGGTTCACCGGGATGATGCCCGCCGAGCGGCTGGCCGGAGCCACCGGTTTCTTCGGGGAGATGAAGGAGCTGACGGGGCTTCTGGAACTGCCTGTGTGATCTCTCTACCCACGGGTAGCCCGCAGGCCTACGCTGTGCCGCCATGACAGAAGACGTACGGCTGCGCCGGGGGCGGGGCTCCCTGGGGTTCAGCTTCTTCGTGCAGGGCGTGACCTTCGCCCTCCTCGTGACGCGGATCCCCGCCATCCAGGTCCGGTACGGGATATCCGACGGGCTGCTGCCCGCCTTCCTCGCAGCCGTGCCGGTTCTCGCCGGGGTCTCCAGCGTCGCCACCGAGCACCTCGTCAAGCGGGTCGGACCCGCCGCCGTACTGCGGTGGGCGCAGCCGCTGGTCCTGCTCGCCCTGCTGGGGGTGGGGGCCGGCAGCCGGATGTGGCACGTGGCGGTCGCGCTCGGGGCGTTCGGGCTGTCCGTCGGCGCGCTGGACGCCTCGATGAACATGCTCGGGGTCAGCCTGCAGCGGGCGTACGGACGCAGCATCATGCTCGGCTTCCACGCCGCGTACAGCCTCGGCGGGATCGTCGGGGCGTCCGCGGCCTGGGCCGGGGCGCACTGGCACCTGTCGCTGTTCACCTCGTACCTGCCGGCCGTGGCGGTGCTGCTTCCGCTCGCGTTCTGCGGGAGCCGGTCCTACCTCGACCGGAGCGGCGAGGGGGAGGTCCCCGAGAAGGGGCTGGGGGCCGGCGGGTTCACGCTGTTGCTGCCGCTGTGCCTGGTGATGGCGTGTGCGTACATCGGCGACTCGACCGTCTCGAACTGGAGCGCCAAGTACCTCCAGGACGTGCTGGGGAGCTCGGAGCAGCTGGCGACGGTCCCGTACAACGTGTACATGGTGACCACGCTGATCGGGCGGGCCGTCGGGGACCTGGGTGTGCGGCGCTTCGGGGCGGTGGCCGTCGTACGGATCGGGACGCTGGTCGCGGCCGGCGGGTTCGCGGTGGTGGCGGCCGCGCCGGGGGCGTGGGCGGGGATGCTCGGGTTCACGCTGCTGGGGATCGGGCTGTGCGTGATCGTGCCGCAGACCTTCGCGGCCGCGGGGCGCCTCTTCCCCGGGGCTTCCGATACGGCCATCGCGCGGCTGAACATCTTCAACTACGTCGGCTTCCTGATCGGATCGCCGCTCGTCGGCGGGATCGGGGACGCCTGGAGCTACCGGGGCGCGATGCTCGTGCCGATGGCGCTGGTGCTCGTGACGCTCTTCCACGCCCGTTCGTTCGGTTCGGAGGGCGCCCGATACGGTGTCGGGCATGAGCGGCGAGCCGGTGACCGGGTTGTTGATGTGGGACGAGGCGGTAACGAGGTATGACTTCGGACCGAGCCATCCGATGGACCCGGTGCGCCTGGCGCTGACCATGGGCCTGGTGCGTGCCTTCGGGCTGGACCGGGAGATGGAGGTACGGGCGGCGCGGGCGGCGGGGGACTCCACGCTGCGGCTGGTCCACCGGGAGGACTACGTGGCCGCGGTGCGCGAGGTGTCCGCGGATCCGGGGGTGGCCGACGGGTCGTACGGGCTGGGGACGATGGACGATCCGGCCTTCCACGGGATGCACGAGGCGTCGGCGCTGATCGCGGGGCAGTCGGTGGCTGCCGCGGAGGCGCTCTGGCACGGGGAGGCCGAGCACGCGGTGAACTTCGCGGGCGGGCTGCACCATGCGATGCCGGGCGGTGCCGCCGGGTTCTGCGTGTACAACGACGCGGCGCTGGCGATCGCGCGGCTGCTGGAGCTGGGGGCCGAGCGGGTCGCGTACGTGGATGTGGACGTGCACCACGGGGACGGGGTCCAGGCGGCGTTCTGGGACGACCCGCGGGTGCTGACGGTCTCGCTGCACGAGCATCCGCGGACACTGTTCCCGCAGACCGGCTGGCCGGAGGAGACGGGCGGGCCGGCCGCGGAGGGCTCGGCGGTGAATGTGGCGCTGCCCGCCGGGACGGGGGACGAGGGGTGGCTTCGGGCCTTCCACGCGACGGTGCCCGAGCTGCTGGCGGACTTCCGGCCACAGGTGCTGGTGACCCAGCACGGGGCGGACACGCATTTCGAGGACCCCCTCGCCCATCTCGCGGTGTCCCTGGATGCGCAGCGGGCGGTGCAGGAGGCGTGTCACCGGCTCGCGCACGAGCATGCGGGGGGCCGGTGGCTGGCGCTGGGCGGCGGCGGGTACGCGGTCGTGGACGTCGTACCGCGGTCGTGGACGCATCTGGTGGGGATCGCGGCGCACCGTCCGGTCGATCCGGAGTCGGCGGTGCCGGACGCGTGGCGGGACGAGGTGTACGCGCGGACGCGGCAGCCGGCGCCGGCCCGGATGACGGACGGGCGGTCGGTCGCCTGGCGGGACTGGGAGGCGGGCTACGATCCGGCCGACCGGATCGATCAGGCCGTTCTGGCGACCCGGCGGGCCGTGTTCCCGCTGCGTGGCCTGCTCACGTAGGCGGGCTGCGGGGCCCGGGAGCGGTGATGCATCGTTACGCCAGGTGTTGCGCCAGGTGTTACGCCAAGTGTGGGGCTGTTCGCCGGAATTGATGATCGGCCAGGTTCGGTGCGGCAGCATCGGAGGGTGTTGAGCACCGGCGCGCTGCGTGCGCATCTGCTGGCCGCCCGGTTGGCCGGGCCCGTCGCCACTTCGCGTGAGGAGAGCCTGCGCAGTTACCGGCTGTTCGCGGCGAGGGATCCGCGGGTGCTGCTGGGGCTGGATCCGGAGTGGGGCTGGGGCGAGGGCGACCTGCTGGGGCTGATGGCGGAGAAGTGCGGGGTCTCGGCGGATCCTGCGCACGTCAGCGGGCCGGACGTGATCGATCCGGAGCTGACGCTGGCGGCGTTGGAGACGTTCGCGGAGCGGCTGGGCGAGGCGGCCGGGGCGCGGTCGCCGGTGTTGTTCGGGACGGGGCATCCGCACCGTCTCCTGGGGTTCTACGCCAGTTTGGCGCGGGCCCTGTCGGCGGCGGGATGTGTTGTGCTCACTCCGGCGCAGGGGGCGGGTGTCGACATGGCGACCCGGTTCGGCGTACGCAGGCACAGCATCGATTACGTACGGGGAGTCGCGTTGGTGCGGGAACCCGGCGCGCGGCCGCCGGGGAGTGCAACCGGCGTGCACACCCATTCACCCCTGCCGGTTCGCGTCGCGCTCGGGGCGCTCGCGGAGGCCGGCGGGCCGTTGCCGGAATTGGTGGTGGGGGATCACGGGTGGGTCTGCGGCGCAGGTCAGCTCGGTGTGGAGGCGATCGGGCTGGCGGATACGGACGACCCGGCGCTGTTCGTCGGCGAGGCGGAGGGGCGGGTGGCGGTGGCTGTTCCGCTTGATGACGCGGTGCGCGCGGACTACTACAGACCGCTCATTCGTTATCTACTCGATCGGGCGAGTCTGCCGGGTGCGCAGGAGTGGCCGTAGCTCCTCTTCCCCACTCGTATCACACGCCCCTACTCTGGGGAGTGAGCGTGCGACGACGAGGAGTAACCGGAGGGGAAGCCGGTGCCCGTCATGCGCGGAAGGTCAAGGTGTGTCATGGCTGCTGGCGAGAGGCCTCTCAGTGAGGTTCAGTTCCTGACCGTGGCGGAGGTCGCCTCGGTGATGCGAGTGTCGAAGATGACCGTGTACCGCCTGGTGCACAACGGTCATCTGCCCGCAATCCGGGTGGGCCGGTCCTTCCGGGTCCCCGAGAACGCGGTTCACGAGTACCTCCGAGAGTCCTATGTGGGGGTGGAGTCGGCCTGAGACTGAAGCTCCGGCGAACTCTCCGAACCCCTCGGATTACAGGCTAAGAGCTCGGGCGGGTAGGCTAGGCCGACGTAGGTCGTGTGGGCCCAGACGCCCCGCACCGTTCCCCGCTGACGCGGGGATGTTCCGAGAAGTGAGCGAGGGTAGTCGTGGGCTCTGTTATCAAGAAGCGGCGTAAGCGGATGGCTAAGAAGAAGCACCGCAAGCTGCTCAAGCGCACCCGCGTCCAGCGCCGTAACAAGAAGTAAACGGCAGCTGTACGTGTTCTCCGCAGCCCCTCCACCATCCTTTGGTGGAGGGGCTGCGGTGTAGCCGGGGGACGACGAGGAAGGCGCTGAGCTCGTGGGGAAGGTCGTGCTCGTTACCGGGGCAGCCCGGCAGCTGGGGGGCCGCTTCGTGCGGCGGGTCCAGCGTGATCCTGAGGTCGAGCGGGTCATCGCGGTCGACGCGGTCGCGCCGCCGCACCGGCTGGGCTCGGCGGAGTTCGTCCGTACGGACATCCGGCAGTCGTCCATCGCCCGGGTGCTCGCCGAGCACGCCGTGGACACGGTGGTCCATCTCGCCGTGACCGGGAGCAGCGCGGGGCCGGGCGGCGCGGGGAGCGCCGTCAAGGAGACCAACGTCATCGGGACGATGCAGCTGCTGGGGGCCTGCCAGAAGTCGCCGACGGTACGGCGGCTGGTGGTGAAGTCCAGTACGAGCGTGTACGGGGGTGCCTCGCGGGATCCGGCTGTTTTCTCGGAGACCACGCAGCCCAAGTCGCTGCCGGCGGCGGGCTTCGCCAAGGACGCCGTCGAGGTCGAGTCGTACGTACGGGGCTTCGCGCGCAGGCGGCCCGATGTGGCGGTGTGCGTGCTGCGGTTCGCGAACATCCTGGGGCCCTACGCGGACTCCTCGCTCGCCGAGTACTTCTCGATGTCCGTGATGCCGACGGTGCTGGGGTACGACCCGCGGCTGCAGTTCGTCCACGAGGACGACGTGCTGGACGTGCTGCGGCTGGCGGCGGCGGAGCCCCAGCGCGGGACGCTGAACAGCGGGACCTTCAACATCGCGGGGGACGGGGTACTGCTGCTGTCGCAGTGCGCCCGGCGGCTGGGGCGGCCGACGGTGCCGCTGCTGCTGCCCGCGGTGACGTGGGTGGGGTCGGCGCTGCGGGCGGTGGGGGTCACCGATTTCTCGCCGGAGCAGATCAGACTCCTCACGCACGGGCGGGTCGTGGAGACGTCCCAGATGCGGGAGGTGCTGGGATTCAAGCCCATGTACACGACTGCCGAGACCTTCGCCGATTTCGCGCGCAGCCGGGGGAAGGGGCTGCTGCCGCCGGAGCGCGCGGGGCAGGCCGTGGACCGGGTTGCCGGAATGTTGAACGTGAACGTCGGGGTTGCCGGATCCGAAGAGGGAGCGCAGCGATAGTGGCGGACGCCAAGGTCATTCCGTTCGACGAGGACCGGCCGCGCCGGCGGGGCGCCGGGACCCGGAGAGTACGGGCGGTGCCCGCGCAGGAGCCGGTGGTGCAGGCCGCGGAGCCGGCCGCGGCGGAGCCGGCTCCCGCGCGGTCCGGCGGGGCCGCGTGGGACCGGCGGATCGCCGGCGGGCTGGCGTTCCTGCGGCGGCGGGTCACCGGGGACTACGAGGTCGACGAGTTCGGCTACGACAAGGAGCTGACGGACCAGGTCCTGATGTCCCTGATGCGGCCGCTGTTCGACAAGTACTTCCGGGTCGAGGTCAGGGGCATCGAGAACATCCCGGCCGAGGGCGGGGCGCTGATCGTGGCGAACCACTCCGGGACGCTGCCGTTGGACGGGCTGATGATGCAGGTGGCGGTCCACGACCACCACCCGGCGCAGCGGCACCTGCGGCTGCTGGCGGCGGACCTGGTGTTCATGCTGCCGGTGGTGAACGAGCTGGCGCGCAAGGCCGGGCACACGCTGGCGTGCTCGGAGGACGCGCAGCGGCTGCTCGAGGCGGGGGAACTCGTCGGGGTGATGCCGGAGGGCTTCAAGGGGATAGGGAAACCGTTCGGAGACCGGTACAAGCTCCAGCGGTTCGGGCGGGGCGGGTTCGTGTCGACGGCGCTGCGGGCGGGGACGCCGATCGTGCCGTGCTCGATCGTGGGGGCGGAGGAGATCTACCCGATGGTCGGCAACGCGAAGACGCTGGCGCGGCTGCTGGGGGTTCCGTACTTCCCGGTCACGCCGACGTTCCCGTGGCTGGGGCCGCTGGGGGCGGTGCCGCTGCCGACGAAGTGGACGATCCAGTTCGGCGAGCCGATCGCGACGGACGGCTATCCGCCGGAGGCGGCGGAGGACCCGATGCTGATGTTCAACCTGACGGACGAGGTCCGCGAGCAGATCCAGCACACCTTGTACAAGCTGCTGGTGCAGCGGCGGTCCGTGTTCTTCTGAGCGGGTTGAGCTGCGGGCGCGACGCCGACTGGGCGGGGCCGGCGGACGGAGTCCGGCGCAGTCGGCCGAAGCCCGCGGAGCGGTGCGAGGTCGGCAGAGGAAGGGGCCAAGCTGCTGGTGCAGCGGCGGTCCGTGTTCTTCTGACCGGGTTCTTCTGACCGGGTTCTTCCGGGTTCGTTTCATGGCGCAGGCCCTCACCCCGAACGGGGTGAGGGCCTGCGGCCGTTGCGTGCTACTCGGAGTCCTCCGCCTTCAGGCCCAGGCCCGGGAGGAGGCCCGGGAGGAGGGGCGGCAGGGTGATGTCCGGCTGGACGTGCTCCGGGGAGGACGAGGGCCCGGGGGTGTCCTGACCCGTGGGCGGGTGCAGGAGGTCGCCCGTGCCGCCCAGGAGGCCGCCGCCGGGGGCCGGTGAAGGCTTGCCGCCGGTGGTCGCGGGCGGGGTCGGGCTGGCCGAGGGCGCGCCCGCCGCCGGTGCGGACTGGTGCTGCCCGGCCGGAGCGCTCGGCTTGGCCGGGGCGCCGGAGCCGCCGCGGGTCTGCTCCGGGGCCTTCGGGAGCAGGCTCTGGAGCGGCGCCACGTCATCGTCTATGGCCTGGAAGACCGACTCGACCTCCCCGCCCACGTCGGTGAGCTGCGCCGGGAGCTTGTCCCGGAGCCGGCCCCACGCGTCGCGGTGCGAGCGGGAGAACGACGACAGGGCCTGGATCGGGCCGAGCGAGCCGTCCCGTTGGTAGGCCGCCTGGAGGAGCCGGTGGCCCTCCGCCGCGTCGTGCTTCATGCCCGCCAGGGCCCGGCGGATCTCGCCGAGCGACTCGTGGTCCAGTACGCCCGTCCGGCCGCGCTCCATCAGCCTGCGGGCTTCCGACAGGCGGTTGGATGCCTGGTCGAGATAGAGCTCGCCGCGGTCCGCGTCCTCGTCGGCCATGCCGAGCTTCAGATCCTCCATGCCCCGTTTGATCGGGTAGAGGGAGTCACCGGGCAGGGCGTCCGTGCTGGCAGCGGCCACTCCGCTGAAGGCCCCCGCGGCCACACCCACGGTGAGGCCGCCCGCTGCGATGCCCTTGGACCAGCGGGAGCGGGGCCGCAATTTCCGGAGCGAGGTCGCCCGGTGGGCGCCGCGGCCGGTCCGCTGCTCGGGCAGTTGAGGGTCCGAGGCAGCACCGCCCCCGGCCCTCTCTTCCATCACCAGGGCCTCCATGGCGGCCACGAGCTGGGCTCGTTGCACCACTTTGACCTCGGGGTCCAGCACCGGGCGCGGCATTCTTTCGCCGAGCGCGCTCGCCAGGGCCAACAACCGGTCGTGGTCGGCAGGTTCGGCAGGTGCCTCGGACTGCTCGGCCGCCGGGTCCGGTTCCGAAAGGTCGGATGGGGTCCGATCCTCCAGGGCCTGGGCGAAGGCGTTCGCCCGCCGGTGCGGAGTCACGTTCGCGATCACTGGCGGCACCTCCTCTCGTCATGACGATCGACTCCCCAAGGTGTCCGGAAGGTTGCCTGCCTTGAGCACATCCACACTTTCGAGTGAGCGGCTTCGGGCAGGGCGTGTCCACAGGGAGCCTGCATTCCGCACAACGAGCGGCGCGGCACTTGGGTTACGGACGAAGGATGATCGGACCACAGCGTCATCGAGGGGTCACCGGTTGTGTGGATTGTCAGGAGGGTCGGTAGGCGCGGGGGGCCTGCGGGGCGTGGGGGGCGTCGCAGGGTGGGGCGCCCGGTGGCGGCGGTGCGGGGCCGGTCGGAGGTCAGCGGGCGTCGTCCGGGAGCAGGCGGGCCAGGGTGCGTACCGCCCGGTACTGGAGCGTCTTGATGGCGCCCTCGTTCTTCCCCATCACCCGGGCGGTCTCGGCGACCGACAGGCCTTGGAGGAACCGCAGGGTCACGCATTCCTGCTGCTGGGGATTGAGCTTGCGCACGGCTTCCAGCAGGGCGGCGTTGGAGAGGGATTCGAGGACCGAGTCCTCGGGGGATCGTTCCACCTCGTTCGCGTCCAGCATCTCGCCCGTGGTCACTTCCAGACGGAAGCGGCTGGACTTGAAGTGGTCCGCGACCAGGTTGCGGGCGATCGTGACGAGCCAGGCGCCGAAGTCGCGGCCCTGCCAGGTGAAGGTGGAGATGCGCCGCAGCGCGCGCAGGAAGGTCTCACTGGTGAGGTCCTCCGCGGTCGCCTTGCCGCCGACGCGGTAGTAGATGTAGCGGTAGACCGTGTCGCTGTACTGGTCGTACAGCCGGCCGAAGGCATCGGCCTCGCCGGCCTGGGCGCGCTCGACCAGGTCCATCATGCGGGCCTGGTCGCTGTCCGCGGTGGGGCGGCGTGCGGCGGGCGCGCTCGTGCCGCCGGCGGCGGAGCCTCCCCCCGTGCGACCGCGTCTGCCCACCGTCGCTCCGCCGTCGGTCAGGGCATAGCAAGGACCGGCCGGGCCGAGGCCGGCAGGGACCGCAGCGAAGGCGGGGACGGCGTACGCGGTGGGGACGAAGCCGCGCAGGTGGTCGAGGACCGTTGCGCGCAGCGTAGCCAGGCCCGAGGCGTCAACCCCGACAGGTGGGTACACGGGACTCCCAGAGGCAGAGCTTCCATCACGTGCAGTGCGGGACCGTTCACCCGTCGTGGCGACAGATGGGCGGTGGCATGCGTTTGAGGAGAATAACGCTTCGTACAGGCAGCACTACACCCAGTTGCTCAAATCACCGATTCCGACACTTCTGTTGCGTGTCGAAGGCATATTCAGTCGCAGTTGGTGATCGATTCTTGATCGGTTGGATACGCGGAATGGACGCTTCCACGCTGGCTCGCGACCGAGTCGGGCATGCAGGAGTGCCGCGCGGGGCGCGGGGGTAGAAGGCGGGAATGCCCGTGGCGCAGCGGGCCGGGAGCCCGCGGGGCGCGGCCCCCCCGGCGGGCCGCAGGGCGGCTCCGGTGCAGGCGGAAGCCGGGCCGCGGCCGGGCGGTGGGGCGGAAGCGGCTACTTGCGGCGGCGGTGCAGGGCGATGGCGGCGGCTGCGCCGCCCGCGATCGCGCCGACGCCGGCGGCGGCCGGGACGCCGACCTTCACGGCCTTGCGGCCGGTCCGATAGTCGCGCAGCCGCCAGTCGTGTGCCCGGGCATGCTTGCGCAGTTTTGTGTCGGGATTGATCGCGTACGGATGTCCGACCAGCGACAGCATCGGAATGTCGTTGTGCGAATCGGAGTACGCCGCGCAGCGTTCGAGGTCGAGGCCCTCGGCTGCGGCCAGCGCGCGGACGGCCTCTGCCTTCGCGGGCCCGTGGAGCGGCTCGCCGACGAGCCGGCCGGTGTACATGCCGTCGACGGATTCGGCGACCGTGCCGAGCGCCCCGGTCAGGCCGAGCCGGCGGGCGATGATCGTGGCGGTCTCCACGGGCGCGGCCGTGACGAGCCAGACCTTCTGGCCGGCGTCGAGGTGGGCCTGGGCCAGGGCGCGGGTGCCCGGCCAGATCCGCTCGGCCATGTACTCGTCGTAGATCTCCTCGCCGATCGACATGAGTTCGCTGACCTTGTGGCCCTTGACGATGGACAGGGCGCTGTCGCGGGCGTCCTGCATGTGCTCGGGGTCCTCGACCCCGGCGAGCCGGAACCAGGCCTGCTGCCAGGCGAAGCGGGCGAGTTCGCGGCGGTGGAAGAACTGCCGCTTGTAGAGGCCGCGGCCGAAGTGGAAGATCGCGGCGCCCTGCATGACGGTGTTGTCGAGGTCGAAGAAGGCGGCGGCGAGGTCGTCGCCGGCGACGGGGAACTCGGGCTCGGCCGGTTCCGCTTCCTCGGCTGCCCGCGCCGCGGTCTCCTCGGGCTCGGCCGGTGGTCCGGCCTCCGCCTCGAGGGCCTGCGCGGTCTTGCGGGCGGCTTCGGCCGAGGCCTCGCCTGCCAGCACGCTCCGCGCGGTGGCGGAGCGCCTACGGGGGGTGAGCCATCCCAGAGCGGCCATGACGCGAGCATAGCCATTGTGTTCGGGAGTTCCCGAACCGATGGGATGCCGGGGGCGTGAACTCTTCGGTGCCGTGGTGTTACGTGGTGGCGCGGGAGAATGGGGGGCATGAGCCCTTTGCTGCGTCGTAAGGAAAAGAAGCGTCCCGGCGAGCGGTTGGTCACGCTCATCGGGAAGCCGGGGTGCCATCTGTGCGATGACGCCCAAGAGGTGATCGAGAAGGTCTGCGCGGAAGTCGGAGCACAGTGGGAGAAGAAGGACATCTCGCAGGATGCGGAGCTCTACCGGCTGCACTGGGAGCAGATCCCGGTGGTGCTGGTGGACGGCGAACAGCACACCTTCTGGAGGGTGAACCCGGACCGGTTGCGCCGCGCATTGGAGGGCTGACCCTCTGGCCGGTTACCATCATGGGCGATTTGTGGGGTCTCGGGGGCGTATCGATGAGGAGTGTGTACCGTTTTGCCCCCCACGGGATTTGAACGGGTTCGGCGTGTTGTGGGTTCCCGCCCTTCGGGCCCGGGCCGCGTGACCCCGGTCACTTTGCTCGGACAAAGCGGACACAATCTTTGTGCACGCGTTCACAAAGACATAGCCTGCATTCGACGGGGCGGTCTTGGGACAAGTGACCGCCTGCAGCCCCGCTCATCCCGCAGGAGCATCGTGGCAACTGGCCGAACTCACCGACCGGCGACCCGCAGCCGAGGTATTCCCGAGGCCACTGTCGCCCGGCTTCCGCTGTACTTGCGCGCACTCACCGCGCTCTCCGAGCGATCGGTGCCCACGGTGTCCTCCGAGGAGCTCGCGGCAGCCGCCGGAGTCAACTCCGCCAAGCTGCGCAAGGACTTCTCCTACCTCGGTTCCTACGGGACGCGCGGCGTCGGCTACGACGTCGAGTACCTCGTCTACCAGATCTCCCGCGAGCTGGGCCTGACCCAGGACTGGCCGGTCGTCATCGTCGGCATCGGTAACCTCGGCGCCGCCCTGGCCAACTACGGCGGCTTCTCCGCGCGCGGATTCCGCGTCGCGGCGCTCATCGACGCCGACCCGGCGATGGCAGGCAAGCCGGTCGCGGGCATGCCCGTGCAGCACACCGATGATCTGGAGAAGATCATCTCGGAGAACGGCGTCTCGATCGGCGTGATCGCGACCCCCGCGGGCGCGGCCCAGCAGGTCAGCGAGCGGCTGATCGCCGCCGGCGTCACCTCCATCCTGAACTTCGCGCCGACCGTGCTGTCCGTGCCCGACGGCGTGGACGTGCGCAAGGTCGACCTGTCGATCGAGCTGCAGATCCTGGCGTTCCACGAGCAGCGCAAGGCCGGGGAGGAAGCGGCGGCCAACGCCACGCCCTCCTCGTCCCCCTCCGCGTCCGGTGACATCGCCGAGAGCGCCGCCGGTTCCGGCGCGGCCCCCGCCGCGGCCGTCGAGCCGCCCGCCGGACGGCCCGCCGCCGTCGCACGCAAGAACGGCCCCGAGGGCGACGTTCCGGCGGTGATGCCGGCATGAGTCTGCTCGTCGTGGGGCTGAGCCACCGCAGTGCGCCGGTGAGCGTGCTCGAGCGTGCCTCCCTTTCGGCCGACGCCAAGGTCAAGCTGGTGCACGACACCCTCGCCGCGGAGCCGGCGACGGAGGCGACGGTCCTCGCCACGTGCAACCGGATCGAGCTGTACGCGGACGTGGACAAGTTCCACGCCGGTGTGGCCGAGCTGTCGACCTTGCTCGCCCAGCACAGCGGGGTGGCTCTGGAGGAGCTCACTCCGTACCTGTACGTCCACTACGAGGACCGGGCCGTCCACCACCTGTTCTCGGTGGCGTGCGGGCTGGACTCGATGGTGATCGGCGAGGGCCAGATCCTCGGCCAGATCAAGGACGCGCTGGCACTGGGGCAGGAGCTCCACAGCGCCGGCCGACTGATCAACGACCTGTTCCAGCAGGCGCTGCGCGTCGGCAAGCGGGCGCACTCCGAGACCGGGATCGACCGCGCCGGGCAGTCGCTGGTGACCTTCGGGCTCGAGCAGCTGACCGCCGGGCGCGAGCCCGTGGACGTGTGGGCCAAGGACAAGCGGGCGCTGGTGATCGGCGCCGGGTCGATGTCCTCGCTGGCCGCCGCCACGCTGGCGCGCGTGGGCGTCGCCGAGATCGTCGTCGCGAACCGCACCGCAGAGCGGGCGGACCGTTTGGTCGAGATTCTGGTTGCCTCAGGCACTGGGGTGGCGGCCAGGTCCGTTCCGATGGCGTCGGTCGCCGATGAGCTGACACGAGTCGACGTCGTCGTGTCCTGCACCGGGGCCACCGGGCTGGTGCTGACCGGGGAGCACGTCGCGGCTGCCGTGGCGGGCCCTGCGGGGCTCGTCCCCGCTCCGCCCCTTTCCGATGCCCGGGAGCTCGGCGCCCGCACCCTCGCGCCTCACCCGCCGGCGGGACCGGCTTCGGCCGGGCTGGCCGATGCCGATGTCCTGGCGCGGCTCGTGGCCGCCGCCGAGGCCGGGGTGCGGCTCGCCGATGGCGGGGTGGCGCGGACCATCGTGCCCGGGACCGACCGCGACGGGTGCCCCGTCGACGTGCCGGCCGGCGACGGGCGGGCCGCGCTCACCGGAGTCGACGCCAACTCCCTCGAACTGCACGGCACATGGGCCGACCAGGGCGAGGCTGCCGCGCAGCGGCAGCCCCGCAAGGGCGCCCGCAGCCAGGTCGACGTGGCGCCCGTACGGCTGGCCCTGCTGGACCTGGCCATGCCGCGCGACATCGATGCCGCCGTGCACCGGATCCCGGGCGTGCGGCTCGTCGACATCGAATCGCTCGCCGAGGCTTCGGCCGACGCGCCGATGGCGGCCGACGTGGACGCCGTACGCGGGATCGTCGCCGAAGAGGTGGCGGCCTTCGGCGCGGCGCAGCGGGCCGCGCACATCACGCCGACCGTCGTCGCCCTGCGGGCGATGGCCGCCGAGGTCGTGGCCATGGAAGTGGCGCGCCTCGACGGACGGCTCCCGGACTTGGACGAGCGGCAGCGGGCCGAGGTCACCCAGACCGTACGCCGTGTCGTCGACAAGCTCCTCCACGCGCCGACCGTGCGCGTCAAGCAGCTCGCCAGCGAGCCCGGGGGCGCCGGGTACGCCGAGGCGCTGCGCGAACTCTTCGACCTCGACCCGCAGACGGTGGCCTCCGTCAGCCGGGCCGACGCGGCAGACAAGAACGACGACTCAGGACGGGCATCATGAATCCACGTCTCGACCAGCCTCTCCGGCTCGGCACGCGGCGCAGCAAGCTGGCCATGTCCCAGTCCGGCCATGTCGCCGACGCGGTAAGGGCGATCACCGGCCGGCCCGTCGAGCTCGTGGAGATCACGACCTACGGTGACGTGTCCCGTGAGAACCTCGCGCAGATCGGCGGCACCGGCGTGTTCGTCACCGCGCTGCGCGACGCGCTGGTGCGCGGCGAGGTCGACTTCGCGGTGCACTCGCTGAAGGACCTGCCGACCGCGCAGCCCGAGGAGCTCGTGATCGCGGCCATGCCGCTGCGCGAGGACCCGCGCGACGCGCTCGTCGCCCGCGACGGCCTGACCTTCGAGCAGCTGCCCGACGGCGCCCGCATCGGCACCGGGTCGCCGCGCCGCATGGCGCAGCTCAACCACTACGCGCGCACCCTCGGCAAGCGCATCGAGACCGTCGCCATCCGGGGGAACGTCGACACCCGGATCGGCTTCGTGCGCGACGGCGAGCTGGATGCCGTCGTCCTCGCCGCCGCCGGGCTGAACCGGATCGGCCGCAGCGCCGAGGCGACCGACTTCCTGTCGGTCGACAACGTGCTGCCCGCTCCCGGCCAGGGTGCCCTGGCCGTGGAGTGCCTCGCGTCCGACGCGGAGCTCATCGCTTCGCTCGCCGAGCTCGACGACCCGCACACCCGGGCCGCCGTGACCGCCGAGCGTTCCCTGCTCGCCGCCCTGGAGGCCGGCTGCAGCGCACCCGTGGGCGCGCTCGCCGATCTTCTGGCCGACGGCCAGGTTGTCAATGAAATGCGCCTGCGCGGCGTCGTCGGTACCCTCGACGGCTCGACGCTCGTGCAGCTGTCCACCACCGGTCCCGTGCCCCAGTCGTACGACGAGGCCATGGCGCTCGGCCGCGAACTCGCGGACGAGATGCTGGCCAAGGGCGCGGCCGGTCTGATGGGGGAGCGATCGCTTTGAACCCCTCACGTCCGACCACCTCCGCTTTTCCGGTCGTCGCCGCGCACGGGCACGTCACCTTCCTCGGTGCCGGCCCCGGTGACCCGGGTCTGCTGACGCTCCGCGCCGTCGAGGCGCTCGCGGCCGCGGACGTACTGATCGCGGAGCCCGAGGTGCTCGAGGTCGTACGCACGCATGCGCGCGCGGGAGTGGACACGCCACAGCTGACGATTGCTGACGAAGTGTCAGCAGCCGCCGGTGTCCCGGTGATCCGGGACGCATCCAATCTTGTCATGGAGGCCGCGCGCTCCGGCAGGCGGGTCGTGCGTGCCGTCACCGGCGACCCCGGGCTCGACGGCAACGCGGCCGAGGAGATGCTCGCCTGCGCCACCGGCGGCATCCCCTTCGAGGTGGTGCCCGGTGTCGCTACCGCCGTCGGCGTGCCCGCGTACGCCGGTGTGCCCCTGCGCGGCGGCCAGGGCGCCGACGTGCGGTTCGTGGACGCGCGCAACGCCTCCGCGCGCTGCTGGAGCGAGGTCGGCGCCAGCGACGGCACCCTCGTCGTCTCCGCGACGCTGGAGACCGTCTCGAGCGCCGCCGCCGAGCTGGTGTCCGCCGGGCGCAAGCCCGACACCCCGCTGACGGTGACCGTCGCCGGTACGACGACCCGCCAGCGGACCTGGAACGCCACCCTCGGGACCATCGCCCAGGTGTTCAAGCAGGGCAAGGTGCTCCCGTCGCCCGAGGGCGCCCGGCCGGTCATAGCCGTGGTCGGTGAGCACGGCGCCGCCGCGCGGCGCGAGGAGCTGGCCTGGTTCGAGTCGAAGCCGCTGTTCGGCTGGCGGGTCCTCGTACCGCGCACCAAGGAGCAGGCCGCTTCGCTCTCCGACCAGCTGCGTTCCTACGGCGCGGTGCCGCACGAGGTGCCGACCATCGCCGTGGAGCCGCCGCGCACCCCGCAGCAGATGGAGCGCGCGGTCAAGGGCCTGGTGACGGGCCGCTACGAGTGGATCGCCTTCACCAGCGTGAACGCGGTGAAGGCCGTCCGCGAGAAGTTCGAGGAGTACGGGCTCGACGCCCGTGCCTTCGCGGGCATCAAGGTCGCCGCCGTGGGCGAGCAGACCGCCGCCGCGCTCGTCGAGTTCGGCGTCAAGCCGGACCTGGTGCCGAGCGGCGAGCAGTCCGCGGCCGGGCTGCTCGAGGACTGGCCGCCGTACGACCCGGTCTTCGACCCGATCGACCGCGTCTTCCTGCCGCGCGCCGACATCGCCACCGAGACCCTGGTGGCCGGGCTGATAGAGCTGGGCTGGGAGGTCGACGACGTCACGGCCTACCGGACCGTGCGCGCATCGCCGCCGCCGGCGGACACGCGCGAGGCGATCAAGGGCGGCGGCTTCGACGCCGTTCTCTTCACGTCGTCCTCGACGGTGCGCAACCTCGTCGGCATCGCCGGCAAGCCGCACAACGTGACCGTCATCGCCTGCATCGGGCCGGCCACCGCCAAGACGGCGGAGGAGCACGGCCTGCGCGTCGACGTCCTGTCGCCGGAGCCGAGCGTGGGCAAGCTGGCGGAGGCCCTGGCCGAGTACGGCGCGGCGCGCCGCGAGGCGGCCAAGGAGGCCGGCGAGTCGGTGTCCCGCCCGAGCGAGCGCCGGCCCGGCGCACGGCGGCGCCGTACCACCTGACCGGTGGGTGGAGGCTGAGCAGGGCCCGGGTGCAGCCGCACCCGGGCCCTTCGCACGCCCCCGCCTGACGGTGGGTCGGAGCCGGCCACCGGGCAGGCCCTAGGCTTGGGGGCGACTGCTGTCGATGCTCGAAGAGGCGACTGAGAATGAGCGCGTACGGATCCTTTCCCGGTTCGCGGCCCCGCCGGCTGCGCACCACCCCGGCGATGCGGCGGATGGTCGCGGAGAACCGGCTGCACCCCTCGGACCTGATCCTCCCGGCGTTCGTGCGGGAGGGCATCAGCGAGCCCCTCGCCATCTCGGCGATGCCGGGCGTGGTCCAGCACACGCGGGACACGCTGCGGAAGGCGGCCGTGGAGGCGGTGGAGGCGGGTGTCGCGGGGATCATGCTCTTCGGTGTCCCGGCGGACGAGAACAAGGACGCGCTGGGCACGGCGGGCACGGAGCCGGACGGGATCCTGCAGCTCGCGATCCGCGACGTGAAGGCGGAGGTGGGCGACGACCTGGTGATCATGTCGGACCTGTGCCTGGACGAGTACACCGACCACGGCCACTGCGGCGTACTGGACGAGCACGGGCGCGTCGACAACGACGCGACGCTCGAGCGGTACGCGGAGATGGCCCAGGTCCAGGCCGACGCGGGCGTCCACGTGGTCGGCCCGAGCGGCATGATGGACGGCCAGGTCGGCGTCATCCGCGACGCGCTCGACGAGACCGGGCACGAGGACGTCTCGATCCTCGCGTACACGGCGAAGTACTCCTCGGCCTTCTACGGCCCGTTCCGCGAGGCCGTCGCCTCCTCGCTCCAGGGCGACCGCAAGACGTACCAGCAGGACCCGGCGAACGCCCGAGAGTCCCTGCGGGAGCTGGCGCTCGACCTGGAGGAGGGCGCCGACATGGTCATGGTCAAGCCGGCCGGCCCGTACCTGGACATCCTGTACCGGGTCGCGCAGGCCGTGGACGTCCCGGTGGCCGCGTACCAGATCAGCGGCGAGTTCGCGATGATCGAGGCGGCGGCGGAGAAGGGCTGGATCGAGCGCGACCGGGCCGTCCTGGAGACCCTGCTCGGCATCAAGCGGGCCGGCGCGGACACGATCCTGACGTACTGGGCCACGGAGGTCGCGGGCTGGCTGCGCGAGGCGCGCTGACCCCGGCCGGTGGGCCCCCGCCGGTCAGCGCAGCGGCCACACGTGCCGCGCGGACCCGGCGGCGGGCCCGGCCCGCCAGACCTGCCACCACACCCGCCACCACCCCTGCTTCAGCCGCCGCGCTCCGCCCATGCGGGGAGCGTAGGCGGGCCCGGTCGGCGGCTCACGGAGCGGGACTGGAGTCCGTCAATCCGCGGACCCGGTACCGGTGGAGCTGCCGGGCCGCGTACGCCACGAACGGCACGGCGACGGCGGGCACGACCCACCACGGCAGGCCGATCAGGAGCGCGGGGAAGGCCACCCCGACGCAGGTGACCGCCGTGCCGATGAGCAGCGGCCTTCCGAGCGAGCGCCAGGTCCAGGGCTCCTGCCCGCCGTGTCCGGCCAGGGAGGCCGCGGCGAAGGCGAGCCCCAGGGCCGCCACGAGACCCGCGAACGTGCCGAGGCCGGCGGTCATCTGGGCTTCGTCGCGCGGCTCGTCGGCGGAGGCCTGCCGGACGCCGTCCTTGGCGACCGCCGTGACCGTGCCGCGCCAGACGACGGCGGTCACCCGGTCGCCGGGTACGAGCCGGTCGAGCAGCGGGCCCGGATCACCGAAGCGCACGATCCCGTCCCAGGAGGGCGCGCCGGGGCCGGAGAGGGTCGCCTCGTACCTGGCGCTGCGGCCGGTGTCCTTGACCACGGTCTTGCCGACGGTGAAGGGGAGGGTGCGCAGGCAGTCGTCACCGTCGGCGGTGCACGGCGCGGCGGCCGTGTAGGCGTCGTAGCGCTCGATGTCGGAGGGCTGCCACGCGCCGAAAACGAAGCCGCAGACCAGCGCCGGTATCAGCGACACCACGATCAGATACGCGCCCGTCCAGCGCCCCCACCCCGTTGCGGTCTCCGTCACCGCGTGCCTCCCCCGTACGTGTGTTTCCCCCGGCCACAGCCTCCACGTCGGCAGGCGGGCACGCAACGGACCTGATCGGCGTGTCTCAGGGCCGGATCGCCGCTCCAGGCGAACACGAGGCGGTCCGGGACGGCGGCCGGATGCCGGTGGCCCCCGGCCCGTGGACGCGTCAGATCGCCGCACGTGAAGATTCTTTCGGTGGGCTGTCACATTCGCGGGGTGCGGCGAGTCAGTGCAGTGAGCGCAACGAACCCGCCCGATGAGGAGCATCTGATGTCCACCACCGCCACCGTCGTCACCGTCGTCGCCGCTGTCATGTCGGGCTTCTCGGGCGGCTCGATCTTCCTCCGCGCCAAGTTCGTCGTCGAGCCGCTGGCCGAGTACGGGGTCCCCCGGTCCTGGTGGAACCGGCTGGGCGCGGCGAAGGCCGCAGGCGCCGCGGGTCTTCTCGTCGGGCTGTTCGTCCCGGTCATAGGCCTGATGGCCGCCATCGGCCTGATCCTGTACTTCACCGGGGCGGTGATCGCCGTCGTCCGGGCCCGCTCGTACGGACATGTCCCCTTCCCCCTCCTGTACATGGCCCCCGTGGTCGGCGCCCTGGCCCTGGGCTTCCCCGCATGAGCCCCGGACACCGGATGGCGACGAGCCCGCCCCGTCCCTGTCCCCGCTCGCGTTCCCGTCGCCCCGGACGCACCCTGGAGACAGGGTGACCCCCCCTGGAGGTGATGCACCATGCCCACACTCGTCGGGTGGCACGTGGAGCTCGAATTCACCGAGGAAGGCCACCGCACCAGTGCGGCGGCCATGGTCAGACTCGGCGACGGCTCCGAGATGAGGGCGCACGGCTATGCCATGCGCCACCCCTCCGACCCGGAGCAGCTGCGGGTCGGGGAAGAGATCGCCGGCGCTCGCGCGCTGATGGATCTCGCTTCCCAGATGTTGCAGAAGGCCCACTCGGAGATCGACGAAGCGACGGGCCGGCACTCCTATCCGCTGAACCAGTAAGCGGGTTGCGACCACGCGGTGGGAGTGAGGGTGAGAGAAGGGCCGAGATGAAACGACGACGGCCCCGCCTCCCGGGAAGGGAGGCGGGGCCGTCGCGCAGCCGTCAGAGCTTCTCGGGGGTGCGGATGCCCAGGAGGGACATGCCCTTGGAGAGGGTGCGGGCGGTCAGCTCGCACAGGAACAGGCGGTTCTCGACCTGCGTGGGGGTCTCGGCCTTGAGGACCGGGCACTCCGAGTAGAAGGTCGTGTACAGCGAGGCCAGCTGGTAGAGGTACGCCGCCAGCTTGTGCGGCGCGTACTCCGCCGCCGCCTCGGCGACGAGCTCGCCGAAGTGGTCCAAGTGCAGGCCCAGGGCACGCTCGGACGGCTCGAGGGCCAGCTCCGGGCGGGCGGACGGCTTCGCGTCCCCGGCCTTGCGCAGGATCGACTGGATACGGGCGTAGGCGTACTGGAGGTACACCGACGTGTCACCGGTCAGCGAGACCATCTGGTCCAGGTCGAACTTGTAGTCCCGCGCCGCGGACGTCGACAGGTCGGCGTACTTCACCGCGCCGATGCCCACCTGCACCGCCCGCTCGCCGATCTCGGCCTCGGACAGGTCCTGGGCCTTCTCCCGCACGACGGCCGCCGCACGGTCGATGGCCTCGTCCAGCAGGTCCACCAGCCGCACCGTCTCGCCCTCACGGGTCTTGAACGGCTTGCCGTCCTTGCCGAGGACCGTGCCGAAGGCCAGCTGGTGGGCCTTGACCTCGTCGTTCAGCCAGCCGGCGCGACGGGCCGTCTCGAAGACCATCTTGAAGTGCAGGGACTGGCGGGCGTCCACGACGTAGATCAGCGACGACGCCTTCAGGTTGCCGACCCGGTCCCGGATCGCCGACAGGTCGGTCGCCGCGTAGCCGAAGCCGCCGTCCGACTTCTGCACGATCAGCGGGGTCGGGTTGCCGTCCTGGCCCTTGTACTCGTCGAAGAACACGCACAGCGCGCCGTTGGAGCGGACGGCGACGCCCGACTCCTCCAGCAGCTTGCACGTCTCGACCAGCATGTCGTTGTAGCCGGACTCGCCGACCACGTCCGGGTCCTGGATGTCCATGTCCAGCTTGTTGAAGACGGAGTAGAAGTAGATCTTCGACTCGTCCACGAACCGCTGCCACAGGGCCAGCGTCTCCGGCTCGCCCGCCTGGAGGTCCACCACCCGGGCGCGGGCCCGCGTCTTGAACTCCTCGTCGGAGTCGAACAGCGCCCGCGAGGCCTTGTAGAGCCGGTTCAGGTTGGACATGGCCTCCTCGCCGGAGACCTCCGCCGACTCGTCCGAGGCCTTGTGGTCGAGCTCGTGCGGGTGCTCGATCAGGTACTGGATGAGCATGCCGAACTGGGTGCCCCAGTCGCCGATGTGGTGGCGCCGGACCACCTTCTCGCCCGTGAACTCCAGGATCTCCACCATCGCCGCGCCGATGACGGCGGACCGCAGGTGGCCGACGTGCATCTCCTTGGCGACGTTCGGCTGCGCGTAGTCGACCACCGTCGTGCCCGGGTTCTGCGCGAGGGCGACGCCGAGGCGGTCGTCCGCGGCCCGCGCCGCCAGGGTCTCGACGATCGCCCGGTCGGAGACCGTGATGTTGAGGAAGCCGGGCCCGGAGACCTCGATCTCCTGGATCAGGTCACCGGTCGGGATGCCCTCGACCACGGTCGTCGCCAGCTCGCGCGGGTTGGCCTTCGCCTTCTTCGCGAGCGCCAGGATGCCGTTGGCCTGGAAGTCGGCCCGGTCGCTTCGTCGCAGCAGCGGGTCGGTCGCACCGGCCTGCGGCAGGGCCGAGGCGAGGGCGTCCGCGACGCGCTGATTGACGGAAGAAGCGAGGGAAGGGACCGAGGCCATGAGCTGCCGTTCCTGTGAGGTCGTGCCTGAAGGTGCACTTGGTTGTTCCGACAAGTGCCGAGTATCCCACGTGGGAACCGTCCGGTGCCCGGGATAAAGGGCGCCCCGCAGGCAACCCCGGAGCGGCCTGTTCCGTCTGGGAGAATGGCTGAAGCCAGCATTCGAGATAGAAGGACGTGTCGTGGCTCAGAGCAGCACCGAGACCGACTGGGTCTCCCGTTTCGCGGACGAGGTCATCGCCGAGGCGGAGCGCCGAGCACCCGGCAAACCTGTCGTCGTCGCGTCCGGACTCTCCCCCTCCGGCCCGATCCACCTGGGCAACCTCCGCGAGGTCATGACCCCGCACCTGGTCGCCGACGAGATCCGCCGCCGCGGCTTCGAGGTCCGGCACGTCCTGTCCTGGGACGACTACGACCGCTACCGCAAGGTGCCGGCCGGCATCCCCGGCGTCGACCCGGAGACCTACGGCCAGTACATCGGCATGCCGCTGACCTCCGTCCCGGCCCCGGCCGGATCGGCGTACGCGACCTGGGCCGAGCACTTCAAGGCCGCCATGGTCGAGGCACTGGCCGAGCTGGGCGTCGAGTACGACCCGATCAGCCAGACCGAGCAGTACACCTCCGGCGCGTACCGCGAGCAGGTCCTGTTCGCGATGAAGCACCGCGGTGACATCGACGCCGTCCTCGACCAGTACCGCACGAAGCAGAAGCCGGGCGGCAAGAAGCCCCAGCAGAAGCAGGTCGACGAGGCCGAGCTGGAGGCCGCCGAGGGCTCCGGCGCGGCCGCCGAGGACGACGGCAGCAGCGCCGAGGGCGGGTACTTCCCGTACAAGCCGTACTGCGGCCAGTGCGGCAAGGACTTCACCAAGGTCACCTCGTACAACGACGAGACGACCGAGCTGACCTACGTCTGCACCGAAGACGAGTTCACCGAGACCGTCGAGCTCAGCGAGTTCAACCGCGGCAAGCTGGTCTGGAAGGTCGACTGGCCCATGCGCTGGGCCTTCGAAGGCGTGGTCTTCGAGCCCTCGGGCGTCGACCACTCCTCGCCCGGCTCGTCCTTCCAGGTCGGCGGCCAGATCGTGCACATCTTCGGCGGCGAGCAGCCGATCGGACCGATGTACGCGTTCGTCGGGATCAGCGGCATGGCCAAGATGTCGTCGTCGAAGGGCGGCGTCCCGACCCCGGCCGACGCGCTGAAGATCATGGAGCCGCAGCTGCTGCGCTGGCTGTACGCCCGCCGCAAGCCGAACCAGTCCTTCAAGATCGCCTTCGACCAGGAGATCCAGCGGCTCTACGACGAGTGGGACAAGCTCGAGGCCAAGGTCGCCGACGGCTCCGTGCTGCCGGCCGACGCCGCCGCGCACACCCGCGCCGTACGCGTCGCCTCGCACGAGCTGCCGCGCACCCCGCGCCCGCTCCCGTACCGGACCCTCGCGTCGGTCGTGGACATCACCGCCGGGCACGACGAGCAGACCCTGCGCATCCTGGCCGACCTGGACCCGTCGCAGCCGCTGACCTCCCTCGACGAGGTACGGCCGCGCCTGGACCGCGCCGAGAACTGGATCACCACCCAGGTCCCGGCCGACCAGCGGACCCTCGTGCGCGAGGAGCCCGACACCGAGCTGCTGTCCTCGCTGGACGACGAGGGCCGCGAGTCGCTGCGGCTGCTCGTGGACGGGCTGGACACGCACTGGTCGCTCGACGGGCTCACCACGCTCGTCTACGGCGTCCCGAAGGTGATGGCGGGCCTGGAGCCCGACGCCAAGCCCACCCCCGAGCTCAAGGTCGCACAGCGCTCGTTCTTCGCGCTGCTGTACCGCCTGCTCGTGACCCGGGAGACCGGGCCGCGCCTGCCCACGCTGCTCCTCGCCGTGGGCGCCGACCGGGTGCGCAAGCTGCTCGCCGCCTGACGCCGATGCGAAAGGGCCCGCACCCCTCGGGGGTGCGGGCCCTTTCGCATGTGGGTCCTGCGCCGTGCGTCCCGCGCCTTGCGTCCGGCTTTCCGGCTGCCGGCTTCCGGCTCAGGCGATGTGCTCGTTCTCCAGCTCGCGCTGGTAGCGCAGCTTCAGGCCCGGCATCAGCTTGCGGATCATCGAGGAGCTGCGCGGGTGGTCGATCCCGTGACGGTCCGAGAGGTGTATGTCCACCTGCTCCGGGGTCGGGAAGTCGGAGTGCTCGTCGAGGTACGAGCGGAACACCTCGTAGGCCGCCTCGTTGAACTTGACCTGGTCGAAGCCGGAGTCGGCATCATCGTCACCGGCGGCGGCGGCGGGCGGTACGGGGAGCTGCTCCTGCTGCGCGGCGTCCTCGTCCGGGCCGGCCGGAGGCATGACCGGGGTCGGCTCCAGGCCCTCGACGTACTGGGGGTTGTACCCGCCCTCGTACGCGGCCTGCGGGGCCAGCGGGGCGGCGAACCAGGCGCTGTCGTGGGCGGCGGGCATCGCCGTCGGGTCGACCGCGAAGGGGAGCGGGGCGTGGCCCTGCGGGGCCGCTCCCCGAGGCGCCCCTTCCCGGAACCGGGGGTCCGCCCCGGGGGCGGACGCGGAGGCCGGCGCCTGCGGCCCGGCCTGGCCCGCGGGACCGGCCGCTGCGCCGGCCCCCGGCTGGCCGGGGACGCCCGCGGCCGCGGCCGCACCGACCAGGCCCGGCTGGCCCTCGGGCCCGCCCGGCTGCCCGGGGATGCCCGCGGCCGCGCCGGTGAGGCCCGCCGGGCCCGCGGTGGCCGCCTGGCCCGGAACGCCCGCCGCGCCGGAGCCCGCCGGGCCCGCCACGCCCGCCTCCAGGGCCGGAGCCGACGACACCGGCACCGCAGCGCCCGTCACGATGGCCGCGGCCGCCGGGGGCAGCAGCACCGGGTCGATGCCCGCCGCCGCCAGGCCCTCCGGGGCCGTCTGGGAGAGGGGGACGCCGATCCGGGCCAGCCGGAGCG
>NZ_JBIARX010000033.1:0-26021 GCF_042890265.1 Streptomyces sp. NPDC002209 | reverse complement strand
CGCGAAGCGACGCGACCGCAGGGAGCGCCCTTGAGGGACCGGCACGACACGGAAGGACAGTGGACTGCCGGGAAACCCCCGGACGCTCTCCCGACACCGGACGCGGGGATCCCGCCCCTTGTGCCCCGGTCGGCCCTCCCGACCCCGCGTACACGGACACCGACCCTTGTGCCCCGGTGAGCCCTCCCGACCCCGAGGGCACGGACCCCCGACCTCCGGCCTCCCCGCAGGTCCTCCCGACCCCGACCCCGACCACACCGACCCCGCCCCTCACCCCCGTCCCAGGATCACCGTCCCCGACGAGCAGAACCAGCCGCCCGTGCCCGATGCCAGGGCGACCTCCGGGAGGCGGCCGTCCCGCTTGGTGACCTGGCGGGTCGGGCCGGCCTCGCCGCGGAGTTGGCGGACCGCTTCGACCAGCAGGAACAGGCCGCGCATGCCCGGGTGGCAGGCCGAGAGGCCGCCGCCGTCGGTGTTGACCGGCAGTTCCCCGTCCCGTAGGAGGCGGCCCTTCTCCACGAAGGCCCCGCCCTCGCCCTTCGCACAGAAGCCGAGGTCCTCCAGGGTGACCAGGGTCATGTACGTGAAGGCGTCGTAGATCTCCGCGAGGTCCACGTCCGCCGGGGTGAGGCCCGCCCGCTCGAACGCCCTGCGGCCCGAGACCGCGGCCGGGGAGACGGTGAAGTCCTCCCACTCCGACATCGTGGTGTGGGAGACGGACGTGCCCGTGCCCAGGACCCACACCGGGGACTTGGCGGTGTCCGGTACGTAGTCCTCCGCCGCCAGCAGCACCGCGCAGCCGCCGTCCGAGCGGATGCAGCAGTGCAGCTTCGTGAACGGGTCCGCGATCATCTCGCCGGACAGGACGTCGTCCACCGTGATCGGGTCGCGGAACATCGCGTCCGGGTTGGTCGCCGCGTTCGCCCGGGCCTGCACGGCCACCGAGGCGAGCTGCTCGAGCGTCGTCCCGTACTCGTGCATGTGGCGGCGGGCCGCCATCGCGTACTTGGAGATCAGCGTGTGCCCGTACGGGACCTCGAACTGCAGCGGCCCCCGCGCCCCGAAGGAGAGGTTCGAGGTGCGCCGCCGGGCCTTGATGTCGGCCCGTGCCGTCGAGCCGTAGACGAGCAGCACGGCGTTGGCGTGGCCGGCGGCGATGGCGTCCGCCGCGTGCGCCGCCATGACCTCCCAGGTCGATCCGCCCACCGAGGTGGAGTCGACCCAGGTGGGGCGCAGCCCCAGGTACTCGGCCACCTCGACCGGCGCGAGGATGCCGAGGCCCGCCGAGGCGAAGCCGTCGACGACGGAGCGGTCCAGGCCGGAGTCGGCCAGCGCCCGCCGGGCGGCCTGTGCGTGCAGGGCGTACGGGGTGGGGCCGTCCACCCGGCCGCAGTCCGAGAGGGCGACGCCGACGACGGCGACCCGGCGGCGTCCGTTGCGAGGTTCGGGCGTGGGTCCAGGCATGCAGCAGACCGTACATCTGACGTGCCGTCAGTTTCTAGTCCACGCAACCCGATCGCCCGGCACCCGATCCCCCATACCCGAGCCCCCCGCCCCCTGTGCATCTGTCGCCGCCCGCCCTAACATGACGGCCCGTCAGATACGGGGAGGAGCCCGACGATGGATGCCGCCTTCACCGCGGAGCAGGACGAGATGCGCCGTACCCTGCGCGAGATCCTGGGCAAGCGCTGCGGACCGGACGAGGTCAAAGCCGCCGTCCGCACCGCCGCCGGACACGACCGCGAGCTGTGGCGGCAGCTCTCCGCGCAGCTCGGCCTGCCGGGCATCGCCGTCGCCGAGGAGTACGGGGGCGTCGGCTGCACCCCCGCCGACCTGGCCCTGGCCTGCGAGGAGACCGGGCGGGTGCTGCTGCCCTCGCCGCTGCTGGCCACCGCCGTGCTCGCCGTGCCACTGATCACCGCGCTCGGCACCGCGGCCCAGCGCTCCGCGCTGCTCCCGCCGCTCGCCGCCGGCGGGCTCACCGCGGCCCTCGCCGTCCCCGGCCCGGCGCTGTCCACCGCCCTCGCGCTGACCGGCGAGAACGCCCCCGGGGAGTGGGCCGGCGGGGGCCGGGCCGGCGGGGTCCAAGCCAAGGCCGGCGAGGACGGCGGCTGGCGGCTGTACGGGGAGGTCGCGCAGGTGCTCGACGGGCACAGCGCCTCCCTGCTGCTGGTCGCCGCGCACACGGGCGGGTTCGCCCGGAGCCGGACCCTGCTGTTCCTCGTACGGGAGGACGCCCCCGGGCTCGTCCGGTCGCGGCAGGCCACCCTGGACGAGACCCGGCCGCAGGCCCGCGTCCAACTGCGCGACACCCCCGCCGAGTTGCTCGGAGCCGATACCGACAACGCCGCCGACGACGCGGTCCTCGCCGCGCTCGCCGCCACCGGGCGCGCCGCCGCCGCCGTCCTCGCCGCCGAGGCGGTCGGCGCGGCCGGGCAGGCGCTGGCCCGCACGGTGGAGTACGTGCGCCAGCGCGAGCAGTTCGGCCGGCCCGTCGGGTCGTTCCAGGCGGTCAAGCACCGCCTCGCGGACCTCTACGTACACGTACAGGCGGCCCGGTCGGCGGCCTACTACGCCGCCTGGGACCCGGGGCAGGGCGGCCTCGCCCTCGCCCAGGCCCTGGAGGCCCTGCGGGTCACGGCCGGCGAGGCGATCCAGCTGCACGGCGGCATCGGCTTCACCTGGGAGCACGACGCACACCTGTACTTCAAGCGGGCGGCGGCCGACGAGCTGCTGTTCGGCCCGGTCCACCGGCTGCGGGCGCACGCCGCCCACCGCGCGGGCCTGTTCACCACCCCACAAGAGAAGGTGGCCGTCTGATGGCCGTGGCAGCCGGCGTCAAGCTGATGCAGAAGGTCTCCTCGACCATGCTGTTCGCCAGGATCGCACCGCACTTCATCCCCGCCATGGACAAGGCGGTGCACAAACTGACCCGCGGCAAGGTCATGCTCAGCGCGCAGATGCTGCCCGGCGTGATCCTGACCGCCAAGGGCGCCAGGACGGGTGAACCGCGCACCACGCCGCTCGCCTGCATGCCGGAGGAGGGAGGCGTCAGCTGGCTGCTGATCGGCTCCAACTTCGGCCGCCCCGGACACCCGGCGTGGACCGGGAACCTGCTCAAGCACCCTGACGCGGACGTGAGTTGGAAGGGGCAGGACATCGCCGTACGGGCCCGGCTGCTGGAGGGCGAGGAGCGCGCGGCGGCGTGGCAGGCCGTGCTGAGGTTCTGGCCGCCGTACGCGACGTACCAGGCCCGCATCGAGCGCGAGATCCGGCTGTTCCGCCTGGAGCGTCGCTGATCGGGGCGGACGGCCGACAGCCGGGGAAGAGAAGGGGAAAAGAAGGGGGAGGCAGGGGAGAAGAGGGGAGAGGGGAGAGGGCGGCGTGGGGAGGGCGGCGGACCCCGGGAGGGTCCGCCGTTACTTGGTCGGCTTCTTGCCCGTGATGCCCAGGTGGACGAGCAGCGCCAGGTTCGGCTTGAGCTCGGCCTGCTTGACGCCCCAGGTCTGGAAGCCCTTCTGGTGCGAGGCCACCGCGGCCAGCATCGCGACCAGTGAACCCGCCATCGCCGCCGGGCTGAGGTCCTTGTCGACCTTGCCCTTGGCCTGGAGCTCCTTCATCGACTCCGTGAGGGAGTTGGTGACGGAGTTCAGGATCTTCATGCGGATCTTGTAGAAGCGCTTGTCGCCCTCGGCCGCGCCGAGGTCGACGACCCGCAGGATCGCGTCGTTGCGCCGCCAGAAGTCCAGGAATCCCTCGACGAGTTCCTCGGCGGCCTGCCAGCCGGCCTTGCCGACCCAGTTGCGGCCCTCGACGAGCGCCGTCAACTGCGCGCCCTCCGTGGCCATTTGCTCGGCGATCTCCAGGACGGCGCCCTCGACGTCCGGGAAGTACTGGTAGAAGGTCGCGGGGGAGGTGCCGGCCTTGCGGGCGACGTCGATCACCTTGACGTCGCGGTACGGCGAGGAGCTGAGCATCTCGCTGAGGCAGTCGAGCAGCTTCTGCCGCGTCGCCTGACCGCGCCGGCCGGCAACGCGGCCGTCGACGGTGCGTACTTGTCCTGTCATGCCGTCAGCTTACCGAGGGGTGATCTGCGCGCGATTCGGCCGCCTGCAAATGGGGTTACGCGACACCTGGCCTGGGCGAAGCCCGTACCCCGGGCCCTGCCGGGTGGCTGTTTCCGGCCGGGATCCGGCCGGGATCCGCCCGGAATCCGGGCGGGCGAGGCCCCGAGGAGGTGCCCGTTCCGGGTGCGTACCGGGCGGATCCGGGGCGGATCCCGGGTGGATCCGGTGCGAAATCCGGGCGGGCGCCCGCCCGGGTGACCCGACCGCTTCCTCTCGGTATCCCCCGATTAGTCTTATCAACAGGCTGTGGACAAGTTTTCGGGCAGATCATGGCTGAGGGGCACGGGGCAAAGGGCACAACGGAAGGAAACGGGCCATGGCCGCATTCGCGGAGGGCACACCCTGCTGGGTGGACGCCTCGCTTCCGGACGTCGAGGCGGGCAAGCGCTTCTACGGTGAGCTCTTCGGGTGGACCTTCGGCGGCAGCGCCGGCCCCGAGTACGGCGGCTACACCCAGGCCTACAGCCGCGGCCGCAACGTCGCCGCCCTCGCCCCCAAACCCGACGGCCGCATGCCCACCGTCTGGGGGATCTACCTCTACACCTCCGACGCCTACGCGTGCGCCGCCCGCATCCGCGCCTCCGGCGGCCAGATGGTCATGGATCCCCAGCCCGTGGGCCCGTACGGCGCCGCCGGGCTCGCCGCCGACCCCGGCGGGGCCGTCTTCGGCCTGTGGCAGCCCGGCACCCACCACGGCTTCGAAGCCCAGCAGGAGCCGTACACGTACTGCTGGAGCGAGGTCTACACGCGGGCCCGCGACGCGGTCGACGTGTTCTACGCCAACGTCTTCGGCTACGTCCCCGAGGACCAGGACGACGCGGGCACGGGCGTCGAGTACCGCCTGTGGTCCCCGCCCGGCAGCCGGCCCGGCGCGGAGACCGCCGTGATGGGGCGCAGCCTGATCACGGACGCGTTCCCGGAGATCATGCCGGCGCACTTCCTCGTGTACTTCGCCGTCCCGGACTGTGACGAGTCCGTCGCGACGGTGAAGCGGCTCGGCGGCCGGGTCACCGCCGACCCGTTCGACACGCCGTACGGGCGCATCGCGGTCGTCGCCGACAACCAGGGCGCGGTGTTCGCGCTGCTCTCGGAGCCCCGTGGCGGGCAGGTGGAGTAGCGGCCGCCGGGCAGGGCGGCCGGGCCTCCGCCGCGTCGTACGCCGTCCGCCCGTACGTCTGCCGTCCGTCGTCCGTCCGCCCTACGTCCGTCCGCCCCGCCCGGACTGTGACGACACGGCCCGGGCGCGGGCCTGACAGAATCGGGGTTGCGCGACCCCGGGCGGCGCCCGGGGTGAGACGCTGCACGGGGCCGACCGCCGTGCCGGCGCGCGTGCAGGTGGGAACGGGCCCGGCAAGGGCCCGTACGGGGATTGTGAGGCGAGTGGTGGAGCAGCTGACGCAGCACGACCCGAGACGGATCGGCCCCTTCGAGGTGCTGGGACGGCTCGGCGCCGGCGGCATGGGGCTGGTCTATCTCGCGCGGTCGGCATCCGGACGCCGGGTGGCGATCAAGACGGTGCGCACCGAGCTCGCCGAGGACCAGCTGTTCCGGGTCCGCTTCACCCGTGAGGTGGAGGCGGCGCGCGCCGTGTCCGGCTTCTACACCGCGGCCGTGGTCGACGCCGACCCGCGGGCCGCCGTGCCGTGGCTGGCGACCGCGTACGTCCCGGCGCCCTCCCTGGAGGAGATCGTCAACGAGTGCGGGCCCATGCCCGCCCAGGCCGTACGGTGGCTCGCCGCCGGCATCGCGGAGGCCCTGCAGTCCATCCACGGCGCCGGCCTCGTCCACCGCGACCTGAAGCCGTCCAACGTGCTCGTCGTCGAGGACGGCCCGCGCGTGATCGACTTCGGCATCGCCAGCGGTGTCTCGAACACCCGCCTGACCATGACGAACGTCGCCGTCGGCACACCCGCGTACATGTCGCCCGAGCAGGCGAAGGACTCGCGCAGCGTCAAGGGCGCCAGCGACGTCTTCTCGCTCGGCTCGACGCTGGTCTTCGCCGCGACCGGGCATCCGCCGTACCACGGGGCCAACCCGGTGGAGACGGTGTTCATGCTGCTGCGCGACGAGCCCAACCTGGAGGGGCTCCCGGACGAGCTGCGGCCGCTGATCGACTCCTGCATGCAGATGGACGCCACCCAGCGACCGACCCCGGCCGACCTGCAGGCGCAGCTCGCCCCGCACCTCTTCGACGGCGGCGACGACAGCGGTACCGCCTCGGCGTGGCTGCCGGGCCGGGCCGTCGCGATGATCGAGGCCCGGCGGGCGGGGCAGCGCACGGCGGCCGCGCCCGTCCCGGCGCCCGGCCGCCCTGCGGGGCGCGCCGCCGAGGCCGCCACGCACCGCCGGGAGCCGCGCGGCGGCGCCGACCCGTGGGTCGACCCGCGCACCGGCCAGGCCGTTCCGCAGCGCCCGCAGCACCCGCCGCGGCCGACGTCCCCGGTGCCGTCCCCCGCGCCCTCCGGTGAGCCGGTCCGCCTGGGGGGCTCCCCGGTGCCGATCGGGCCCGGGCCGCGGGCGAGCGCCTCGGCTCCCGCCGCGCACGCGCCCGCCGCCGACTCGGCGACCGGATGGGTCCGCCCGCCGGGCGGTGCGGCGGCCGCCGCGCACGCCCCGGGCCCGGCCTCCTCCGCCGCGTCGGCCGTGGTGCCGTCCCCCGGCCCGGCCCCGGACAGCGGCCGCTGGCGGCCGTGGCGCTTCCGCATGTCGAACGAGGTCTGGGGCACCCCGACCGTCGCCGGAGACCTGCTGTACGTGACCTCCTTCGAGGTGCACGCGCTGGACGTGGCCACCGGCCGCCGCCAGTTCAAGACCCGCGACGTGGCCTGGTCCATGGCCGTCGCGGACGGCCGCATCCACGCCTCCGACGGCCCTTCCCTCTACGCGCTCGACGCCTCCGACGGCTCCGAGCGGTGGCGGCTGAACACCGACGCCTGGGTGTACGCCGTGCGCGCCGACCGGGGCACGGTCGTCACCGCCACGCGCGGCGGCGGCGTACAGGGCTGGGAGGCGTCCAGCGGCCAGAAGCTGTGGGAGCTGACCGGCGCCCAGAGCGATTTCGAGACCCCGGAGGCGGCCCCCGTCCTGCACGAGGGCACGGTGTACGTGTGGCAGGACGCGAGGCTGCGCGCCCTGGACGCCCGCAGCGGCCGTGAGGCCTGGTCGTACCCGGTCGGCGACGCGGCCTCCTGCGGCAACGTCCCGGTCCGGGTCACCCCGGCGCCGGACGGCAACGTCTACATCGCCGCCGGCACCCGCGTGCTGTCCGTGGACCGGGCCTCGGGCCGGGTCCGCTGGCACTTCGAGGCCCCCGCGGTCTTCCTGGCCGCCCCGGCCTTCGCGCCCGGCGCGGCGGTCACGGGCGGTGGGGTCTACCTCGCGGACTACCTGGGCACCGTCTACGCCCTGGACGCGGCCACCGGCAGCGACCGCTGGCGCATCGCCACCGAGCCGCGGCCCTCCTCGGACCCGGTGCTGGTCGTGGGCGGCAACGTCCACCTGGGCGCGGGCAGCGCGCTGTACACGCTCGACGCGGTCACCGGCACCCCGAAGTGGCGGTTCGCCGCGGGCGGCGAGATCACCGGCCCGCCGGCGGTCGCGGACGGCCGCGTGCACTTCGGCTCCGCCGACCACTGCCTGTACACCCTGGACGCGGCGGGTGGCCAGCTGCGCTGGAAGCTGGCCACGGGAGGGGAGATCACGGGCGCCCCGGTGGCCGAGGCGGGCGTGGTCTATGCGTGCAGCAAGGACCGCTGCGTGTACGCCCTGGACGCGGCCAAGGGAACGGGGACCCGTACGGCCGGGTGAGGGTTTTCGGGCCCCTCCGGGTCGCGCGCAGCACCGGGAGTGACAGGATGGACCCCATGAGCAACGTTTACTTCGACATCAACATCGACGGCAAGCCCGCCGGCCGCATCGTCTTCAACCTCTTCGACGAGGTCGTCCCGAAGACGGCGCGCAACTTCCGCGAGCTGGCCACCGGCCAGAACGGCTTCGGCTACGCCGGCTCCGGCTTCCACCGCGTCATCCCGCAGTTCATGCTGCAGGGCGGCGACTTCACCAACCACAACGGCACCGGTGGCAAGAGCATCTACGGCGAGAAGTTCGAGGACGAGAACTTCCAGCTGAAGCACGACCGCAAGTACCTGCTGTCGATGGCGAACGCGGGCAAGAACACCAACGGCTCGCAGTTCTTCATCACCACGGTCCTCACCCCGTGGCTCGACGGCAAGCACGTCGTCTTCGGCGAGGTCGTCCAGGGCTCCGAGATCGTGGACCAGATCGAGAAGCTCGGCACCCCCTCGGGCGCCACTCGCGGCAAGATCGAGATCGCCGCCTCGGGCGTCGTCGAGGCCTGATGCCCTCCGGCACCACTGCCTGACCGGCCGGCCGGCCCCGCCCCCTCACCGGGGGCCGGGGCCGCCGCCATGTCCGTGGCGGCGCGGGTACGCGTCAGAGTTTGCGGACTCCGTGCCAGGACCAGCCCGCGCCGAGGACCGTCTTGCGCAGCGGGTCCTTCAGGTCCCGGGCGGTGTTCAGGCTGAACGACTCGACCTTCCGGCGGCGGCCTTCGGCGTCGCGCTCGAAGGTCCACTGCTTCTGCACGTGCCGGATCGGCCCGCGGCCGTGCTCGCGCTGGACGGTCCGGCCGGGCGGGCTGCCCGCCCGCGTCACCGCCCACTGCTCGTCCGCGGCCCGTACCTCGCGCTCCGCGGGGAGCAGCCGCATCCAGACCTTGAAGGTCCGCTCCACCTGCCGGCGGCCCAGGCCCGTGCCGGTGGCGGGCTCCATGACCTTCCAGTCCGCCACCAGGTCGGCGCCCCCGCCGCCCGCCTCGCGCACGCTGAACACCACGCCCGTGCCGTTCAGCGCGAGCAGCGCGGCGCGCAGCTCCGTGGTGGGGATCGCCGTGACGCCGCCGTCGGCGCGCACCGTGCCCATGTACTTGTCCCAGAGGCGGCCCATCGCTAGGCCCCTGCCCCGGTGTCGGGGCTGACCGTGCGCAGGAACTCCTGGAAGTCGCCCACGACGCCGTCCTCCTGCGCCGCGGTCGAGGTCAGGATCAGCCGGATCACCGCACGCCGGTGCGGGTCCTCGAGGTCCAGCACGGCCAGGTAGACGTGGGACTGGACGAGGTCGCGGCGCACGCCCTTCACGACGGCCGACAGGGTCAGCCGCTGGGCCAGGCCCGGCGAGGCCTCGGAGCCGAGCTCGCGGCGGCTGGTCACCACCACCGACTCGGCGACCCGGCGCACGCGGTCCACCGACTCCTCGGCCATCTCGGCCAGCGTCGCCCCGTCCGGCAGGAAGTCGCCGTCGACGGCGATGTTGGCGGTGAAGCCTTCGTCCGGATGCTCGTGCAGCGCGATGAACGCCACGCCCGGAGCGCCCACCTCCTCCGGAGGGGCGGGTCGCCAGCCGTCGGGCAGGCTGAACTCGATCGGCACCGGCAGGGTCGTGGGCATTTCAGGCCCTCCTTCCACAGGGGGAGTACATCAGTCGATCAGTCGAACCAGCTGGTGACTTCGTCCTTGACGGAGCCGGCCGTGTCACCCACCCAGTCGGCAGCGTCGCCCGCGGCGTCCTTGACCTTGCCCGGGTCGATCGTGAACTCGGCGCCCACGGCGCCGCCGCCCCCGAGGGCGAGGCCCCCCTTGCCGCCGAAGTGGTACTTGCCGTCCTCCCCCTTGCCGAAGTCCCATTTGAATTCCGCGCCCACGCCCTCCCAGGCCTCGGCCGTGGCGCCGGCGCCGAGCCCGGCGACCTCCGTGCCCGCGGCGGCGCTGGCCTTCTCGCCGGCGAACGCCTTGAAGTTGCCGTTCCAGCCCGTCTTGCCCAGCGTGGTGCTGGCGGAGGCCTCGGCGCCGGCGAATCCCTCGACGCGCCCGTAGCCGCCGACGTGACCGTACTCGGCGCGCCCCTCCATCATGGCCCGGATGCCCACGGAAGCCTCCGCCTTGGCGGTGAGGCCCTTGTCGGTGAAGCCGTAGTTCGCCGTGGCCCTGGCCCCCAGGTACATGTCGTCGATACCGGAGAGCGTGAGCGACCCGTTCTTGTACTCGCCCTGGTACGTCATGTGGAAGAGGTCGGCGTAGAGCTTGAACGACCCCTCCTTGCCGTACTTGGTGCCGGTGAGCTTCATGCCGGCGTCGGGTCCGGTGAGGGAGAAGCCGTCGTCCCCCTTTTCCCTGAACGGGGAATCGGGGAGCTTCTTGGGGGCCTTGTCCAGGTCGCCCTCGGCGTAGCGGTTGAAACCGGCGAGCGATTCGTCGTCGCCCTTGCCCAAGGCGTCCCGGTTGCTGTCGATGACGGCGGCGCTGAGGGCGGTCTTGACGTTCTGGTCGAGCTCGGCGACGGCCTTCACCCGGTCGTCGATGTACTGCTGCCACTTGCCGACGGCTTCGCCGATCGCCTTCTGGCCGTCGGGGTCGTGGTGGTAGGCGCTGCGCTCGGAGGGTGTGAGCTTCGCGTAGTCGAACGCGACGCGTCCCTGCTCGGAGACGGTCATGCCGGCGGCTATCGCGTCGTCGCGCGCGCTTTCCAGCTTCTTCTTCAGATCGGTGAACTTCTCGTGCGCGTCGCGCAGCAGGCTCCCGATCGCCTTGGCCTGGGCCTGCGCGGCGGTGTACTCGTAGCGGGTCGCCGCGAAGTTCGTGTGGGCGGTCTGCTGGCTGATGCCGTTCCAGGTCTCCCCGCCCAGGGTGATCTTCTGCACGGAGTCGGCGTAGCGGGTCTCGACCTTCTTCAGCTCACCCGCCATCTCCTCCCACTTGGCGGCGGCCGTCGTCAGCAGGCCCAGGTTTGTGGTCATGACTTCGTGGTAGGTCAGCACCAGATCCCCTCACAGCTTCCCCAGCGTCTTCACCTTTGACTGCGCCGCAAGGAACCGGACATGGTGTGCCTCCCCCGTTGGCCGGGTTTGATCATATGCATGGCAACTGTGAACGGGCCAAGGGCCGGGTGAGCCCTCACGTTTCCTGCACGTGGCAGGGCCCTGCGACCCCGGGTCCCGGCGCGGACGGCGGTGATAGCGTGGCCCGCCGTCGTCAGGGGAGGGGGTCGGGCCATGGTGGCCGGACGTCGTATCAGGTTCACCGCGGTGCTCGTCGCCGTGGTCTTCGCGCTCACGGGCTTCTCGTCCGGCGGGCACAGCGGGAAGAGCAAGGGCAGCGGCAGCGGCGGCGGGTGCTCCAGCTCGAAGAAGAAGAGCAGCCACGACAGCAACAACAGCAACAACAGCAACGGCGGCGGGAAGTCGACGCCGTCGCCCGGCAAGAGCGCCGGCCCGCCCGCGCACGCCCAGGTCGTCACCTGCGCCGGGCCCGGCAGCCCGAAGGCCGTCCTCAGGGTGACCTCCGACGTGGACAAGCAGAGCACCGTCGACGTCCCGCTGACCTTCGAGGGCGCGAACGGCGTCCTCGACCGGACCTCCGTCCGCGTCACGCTCAAGGCCCGCGAGACCCAGACCGTCACCGCCCCGATGATCCACGACGACAAGGCCGCGGACGTGAAGACCTGCGTCGTCGGCCGGATCGGCTAGGAGCCGGCGCGGACGGCGCGGCCGGCGCCCGGCCGGCTGCGCTCAGCGCACCCGCGGCTCCGGGGCCGTCCGGCGCCCGGTGAACAGGTCCGCCTGCCGCTCCGGGGAGAGGTTCCCCAGCGAGATCAGCGCCGGGGCCTGGGCCAGCGCCTGCTGCAGCGCCGCCTGCTTCGCCGACCACAGGGCCCGTACGGTGCCCTGCACGGCCTGCGTCGGGTACCCGGCCAGGGTCTGCGCCGCCCGCAGCGCCGCCGGGAGCAGCTCCTCGGGCGCCGTCAGCTCCGAGACCAGGCCGATCTCGTAGGCCCGCTGCGCGGAGAGCCGCTCCGCCGTCCCCATCAGGGACATCCGGGCGGCCTCCCCGAAGGGCATCCGCTGCGCCATGTACACGGCCTCGTACGCGCTGACCATCCCGTACGTCGTGTGCGGGTCGAAGTACGTCGCGGCCGAGGAGGAGACGATGAACTCCGACTCGCCCAGCAGGTAGAACGCCCCGCCGCACGCCATGCCGTTGACGGCGGCGACCACCGGCTTCCACAGGTCGTTCGCCTTCGGGCCGACGGACAGCAGCGGGTCGTCGACCGAGTACGGGGAGGCGGGCTGCGGCACGCGGACGCCGCGGTCGATGCCCGTGCAGAACGCGGCCGGGCCGGCTCCCGTCAGCACCACCGCGCGGACGTCCTCGGCATGCCGGAACTCCCGCCACACCTCGGCCAGTTCGGCGGCCGTCGCCAGGTCGATCGCATTGTGCCTGCGCTCCCGGTCCAGGGTGACGACCGCGACCCCGTCCGCCTTGTCCCGCTCCACCCGTACCGTCACGGCTTCTCCAGTACCCAGCGCGGCACGGTCATCCCACCGGTCTCGGTGAACACCGCCTGGACCCGGGCGCCGATGCGCAGCCGGGCCGGGTCCACGGAGTTCAGCGGGGCGCCGGGGGAGGTGACCAGGTTCCCGGCGAGGCGGATGTGCGGGGCGTCGGCGAGCTCCACGAGGATCACGTTGTACGGGGCCTGCGCGGCGTACGCGGGGAGCAGCGGCGGGTGGGGCCGTACGTAGGACCAGATGCGGCCGCGTCCGCTCATCGGGCGCCACTCGGAGTCGAACGACTGGCAGTGCGGGCAGCAGGGTCTGGGCGGGAAGCGGAGGCGGCCGCACGCGGTGCAGGCCTGGATGCGGAGTTCGCCCCGGGCGGCGTACTCCCAGAAGGGGGCGCCGTCCTCGTCGGGGACGGGCAGGAGCAGCTGGTCGGCCGGGGCCGGGGCCGGGTCCGGGTCCGGGTCCGTGGCCGGGGGCGTTGCCGGTGCCGGGGTCGTCGTCATGGTCGTTCGCTCCTCAGGCTCGCAGCAGGATCGCGGACGTCGGGACACCCTCGCCCGCGGTCACCAGGCAGGTCGCGGCGTCCGGCACCTGGGCGGTGGAGACGCCCCGCAGCTGCTTGACGCCCTCGTTGATCAGGTTGAAGCCGTGCACGTACGCCTCGGACAGGCCGCCGCCGCCGGTGTTGATCGGGAGCCGGCCGCCGATCTCCAGGGACCCGCCCTCGGTGAACGCGGCGCCCTCGCCGCGCCCGCAGAAGCCGTAGCCCTCCAGGGAGAGCGGGATCAGCGGGGTGAAGGCGTCGTAGATCTGGGCCACGTCCACGTCCTGCGGCCCGAAGTCGGCCTGCTTCCACAGGTGCCGGGCGGCGGTCCAGGCGGGGCCGGACAGCGGGTCGTCGTTCCAGTAGTTGACCATGCCGTGGTGCTGGGCGGGCAGCCCCTGGGCGACGGAGTGGACGTACACGGGCTTCTGGCGGCAGTCGCGGGCCCGCTCGGCGGAAACGATCACGCAGGCCAGCGCCCCGTCGGTCTCCAGGCAGTTGTCGAAGAGGCAGAGTGGATCGCTGATCATGCGGGCGGTCATGTACATCTCGCGGGTCAGCGGGCGTTCGTACATCATCGCGGCCGGGTTCTCGTTGGCCCGGTTGCGGCAGGCCATGGCGACGTTGAAGAGGTGGTCGCGGGTGGCGCCGTACTCGTGCATGTAGCGGCGGGCCAGCATGCCGATCTCGTCGGCGGGCCGCAGCAGCCCGAAGGGGCGGGTCCACTGGCCGGGGGTGGGCAGCTGGACGGCGGTGTTCTTCCAGGGGCGCGGGCCGGAGCCGCGTTTGCGCGAGCGCCAGGCCACGCCGACGCTCGCCTGGCCGGTGGCGACGGCGGCCGCGAGGTGGCCGACGGTGGCGCAGGAGCCGCCGCCGCCGTAGCCGATCTTGGAGAAGAAGGTGACGTCGCCGGCGCCGATGGCCTTGGCGACCTCGACCTCGTCGGTCTCCTCCATCGTGTAGGAGGAGAAGGCGTCGACCTCGGCAGGGGCGATCCCGGCGTCCGCGAGGGCGGCCAGGATCGCGCGGCAGGCCAGTTCCTTCTCGGACTCGGGAAGCCGTTTGGCAAAGGCGGTCTGGCCGATCCCGACTATCGCCGTAGCGTCCTTGAGTGTTGCCGCCATCGCCACCTCCGGGGCTGCACCAGTACTGACAGCCGCGAAGGCTACAGCTAATCTGACGGATAGTCAGCTACTGGGAGGGGTGTGCGATGAGCGAAGACGCGCGGGGGGATCTGCGCTGGGGCAGCATCGCGGGGCTGGTGCGCGCGGCGGCCGGGCGGTACGCCGAGCGCGAGGCCGTCGTCGACGGACGCGTCCGCATCAGCTACGCGCAGCTCGGCGAACGCGTGGAGCGCGCCGCGGCCGCCGCCATCGCCGCCGGGGTCGAGCCGGGGGACCGGGTCGCCGTCTGGGCCCCCAACACCCTGGAGTGGATCGTCTCCGCGCTCGGCGCCGTCTCGGCGGGCGCCGTCCTCGTCCCCCTCAACACCCGCTTCAAGGGCACGGAGGCCGCCTACGTCCTGCGGCGCAGCCGGGCCAGACTCCTCTTCGTCACCGGCACCTTCCTCGGCACCTCGTACGTCGCCTCCCTGCGCCGGGCCGCCGCCGAAGGGGAGGGCGGCCGCGGCCCGCTGCCCGGACTGCCACACCTCGAGCAGGTCGTCGTCCTCGCCGAGGACGCCCCCGAGTCCTTCCGCACCTGGAAGGACTTCCTGGCCGGCGGGGACGGCGTCAGCGCCGACACCGTGCGCGAGCGCGCCGAGTCGATCCGGCCCGAGGCCCCCTCCGACATCATCTTCACCTCCGGCACCACCGGCAGCCCCAAGGGCGCCGTCATCACCCACGCCCAGTCGCTGCGCTGCTACGACGTCTGGAGCGAGCTCGCCGGCCTGCGCGAGGGCGACCGCTACCTGATCGTGAACCCCTTCTTCCACACCTTCGGCTACAAGGCCGGCATCATCGCCTGCCTGATGCGCGGGGCCACGATGGTCCCGCAGCCCGTCTTCAACGTGGACACCGTCCTCGCCAACATCGCCGCCGAGCGGATCTCCGTACTCCCCGGCCCGCCCACCCTCCACCAGTCGCTCCTCGACCACCCCCAGCGCGACCACCACGACCTGTCGGCGCTGCGCCTCGTCGTCACCGGCGCCGCCGTCGTCCCGCTCCGACTCGTCGAGCGGCTGCGCGGCGAACTGCACATCTCCACCGTGCTCACCGCCTACGGCCTCTCCGAGGCCAGCGGCATCGTCACGATGTGCCGGCGCGGCGACCCGGCCGAGGTCATCGCCTCGACCTCGGGACGGGCCATCCCGGGCACCCAGGTGAAGATCGCCGACCAGCACGGGTACGCCCAGCTCGCCGGCACGGCGGGCGAGGTGTGGGTCCGCGGCCACCACGTCATGCAGGGCTACTTCGAGGACGCGGCCGAGACCGCCGCGGCGGTCACCCCCGACGGCTGGCTGCGCACCGGGGACGTCGGGGTCCTCGACACCGACGGCAACCTGCGCATCACCGACCGGATCAAGGACATGTTCATCGTCGGCGGGTTCAACGCCTACCCCGCCGAGATCGAGCAACTCCTCGGCCTGCACCCGGACATCGCGGACGTCGCCGTCGTGGGCGTCCCCGACCCCCGCCTCGGCGAGGTCGGCAAGGCCTACGCGGTCCGCCGCCCCGGCTCCACCCTCACCGCCGACGACCTGATCGCCTGGTCCCGCCGCGAGATGGCCAACTACAAGGTCCCGCGCGCCGTCGAGTTCGTCGCCGAACTGCCCCGCAACGCGAGCGGAAAGGTCCTCAAACGCGAACTCCGCGCCCGCCTGGTCAAGGGGTGAGCGTGCCCAGGTCGATGTCCGCGGGGAACGGGACCGCCACCTTGAGCCGGTCACGGTGGATCCCGGTCGGAACGTACGTCCGGGTGACCGTGTCCAGCTCGTAGACGTGGACGGCGGGCTCGCCCTCTTCGTCCTCGACGCGCCAGAAGTGGGGGATCTGGGCCTGGGCGTACTTGAAGGGCTTGATGGAACGGTCGCGGTCGGCCGACTCCTCGGACACCACTTCGATCACCAGGACGACCTCGTCCGGGAGGTAGCGTGTGCGGTCGGGGTCGTAGGCCACGGTCGCGGCCAGGATGTCCGGTTCGGGACGGCTCCTCTTGTCGAGGCGGACGGTCATCTCCCGTTCGATCTCGACGCCGTCCGGCGCTGCCTGCCGCAGGTGGAAGGTCAGGTTCTCCACCAGCCGGGAGTGCCAGGACCGCTGCGGGGACATCATGAAGATCAGCGCTCCGTCGATGAGCTCGGTGTGCCGGGGTGCCTGGGGCCAGTGGTCGAGGTCGTCCGCTTCCCAGCCGCTCGGGCGGGGCGGGAGCATCCATTCGGGAAGCTCGGCTGCCATGGTTTCCTCCAGAGAGTGCTGTGCCAGCCTAGTGGGCCGCGCGCTTTCCTACCGGCGCTCTAGCCGAGCTTCCGGGCCAGGAGGAGGCGCCAGCGGGGGGTGCCGTCCTCGCGGCGGCCGAAGGGCTCCAGCGGCAGGGTCTCCACCGTGAAGCCTGCCGCCAGCAGGTCGGCGCGGACGCCGCCCAGCGGGAAGGTCCGGTAGTACATGACGAACGGCGGCCGCCACACGGCGTTGCGCACCCGCATCGCGGCGTCGAAGCCCGCCACCGCCCACCACACGGGGGAGACCGGCGGGATCGGCGCCCCGATCGGGAACGCGAACACGCCGCCCGGGCGCAGCGCCGCGTGGACGCCGGAGAACAGGGCGGGCCGCTCGGTCGGCAGGAAGTGCCCGAAGGCCCCGAAGCTGACGGCCAGGTCGTACGAGCCGGCCAGCCCGGGCGGCAGCGCCCGCGCGTCGGCCCGTACGAGGTCGATGCGCTCGTCGGGGTGCGCCCGCGCGGCCTCGGCCAGCATGCCGGCGCTCAGGTCCACCCCGGTCACCCGGTCCCGGCACAGCCGCCGCAGCATTCCCAGTCCCGCGCCGGTCCCGCAGCACACGTCCAGACCGTCCCCGAAGGAGCCTTCGTACCGGGCGAGCGCCTCCTCGACCGCGTCGAGCATGCGGTCCGGGGTGCGGAAGGGGGTCTGGTCGAACTTGGGCGAGAGCAGGTCGTACCCGCGCTCGACGGACGAGAGGGCCTGGACGGCGAGCTCGCGGACGGTCGGTCCCTGGGAGGTGAACACGAGCCCAGCCTAGTGACACGGGCCCGGGCCGGCAGGGAACGCATGCGACGGCGGCCGCGGTGGCTCCCCCTCCGGGCCACCGCGACCGCCGTCCTTGTTGTGCTCCCCCGTGTTCGTGCTCCCCCGCGGGTCCCCCGTGGCCCGCGTGGGCCGTGCTCCCCCGTTGACCACGGCGGGTTCCCCCGAATCCCCCGTGGCCCCCCCGTTGGCACCGGTCCCCCGTATCCCCCGTGGGACCAGCCCCCCGTCCCCCGTTTCCCCCGTGGGACGTCTTACGGACGCGGACCGGACGCGTGGTTGTCCATCGCCACGATGTCCTCGCCCGAAGCCTGCTTGTCCAGCGGCTTGATCTCGATGCCGGAGGCGTGATTGTCCATCGGCGTGATGTCGACGCCCGGTGCAAGGCTGTCGTCGAGCGGCTTGATCTCGATGCCGGACGCGTGGTTGTCCATCGGCTTGATGTCGCCGTCGTTCGGCAGGATGTTCTCGTTCGTCGTCATCGGTTCTCCTGATGGATGGGTCGGGCCCGTTCGGCGATTCCCCCGCGGACCGCCGAACGGGCGGTCCTCCAGCCGACTCTCGCGCCCCCCGACGCGGTGAGTCGATGTAGCTATCGTGGCGGGCGGCGATAAACGAACGATGAATGCCTCGTTCATCCGGCGATCGGTGCAGCTCAGGCCGCTATCTCCGAAGCCAGCAGGGCCTGGACCTCGGCCAGTTCGGCCGACTTCAGCTGTTTGAAGACGACCTCGGCATCCCGCCAGCACACCCGCGCCCGGTCCCGCTGCCCCAGCCTGCGCAGCGCCTTGCCCAGCACCGTCAGCACGGTCGCCCGGCGCCACTCCCCGCCGATCCCGCGCAGCGCGATGGCCTGTTCGGCGTGCGCGGCGGCCAGCGTGGGCCGGTGCGCGGCCAGGTGGGCCACGGCGAGCCGGAAGTGCGTCACGCCCTCCCACAGCGGCTGCCGGTTGTCGTGGAACAGCGAGAGCGCCTCGGTGAGCTGCGCCTGCGCCTCACCGAGCCGGCCGGCCTGCGTGAGGGCGATGCCCAGCGCGTAGCGGCCGTTGGCCAGGCGCAGGGTCAGGCCCATCCGGTCGTATATGGCGATGCCCTGCTCGGCGAGGTCGATGGCGCTGCTCAGCCGGCCCAGTTCGACGTGGATCCGGGAGAGGTTGCACAGTGCGCTGGCCTCGCCGATGTGGTTGCCGTCGGCGCGGAAGTTCTCGATGGCCTCCAGCAGGTACCGCTCGCCGTCGGCGTGCCGGCCCTGGTAGAGGGCGATGATCCCGCGGTCGTTGGGCGCCCAGCAGCTGGGCAGCGGGTCGCCGGCCTCGCGGGCGAGGTCCATGGCCTGGCGGGCTTCCTCGTCGGCTTCGCCGAAGCGGCCCGCGACCAGGTGGACGTTGGTGAGCGTGGTCCGGGCCCGGCCCTCCGCGTGCGGGTCCTTCGCGGTGTGCGCGGCGTCGCGCAGGGCCACGGCGGCGGACTCGTACTGCTTGGAGTTCGCCCCCGACTCGGCGAGGTCCTTGGCCGCCCACAGGAGGTCGACCGAACGGCGCAGCACGTCGACCACGCCGCCCTGCCCGGTCGAGCGGACGGCGGCCTGCCGGACGCACGCCAGCAGCGGGTCCGCCTCGGCGTACAGCCAGTCGAGGGCGGCGCGCGGCTCGGCGAAACGCAGGCCGGGGTAGTGGGTGGCGGACAGGTGGGCGGGGAGCCGGTCGCCGGGGCGCTCCACCGCGTACACCGCGGAGGCGGTGGCGAGGTAGAAGTCCAGCAGCCGGTCCAGGGCGGCGTCCCGCCCGCTCGGCGGCTGCTCGTCGCGGTCCGCGCAGGCGCGGGCGTAGAGGCGTACGAGGTCGTGGAAGCGGTAGCGGCCGGGCGCGGCCGATTCGAGGAGGGAGCAGTCCACTAAGGCTTCGAGGAGGTCCTCGGTGTCGTGCTCGGGCCGGTCGAGCACGGCGGCTGCCGCGGCCAGCGAGATGTCGGGACCGTCGGCGAGGCCGAGGAGGCGGAACGCGCGCTGCTGGGCGGGCTCGAGCTGGCCGTAGCCGAGCTCGAAGGTGGCCTTGACGGCGAGGTCGCCGGCCTGGAGCTCGTCGAGGCGGCGGCGCTCGTCGGCGAGCTTCGCGGCGAGCACGGACACCGTCCAGGTGCGGCGGGCGGCCAGCCGGGAGGCGGCGATGCGGATGGCGAGCGGCAGGAAGCCGCAGGCGCCGACCACGTCGAGGGCGGCCTGGCGCTCGGCGCCGACCCGTTCCGCGCCCACGATCCGGGTGAAGAGCTGGAGGGCCTCCTCGGGGCTCATCACGTCGAGGTCGACGAGATGGGCCCCGGCGAGGCCCGCCATGCGGACCCGGCTGGTGACGAGGGCGGCGCAGCCCGCGGTGCCCGGCAGCAGCGGGCGGACCTGGGCGGCGTCACGGGCGTTGTCGAGCAGGACCAGGACGCGGCGGCCGTCGAGCGTGGAGCGGTACAGTGCGGCCCGCTCGGCGGCGGTGTCCGGGATGGCCGTGTCGGGGGTGCCGAGCGCGCGCAGGAACGAGCCGAGGACGGCGACGGGCTCGGCGGGCCGCGGCTCGGTGCCCTGGAGGTCGACGTAGAGCTGGCCGTCGGGGAAGTGCGGGCGGGCGGCGTGCGCGACGTGCACGGCGAGGGTGGTCTTGCCGACGCCCCCGATCCCGGCGAGCGCGGAGACGGCCATGACCTGGCCCCCGACGCCCGAGAGGATCTCGCCGAGCTCGTTGACGAAAGTGGCGCGGCCGGTGAAGTCGGCGACGGTGGCGGGCAATTGGGCGGGCCTCACGTGTTTCGGCGCGGCGGCCGGTGCCGGGTCTTCGGCGCGGGCGAGTTCGGCGTCCGCGCGCAGGATGCGCTGCTGGAGCGCGGAGAGTTCGGGCCGGGGGTCGACGCCGAGTTCGTCGGCGAGGAGCCGGCGGGTGTCGGCGTACACGGCGAGCGCCTCGGCCTGCCGGCCGCTGCGGTACAGGGCGAGCATGAGGAGCTCGCGCAGCCGTTCCTGAAGCGGGTGCGCGGCGGTGAGGGCGGTCAGCTCGGAGACGGCCTCGGCGTGGTGGCCGAGCTCCAGGTCGAGGTCGAGGCGGGTCTCCAGCAGCTGGAGGTGCCATTCCGCGAGCCGGGTGCGCTCGGTCTCGGCGTGCGGCCCGGGGACCCCGGCGAGCGGTTCGCCGTCCCACAGGTCGAGGGCGCGGGCGAGCAGCGTACGGGCGAGGGTGCGGTCGCCGGCGGTACGGGCCTGTTCGGCGTCGGCGGCGAGGCTGCGGGCGACGCCGAGGTCGAGGGTGCCGGTGGGGGTGCGGATGGCGTAGCCGCCGGACTCGCTGACGAGCATGCCGGGCGCGAGGACCTTGCGCAGGCGGGAGGCGTACGTACGGATGGTGGCGAGGGCCTGCTGCGGCGGGTCCTCGCCCCAGATGGCGTCGATCAGCTCGGGCGCGGTGGCGGTCCGGCCGCCGCGCAGCAGGAGCGCGGCGAGCAGGGCGCGCTGCTGCGGGGTGCCGGAGGGCAGCGCCTCGCTGCCGCGCCAGGCGCGGATGGGCCCGAGGACGGCGAAGCGGGTGCCGGTGGGGGCGGGAGCGGGGTGCGCGCCGTCGGGCGCGGTCCCGTCCGGCTCGCCGGTGGCGCGGGTCGCGTCCGGCTCGTCGGCGGGAGTGGCGGCCGGGGTGGCGTGGGTGGCGGGCCGGGTTCCGGACACGGCGGGCGCGTTGGCCGCGGCGGTGTCCACGGCACCGGCCGCGGCAGTCGGCGTACCGGCCGAAGCGGAGGCCGCGGCAACGGCGTTGGCGCCGTCCGCGGTGCCCGGCGGGTCGGCGGGGCTGCCGGGCCGCGCACCTGCCGTGGCGTCCGGCGCGGCAGCGGAGTGGCGCCGGGCTGCCTCGGGGTGGTTCCGCTGGTGCGGGATGGCCGGTATGCCGTCCATCTGTCGTCCCCCCTGCCTTCCGTCGGTGTAAGGGCCAGTCTGCCCTGTCTTGCGCTTACCCGTCAGCCCGTGTCGGACCGATCACTTCCCAATCGCCGTCCAACTAGCTGACGGTTCGTCAGATTGACGCTACCGTGGGAGCCATGGAGACCTTCCCGAAGATCATCTCGGTGGACGACCACACGGTTGAGCCTCCCCACGTCTGGCGGGACCGGCTCCCGTCCAAGTACCGGGACACCGGCCCCCGGATCGTCCGCGCCCCCTTGAAGGAAATGACCTTCCTCGGCGGCAAGTTCGCCCCCGTGATGGGCGCCAGGGGAGACGACGGCCCGATCGGCGACTGGTGGGTCTACGAAGACCTGCACCGCCCCCTCACCCGGCTCGACACCGCCGTCGGCTACGACCGCGACGAGATCAAGCTGGAGGTGATCACGTACGAGCAGATGCGCCCGGGGTCCTTCTCGGTTCCCGAGCGCCTCGCGGACATGGACGTCAACCACGTCCAGTCGGCACTCTGCTTCCCGACCTTCCCGCGCTTCTGCGGCCAGACCTTCACCGAGGCCAAGGACCGCGAGCTCGGGCTGCTCGGCGTACGGGCGTACAACGACTGGATGGTGGAGGAGTGGTGCGGACCGCAGGCGCGGGGCCGGCTCATCCCGCTCACCCTCATCCCGCTGTGGGACGCCCGGCTGGCCGCCGCCGAGGTCCGCCGCAACGCGGCGCGCGGCGTGCGCGCGGTCGCCTTCTCCGAGATACCCCCGCACCTGGGGCTGCCCTCCGTCCACACCGACGAGTGGGACCCCTTCCTCGAGGCCTGCAACGAGACCGGCACCGTCATCGCCATGCACATCGGCTCCTCGTCGCGCATGCCGTCCACCTCGGCGGACGCCCCGCCGGCGGTCGGCTCCACCATCACCTTCGCCAACTGCTGCTTCTCGATGGTCGACTGGCTGATGAGCGGCAAGTTCGAACGCTTCCCCAACCTCAAGATCATGTACGCGGAGGGTCAGATCGGCTGGATCCCGTACATCCTGGAACGCGCGAACGTGGTCTGGGAGGAGAACCGCGCCTGGGGCGGCGTCGCGGAGAAGGTGCTGCGCCCGCCGTCGGAGCTCTTCGCGGAACACGTCTTCGGGTGCTTCTTCGACGACCCCTTCGGACTGAAGAACCTGGACTCGATCGGCGTGGCCAACGTCCTCTACGAGACGGACTACCCGCACTCGGACTCGACGTGGCCCAAGTCGCGCGAGGTGGGGGAAGCCCAGATGTCCCACCTCGCGCCGGACGTGGTGGAGTGCATCGTCCGCGGCAACGCGATCGACCTCCTCGGCCTGACGCCGGAAGGCCTGTGGCCGGGAGCCTGAGGCCTACCCCAAGGGTCCCCTTGCGGCGAAGGCGAACATCAAGGCATGCTTCGCCGAAGCAAAGTAGGAGGGGCGGTGGCGGTGGACAAGCGGACCGTGGTGACCGGGGTGTTGTGCGCGGTGGCGGCGCTGGGCGCGTCCGCTGCCATGACGAAGGTGGTGCCGGCGTCGGAGGGCGGCTCGGGCACGCACGTCAAGGCGGCGGCCCCGGCGAAGCCCTCGCCGAGCCCGTCTTCGCGATCGCAAGCAGCCAAGCAGCCGCAGCTGAACACCTCGGGCACGCCCCGGCCGGGCAGCCCCGCCGCCTTCACCGGGGCCCTGTTCGAAGGCGGAGTGCAGGGTGACCACTTCTGCACCGCCACCGTGGTGCACAGCCCAGGGAAGAACCTGATCGTCACCGCCGGGCACTGCCTGCTCGCCGGGAAGGCCGGCTCCGGGGGAGCGGTCTTCGCACCCGCGTACGCGAACGGCGGCGCCCCGTACGGAGCCTGGACGATCGAGGAGGTCTTCGAGGACCCCCACTGGGCCGAGGGCAACGACGACGACTACGACCTCGCCTTCGCCCGCATCGCCCCGGACGCGGCCGGCCGCAACATCGAGGACGTCACGGGCGCGGCCACCCTGGACACCACGGGCCGCTCCGGCGAGGAGATCACCGTCACCGGCTACCCGGCGGACCGCAAGGTCCCGCGCACGTGCACGGCGTCGGCGATCCGCGAGACCGAGACGGAGCAGCGCTTCGACTGCGCGGACTTCCCGGGCGGCACGAGCGGCAGCGCCTGGCTCGCGAAGGACGGGAAGATCATCGGCATCCTGACGGGCGGCGACACGGACGACGTCTCGACGAGCACGATCCTGGGCGAGTACGCGGCGACGCTGTACGCGAAGGCGACCTCCGCGGCCCGGTGAGCCGCGGCGGCCGGCTCACGGGCGCTCGCCCAGTACGTCGAGGTAGTGCGCGTTGTACATGAAGCCGAGGACGTTGCCGAACGGGTCGACCACCGAGGCGGTGACGAAACCGGGACCGCGCTCCGTGGGCGGCTCGTACGGCGCCGCGCCCATGGACAGCAGCCTCTCGAGCGTCGCGTCGACGTCGTCGACGTGCCAGTACACGACGGCCCCGCCCGGCTCGGCCGGCGCGCCGGCGGGCGCGTAGCGGCGGTCGATCAGCCCGAGCTCGTGCTGGTAGTCGCCGAGCCGGAACTCGGCGTACCCCGGCCGCTCGAAGTAGGGGCCGGTGCCGAGGAGTTCGGTGTACCAGGCCTTGGCCGCATCCAGATCGGCGGCCCAGAAACTGACGGTGGTCAGACCTCGCAACACGGAAGCTCCTCGGCTCGTCGTCGATGGCAGTGCCAGGACTCTAGTGGCGCATCAGGCAACGTTCGCCCTGTTCACCACTTCGCAGAGGCGTTGGTCGGCGGCATGCTTGTTCCGCCAGATGACGTAGCGGCGGATCACGCTGCCCTGCTCCTTGTGGCTGGCGTGGTCGGTGCCATCGAGAGCGAAGTAGTGGAGGGCGGTGAACTGGGCCTCGATGCGGTTCAACCAGGAGCTGTTGGTCGGCTTGTAGGCGAACTCGACGTTGTTGGACGCCGCCCAGTCGCCGACCCGGGTGTCCTTCTTCGTGGTCAGATGCGGGGAGAAGAACGGCGTCGGCTCCGTTGAGCACCCTCACAGCTCAATCCGTCTACCAGCGGGAATAGACCGCAGCCATCTGACGATCAAGCTCCGTTGCGCTGCCTACGAGAGGGCGCCACCGGCAGATCCATGGGAAACCGCTTGCCAAGTTCTTGATTAATTACGTCGTCAAGCTGCGCTCGTCGTGGTGTGACCTGTGCCCGCCACAGCTCGGCACGCGCCTCTGGCGTCAATGTCGAGCTAAGGACGGAATCCATGACCTCCTCAGCTCTGAGTTTGATTCCTATTGCAGGACCGCGTACTTCCCTGCCAGCCACCATGCTCAAGACGTGTTCGAACTCATGGATGTCGTGATAGGCATCTCGCATCTCATCAGTTCTAACCTCCTCCGCCAGCACAGCCCGCCGAAGACGGTCGATTGCGCCCTGAAACTGCACGTAGGTGGTCTGTCGCACTTGCCACCTCAGGTGCTCCTGCCCTATCTCAGCCTCTCGATGAGCCAACCTCAGAGCATTTCGGTGGGTGGCAGCTGCGAGCTCAAGGGCGCTCCGGTGTGAGGCTTCTGCCACACTCAGCGCAGTGCGGTGATTGGCCTCAGCTTGCTCTAGTGCTGCGCGATGGTTCGCCTCCGCCACCTCCCGTGCCGTGCGGTGGCTAGCCTCGGCCTGTTCAAGAGCCGTGCGCTTCTGCCAACGTGCAACAACCAGCGTCACTGGTATGCCTGCTAGCGCCAACAGCGCTGCAATGCCAGCTAGGTCCATGGTCATACATGATGACGTCTGGAAGTCCCATCTGAACCACGGGTGGGAAATTTCATCGCGTCAACGAGCCAGTTCGGTAGCTGGAGGGTGCCGCTGGGCGCGCTCGGTTTCTCGCCGCGCCTCGCAGCACTCCGCCAACACGGCAAAAGTTTCCGGTCACGGCACTAGACACCGAGCGGGTCGGTTGTAGTCCTCGTCGACGGGGTGTCGCGCCGCTCTTGCGGCGTCAGACCACCAGCCCGAGGTGGACCGGCCCGGCCGGCGCGTCGGCCAGCAGCTCCGCGAGCCGCGGCGGCCACAGGGGCTCCCCGAGCGAGGCCAGCGCCTGCTGGGACAGCCAGCGCCAGTGCGCGTCGGGCGACTCGGGGACGGGGTCGCGGCGCGGGCCGGTGGTGACGTAGATGTGCTCGTGCTGGCGCACGGGGATGCCTTCGTGGGTGAAGTCGTGCTCCCAGGTGCACAGCAGCCGCTGCGGCTCGAGGTCGGTCCACCCCGTCTCCTCCCGCAACTCCCGTCGCACGCACTCCTCGGGAGTCTCCCCGGGGTCGATCCCCCCGCCGGGCGGCAGCCAGTGGATCCCGACCTCGACGTTGTCCTCACGGAAGAGGAACACCGAACCGGTCGGGGAGAGGATGACAATGCGCGCTGCCTGCCTGGGAGTTCTCATCAGATCAGCGTACGACGGGGCAGGGTGCGGCGGGAGGGGCATCGGTGCCGGGGTCTACCTGCCGGGCGGCGGGGAGGCGGGGGTCGGGGGCTGTGTACGCGGCGGTGGGAGGGGCGGCGGGGGCCCAGGAGTCGGGGTCCGTGTACTCGGTGTTGGAGGGCGGGCGGGGAGGCCAGAGGTCGGGGACCTGTGCGCTCGGCGTCGGGAGGACCTGCGGGGAGGCCGGGGGCGGGGTCCACGTACGCGGCGGCGGGAACGCCGGAGGGGCACCCAGGGCGGGGCCTGCGTACTCGGCGACGGCAGGCCGGCCGGGAGGCCAGGGGTCGGGGTCTGTGCACTCGGGGTCGGGAGAGCGTCCGGGGGTTTCCCGGCAGTCCACTGTCCTTCCGTGTCGTGCCGGTCCCTCAAGGGCGCTCCCTGCGGTCGCGTCGCTTCGCG
>NZ_JBIARX010000032.1:0-45998 GCF_042890265.1 Streptomyces sp. NPDC002209 | reverse complement strand
CGCTCCGGCTGGCCCGGATCGGCGTCCCCCTCTCCCAGACGGCCCCGGAGGGCCTGGCGGCGGCGGGCATCGACCCGGTGCTGCTGCCCCCGGCGCCGGCGACCGCCGAGTACCTGGCGGTAGAGCGGGCTGATGCACCGCAGGGCGTTCGGCTCGGGGCACCAGCTGTATTGGGGGAGCAGGCCTTGGAGAGGTCCGCGGATATGGATGAGAGCCTTGCCCACGGGCTGCAGTCGGACATCGGCCCCGCACACGGCGAGTACGGTCAGGATCATCCCTACGGTCCCGAATTCCCCGGAGCGCTGCCTCCGGCACAGCCGGCCGTTCCGGTGGCCGCCGAGCAGGCTCGTATGACGGAGGCGGAGCTCTGGGAGGCATGCCGCTCGTACGCGGCGCGCACCGGCGCGGCCCCTGATGCCGCCGCTTTCGTGGTGCACCTGGCCGAGGCGTACGGGGTGGTGGACCCGGTGACCGGTGGGCCGCTGCCCGCGACAGAGGTAGAGGAGCTACTGACCCGGTTCCCCGGACGCCGGACGGCTCTGACCGATGCGGGTTCCGTGACCGGTCACCGTGGCGAACCCCACGCCTTCTTTGCACCCTTCTCGGCCCGAGGCGACGTTCATGCGCCCGCCTTGCAGGCCTCGGTGTCCGGTCAGGTACCGGCGGCGCCATTGTCGTCGGCCGGTGACCGGCTGCCGGCCGCACGACGTGAGCAGATGTCCCCTGACGTGCTGACCGATCCGGTCCCGGCGCCTGCTGGGGAGACCGAGCGCTGGGAGGCGACGGTCACCGACACCGGTGCGGCCGCTGCCCGGCTGCCCGAGCAGCAGACCGACGAGCCTGTCCTGGATCTGGTCCAGCAGCAGATCCTCACCGTCGCCGCCTGGCTCACCGAAGCCGAGGAGACCGGCGTAAAACTCTCCGGAGCAGAAGTGGCCCGCCGCCTGGGGGTATCCCCCAAGACAGGTCAGCGCCGCGTGATCGACGCCGGCAAGCACCTCACCGAGCAGCGCGGACAGGGGCGCGCTCACCTCCGCTCGGTCTGAAGCTGACCGCCCCTGCGTGACCGATTCCTCCGTGGCCGGTGGCCGGTGGCCGGTGACCGGTGACCGACGCCTCCGTGACCGGTGACCGATGAATGGTGAGCTCGTGACGTGACCGGTGACCGGTCATGGCCTGACCGTGGTGACGGCGTGACCGGTGACTGATTCGGTGACCAATCCGGTGACTGAATCGGTGAGTGACCGACTATCACCTCACCGATGCGAGGTCACCAGCACGCCGAGTCTGAGGCCCCATTCGAAGCGAGCGGGCGTGGGCGACGCCCGGCACGTGGTTGTGCTCGGCTGTTTTCGTCGTGACCGGTCCAACAGCCCGCACCTCCTTTGACCTGCGGTTTGACCGATGACCGATGGTCAGGATGACCGGTGACCGGTGACCGATCCGACCTCCATCGGTCATCGGCCATGACCGGTCTCCCAAAGTCAGCAGCCCCCTTGCACCGCTGCGTGCCCGGTGCCTGGCAGCGTGCTCACCGGTCGACGGCAGCGAGGCGTGGCTGCGCCAGGGCTGGTGAGCTATTCGGGGGCTTGGTTGCTCCCCGTTCGTCGGTCAATGCCAGCTGATCGCTTCTAGGCTGATGGCTGGCTTGGTGATGAGGAGGGTGACGTGGGCACGGTCTTACGGATCGATGTGGATGGCGCGGTCGTTGTGCTGCCCTGGCCGGGTGAGGATGCGGGTCGGTGGCAGGTGGTGCGTACTGCTGTGGGCGGTCCGGCGGATGCGGCGGTCTATCACCGAAGGACGCAGCTCCATGTGCATGGGAATGGGCAGTCTGAGCGGTTGCCGATGAATCTGTCGGTGTGGGTGCTGGCGTCCGTGTGGCGGGGGATGGAGATCCCGTACGGCTTCTATGGGCCGGTGGTTGTCACGGGGCCGCAGCTGGATGCCTTGGACGAAGCGATGGCTGAGGAAGTACAGGCGGTATGCGCGGCGGTGGCGGAAGTACGGGAGGAGTGGGTGACGCGGCAGCCTGCCGGTGAGTGGCAGGCTCGTGCCGAACTCCTCGCCGCGGCCCGTCACCGGGTAGCGGCGCTCGCGTGACCGCTGGACCGCCAGCCCTGAATTGGGTGTGGGCAACTGCAGCTCCAGGTGCCCACACCCGTCTATGCCGTGCTGGGTATCAGGTCGCCGTGGTCCCGGCGGTCGTGGGGGAGGGCCGGCCGGACAGGACGAGGCTGATGGTGTCCTCGGTGAGGCTGTCGAGGGTGATGTCGTAGGTGCGGGCCATTTGCTGCAGGCGGGCGATTGTCTTGCGGATGGCGGCCTGGTTGCCGGCGGCCCATTCGATGTGGAGGAGGTCGCGGTAGAGGACTTCGGAGGTCTCTTCGACGTCGAGGGCTTGCTGGATCGTGTGGCGGGCTGCGTCGAGGTCGGGGGTGGTCCCGTCGGTGTGCCAGCGGGCGAGGGTATGGGCTGTGTCGGTGATCCGGGACAGCATGTCCTGGATGACAGGGTCGGCCCAGGGCAGGGTCCGGCCGTCGAACGGCTTGCCCCGCACCAGCCCCATCGCCGTTTCCAGATCCGCGATGCCGCCCTCGGGCCCGGCGGCCAGCCCGCGCGAGGCCAGCTGCTGGAAGCGGTCCCAGTCCGAAGTCACTGCCGGGTGGAAGAGGTACCCGCTGCCGCTCTTGGGCCGCGGCAGCAGCGGATACCCGTCGTCGTTCAGACCAATCTGATTACGCAGCTCGGACAGGCGTGAGTGCAGGGTGCGGGTGGACCAGGGGTTGACGGGGTCCATGGCCTGGCACAGGTACTCGGCGCTGCGCCCGGGGCGCAGGTGGATCAAAGCCGCGATGGCGTTGGTGCGGGGGCTGTGGGCGGATCCGAGGCCGCCGGTGATGCGCAGGGGGCCCAGCATCTCGATACAGACCGTGTCCTCGTCGCCTTGTTCGGCTGTGGTCCGGGCCGCAGGGATGAGTTCGCTGGGCTGGCCCGGGCGGGCGTGTTCGCCCGGCGTACCGGCGGAGGGTTGGCCCTTGGTGTCGGCGGCTGCGGCGGTGTGCGCGGCTTCGGTTTCAGCGGCCGCGGGGTCGCCTGGGGCGGTGGCCGCAAGGAGGGCGGGGAAGGGGTTGCCCGGGTCGTGAGCGCCCTCACTGGTCACCCGCACGGCCAAAGGCGCGCTGGCAGCTGGCTGGTCGTGGTCCTCGGCGAACTCCCACGCCCCGGTCGCGGTCGCGGGTTCCTGGGCGGATACCTGCAGGGCGTGGACGTATTGCAGGTACTGCTCGTCGGTGATCCGCTGCAAGGTCACCGGCTCGTCCAGCAGTGCGAGGCGGACGTCTTGATCGCGCGTGGTGTCGAGGATTTCGGCGTGGGGGAACGCGCGCCGGGTGGTGTCGGTGGCGGGCAGGACGACGGCGGTGTGCAGAGTACGGGCAGCGGCGAGGGCGTCAGCGAGCTGGGTGACGTGTTCCTCGTCGCTGTCGCCGGCGCCGATGAGCAGCCAGGGCAGGACCTGCTCGCCGCTCTGGTGGGCTTCGAGGAGGAGCTCGCCGAGGTCGGCGGCGACGGCGGGTAGATGGGGCATGGTGCGGATCCGGCCCTGGGGCAGGAGCCCGGCCAGGCGGGATCCGAGCCCGGTGGTGAGGATTTCGCTGTAGTCGGTCCAGGCGCAGGTGCCGAGCTCGAGGGCGAGGGCGCGGGCGACTTCGAGGACCTCGTCGGCTTTGCCGTCCAGGAGTAGTACTCGGCATGTCATGAGGTCGGCCAGGAGCAGACCGGTCTCGGTCGCGCCGAGGGTGACCAGCCCCGGGTACGGGGCTTGGACGTCGCCCGCCTGGTCGGCGGGCAGCAGCACAGCCTGGGCGTCCAGGGTCCATGATCGAGGGTCACCGCCCATGTTGAAGGGGGTGAGCAGCTCGGCAGGTTCGTCGAGCAGCAGGGTGATGTCGGCGGTATCGATGCGGGCACCCCGCAGCGTGGGTAGTTCGCGTTCTGCCTCGGCTGCGTGGTGGGCGAGGGTGCGCAGGACATGGTCGAGGAGCCCGACTGCGTCCGGCTCGCTGGCCGCGCCCAGGACCTGCTCCACGGTGGTGGGGTCCGGGTCCTGGGCGATGGTCTGCCCGGCGCGGCGCTGGCGCTGTTGGAGGATCCGGCGGACTCCGAGGGCGCCGGCCAGGGAGGCGGCCAGCAGGGTGCCGATCCCTGCGACCAGCGCCCAGTTGATGGTCGCGGGGCTGTGGGTGCTTGGGGTGGTGGTGTCACTGGGGGACGGGGTGGCAGGTGTGGGGGTGGTCTGCTGCGGGCCGCCGGCCGAGGGAGCCGCGGTTGACGGCGCGGGTTCGGGTGTCGCGGGTGAGGATGCCGATGGTGCGGGGGCGGCCGACGACGGTGTTGCCGTTGCCGGGGGTGCAGCGGGCGCCGGAGTGGGAGGCGGGGTCTGCGGCGGGGTGGGTGTTGCGGTGGCGGCCTGGGGGAGAGTGAGCCGCTGGCCGGGGTAGATCAGGTCGGGGTCCGTGAACACGCTGCCGTCGGGCAGGGCCTGGCCCTTGTTCAGGTCGAAGATCTCCTGGTATCGGTCGGCACTGCCCAGGATGGTCGCGGCGATGCCAGACAGGCTGTCGCCCTCCTTGACGGTGTACGTCGCAGGGGCCGCTCCGGTGTGCTGCGGGGTTTCTCCACCTGTCGCCGCCGGGCGGGCGTCGGCGGGAAGCTGCAGGATCCATCCTGGCTGGATGGGCTGGTCGGCATGGAAGGCGGTGCCGTCGACCATGGTGTGGCCTTCGTTGAGGGCGGCGATGTCGCCCCACCGCTCGCCGTCGCCGAGGCGTTCGGCGGCGATGGACCACAGGCTTTCAGCGGGGCGGATGTCGCGGACGGTGTGGGTGCCGGCCGTGCTGGCCGCTGGTTCGGAGGTTTCTGCTCCGCTTGTTGCGCTGGTTTGGGTGCCCGGTACGGCGGCGGCGCTCGCGCTGATGTTCGGGGTGCTGGCGGGTGCTGCGGTGGCGGGGGCGGCGAGGGCGGTGCCGGCGGGCAGGGCGAGCATGACGGCGCTGACGAGTGCGGCGGCGGCTCGCTGCCCGAGCAGTCCGCGGATCTGGGGTGCGGTGCGGCCGCGGAGCTGGGCGGGGATCTCGAGCAGGACCGCGCAGGCGAAGCACGCCCATCCCGCCCACCCGGCGGCGGCGAGGACGAGGAGGAAGACCTGGCCGGAGTCCTCGGTGGACAGCAGGCTGGTCAGGGCGGCGAGTCCGGGTGGCCCGACGCGGGCGGTGGCCCACCACAGCAGGGCCGGCAGACCGGCCAGCAGCGCAGCCAGCACGGTCAGGGCCAGCAGGCCGCGCAGCATTGCGGCCGCGGTCTGAGCGCCGGCGCGCCGCCGCGGCGTGGTGGGGGCGGGGGTGGGCTTCGGCATCGGCCGGTCCTTCTCGCGTCGAGCGGTGGGCTATTGGGGCTGGGTGGTGCCGTAGAGCAGGTGGGCGGAGCCGTGCCCGGTGACGTTCATCGATCCGAGGCCGATGATGGCCAGGAACTTGGTCGGGTAGGTGTCGTGGACGGTGACGGTCAGCTGGGTGCCGTCGGCGGAGAGGGCGGCGCTGCCCTGGGTACCGGCTCGGGCGAGGTAGGCCTGCGCGGCCGCCTGGGCGGCTGCGGGATCGACACGGACCGTGGCCCCGGTGACGGCAGCCGCGGGGTCGATGGCCTGCCCGGCGGCCCTGGCCGCCTCCATCGCCACGGCGTCGGCGCGCTCGGTGGCGCGGAGCTTGCCGCCGCCGTCGATGGCCAGCCCGATGATCGCCAGCAGGGCCACGGTGACGATCGCCGTGTAGATGGCGATCCCGCCCCGGTCCTCGTGCAGTCGGCTGTGCCACCAGGTACGCAGGTGTCGCATGTTCAGCCCTCCCGTGTCGGAAAAGAGACGTCATGGCCAACGGTCGTCCCCGGCCGCCGAGGCACAAGCCCCGCAAAGCCACCACGATGACGCCAAACGCCTGCACAACCTGTTCGGCCTGTCCATCAATGCCAGCCTCCGCTAGAGCGGCGTCGTCGACCACCCCGGCTTCACCGACACCGACCCCTCCGTCTGACCGATCCCGCCGAGCTCGAGGCCGAACCGCTCCCTTAGCCTCACGGCTATGCCAGCCAGTCACGCCCCCTGCCACTGCGTCGTCTGCCAGGACGTCAACGAACTGGATCCCCGTACCCAGTCCACCGTCAACGTCATTGAGCAGCACGGCTGGCAGGTCACGATGATTCCCGCCGATGATCACGGACCTGGTTGGGCGTACACCATCGGCCTGTGGCACAGCCACCGGAGGCCCGAGGTTGCGATGTTCGGCCTGGACGTCCGCCTGATGCAGACGATCCTCAACGACCTCGCCCAGCAAGCTGTTGAAGGCCAGCCCTTGGAAACAGGCCAGGAACGGCACGACGTCGCAAGTGTCCCCGTCGCCCTCAGAGCCGTCGACTACCGCTGGTACAAGGCGTTCTTCGGAACCGCGATCGCCTACTACCGCAAGCCGCCGTTCCCAGTCCTCCAGGTCGTCTGGCCCAACCGCGACGGAGTCTTCCCCTGGCAGGCCGGCGGGGAAGACCTCCTGCGCCACCAACCCCGACTGGACCTGCACCCCGACGAACACCCCGCCGGAGTATGGACGCAGGACCTTTGAGCGTGCGACGACGGTGTCGTCGCGGACAATGACGGCATGAGGCACTGGTTCCGCAGTTACTGGACCGAGGAAGACACCTGGTTCTACTTCGAGGTCGACGCCGACGGCTGGGTCACCCGCCAGATTGAACTCCAAGGCCCCCTTGAGAAACCGGTCGCCGCAGCCTCCCTGACCGAATGGCAATCCGCTCAGGCGGCCGGAACACTGGCGGACTACGAGAAGGTATTCGGCGCCACAGCTGAGGTGCCCGTCCAGGAGTGGGACGGACATGATCCGCACGCCCTCTCCCTCGAACAGTTCCAAACCGTCTGGCTCGCAGCACGAACAGCCTGCCAAGCAGGAGCTCGGAATCGCGCGACGGACGGAGCGTGAACCCAAGTACATTTGGACGCTCACTGCACGGCCCCCATACTGCGGTTCGCCTTCCAGGACCCTTCAGAATTAGCGAACCCAAGAGCTCTGGTGCGGTAGGCGTCCACGATGGAAGTGAAGCGGCTGGTCATGGTCTTGGATCCCGGAGCGCCGGGCAGCAGCAGGTCGCTCATGGTGACGGTGCAGGAGATGGTCACGGTGACGGTGCCGACCTGCCCGACCGGTACGGCGAGCCCGGAGGCGTCCACGCTGGTGCTGGTTGAGGCGCAGTGGATGCCCTGGTCGTTCAGGGAGCGGGCGGCGGCGGCTGAGGCTTCGGCCTGCGCGCTGCTGTAGGTGCGGGAGATGGACGCGGCGCGGGCCGCGTCCTCGGCGGCCGCGTCGATTTTCGCGCCGGCAGTGACGATCCGCCCGCCCGCGATGGCCAGGCACAGCAGCATGAGCAGCAGTGGGGTGACGATCGCGGCCGCGATCGTCTCGCTGCCCCGGTCACCCCCCGCGGTGCGCCGCCGTAGCCACGTCATGATCCGGGTGGATTTCATGGTGTAGTCCACCTTTCGCGTGGCGCGCCGGCTGACTGCGACACGGACAGTCCGCCCACTCCGGGGATGAGGGATGGGGCGCTGCCGGTGACCGTGACCCGTACGTTGGTTGCGGAGCTCCCGGAGGTGGTGACGGCGGTTGCGGTGAGGCTGTCGCCCGCGATCCGTCCGAGGGTCTCCTGGGCGCGGGCTGCGCCTGCGCCGTCGGGGGCTTGGTAGACGCGGGCGGCGGCGACGCCTTCGCGGGCAGCGGTCAGCGCGATGCTGCGGGCGTGGACCCACAGTGCGGCCTGGACCACCGCGACGGTGACCAGGATGACGAACGGGAAGATGATCGCCATCTGGATCGACGCCTCCCCCCGGTCCCCGGCCAGCCGCCGCCGGAGTGGCGTCAGCCGGCTTCCGGACCGCCCGCTGCGGACCGGCCGTCCCCGCGCCGTAGGCGTCACTGCGTCCCCCTCTCCCCCCTTGCGCTGCTGCTAGATGCCGGACAGCTTGCCGTTGTACTTGGTGACGACGATGCCGATGGTCCCGGCGATGGCGAGGGCTCCGGCGACGGCGGCGACCCAGATGATGATGGTCGTGATGGAGATGTCGCCCCGGTCCTCGGAGGCATGCGCCTGGACTTTCTCCCAGTGGGTGCGCAGGGCGACGTTCAGGCGGACGAGCGTCTTCATGACGGAACTCCTTTGTTCGGTTCAGGTGGTGAGCATGCGGATGATGGCCGGGAAGGCGATCAGGAGCATGACCAGGACGGCGAGCAGTGCTCCGGGGGCGGTCATCTTCTCGCTGTCGCTGTTGGCGTCCGCGGCCTGCTGGGCGAGGAGTTCGGTGCGCAGGTTGCGGGCGCGTGAGCGCAGGGTGGTGTAGACGGAGGCGCCGTCGTCGGCGGACTGCCGCATGATGGCGGCGAGGTCGTCCATGACTGGCAGGTCCAGCTCGGCGGTCAGGCGGGCCAGGGACTCCCAGTGCGCTACCTTGTCGACCCTCGACTGCGCCAGCGCCGCCTGGATCCGCCGGAACGCCCACCCCTGCCCCACCGTCGCGGCCTGTTCCATGGCCTGTTCGGCCGAGACGTTCCCGGCTCGGCGCAGGGCGACCAGGTCGAGGTAGGCGGCCATGGCGTGCGCGAACTCCGCCCGCGCCCGCTTGGCCTTGTCCCGCAGCGCGAGGTCGGGGGCGAACCACAGCACGACGGCGGCGAGCAGCCCGACGATCGCCGGGAGGTACAGCGGCAGGCCGAGGAGCAGCAGCGGCACCGTGGACAGGGGCGGCAGCAGCAGTCCGGCACCGGCTAGCGCCACCTTGGTCAGGACGAAGCGTGCGGGCGTGGACCCGGTCAGAGCGAGGTCCTTATAGGGGATCCGGACGCCGGGGATGTCGCCGAGGCGCTCCAGCAGCCACTGCCCCCACCGCTCGTCCCGGTCGGTGCCCGCCTCGCCGGACGGGGTGGCGGCGGGGGCGGGTGCGGGCTGGTTGAGGCGGCGCAGCGCCGGTCCGAGGGCGGGTGCTGGCCGCAGGATTTCCCGGATGAGCAGGGCGCCGCCGGCTCCGATAGCCGCGCCGGACAGGATCGCTGCGACGGGCATCATGCACTCACCTCCACCGTGGGCTCCTCGGCGTTGTCACCGGCGGCGGGGGCGGGGGTGACGGCGCTGCGGGGGTCGGCGATCAGGAAGCGGGGCACGGGCTTGATGTCGGCGATCTGCCGCATCAGCGCGAGGACTCCGACGAACCCGGCCAGCAGGACGGCCAGGACGAGCTGCCCGAGCAGGGTGCCGTAGGGGGCGGTGTAGGAGGGGATGAGGAACCCGCATCCGATCACGCCGAGGGTGATGATCGTCATCCACCGCATCGTGGTGCGCGGCTTGGCACGGTCGGCCTCGATGGCCCGGCGCCGGGCGACTTCCTCGTGGACGGACTCCGCGAGGTCCTCCAGCGCCTGCGCCAGACCAGGCCCGCGGTCGGCGGCCGACAGCACGAGGGCGGCCACCACCTTGTCCGCGGTCACGTCGCCCAGTGCGTCGCCGAACTCCCGCAGCGCGTCCACCGGCCGCCATCCGACCTGCAGCCGGTCGACCAGGTCGGCCACCTCGCCCGTGATGTCCTCGGGGCAGCCCCTGCGGGAGACCTGCAGGGCCTCGTCCAGACCGCGGCCCAGCCGCAGGACGTTGGCCAGGCGCTGGGTCCAGTCGCCGAGGGCTTCCAGTTTGGCGATCCGGGCGGTGGCCGACTTCGTCGGCGACAGCAGCCACGGCACCCCGATGACCGCGAGGAAGAACATCACCCCGGCGATGAACACCCCGCTGATCAGCCACAACAAAACCCCGGCCAGGGCTCCGCCGGTCAGGCGGGTACGGCGGGCCATCTGCTCATCCCGGGTGGCCAGATGCCGCCCGGCCCGAAGCCGGGCTGCGACACCGGGCCCCTTGGGCGCGGTTGTTCCGGCGATCCCGGCGACCAGGCCGACCAGCCCGCCCGCGACGGCGAGGCCGGCCAGCACCCACAGCAGCACGCTCACAGCGCCGCCCCCTCGGTAACCAGCAGCGGCAGGGGCGCGCCCCAAGCCCCGGATGGGTCGTTCAGCAGGGCGGCGTCGAATCCGGCGCGGCGCAGGTCGGGAATGCAGCGGGGGTGCATGAGCGGGACGGCGCGGTGCTCGCCCCATTCGGGGCGCGGGCCGAAGATGGTGTTCGTCTCGGGGCGTCCGCCTTCGCCGATGCCGGTGACTTCCAGGACGTGTGAGATGAACCGGTGGCGGTGGCCGCCGATCTTCGTCTCGTCCACGGAGGAGACGAACACGATGAAGTGGAGCCCGTTGGCGGCCTGCCGGTAGGCGAGCGACTCCGACATGTTGGCCTGGGCGAGGAGGTAGAGCTCGGCGATCCGGTCGAAGACCACACTCGGGTGGATGGCGTGCAGGGTGCACAGGTTGCCGCCCGCACCGTTGGTCATCGCCTGAAGCATGGCCACGATCTCCGGGCCGCGGACCTCACCGACCACGATCCGCGTCAGCGTCATGCGCAGCGCCCGGTACATCAGGTCCATGAGCGTGATCTCACCTGCGGCCTGCCCGGCGACCACTTCGCCGTTGGACTCACGGGCCTCCATCGGCACCACCTGCCGGTGGTGCCCGTTCTCGTGGGCGAAGAGCTCGTACTCCGTCTCCAGCGTCGCGAACCGCTCGTCCGCATCGATCTCCTTGAGCAGAGCCCGCAGCAGCGTCGTCTTGCCCGCCGCCTGCCCGCCCACGATCATCACGTTCTTCTCCGCGCTCACACACGCCCGCAGGAACTGCTCCAGCGTGGTGTCGAGCATGCCGCGGCCGACCAGCTCGGGCAGGTCCGCATGGCGCATGCTGTGCCGGCGGATCGTCACATACGTGCCAGGCGTGACGTCGATGACCGCCTGCAGACGCGACCCGTCCGCCAGCCGCAGCGCCAGAAACGGATCCGCGGTCGAGAGACTGCGCTCGGCCTGGCCGGTGGTGCGCCTAGCCAGATCCCGCAGCAGCTCGCGCAGCTCCTCGTCGGAGTCCGCGACCGGTGCCACCCGCACACGGCGCCCGTCGGTGAAGTCCAGCCACACATCCGCGAACCCGTTGATGAAGATGTTCTCCACCCCAGTGTTGTCCAGGTGCTGCTGCAGACGCCCGGCCCGGAACTGCAGGTCGAATACGGCCTGGGCGATTGCCGCGTCTTCTGCCGCAGACGTTGCAACGCCGCGTTTGACGGCTTCGGCATCGGACCACACCGCCACCTGCGTATTGATCAGGTGCCGGCCGTGCTGCTCTTGCGCCGCGGCACTCATGCCCGGCCGGGCCCGCAGCAGCTCGGTCAGCCGTTCCCCGACCTCCTTCTTGATCAGACGGACCGCCCCGTAATCGAGGACCGCCGCCTGATCCTGAGCTGGTGGGGGAGCGACGGGCAGGGATGTGGCAGGCAGCGGTACCCACGGATTCACCGGCTGGGCGCCAAGGTGCCCGCTGGGTACGGGAGACGCGGGGCTGGTGCGGGAGCCGGCCAGGCGGGCCTGGAGCGAACCCGGGGGCATCTGGGGGTTGTTGTGCAGGGGGTTAGCGCGCACCGGTCACCACCCGTGCGGCACCCGGCCCGGCGGGCGGGGCCAGGCGTGTACGGCGCACAGCCACAAGCTCCTGGATCCGCACGGCGGCCGACCGGGCTGAGCGCATCAGCTCCCCGGACTCGAAACGGCGGGGCTGCTCGGCGCCGTCCGAGAGCACCGCGGCCTCCTTGGGCCGCCACGGCAGCACCGCCGTGACCTCGACCCCCAGGTGCTTGCGGACCTCTTCCTTCGAGAACGGGCCCTCATCCACCAGCAGCATGCCCAGCTCGGTGGTCCCGCCGAGCACCTCGCGCAGCGCCTCCAGGCGCACCTGGGCACTCTGCAGCGACCGCAGCGTGCTGCGTGCCACCACCAGGACCACGTCCGCGCTCTGCGCCAGCACCGCGGAAGGACCGAACGCCCCACGGCGCCCGAGGTCCACGATCACGTCGTGCCCGTGGGCTTCGATCCCCGTGAACAACTTGGCGAGCGGCCGCCACACCGGTTCCATCGCTGAGGCGTGCGCCGGGTCGTACAGCCCGGGCAGGACCAGCCGGTCACGGGTCCCGGCGTCGGTGACGTCCACCAGTTGCCGCCAGAACGCCTCACCCAACTGCCCCTGCCTCGCCGCCACCGCAAGGTTCCGCAGCCCGTGAGAGTTGTCGAGCGTTCCCTGCAGCGCGCCGGGCAGGATCGCCCCGCCGTCCGGGTCGGCCTCGGCCAGCACAACCCGGTGCTCGGGCGGCATCGGCCACGTCATCAGCAGCGCCATCGCCGCCGTGGTCACCCCTGGGGCACCCAGCCCGCCGGCCAGTGCAATGACGGTCATCAGCTGCCCCCGTCCTGCGCGGCCACGATCAGCGCAACGGCGCCGGTCGCCACGCGCGCGGCCAGCGTCGGCCCGCTGGCCGCGGGCACCGCCACGTCCACCACCACGACCCCCGTCGCAGGCGCAGCCACACCCACCGCAACCACCGTCGCCGCGAGCGTCGCCGGCGCCGCCGTATCGGCTGCCTTGCCGGCCCCCGCTGCCGCACTGGCCTGAGCCGGATCCGGCGTCGAGACGATCAAAACCTTCTGCCCCGGCGACAGCCGCGACGCCGGAAGCTGCGATGGCTTGAGCGCGACACCGACCAGCTGTTCGCCTGCTTTGACCAGGGAAGTGGAGGTGACCTGTCCGGGGGAGAGGAGCGAGCCGGACTTCAGGGCCACGGCTGCACGCTGGCCGACCATGCCGGCCTTCTTCGCCGCAGGGACCGCCGTGACCGCAGGGTCCAGGGCGAGCGAGGCTGGAGCGAGATCGGCCTCAGTGATCGCATTCCCCACCGGTACGTCCCGGGCCACCACGAGCACACTGGACCGTTGCCCCGATGCCGTGAATAGCAGTGCGCCTGACAGGCCCCCGGCCGCGATCAGCGCGATAGACAGGGCGATCAGACCGGGGCGGCGCCGCCTCTGGCGCACGACGCGGGGAGCAGCGGCCGAGCCGTTCTGCGGGCCGGCGGGCCCGGGCAGCACCGCGCGGGGTGTCGAAGGCTGGGTGGACGTGCTCACGTGCTGTGCCTCCAGAAGAGAAGAACAGATGAGGAGAGAAGCAATGGGGGCAGAGTGCGGGCCGCTACTGGCCGACTACCTGGACCTCGCCCACCGACACGGTGAACGGCGACTGGCGGACCTCGGTCAGCTGGCCCGTGCGGCCGCCACCGGTCACCGCCCAGTCCACGCTCCACGTAGACGTCGCCGTGCCCTTGTAGACGCCGCCCGGCTGCCCGGCCGAAGTCGTCCGGTACAGATGCCCGCAGTCCGGCGACGGCGACATCCCGCGGGCCGCCGTGTACGGGGTACCGGGGCTCTTGCAGGTCACGCTGGACCCGTCGCCCATCGCCCACACGACGGACGACACCCTCGCTGTCGCAGTCACCGTGATCCCGCCCGCCGACGCCGAGGCCGTGTTTGGCCCCCACGTGGTGGGGCTCTGGCTTACCCACAGCCACATCGGCACCCCGACGGTGTACCGCCCGTCCGGCCGTGGACTCGCGATCGCCGGGCCGGCGAGGAGCATGCTGTCCACCGCCCGCTGAGCCAGGACGGCCGGATCAACGGCCGGTGCGGGAACGTCCTTCGACCAGAAGGCCCTGCCCAGAGTGTCGATGTTGGATGTTCCAGGGCCCTGCCAGACGCACGGATTGACGTAGACGGCACCGTCACCAGGTGAGTGCCCTTCCCACAGCGCGCTGCCGACGGGGGGCTGAGGCTCAAGAAGACGGATACCGCAGGAGACTCCGTCGACCACCGGCTCGCTGGTGCCGCTACCGCCACCTCCGGGCCTGTCAGGCGTCGAACCGTCGGTCCCCGGCTTCGGGCGGATCTTCACCTCGACGCAGACGCGCATGCTGGCGCAGCGACTCGCACCGGTGCCTCCATCGGCATACGACGGCGAAGCGATGGCAGTAACCAGGGCCAGGCTGCCCAAGACAGCAGCGGCTTGGCGTCTCAGCATGCCTGGTCCTGGATCTTCTCCTCGATCACGACCCAGCCACTTGGCCACTTCTCGGCAGTCAGTGTGGTGAGGTACCGCAGGAGCCGCTGTGGAGGCAGCGCGACCTCTTTGCCGGTCGTCTTGTCCACCGGCTTCCACTGCGTGACATCGACACAGTCAGTGATGGAAGCGGTCTTCAGCTTCTGCCCGTCCTTGAGCTCCACAACGGTGTTCGAGTGCTGTGCCCTTCCGGTGATGATCTGGTCCGCCTTGCGTAGGCTTGCAAGATCGCTTTCGTTCTGCGCGTATGCGGAACCTGAAGCCACATCCTTCAAGGCCGTCCCCGACGAGTCTGCTTTTGCGTAGGCCTCGGTGAGTACACCCCAGTACCGGTCATAGGCGGTACGGACGTCCGTCTTGTCGGCTTCCAGTGGGTCGGCGGAAGGGGTGGACGATGCCGACGGGCTGGCGGAAGCGCTGGGACTCGGGGCCGCGGCCTTGTCGTCCTTGGCGTCGGTGGCGCACCCGGTGGTAAGGGTGGCGACGGCCGCGGTGACGGCGGCGGCTGCGCGCAGCCGGGTGGTTCGGGTGTGGTGGTGTCGTGTCGTAGTCACAGAGGTACCCCCGGCTCGTCGGATGGGTGGGTGGTGTCGTTCTCCAGGGCGGCGAAATCGCTGGTGCAACGTCTTAGGGTGCTGTGGTCCGGCGTTGGTACAGGGCACCCTACGATGTCAACGCCCCAGGTTCTATGGGGTTCTTGGGGTGCAGTTGAGCGAACGCCACTTTTGCCCTGGATTGCCGTTTCGGCATATGACCGCAGGGCTGTGAGGTGCGGGAATCGCTTCTGAGGTTGGCGGGGATGGGTGGTTGGCGGGTCGATGCCCCGGCGTGGCCGGAACTCTTCCTTCTGGCTGATTCTTTGCTGGTGATAATGCTTCCGGCCGCTACTCACCGCTTTTCTCACCGGATCCGGCTTTCAGGGTCACGGTCGGGGCGGGTGAGGAGCCCACCGGCTCCGGCCTCACCCGTTCGGGCGGCACTGCGGAGATCGGAACGACAGCTCGTCGGTGCCCGGCGGGAGAGAGGCTGGCGGGCGGCGGTAGTGGGTCACAGTTCGGTCCAGCCGCGGGGATCGCTGCCGCCGGTGAGGGGTGTCCATACCGCGGCCTGGGGCCCGGAAGCTTCGAGGTCCTCGAGAACGGCGGCGCCGAGGGGGACGCGGGCGCCCATGCGGGCGACGAGCTCGTGATCGGCGGCCATGCTGCGCAGGTCGGCGATCCGGTTGGTCAGGGTGGTGCGGGGGGCGCCGGTGAGGATGAACAGGATCCGGGGGAAGCGGGGATAGACACGCTGCCACGCGAGCAGGGCGGCCTGGTCTCCGATGGTGCCGCGGCGGCCAGTGGGCTGGGGGGTGTAGTCGTGGAAGCGGGCGTAGGTGATGAGTTTGCGGGCCAGGCGCTCGCTGCTCATCGTGGCCCGGTCGATTTCCACGAACGCCCGGTACTGGAGCCGGCGGGGGCTGGTTGCGGTGTAGTGGAAGACGGCGTCTGCGATGAGCCGGTCCTCGCCTGCGGTGTCGGGGAGGCGGTGGGTGATCTCGGGGACCCAGTCCAGCGCCTGGTATTCGTCGTCTCGGGTGCGGGCGTCGGTGAGGAAGGCGATGTGGGCTCGGGCCCCGGTCAGGATGTGGCCGGCGCGCAGCAGGGCTGCGGCTGGGGAGTGGATGGGGGTGGGGGTGCGTCCGCGGAGCTCTGGCCATTCGGCGACGGTCTGGTGCCCGGCGGGGGTGAGGAAGTGGGCCTGCAGGCGGCCGGGGAGCGTGGTGTGGGTGATCAGCCCGTCCTCGCGCAGTGGCACCAGGACTTTGTGGATCTTGCGGGGCGGCAGGTGCGGGGCGACCATCCGGTGGAGCTGGGTGGTGGTCAGCAGCCGGTGCTGGGCGATCAGCGCGAGCACCTGGTGGGCCTGGCTGTCACCGCTCGCGGGCTGGAAGCCCACGCTTCCCGGGGCTGCTGCGTCGTTGACGGTGGTGGTCATGCGTACTGCTCTCCTGTCTTGCCGTGGGCAGTGACGGGGGCGAGGAAGGCCAGGACCTGCGCTTCCTGGGCGAGCGCGGTCGTGGTCCGTTCGGCCAGGGGCCGGGCGCCGGTGTGGGTGTGCGCGGCCTTGTGCAGGGCTTTGACTTGGCCGGGCCGGGCAAGTCCGTCGAAGACCTCGGCCAGCGCGGGGCCTCGGACGGGGAGGGGGCCGATCCGTTTGCCGGCCACGGTGAAGGATGCGTAGTGCTGCCAGCGGGGCAGCGCGGCGATGTCGGCGGGGGTGACGGTGCCAGGCCACTGCTCGGTGATCTGGGCAATGGCCTCGACCGATCCGGCCGTGGTGGACAGGCAGGACGCGTTCTGCATGAGGGCGGCGCGGGTAGCGGGGCTGAGCCGGTGCAGCAGCTGGGTCATCCCGTGCAGACGGCACGCGAATTTGCGCAGCTGCTCGGTGATCTCCGCCAGCACCGTGGATGATCCGTGGTCCAGGCTGATCAGTTCGTCCAGGTAGAAACGGAACGGCCACCGTGCCTTCTCTGGAAGGTCGCGGCGGGAGAGGCCGGCCCGCAGGAAGTCGTGGACGATCAGGGAGATGAGCAGCCGGTCGGTGGGTCCGGTGCCGGGCGGGCAGATCCACAGAACCATGGCGTCGTCCATTGCCTGGCGGATGTCGTATCCGCTGACGGGGCATCCCAGGAAGCCTCGGACGACCGGGGAGGCCCCAAGCCGCTCCAGGGGGTTGAGGACGGTAAGCAGACTCTCGCGGGGAAGGTCGGGGAAGCTGTCCGTCCACCACCTGCGTGCCTCGTTGTCCAGGGCTGCCACAGCGGCCTGCCGGAACAGGGTGTCGGTGAGAAGCGCGCTGATCTGGAAGATGGTGGCCTGCTGCGCAGGCTTCTTTGCGGCGACGGCGCGGGCGTTGACGGCCACCAGGGCTTCGACGGCTTTGGTCAGGATGGTCAGAGCACGCGGCGCTGTGACATCCCCCCACCCCAGGGCTCCCGCGAACGCCTCGACGACCGCCGCGCACACCTCGTGCGGCGGGCGGTGCTGGCTCATGTCCAGCAGGTTCCAGCAGCCGAGCATGTCGGTGTCCTTGCGGACGGTCAGATCGAAGAGCGCGACGCGGTCGATGAGGTCCTCGTGGGCGAGGTAGACGGAGACGTCGGCGAAGCTGTCGCCGTGCGGGTCCACGAACGCCAGCCCACGGCCGTTATGGGCGCTGGCGATGGCGTGGACCTGGGCACGGGTGGTCTTGCCCCATCCCGCCTTGCCCGACTGGACCTCGAACAACGTGTCGTCCTCGTGCGTGGCCAGCAGCCGCTCCCGCCCGTCCGGTCCCCGGTACCAGCCCTGAGGCAGCAGATCCGCCCCCATCTCGTACGTCGGCATGTCGCTCTCCATCAGCGCCACCCTCGCCGCGGCCGTCACCGGCTTGAGGAATCCAGCGAGTTCCTGGATGTGCGCCCATCCGCCGCGGGCGGGCCGCAGCACTGCGCGCGTCCACTGCTCGTCGAACCGGCCGCGCCAGGGCCGCCGGTCCGGGCCGAGGTGCAGTGGTCCCAGCGACCAGCCCAGCGACGTCAGGCGCGAGGGCCCGGCGTAGACGTCCATCGCGGCGCTGATGCGGGCCAGCCGGGCCTGTGCGCGCCCGGCCTCGTTCGACGCGCACCGCACCAGGATCTGCACCCGCACCAGCCCGGGACTGTGGGCGAGTTTGCCCAGGACCTTCTCCCGGCCCCTGCGGCGCGGCTGCGGCGACATCACCATCCGCCTCCGCGGCCGGCCCTGCCACTCTGACGGGTCCAGCAGCCGGCCCACGACGGCCGGAAAGCTGTCGTCGCTCTCACGGGTCAACCACCGTGCATCGCGCTGCGCTTCACGGCGGGCCTGCGCGCGGTCGCGCTGCATGGCCTGCGCACGGCGTACGGCGAGGTGCCAGCGCGGTGCGGGGGAGAGGTCGACGCACACCTCGGCGAGGTCGCCGTACTCCGCCCGCAGATCACCCACGGCGTCCAGCAGCGGCTGCAGAGGGTCGGGGTCCAGGGGGACCTCCCGCAGGCGCGATCCCGGCTCGCCGTGCAGGGTCAGCACCGCCCGCACGACGTGGGGCCGGTGCTTGTCCGCGACCGGAGCGACCTCCTGGACCTCGACCCGCGGCCCGTACGGGGTCCGGGCCAGCAGTGCGTGCGCGCTGGCGGGGGCCTCGATCCGGTAGGCCAGAGCACGCACGCCGTCGGCGCGCAGCCGCACCCGCACCGACCGGGCCCGGCGCGGTGTCCACCACGGCCCCGACCCGGCCGCCTGCACCAGCTGCATCCCCTGCCGCCAGATCTGCTCACTGTCCGCCTCGAACGCCGCCGTCGGGACCAGCTCCAGGTGCGTGCGGCGTGACAGCGCCTCGGCGGCCAGCCGCCGCTGCAGGTACTCCCAGCCAGCCCAGGCGGCCGCACCGAGCAGGGCCAGCCACCAGGAATTGGCCACGGCCCAGTGAGCCACCGCTCCCAGGGCCTCAAGCAGCGAGGCGGCGGCGTGGACGATGCCGGCGGCCGTCATGTGCGCTTCCATGATCCGTTTCCGTCCTGTGTGTAGAGGAGAATGGCGGGGCGTCCGTCGAGGTGGGTCCCGGCCGGGTCGCCTCCGGCCCACACCAGCCGCACCACCGCGCGCACTTGGCTCCCGGTTGCCTCGAGGCTGGTGTCGCGGCGGGCGATGGCGGCCTGGATCCGCACCTGCGTGTATCCGGCGGTCTCCGTCATCCATGCGGCACGCCCTGCCTCGAGCAGTGCGCGCTCATCGTCGGGCGGGAGGTCCGGGCGGCTGGCCCGGTCCAGGGCCCGCTGGATGAGCGGATCGGCTTCTGGACCGGATCCGGGAGGCGGGAGCTCCCCCGGTGTGTTGCTGGTCCGGGCTGCGAGCCTGTCCGGCCCAGACCTGCTCGGCGAGGCCGTCGGCGCGGCCGGGAGTACGGGGGTGACCGAAGCCTGCGGTGACGCAGACGTCATGGCCGGCTGCGGGCTGATGGCTTGGGCCGCCGCTGCCGGCCGCGGTGCCGAGGCGCCCGTGGCGGGCCGGGGCGAACCGGTACGGACTCCCGCATACAGCAGCATGGTGCCAGCTGTTGCCAGGACGACGGCGGCGGCGATCAGGCGGCCTGCGCTGGGTGGGGTGCTCACAGCAGCCTCGTTCCGCCCGCGTAGTCGGGCATCGCGTTTACGGGATCGATCCGTACGACCCTGCCCGGCCGGGGCGCGTTGATCATCTGTCCGTCGCCGAGGTAGATCCCGACGTGGTGGATGGTGGAGTCGGAGGCCGGGTTGTAGCCGTAGAAGATCAGGTCGCCCGGCTGGAGCGCGCCGTATCCGGCCGAGGCGGGGATCCGCTGCCCGGCGCCGGCCTGTTCCGCTGCGGTGCGCGGCAGGTTGATTCCGGCTTTCGCGTAGGCGTACTGGGTCAGGCCCGAGCAATCGAATCCGCTCACGGTGCGGCCGTCCTGGCCGCCGGGGGAGCAGCAGATCCCGGTGCTGGGGCCGCCGGGGCCGCCGCCGCCCCACGAGTAGGGGATGCCCTGCTGGGCGAGCGCGGCCTCGATGACGACGCCGGCGTTGCCCGCCGGGGTGGCCGGTTTGCTGCCCAGCGCGTCGTAGCGGTCGATGCCGGACAGCACGTCGTCTACGTAGGCCTGCGAGTGGTTGTAGACGTAGATCGCTGCGCGGAGCTGCTGGCGATCGGAGAGGTCGCGGCCGTTGCCGCAGAGGTAGGCGGCGGCCGAGGCTGCGGCGTCGTCCGCGTTGTGCGGGGAGACCGTGCCGTCGCTGTTGCCGTCCCTTCCGTACGAGCGGAAGGTTTCGGGCAGGAACTGGAAGGGTCCCACGGCCCGTTCGAACTGGGCGTCGCCGTCCCAGGCACCGCCGTCGGTATCAGTGATGGCCGTGGTGTTGCCGCCGGCTCCGGACCCGTCCAAGCGGGGGCCGGTGATCGGCGGGCTGATGTCCCCGCCAGCGCTGATCTGGTGTCCGGCGGCGTGGTCGGATTCCACGCGGGCGATCCCGGCAAGGATCTGCCAGCGCATTCCCGGGCAGTTACCGGGCTGCGCGGCGCCGGTGAGGTAGGCGGCGAGCATCCGCTCCGGGATGCCGGCTGCCTCGGCATCCACCGGTGCACCCTGGCCGCCCGGCCGGCCGGCTGCGGCTGACATCAGCACCGGAGCGGTACAGCATGCCGCCAGAGCCAAGAGCACCAAGAAGAGACACCCCAGCTTCCCCTTCCTCACCGGTAACCCCCCTGGCCCCGGGAACGGCGTGCGTTCAGCAGCGCGAGCAGCCGTGCCCGGTCCGCTGCAGCCTGATCCGCGCCGGCCGCAGCTCCGCCGTCGCCTCCGCCCGGCGCACCCGCCGTCGGGTGAGCCGTACCTGAGCTGCGGCTGCGGCTGCGGGTGGTGGCCGCGACAGTCCGTGTGACCGGGGCCGGATTCGTCGCCGATCGCGGACTGGCCGCGGGCACGCTTTCGTCCATGCGGGTGACCGCGGCGCGCGGGCCCGGCGCACGGGTACCGGCGGAGGGCGCTGCGTAGATGGCTGCGCCGATCGCAGTGTCACGGACCGCTCGGCCGGTGTGTACCGCGCCCTTGTGTACGGCCTGTCCGACCGGCTGCCAGCCGGCCGCGTCCTCGCGGACCCGGTTGGCCGTCACCCTCAGCTGGGTACGCGCGTCCTGGGTGAACTCGCTCGTCTTCTGACGGGCGTTGTACACGGTCCGCGGCAGGCCGACGGTGGCTCCGTATGCGGCGCGGCCCACCCGGTGCGCGATGCGGTAGCCGCGCAGCCGCGAGGCACGGTCGTGCAGACGGGCGCCGAGCAGGGGGCGGTCGGTGTCGGGGTCGTGCAGGACTTCCCCGGAACGGCTGTCCACCTGCATCTCGCCCTTGGGGCGCGGATGGGCGCGGACAGCGGCGAGCGCCTCGGCTGCCGGGTGCCGGCCTGCCGGCTTGGGCCCGATCAGGGCGGCGTGGGCGCCGCGCATCGCCAGGGCGACGGGCGCCAGCGCGTACCGGGCGGCCATGCGGGCTTCGCCGACGGCGCGGCCCAGTGCGAGCGGCCTGCCGCCGCGCAGGCCCAGACTGCCTGCGTAGGCGCTGGCGGCGAGAGCGCCGCTCGGGGCGTGGCTTCCACCGATCTTGGCGTACTGCAGGCGCATGGACATGCGCTGGCCCAGGGTGGAGGCGGCGGCTGCGATCCGGCGGTGCAGAACCTTGAAGGTGATGGCGAGCGCGTCCAGCAGGAGTAGCCGCTCCACCATCAAGTCCGGTCCGCGGTCTGAGAGCAGGGCGGCGACGGCGATCCCGAACAGCGGCAGGGCCATGGCGGTGGTGAACGTGACCAGCGCAGAGGTGACGAACACCCCCACCCAGCGCCACAGCACCGTGCGGGGCGGGCCGGGCAGCATCGCCCAGACCCACACGATGGGACCGGCGGCGGCCGCGGCCGCATCCGCGCCCTGCGCTCCGAGCATGACCACGGCCATGGACACCACCATCAGCGTCACGATGCAGACCGCGACCAGCAGCAGCACGGCCGCGCCGACGCGGTCCCAGTCCGGTTTCTTCGCGTAGGCGGCGGCGGCCTTCCCGGTCTCGCCGGACTTGTCCAGGTTATGGAGGAGCTGCAGGAAGGCGGGGTCAGTGGATGACTTGGGGTTGAGGATGTCTGACGGGTTCGAGGGGGCCAGTTCGTCTTGTTCGCCGGAGTCGGGATCACCTCGCTCGCAGTACTTCTTTGCGGGCCCGGGCAGTTTCCTGCAGGGGTCGTTGGGGTCCTCGGGCCGCTTGGCGATGGTGGCGTGCTTGATCCACTTGAGGTGGGCGTCGTAGGCGGCTTTGTCGGCGGGGTTCTTCGGGTCGAGGACGCGTCCGTACTGCAGCAGCATGTAGGGCTTGACGACCAGCGCGTCGGTGAGCGCGTCCTGGATCGGTCTGGCCACGGAGGCAGCCTTGGCGTCGGAACTGCTGCACGCATCGTGTGCGGGGCCCACGACCAGATCGCATGGATCCCCTGCAGGAGTGGCCTTGCCGAAGTAGCTGCTGGTGGTGATCTGGGCGACCTCGATGGCCGCCTGGTGAGCCTGGTCCAGGGGACCGTCGCGGCCCAGCAGGTAGTCGGGGCGGATGAACGCGCTGGCTGCGAGGGCGGCGATCACCAGCGTGAGGGCGATCTCGCCCAGCCCGGCCCCGACTTTGCCGCGGACGAACAGGATCAGGCCGAAGGCGAACGCCCAGGCCAGGAGCAGTCCTTTGAGGCCGAGGGCGTCGACGACGTGGGTGTGGTACGCGTCGGCGAGGTTTTGCGCTGGGCCGGTGAGCAGCCGCAGGAACGGGAAGTCGAATACGAAGCCGATCAGCCAGCAGCACAGGCCCACCAGCAGCCGCGCGATGGTGAACAGCCCGCCCAGCAGTAACACCTGGGTCTGTGCGGCCACGTTAAGGAGCGACCCTCCGTCGGCCTCCAGCTGGTAGCCGTCCAGCGGCGCGCCTTCGGAACTGGTGACGTTGAGGGGGGCCAGCAGCCCGCCGCCGTTGGTCGCGTTCCCGTCGGCTGCGGCAGCGACAGCGGTGTTCGTCACGAGGAAGACGACGGTGAGCAGGGTGACGAATCCGGCTGCGCGCAGCGTGCCGCGGTCGACGTGGATACGTCTCATCGGGCCCGCCGCTCGACGGTCAGGACAAGCCCTACGGCTGCGCCGATCGCGGCGGTGGCAAACAGCAGCAGCCCGGCAGGCCCGCCCAACCCGGCGGGGACCACGGTGGCCACCATCGGGTACCGGCCCACGGCGTTGGTTGTGTCGGGGCCGCGGGTGCAGTAGTCGTGGGCAGCGCCGACGACGAGGCTGCACGGGTCGCTGTCCGCGGCCGCGGCGGCGGGTGCTGAGGCTGCCCCCGATGGCCGGCTCTGGGGGTTGGCCCATGCGGCGACGGTGCAGGTGAGGAGGAGCAGGGCGAGGGCGGTGGCGAGCAGCAGCCGCAAGTGAGCGTTCATGAAGAGGTCCCCCCGTGGGCCGCTGCGGCGGGCGTGCGGCCAGGTGTGGTGAAGATCGATGTATTCAGGCGGGTGACGGGCGGGACGACGACCTTGATCCGGCCGGCCTGCATGCGGGGATCGCGCAGCAGCATCTCGCCCTCGCGGCCGGCCTGGCCGACGGGGGAGAGGCCGGTGGTGACGAGCCTGATCAGGTCTTCGTCGTCGCCGTCCAGGCCGAGAAAGCGCAACCCCTTAGCCGCGCGGGCCTGGTCGGTGGTGCGGGTCAGGAACCGGTAGGCGATCAGCCCGGCGTCCTTGCCGAGCTCGTCCACGTCGTGGGCGCCGAGGAAGACGCCGGCGCCGTGCTTGCGGCCGTCATGGAGGATCTCGTGGACCAGCGCCGAGCCCTCGGAGGAGGAGGTGAGCCAGTAGCACTCATCCAGCGCGACCAGGCAGAATCGTCCCGGCTCGGTGAACGCCGCCTGGCGGGCGATCGCGGCGATCAGGTAGAGGACGGCCCGGCCGATCAGTGCCTCGAGGGGCTGCTGGCGCAGTACCTCGACGTCCGCGAACGCCTCCTTCGGCGGCAGCGTCAGCCCGGCGGTGGTGACCACCACCATGTCCGCGCCCAGATCCCCCTCCAGCGTGACCGGCGGCAGGTCCGCATCGAACACCATCGCGGCGAGGGGATTTGCGCGCACGATCCGCAGGAGGTCGGCCATGGTGGCCGCGGCGTCGGCGCGTGTCGTGCCCGAGCCCTCGGCCAGCGCGGCGAGGACGCCCAGAACCTTCGCCATGGACGGCTCGGGACCGCCGGATACTTCCTCGACGGCGTGGTGGAGCACGGCGCCGGCGGCGCTCATCGCCCCGACCCCCAGCTGCAAGGTCAGGTACGACAGGGCGTAGTGCGCTCCGACCGGCCCACCGAACACCCGCAGGGGGTCGATGGACAGCTGGGCGCGGGCGGCGTCGATGACCTGGCACCGCTCACCCATCGCGGACTGCGCGAAGCTGGCCCATTCCCGGATCGGGGTGCGGTCGATGACGATCGCCCGCCCACCCCGGTCCACCACCCCCGCGGTGACCAGCTTCTGCAGCACGCTCTTGCCGCCGCCCAGCTCACCGACCGCGGCGCTGGACGCCGAGGCGTTGACCTGGGGGGCATCGGCCGGGTTCAGCAGGACGGGGCGGATCGTGCCGCTGTCGAGGTCATGGCCGATCATCACCCCGGCCGGGTCACCGACCTTCGAGAGGGTCAGCGCCCCGCAGGCGGCCCAGTCCTCCGACAGCTGGTGCTGGGTGAACTGGCCCAGCTTCGCCGCCCGCACCGCACCGGGCAGCCCCAGGGCGAAGAGGTCCTCCTGCATGCCGATCGGCCGCACAGCCCGGTAGTCGGCCCCCGACAGGGCCGCGGACAGCTCCCGCGCCCGGGCGTCGCACGTCGCCGCATCCGGGCCCCATACCGATAGGACGGTTACGGACTGGACTTCGACCTCGACTGAGGTCCGTGCCATCCGCGCATCCTGTTCGGCCAGATCCCCGGCCGCATCGGGCAGCGAATGCGGCATCCCGGTGGGCTGCGCCCCGTACTGCTCGGCCTGGTCCAAAAGTTCGCGCTTCTTGCGCTGAACCTGCGCGCGGGCCTTCTTCGCCGGCACCACCCGCAGATCCGCGGTGACGTCCACCGGGAACGGCAGGCCCTCCAGCTGGGCCAGGACATCCGCGCTCTCCACCGACACCGCCGGCGGAATCTCCGCCAGCACCAGGTGTGCCTGGTAGCCGGTCCCGGCTGCCTCGGTTTCGACCTGCAGCCACTTGCGGCCCACCGGCGAGGCCGTCGCGATCGAACGCCACCACGAACGCGCACCACCACCAGCCTTGCGGCCCTCATCGTCAGCGGTGGACTGCTTGTCCTGGCCGCCTTCGGCGAGGCGGACCTGGCCCAGGTCTGCGTAGGAGGGGGAGTGCAGCTGCCCGCCGTGGATGCGGCTGCCGAAGAGCGGGCTGTGCTCGGCGTCGGACAGGAGCGGCTCCTCCAGTCCCCGGTGCAGGGCGTGCTGGAGCATCCACACGATCTCGGCAGGCGACGCCGGCCGCAGGCCCAATCCGCCGCCCAGCGAGCTCTGGACACGGCTCGCCTCCGCCTGAGCAGCCCGCACCTCTGCCTGGGGCACCGGCACCGGGGCGATGCCCAGCGCCCCCGAAATCTCCGCGTACAGCGCCCCGAGGGACGCGGCGGTCGTACCGCCCTTGCCGGGCAGAGGAACGGCGAGCCACAGGGTGCGCTCGTGCATCTCCTGGCCGGTCAGCAAATCCACGGTGGCCGCGCAGGTCTGCGCCCACGCCGGCAGCCGCTGCCAGTTGAGGCCCTCCACCATCCGCTCGGCGACCTCGCCCGGATCGGCGCGCGCGGCGAGGACGAACAGCCGTGGCTCCATGGCGGGCATCGACCGGACCAGCGAGGTGATCTTCCCCAGGAGTTCCTGCCGAACGCGGGCCGGTAGATAGCCGCCGGTCAGGGGCGTCACCCGCCACACCGCCCAAACGGTGCCGGACGCCGACCACAGCAGATGACCTGCGATATGCCGGAAAGGAGTAAGCATCACGCCGCCCTCCGCCCGGCCTCGGCCGCATCCGCCAGGAGGCGGGCCAGGCCGGAGCCGGCCGCCGCGCTCGCCGCAGTCGGCGCCCCCACCGCCACCGGCGAGACCGGCCTTGCATCCGCCGGGGTCAGAATCCGGGCATGGGCAGCGGGGGCGGGAGCAGCCTCGATGACGAACTGCCCCCGCAGCTGGGTCGGCTGCCTGTCACGGGCGACCCTCCCACCGATCCGCCCCGCCGGGTGCCGCAGCAGCACGACCAGCACGCCGAACAACGCGGTGAACGGGTTCTGGCCCGCGATCTGCGCCCCACGCACAGCCCACACCGCGCACAGCCACAATGCGACCGGAACCGGACCGGCCCACGACCACCACGCGAACGTCTTGATCAGCGCGAAGGCTCCTCCGCCGAGCACGACCAGCTGCGCCGGCGTGTACGGGCCGAACGGCACAGTCCAGTCGCCGAGCTTGCCCAGCACCCACGGATGCCGGCGCGCACTGGTGTAAGCCCTGGCGATGAGAGGCTGCGCGGCCGCGCTCATCAGAGGACACCGTTCTGACCGGCTGCGGGGCCGGGGGTGACGACGACGGTGACGGCACCCGCGCCCTTGGACGGGTTGTTGATCTCATCGGAGAACATCGCGGCCAGAGAATCGCGAGAGTTGTAGATACCCAGCGCGATGACCAGAGCCAGCAACGCTCCGATACCGGCTTTCATGGAGAACTGCCGGGCGACCGTGACGACCACGACGGCGATCAGGATCGCTTTCAGGCCGCCGTCGCCCCAGCGGGCGAGTGTTCCGATGAAGGAGTCGCCCATTTCCGCGAACTTCCCTGCCAGATAAGCCTCGTTCATCGGGCACCGCCCGAGACCGGCGCAGCGGCGGAGGGCGCGGCCGCGGGCGGCGAGGTCGTTCCGGCCTCCAAGGCGCTGACTTCCCACCGGCCGGCCCGCGCGGTCACCTCCAGCCGGTAGACCAGCGGCCAGCGCACCCCGCCCCGGTCTTCACCGCTCACCCGGACGCGCACCCGCGCCTTCGTACCGTCCGCCGGCACAGTGGTGCCCAGGGCGGCCTCGGAGTCCGCGGCGACGTCCTCGACGTCCACCCGCGCATACGAAGCAGCCCGCGGTGCCGAGACCCGCAGCCCGGGCGAGAGGTAGCGCTCGACCCCGGTTCCCTGGCCCCCGCCGAGGTAGGCGCGGACGAATTCGCCCAGCGTCGTCGCCAGCACTCCGGTGGAAGGGGCCGGGTAGGTGAACGGCGAGGGCGGCACCGCAGCCGCGTCAGGGGCGGCAACCTCCGCCGGTGCTCCAGTGACCGTGAACTGGCCGCCGTCCTTGCCACTGGTGCCGGACACAGCGAAGTACCGCACCAGCGGCACAGCGGCTGCACCCGTGTCCGCCCGGTCGCTGATCGCCGCGACCACTACCGTCCACGCGCCTTCAAGCCCGTACGCGGTGCGCACCGCCACGGCCTTGGCGGCCGCCGGGGCGGTGCTGTCATTGCGGGGCCGCTTGGGGAGATCGACCTCAGGGGCCAGGGCACGAACGGCGGCCGTGATGCCGTTGCCTTCGGGGGCGGTGGCGTCGGCGCGCAGCCACAGATCCATGAACATCTCGGCGACGCCTTGCGGGTCGGCCGGGGTGCGGGCGGTGTCGGTGGTGCGCGGGGCGGGAGCGGCCTGGGCGATGGTGGTCCGCGGCACGGCGAGTGCGACAGCCAGGGCGAGGGGACCGGCCGCGAGCGCGGTCCAGATCCCGTACCGGGCCAACCGGGGGCCGCGGGATACGGCCCGGCTCACGGGCGCCGTTTCGGGCCGGGCGCTGCGCAGGGGCTTCGATACCGGCGCTGCCGCCGGGGGCCGGGACACGCGGCGCTGGCCGGGTGGGGGAGTGGTGGTCATCAGGAACGCCTTCCGTGGGAGAGGTTTCGCTCTGCCCCACGAAACGGCGACGCCCTCACCGGTCGGCTCACCGCGGCGACCCTGCCGCATCACGGGTGGACAACGCCGCAACCGGTGACTCACCGGTGAGTTCGCGGAACCTCCCCATCGCAGGTCACAGCCCTGCGCACTGGTTTCTCACCGCCCGCCGGTGACATCAGCGGTGAGTCCCGAACGCACTCACCGGCTGCGGACCAGGGCATGCACGTTTGCCCTGGCCAGCCACACCAAGTGCTCTCAAAACCTCACTCGTCGATCGCTAGCCGGGTGTATCGCACAAACCCGTCCCCGAGCCGCTCGTACCAGGCGGCAGCCGGGGCTTCAGGGCGGCCGGCAAGCGTGGTCCGCTCCGAAGGGATCTCGTCTAGTCGGCGCGTTTCGTGGTGGCCCGGGCTCGGAGGTCTATAAGGGTGGAGTGGAAGGCGATCGAATCAATGGAGCGAGCGATGCGCCGCTGGCATGAGGAACCTGGCGCGACGGAGTGGCGGGACGCCGCGGACGCAGCAGACAGCAAACGGGTGGGCGTCATCTCGGCGGAAGATCTGCCCGGGCTGGCGCAGGGTCGAGGGGAGGCGCTGCTGGCGTTGCGACCGATGGACGATCCTACGGCTCCTGGTGCGTTGACGCAGGCGCAGGCGGCCTGCTCCTCGACAGCGGCCTGCACCTGGCGGAGGGCGTAGAGCAGCGTCAGCTGGTAGTCCCCGGACAGCACCACACGGTCGGGGGCCTCCTGCCCGGCGGCGCGGTGGGCGCGGGCGCGCTCGGTGATCGGCCATGCCATCGCGTCGGCGGCCTCAGCCACTGCTTCCTGCAGGGCGATCACGTCGTCCACGGACGGCTCGGCGTAGGCCGGGTGCGCAAGGTGTTGATATCGGTTCAGACGTCGTGACGCTGCTTCAAGACGCTGCGGACCGTGTTGCGGGAGTGCCCGGAGAGTTCGGCGATCTCGACTTCCGTCAGCCCTGCTTCCCTGGCCTTGATGATCAAGTGGTCTCTGGTGGCGCAGACTCTCCGATATTCCTTGAGTCTCTCCCTGACCAGCCCAGCATCCGGATTCAGGGGTTCGGCTGGGGCTGTCGGGATGACCCCCAGGGGTACGTCCCACCGTGGTAGGCGAGAGCCGGCAATGTCCATGTGCGAAGGCTAGAGGGCCGTGTGACTTCTCCTGGCGGTAGGCCAGGATCATCACGCAGCCATGGAGCCTGGCGGTGTGCAGCTCTGCACAGGGGCAACGGGGCGGTGTGCAATCTTGCACATCGGTGTTGCTGCTGTCGGGTGAACCAGCCCCTTGTGGAGCTCTCCGGCTTGAAGTTGACCGGGCCGGTCTGGGACACCTGCACTGGTCAGCCTGACCAGCCGCGCGCCGTGGCCCTAACGGCTTCGGCGTGCCGGCTCCTCCCTCCTGGTCCGAAGGGCAGTCATGTCCGACCCTCGTATGTGTGTAGCGATCGATGTCGGTACTCACGGCATCGGCTTCGCTATCGCCCCCGTCTCCCCGGCCAACGATGACCCCCTCGCCCGGAAGATCCACCATTTCAACCAGTGGGACTCACAGCCCGATCCCGCGGCCAAAAACCTGTCGGCCCTCCTCCTGGACTCCGACGATCAGCTGATCGCCTGGGGATACGAGGCCCGCCGACTCTGGCTCACCCAGGGCCGCACCCTGCGCCAGGCCGGAGCGCGGTATCACCACGGCTTTAAAATGGACCTCGGCGCCAGCGCGCACACCACGTCGATGTCGGTCGTCGCGTCGGCCGCCCTCGACGACCCCGCAACGGGCGACGGCGAACTCCTCGACGGCCCCCACCGCCCGCCCCAGGCAGGAAGGTCACACACCGACCGGCGCGCCGCAGACCTTCTCACCATCCTCCTGCGGCAGGTCGTCGACAAGGCTCTCCAGCAGATCAAGGCCAGCGGGTACGACGAGGACGACATCCGCTGGACGATCACCGTGCCCGCGTGCTGGACGGACTACCAGAAGGCGATCGTCAGGGACATCCTCAAAAACGCGGGACTACCCGCGGAAGACGGGCGCGTGCTGCTCAGCCTCGAACCTGAAGCCGCCGCGCACTACGCCCGTCTGACCACAGCGGCCCCCAAGGGAGCGAAGCGGAACAGCGGAGGTGCGCTCATGCAGCCGGGCGCTCGCTTCATGGTGGTGGACTGCGGTGGCGGCACGGTCGACATCACCGCCTACCAGAACGACGACGACGGCAAAATGACCGAGATCGGCCGCTCGCTCGGCGATCGGCTCGGCTCGGACTTCCTCAACCGAAAGCTGGAGAACGACTACCTCCAGGAGTGTCTTGGGGACGCAGACGCTCTGGCGGTCATCCGCGAACAGTGCCCGGACGCACTGCTGAACATCATCGACCAGTGGGAGCGAGCCAAGGTAGGAGTAACGCTGGACCAGGAAGACAGCGTCGAACTCCAGATTCCCGCCGCCATCGACCGCATCATGGGTCCGGCAGTGCGCAAGCGTCTGGCCCGACGACAGAACAAGGTCGACGACTCCATCATTCTGACCCCCGTACAGCTCCACGCCCTCTTCGACACTGTCGTCCCTGGCACCCTCGACCTAATCGAAGCCCAGCTGAAGGAGATGGACGCCGCCCGCGCTGACGGCCAAGGCCCCGACACCATCCTGCTGGTCGGAGGCTTCGGCAGCTCTCCGTACCTGCAGCAGGCGGTCAAGGAACGCTTCGGAGACCGGGCAACGGTCCTGGTGCCCCCCAACCCGGACATCGCCGTCCTCCACGGCGCGGTGCACTTCTGCTACGACCCCCAGACGCGGGCGCGCCGCAGCCGGTTTACTTACGGCGTCGACTTTCACACGGCGTTCAAGGAAGACGTCGATCCCCAGGCCAAGCGCTGGGTGACACCCGAGGGTGACGTTCTCTGCATGGACCGCTTCTCCATCTTCGTCCGCGCGGGTGAATCCGTTTCCACAAACGCTGAGGTCGTCCACGAGTACATCCCGCTCACCAATGACGTTACGTATCTCAGTGTCCCCATCTACGCTACCCGCGACCCTGACCCCCGGTACGTCTCGGACGCTGGCTGCGACAGGCTGGCCCATATCAGGGTGGACCTGACCCCCGTGATGCGCTTCGCACGCCAAGAGCGAGGCGTGCGGGTCTACATGAAGTTCGGCGAGACGGAGATCAAGGTACGCGCCGAACTCATCCAAGGCGGGCAGCCCGTGGCCGCACAGGTCCGCTTCCACTCCAACTACTGACCGGGAGCACACGGTGGAGCTCTTCCGCCAACCACACCCGCGACCCTCGCAGCCGGACCCAGAGCCGCGTCGCACCATCCCGCTCATCCATGTCTATGAACGGATCGACCAGCTAGAGAAGGCAATGGCAATGGGCCAACGCGAGCACACAGAGATGCGACAACGGATCGACCGCCTTGAACGGCAACTGGGCGTGCTACTCGCGGCCCACACAGAGAGCCGTACCGACCTCGCGGGCACGCAGCACTGCGAGCACCAAAACCTGGCGCTGCGCACAAGGAGACTCGTTGAGCAGAGCATCCACTCCTTCGCGCGCCGCTACGCCGCACGGTGTGGCATCTTCCTTCGCCACCCTCACCGTGAACGCGCTCCCCACCTCGTGGGTCGGCTGACCAGGCTGCTGCTCGCAGAATCTCCCTCCACCGCCACCGAGATGCAGCGCAGCCTGCAGCTCGCGGACGACGGAGGTCACATCGAGGCACGCCTAACCGGCTTGCGTAGCCAGTGCTCCGAGCTGGGCGACGACATCCGCCGTGCCGGCCTGCAGCACACCTGGGACTTCGACTTCACCCCAGGCGGGCCTCTCGACCCGGCCCGGCAGGAGACTTGGCCCACCTGCGATCCCGTGCATCCTGTCCAGTTTGTCATGGCACCGGCGTACGTCGTCGACGGACGTGTCTACGGACGCCAGATTGTCTATACCGGCTGAGTTTCCTGTCAGCTCCCGGCGCTCCCGACGAGGCGCTTGCCGCCACCGTGTGCCAGAGCACTCTGCAAGCAGGTGCCTGCGCCCACGATGGCGGCCCCAGGGCCGGGGCCCGAATCTTGTATCGAACTGGGTGCTGCCGCCTCGGTGCGGGAGCGCTTGGGCAGGTCCGCAGCCGGGGCCATGGCGCGCACCGCCGCGGTCACGGGGCTGTCGGGTGCGGCGGCGTCAGCGCGCAGCCACAGGTCCACGAACACCGCTGCCGTACCGGCCGCATCGGCCACCGGACGCGGCGCGCTGGTGGCCTGGGTGACGGGTGCGGCCTGGGCGGTGGTGCCGCGGGGAACAACGAGGGCGGCGGCCAGGGCGAGAGGACCGGCAGCAAGCGCGGCCCACGCTCCGATCCGGGCCAGACGCGGGCCGCGCGAGAGGGAGCCGCGGACCGGAATGGTCTCGGGACGCGAGCGGCGCAGCGGCTGCGCGGCCGCCGAATGGGGAGTCGGCCGTACGCGGCGGCGGGGGGCAGGGGCCATTGGCGTGCCTTCCGTGGGGTGCTGGTTGTGCATGCACTCCACGGAACGGCCGCTGCCTCACCGCCCGGCTCACCGTTACCAGCCCTGCGCGGTCACGGGACGGCAACGCTTCGACTGGTGAACTCACCGGTGACTCACCGACGCCGTAGTGGAACCTCCCCACCGCAGGTCACAGCCCTGATCGCGGGAAAGTCACCGGTCCTGCGGCTGGACCGACGGGAGTTCACCGCCGCACTCGCGGCGCGCATGACACCAGGCACCCCCGGCTCCCGCCCCGCCAGCCGATTCTCGGGGCGGATGGCAAGCGTGGCCCGCTCCGAGGTGATCTCGTCCAGTCGGCGCGTTTCGTGGTGGCGCAGGGCCGGAGGGCTATAAGGAGGGAGTAGAACTCGATCGAATCAATGGAGCGAGTAATGCGGCTCTGGCATGAGGAACCCGGCGCGACGGAGTGGCGGGACGCTGCGGACGAGGCAGACGGCCAGCGGGTGGGCGTCATCTCGGTGGAAGATCTGCCCGGGCTGGCGCAAGGTCGACTGGAAGCGCTGCTGGCGCTGCGACTGATGGAGGATCCTGCGACTCCCGGCGCGCTGACGAAGGCGCGGGCGGCCCTTCGCCGAGCCCTACGCGTCGTTCCTCAGTCGACCCCCGACCAGTACTGCTACGAGACACGCTGGCGCGGGCGGACGGCGTGGGGCCGACAGGGCCGCCCGCTGGAGGTATGTGACCGTCCTACCTGCGGTCGGTGCGTGCCACTGAGACAGATGGGCTTGGCTCCGTGACAGCCCGCGCGCCGTTAGCGTGATGCGCCGTCCGGCCACACCACGTGCACCGGGACACCGGTGCGCTGGGCGTAGGCGACGACGTCGGCGGTGCCGCCGTACCCCCAGGCTGGTTTTCCGTCCCACACGGCGAGCAGGACGTCCGACAGCCCGATCAGGATCTCGCTTCCGGCCATGTGCGCCGCCGAGTCCGACGCGATCATGCCGGTGTGGTGGACTTCGGCTGCCGACCCGTAGAGCCGGTCGTAGACCGGCCAGTGGGATTCGGGCAGGCTCTCCCGGTACTCCTCGGCGGGCACGACGACTTCGACGCGGCCACCGTGGGCGAGGACGGTTTCCGCCCACCACGCATCGGGGCCGTCCGCGATGCACGACACCGCGACCAGCTCACCCGCTTCGTACTCAAGGACGGCCTCGGTGAGTATCGCCCGTACCCGCTGCTCCACTTCGGTGCTCAGTCCCCGGTGGCCGGTGATCCCAACCCGCATGCTCAACCCCTCCACTTTCTCTGCTTCACAGGTACACGTCGTGCAATCGGGCATCGAACTCCCGCACCACCTTGGGCGGAGAGGTGAGCGCGAGGGTACGGCGGATCGCCCGCGCCCGGTCCACGATCCGTCCCGACCGGTACTTGAGTCCCGTCTCCACCGCGCGCCCGGCGAGCGCGAACGCGGCTTCGACCCGTCCGGCGGCGAGATGGCCGGCGGCGAGGTCGAGCACGGTCAGGGCGCGTTGCTTGTCGTGCCCGCCGCCGAGTGCTTCGGTGTCGGCGGACAGAGCCCAGTCTGCCAACCCCAGTTTGGCGCCACAGGCGACCCGTACGGCCGCCACTTTCGCCGGCCCGAACGCGAACACCCACGGCCACGGGGGCGGGGTGTCCGGCAGCGCTTCGGCGGCCGCCCTGCTGCGGGTCAGCGCCCGATCCGCGCCTCGCTGGTCGCCGCCCGCGGCGTACGCGAGGGCTTCGACCGACGACAGCCACGCGTCCGCGACGGCCGGGCGCTCCGGACCGAGCACCTTCCGGGCCCGGCCCGCGAGGCTCAGCGCCTGCGCCCCGTTCCCGGCGTGCGCCTCGAACTGAGCGAGGCTGCCCGCCTGGTACGCCGTGAGCAGCGGATCGCCCGCCGACCGGGCCGCGCGGACCGCTGATCCGTACCAGGTGCGCGCGGAGCCGTGGTCTCCCATGTCCCACGCCAGCCACCCGGCCAGGCTCGCCGTCTCGCTTCCCACCGCAGCCAGCCGCGCCCGCCTGGCGTCCGACCGGGCGTCACGGGTCACGGACTGGATGAGCTGGATGTGAGCGTGGACGCTGTTGGAGAGCTCGCGGGACGGGGTGGAGCCGTCCAGCCGGCGCAGCGCGGTCGTGGTCAGGCGAAGGGCGGCCGTCTGCCCGCCGTCGGTGTCGGCGGCAGCCACAGGGGCAAGGAGCGGTGTCGCCACCGCGGCGGCGACGCCGGCACTGAAACCGAAGAATTCGCGGCGTTCCACGTGTGACCCGTCCTGTAACGCGTACTGCTGGTGCTGGTCGGCGAGACCGACGAGGGCGGGCGGGATCTGAAGATGCGCCGCCACCCGTGCGAGAACGTCGGTTCGGTATGCCCCCGCCCCGTGCTTCTCAAGGCGGGACACCGCCGACTGTGACAGGCCGCAGGCCTCGCCGAGTTGCCTTTGAGTGAGCTGCCCGGCCTTCCTGACCAGCTCGATTACCCGGCCAAAGTCCCCGCCGCGGGATGCTGCCCGCACCTCCGGAGCCTTCCAGTCCACCGGCTTACTCCCCCCACGCTACGGGTTTGGATGCGCGTCTGCGGGTGCCCTTACCCGCTTCCCGCATATCTGTATGCAGGCTGCGCATGAAGCATGGTCCCACCCGGAGCGCAAGCGTTGACTGTCTGTCAGCCGCCAGCGACGCAGGGCAGCCGGAGCGTACCGGCCTCTCCGCCTCCCGGACGGCACTCCCAACCAAGCCGACCCGGAAGGAAGCAGCCGGTGAGCCGCGCCGATGAAACCCCCAAGCCCCCGCTTCCCACCACGCCCGGTCTCCCGAGTGCTGACCTCGCCGACCGGGCCAGGGACGGCTTCGCCCGGTTCATGGCCCGGTTGGAGGACCCAGACCCGGACCCGGAGCATGACCGCGCTGCTGACGCCCCCGCGGCGGGGGAGCGGTGATAGCGGTGGCCCGTGCCCGCCGCTGCCCGTACACGGTCGGCGACGCGGTCACAGGAATCACGTATGTGGACCCCACCGCCGACCGCACTCGCGAGGCTCCGCAGGAGTTCACCGGCACGGTGGTCCAGATCGGATCCGGCTGGGCGGGCATCGACGCCGACCGCGCCTTCCTGTGGGCCCGCCTCGATAACGGGCGAGAGGTCCAAGCCCTCATAAGGGACTGCCAGAAGGCCCCGTAACCCACCCGGCACGGAGCGGGATTCCAGCGGTCCCGGGCCACGGCGCACAGACCCCGACGCCTTACTTCGAGCCGACTGGGCCCGGGATGAGGCGATCGGCAGCAGGAACCGCCAGGCCGCCAGGCCCGGCGGCTACGAGAGAAGGAGAACAAGAGATGGAACTGTCCAAGTCCGACATCGCCATTGCCGCCGTTGCCCCGAACACGGAGAAGCCGACCGCCGCACTCGGCCAGGACGTAGTAATCGCCGTCGACGTGGAGGACGAGGAGTAACTCAGCAATCCGACCCAACTGTCCCTCCCCGAGCCCGCGCGGCCCGGGGAGGGACACACCTCTCTACTGTCTGGAGGTTGCAGTGATTCACGTGTTCGTCGGGCCGACGCTGGCCCCTTGCGAGCCGCTGCTCGCCAACCCCGCTGTACGGGTGTGGCCACCGGTACGGCACGGTGACCTGTTCACCGACGAGATCCGCGACGCCGATACCGCAGTGATCATCGACGGGGTCTATCACCAGGCGCCTGCGCTGCGACACAAGGAGATCCTGGCCGCGATGGGCCGGGGCGTCACGGTGATGGGAGCGGCGAGCATCGGCGCGCTGCGGGCGGCCGAGCTCGCACCGCACGGGATGGTCGGTGTCGGCAGCATCTACACCGCCTACATGCGCGGGGACATCGACGGCGACGACGAGGTCGCAGTCGGGCAGGCCCCGGACGGCGCCTGGGACGCGCTGACCTGGCCACTGGTCAACCTTCGGCACGCCCTTGACCTCGCCCGGACGGCCGGGATCCTCAACGCCGATCGGGCCGCCGGACTCCTGAAGGCCCTGCGGGCGGTCTACTACCCGCAGCGCACCTGGGCCGCGGTTCGGGCCGTGTGCCGCCGCCAGGGCGAGGGGTGGTTCGCCGAGTGGCTGTCCGGGCAGCGTGAGCAGGACCGGTACTTCGGTGACCTCAAGCGCACCGACGCGCTCGCCGCCGTACGTGCCGCGCTCGGCGGCGCCGCACACGCGGAGCAGGTGGCCGAGGCACCACTGGTACGGGAGTCGCCCTACTTCCGTCGCTGGTCCAACGCCGCCGCCCGCGCGCGCGTGGACGGGCTGGTGCTGTCCACCGAGGACCGCCTTGTCTACCAGCAGGTATTCGACCCCGCGTTCCGCGACAGGTGGGCGGCCTACCTCGAACACCTCTCCCGGCAGCAGGCCGACGGTGGGCCGGGGATGCCACTGGCGCAGCGAATGACCCAGGTGAGCGCCGGGGACCTGCCCGCCGACCGCATGTTCCACCCGCTCATAGACCTGCGCGACGAGCAAGCCGTGGCACTGCTGCTGGCCAGCGAGACCGCAGCCGACCGGCGGGCGGTCGCCCAGTACGCCGATGCTCTCGCCTGGGCTCGCCGCAGCCGGCCCGGCTTCTCGACCGCGGCAGTGCGCGACGAGGTGGCCCGCGAGCTCCTACTGCGCGTGTGGCAATGCCATGAGCGGGAGTTCGACACGGAGGCGTCCGCGCGGGGGCTGGTCTGCCAGGAGCGCGCGGCCCAAGCAGCCAAGCGGCTCGTGCCCGGGTTCCTGGAACAGACCGAGAGGACGGAGACGACCCGTGTCGGGTGAACTGGTGGCGCTGCCGGGCACGGTGCGCGCCCGTACGCCGGAGCAGACGTGGGAGGCGCTTGCCGGGCGCCTCGAGGAGTTCGGCATCACCCGGGTCGCGGACCTGACCGGCCTGGACTGCATCGGGCTTCCGGTCTTCACGGCGATCCGGCCCGCCTCGCTGACGCTGAGCACATCGCAGGGCAAGGGCGCCACATCTCTCCTGGCGAAGCTGTCGGCCGTGATGGAGGCGATCGAGCTGTGGCATGTCGAGCAGCCGTTGCCCGTCGTCGCGCACGGCCCGGCCGCCGAAGTCGCCCCGCACTGCCCTGTGGCTGCGCTGCCGCTGATCGCCCGGTACCCCGCAAGCGCCCTGGCCCGGGTGGTGTGGGAGTGGGCGCCGGGCACCAGCCTGGTGAGCGGGGCGAAAACGCTGTTGCCGGTCGACCTGGTCCGCCGCCGCGCGCAGCGGCCAGCGTGGACCCCGGATGTGCTGCGCGCGACCAGCACCGGTCTCGCGTGCGGGAACAGCCGGGAGGAGGCGCTGCTGCACGGCCTGTTCGAGGTGGTGGAGCGCGACGTGCTCTACCGCGACGGGCAGGCAGCCGGGCAGCTTCGCACGCTGATCGACCCCGCGACGGTCAACGACGCGCACGGCCAAGAGGTGATCGCCCGCCTGACGGCCGCGGGCATGGCGTTGGAGGTCGCGCTGGTGGACGGCCCATACGGGTTGCCGGTGTGTGTGGCCTATCTGTGGTCGGAGGACTATCCGGTCGTCTTCGCCGGCGCCGGCTGCCACAGCGTCCCGGGGATCGCACTGACCCGGGCGCTGACCGAGGCCGCGCAGTCCCGGCTCGCCGCCATCGCCGGAACCCGGGACGACCTGCCGAGCGACCCAGGCAGCTTCGATATCGCCCTCTTCCGCCCGCCACAGACCGCCGGGCTCGCGCCGTGGCCGGACGCCACGGCCGGCTTCACCCCGGCCGGCGGCGGCTTCGCCGACCAGGCCCAGGCCGTGGCACGACGCATCCAATGCGTCACCGGGCACGAGCCGGCGGCCCTGGACCTGTCCGACCCGGCCGGTCCCGTCCACGCCGTGCAGGTCGTCTGCCCTGGCACCCGATCACGGATCAGAAGGTCGATGCCCCGATGAACCCCACGAACACCCCGTCCATGGTGCCGCCCGCGCCCGGCGGACAGCGCTCCGCCCAGTACGACGCCTTCCACGCCGCCCGCGCCCGCACGGATCTGATCACCCGCCTGTATGCCGAGGCAATGGGCGAGGACTACCCGGCCGAGGTCGCCGCCTCCAGCTCCTGCGACTGGTCCTTACTAGGGCTCCTGGTCGCGCGGCTGCGGATGCGTCCCGGCGAGCTCCTCGTGGATGCCGGATGCGGCGCCGGCGGCATCGGCCTGTGGCTGGCCCGCGCCCTCGCCGTCCGCCTGAACGCCTTCGACCTCTCGCCCGTCGCCACCGCCCAGGCAACCGCCCGCCGCGCCCACTTCCTCGAGCACGCCGCCGACCGCGCCGTCTTCCGCACCGCCGAGCTGGAGAACACCGGCCTGCCGTCCGGGTACGCCCACGGCATCGTGTGCGTGGACGCCCTCGGGCGTGCCGCCGACCGCGGGAACGCGCTGCGCGAGCTCAGCCGCATCCTGGCCCCCGGCGGCTGCCTGGTGATGACCCGCGCGCTCCGGCGCGGTGCGGACCCGGCGTGGCACAAGGAGATCGCCGCCGCCGCACTGACGCAGGAGCACGTGGACGAGCGGCCCCGTGAGCCAGCGATGTGGGAGCGGCTCTACCGGCTGTGGATCGCCCATGCCGATCAGCTGCGGCGCGAGCTGGGCGAGGACCCAGCAGCGAACATGCTCCGCGAGGCACATCAGATGCTCCCCACCCTCTCTGGCCGGCGGGCCGTCCTTCTGACGCTGCGGAGCCTCCCGGACGCCCCTGCCGCACCAGCAGTGGCCGATAGGATCTCCGGGCCTGGCCGCCCCAGCGGCGACGAGCCCATGCCCGCCGAGAGGACCCCGCAGTGAACCAGCAAGTCCGTGCAGCGGTGTTCTCGGCCGGTTCCTGGGGCACCGCCGTAGGCAAGATCATGGCGGACGCCGGCACCAGCGTGATCATGCACGCCCGGCGCCGTGAGATCGCCGACGCGATCAACACCAAGCATGTGAACCCCGGGTACTTCCCCGACATCGAGCTGCCCGGCTCGCTCGTGGCCACCACGGATCCGGCCGCCGCGCTGGACGGCGCGGACTTCCTCGTGCTGTCCATCCCCGCGCAGTCCCTGCGGGCAAGCCTTGCCGCCTGGGCCCCGCACATCGGTGCGGACACCGTGATCGTGTCGCTGATGAAAGGCATCGAGATCGGCAGCGGGCTGCGGGCGAGCCAAGTCATCACCGAGGTGACCGGTATCAATGCCGACCGGGTCGCCGTGCTGTCCGGCCCGAACCTGGCCCGCGAGATCATGAACGGCCAGCCCGCCGCCGCCACCATCGCCTGCCCCGACGAAGCCGCCGCACACCGCGTCCAGCAGGCCTGCCACACCCCGTACTTCCGGCCTTATACCAGCACCGACGTGACCGGCTGCGAGCTGGGCGGCGCGGTGAAGAACGTCATCGCCCTCGCCGTCGGCATCGCCTCCGGCATGGGCCTGGGCCACAACGCGCAGGCCATGCTCATCACCCGCGGCCTGGCGGAGACCACCCGGCTCGCGACCGCCATGGGAGCCCACCCGGCCACCCTCGCCGGGCTCGCCGGCCTGGGTGACCTGGCGGCGACCTGCTCCTCGCCGCTGTCCCGCAACCGCACCTTTGGCACCCACCTCGGCCGGGGCCTGAGCATCGAAGAGGCCACCGCTGCCACCCGCCAGACCACCGAGGGCGTCAAAAGCGCAGAGGCGGTCCTCGCCCTGGCCCGCGCTCACGACGTCGAGATGCCGATCACGGAAGTCATCTCCTCCCTGCTGCACGAGAAGGTCACCCTCGACCAGGCCGCGGCTGCGCTGATGCAGCGGCCCCCCAAGCCCGAGCGCTGACCCCTGCGGGAGCCCCGCCGCGTGGGCCCACCGCCACCACCTTCACCCTCCCGACACGGAGGTCTCACCCATGCACGGAAGCGTGCTGCCTGCTGTCCAGATCGCCGTCGCCCTTGCCCTCGTAGCGTGGATGATCACCGGCTTCACCCGCCTGCCCGGCCGCTGGCTGCGCTGGAAGATGTTCTGCCGAGCCACGTTCACGATCGTCTCGCTCACCGGCACCAAGGACGGCCACAGCGAACCGGTGAACGTCTACGACCACCTCTCGCCCGGCTCCTTCATCCTCGGCCCGCCCCAGCTCCAGGCGATCCTCGATTACCTCACCGGCAGCGGACGATACGACCGGATCGACGGACACGGCCGCATCCTGTCCGCGCGCGGTGAGCAGCCGGTGGAGGTGAGGAGCAGCCGTGTGGTTCTTTGACGCCCTCGCCTCCGGCTTCCAGCACCCCACCGACCCCGGCCGGCTTCAGTGGTTCCGCATCCTGTTCGCCACCGTCCTCACCGCGCGGTTCGCCCTTTCCCTCGGCCAGGGCGGCTGGGACCGCTTCGCCCCCGCCTCGCTCAGCCTCCACCTCGCCGAACAGCGCTTCGGACCCCGCCGGGCCCGGCTCCTCGCCAGCATTTACCGGCCCGCGCTGGTCCTCCGCACGATTGCCGCCCTCGCCCTCGCAGTCGGGCCCGTACCCCGCCTGTCACTGCTGGTGGCCCTGGCCGGCGCCGCCATGGAACTCCTGTACCTCAAGAGCCCCAACGCCGTCCGCTACACCCTCCTGACCGGCACCTGCCTCCTGCTCGCGGGAAACCCAGGCCACGGCCTGCACATCGAGCACGGCCTGAGCACAGCCAACACCTGGGCACAGTGCCTACTGGTGCTGATCACCACGGACATCTACTGGAACTCCGCCTGGCACAAAATCCGCTCCCCCCAGTTCCGCAGCGGCCTCTACCTCGCACAATGGGTCCACACCTACACCCAGGTCCGCAGTCAGCTCCCCTACCGGCGCCAGTACGCCGTCCCGGGCCTCGTCCGCCGCTACGCAGGCAACCTCACCGCCAGAGACGTCCACCTCTGGCACGTGGCCGCCGTCACCGTCATCACGGCGGAGATCGCACTGCCGCCCGCGCTGCTCATCGAGCAGACGATGCCGTACGCGGTAGTCGTCGGCATCGCTATGCACGCCGCCTTCACCTGCCTCAAACCCCGCCAGCTCATCACCTTTTCCGGCCTCACCCTCGGCACGTACGTGGCTTTCGGCGTCTGATCCTCCCGCTTGATGGCGACGTGCGCGGAGAGAAGAGCCGGGCGACTGAGGGGGACAGTGAGGGGGAATCTGAGGGGGGTGTATGACGGGGAATCTGAGGGGGAGTCTGAGGGGGAAACCGGTGCCCCGGTGGTCTTGCATTTTTGCTGGTCAGTGCGGGCCTCAGTGCTGGTGCCTGGTCAGACTTAGTTATAGGGGGGAGAGGGAGGGAGCGGGTTGCAGGAGATGTGAGGGCTGGGGCAAGGGCGGAGGAAGGGTGGGGAAGGGAACGGAGGAGAGGGGAGATCGAAAGGAGGGGAGTGGAAACGGGGGAGGGGGTGGGCGGAGGGAAGGGATGAGGGAGCGGAGGGGGAGGGTGCTGGTGGTGGAAATGAATGTGGCCGACGCCCACTTCCGCTGAGAGCGGGTGCCAAGGGCGCCGGCCTGCCGTAGTCACACTCGGGAAGCCCGAGGGTGGCTTACATGCTGAGTGTACTGTCGTTGCTGCTATTGCTGTGACTTTTTTGTCGGGGAATTGGGGCTGTGATGATCCGGGCTGGCCGGCGGGGTCTGGTGCGTACGCGGGAGGACCTTGCCCATGAGCTGGGGATGAGTCTCGGGACGTTCCGCAACCGCAAGCTGTATGCGGTCGAGGGGCATCCGGCGCCGGTCAGCTCGCCGGGCGCGCGCGTGCTGTTGTGGGACGGGGAGCAGGTGGCTGCCTTCCGCGAAGGCCGGCCCGTTCCTGCGCTTCCGGACGAAGGCGACGGGGAGGACCTGCTGGACCGCAACGAGGCGGCGGCCGAGCTCGGGGTGTCGCCCAAGAGCTGGGACACCTACCGGCGGGCGGATCCTGGGGTTGCTGCGGAGGGGGTGCTGATCGCGGGTGTGGAGCACTGGCCGCGCAGGGTGGTGCTGGCCTTTAAGGAGTCCAGGCCTGGCCGGCAGGCCGCGACCGGCAGGCCGGTGGGAAGCGCGGATGCGGTGCCGCGTGCTGACTTGATGGTGCGGGTGGGGGGCCTCCTCGACGGCGATCCGGCGGTCTCGACTGCCCGGGTGATGGAAATGCTGGGGGTGGCCTACTCGACGGCGCAGAAGGCGCTGGCGCGGCTGCGGGGTGAGCGGATCGCGGCCCTGCTCCAGGCCGATCCCGGCCTGCGGGCCGAAGAGGCCGCGGCCGCGCTCGGCTACCCGCCGGCGGTGCGGCGGGGAGCTGTCGCGGAGGCGGCGCGGAGGGCGGGAGGCGCGGAGGCTGAGCAGGGCGGGCAGTAGGCCGACTTGGCGGAGGGTCAGAGCCCCTTGCCCCGGGGGCTGGGCGCCGTGGTCCGGGTGCTGCGGTGGGGTGGGCAGGCGGCCCCGGCGCGCTTCGCTTGCCGGGGCCTCGCTTCGCGCTGCCCACCCCACCGCGCGTGCCGGGCCTCCGCTTCGCTGCGGCCCGGACGAGCGCTGCGCGCTCTCACGCGCCCTGCGGGCAGGCGAACCCGGGCGGCGCTTCGCTTGCCCGGCCTGCCCGCAGGGGAGGCCGCGGGGGCCGGCGCGCTGCGCTTGCCGTCCCCCGCGGCCTCCTGCCCTCCGGCGCTCCGCGCCTGCGGGCGCAGCACCCGGCCCACGGTGCCCAGCCTCCGGGGCCCTAAACCCGTTCTGACCTGCGGAGATTCCTTTTCTGCCCGGCCGTTTTCTCTGGACGTCGTGCTGAAACTGCGATATCTTTGTCTTGTTGGTCGGCAGTGCCAGCCGGTCGACAAAGCCAAGTCACACGACATCAAAGAAGCGAAGGAGTGGTCTACATGTCTACCAAGTCCCACCCGGGTGACGGCCAGTACGCCAAGGGCGCGAAGGGCGCACTGTTCGCGGAGCCCCGGCGCGGCCTGACGGACGTCGCCCGCGGCATCTACCGCAACCTGACGTTCCGCAGCCTGCTGGCGCTCCGCCAGCAGTGATCTCACCCCTGGTAAGGGGCTTCCGGGGCGGGGACGGACGGACAGCGGCGAACCCGCTGGACCTGTCCGGCCCCGTCCCGGGGGTCGACCTGCACGCGGTGGGGCTGTTACTGGCCCCACCCGCGCTGACGGGGGAGTTCTACCCCCGCAGCCTGTGGCGCGGAGTCGAACGGCTCCCCATGCGCCCCCTGACCCCCGCTCCCCACCCCGCAGGCCTGCGCGCCGCGTTCGCGGAATCGGTGCGGTCACTGACAGCAGAGGCCGAGACCATCGGTGTCGCGTTCTCAGGAGGACTCGACTCCCTGGCCACGCTCCTGCACGTCTGCGAGACGGCAGGCCCCCGCCGTGTCATCGCCTTTACCGGCGACCACAGGGACGACCAGGGCCAGTCCTGCGTTCCGGTGGTTGAGCGGCTTCTCAGAGACCTCGGCCTCGCCGACCGGGTTCAGCTGGTGGTCATCGACCCCCAGCGCCACCGGATGGAACCGACATGGTCCCCCACAGGGCCCAGACTGGACGCTCTGCCCGAGGTCAACGCCGCGCTTTCCGACATGGCCGACTACCTCGGCGTGAGCGTGCTCCTGTCCGGTGTGGGCTCGGATGAGTTACTGGGAATCCCCCGCTACGCCACAGCACAGATCGCCCAGCACCACGGCCCCCGGGCCGCCTGGCGCTACCTGAGTGACGTAGGCCGCTCAGGCGCCGGAGCCACCGGAGAAGCCGCCGCCATCCTGGCCCGGCTCATGCCCGCCCATGCCAGCGCACGCGCCTACTGGGCGACAAACTGGCCGGAATGGACGACCCCCACAGCAAGCCCCGCACTCGCCGAGCCGTACCGGCAGCACGCCACGGACTGGGGAAGGACGTGGGTAGAGAGGAGGATCAGCGCCCACACAGCAAAGCGCCGGACCTGGGCCCATGCCGATGCGCTGGATGCGTTCTGGCCGCACGAAGTGATCGGCCCGGCGGGCCCGGTGAAGGAAGCCTCCCCGTTCCTGACGGAAGGGTTCCTCTCCGCCGCATTCGCGGTGCCCATCGCAGCCCGCTACCAACCGGCCGCCCCGACCGCCTATTGGAGGTGCAAGTCCCTGGTGCTCTCACTCATGCCCCGGCATGCAGTACCTGCACTGCCCCGCCACAAGGCCTACTTCACCGCAGCTCTGAAGAGTGAGGCGAGCACGCTGGACGCCAGCGCTCCGCTGCTCGCGGTCGAATGCGGGCTGATCAGCAGAGCCGAACTGGCCCGCGAGAAAGACACTGCGTTTCTCATGGCACTCTCCGCCGTAGAGCAGTGGCTCATTGGAGCCGAACGCATCGGAGCCCGGATCGGCTGAACCCAGGTCGGGGGCGGCGCGGCCCACCACGCCGCCCCCGACCGCTGGACACGACGAAAGGTGTCCGCCATGGTCTTCACTGTGACAGCACCCGGCGTGATCACCCTGCGCCCCTACACCCCAGCCGACGCCGCGGCCGTGCTGGCCCTGGTCAACGCTGACCACCTCCCCGGCCAGCCCGCTGCTACTGCCGAGATGCTCACTGAGGCCATCGAAGGCCGATCGGTGGTGGACGCTCAATGGTGGGCAGCACTGGAGCTCCCTGCGACATGGGTAGCCGTCAGCGGCACCGACCGGCTTGTCGGCGTCATTTCCTACGCCCGCCGACCGAAAGACGACACGGGCCAACTCCTGTGGCTCCACAGCGGTGAAGACGCCGCCGTGACCGAGACCCTGATCAGCCACGCGATCAACGCCTTTGCACCTCGCCCCATCGAGGCGTTCCAGTTCGCATCAGCCCTCTCCCTCGGGCTGGAAGCCCTTCCCATTGCCCACCGGCCGGCCACGGATGCAGCACTGCGCAAGGCAGGCTTCACAGCAGAACGGCTGTGGCGGTACATGCGCACCGATCTTCCGGCACCTGACCTCCCCACGCTGCGCCACATGCGTGAAACAGCCTCCAGTGAACACACAGGCGCCCGCAGGCTGGAAGCCCGGCGCCTTTGGCACACCATTGCGGAAGCCGAAGTACAAGTCTCCGTACACGGGATCGGTGTCCTGTGGTGGATCGAAGTGCTGCCGAACCAGAGAGGAAGGGGGTTCGGGCGGCGCATGCTCGGATCGTCCCTCGCTCGACTGGCCGAGCTCGGCGCCCGAGAAGCGATCCTCTACGTGGACGATGACGCACCCCAAGGAGACCCCCGAGACCGCACCGCAGCCAACACCCTTTACGAAACCGCCGGTTTCATCGAGGTGGACCGCCTTTACTCCTACACCCTGGCAGCCACTCACACGAACCCTAAGACGTAGAAGCCCCTCTCCCCCTGGAACGTACCGCGAGGGGGCAGCGCTCCACGCGCGTCCTGCGGACCCGCTATTCCTACATGAGACGGATCCCAGAATCTATCCGCTCCCTGCTAATGAATCATCCCTCCCTCATTCAGGAGGCCAGACCCCGGCACATGTGACCACGTTTCAGCTGACCCGCAGCCAGAAAACCGACCCAGGCCCCGACCCTCTCCGTAGCCAGCCGCCCGCGAAGCGGGCATCAGGCCGGGGAGCGCAGCGACCGGGCCCTAACGGCCGCGCAGCGGCCGTTTTCCGGGCACGCGAAGCGTGCCCGGCCCCCGGGGGGGGGCGCGCAGCGGACCACCCCCGGGGCCGTGAGCGCAGCGAACGGCCAGGCCCCGCGCAGCGGGGCCTCTCGCCGGAGCGCAGCGGAGGCGCACGGGCCTTCGGCCCGTGCGCCGAGCGCAGCGAGGCGGTTCTCTCCTGAGCGCGCAGCGCTCAGGTACCCGCTCCGCGGG
>NZ_JBIARX010000031.1:0-58080 GCF_042890265.1 Streptomyces sp. NPDC002209 | reverse complement strand
ACGGTCAGGGGGTTCATGTTCCGATGAGGGCCCATCAGAGATCCCGACCGGCAGCCCCCGCCCATCCGCCCCCAGCTCACCAGGACCAGCGATCCCAGCCGGTAAGGGTGCGCGGGGAGGGGAACGGCTCCCTGAAGGGCCCAGAGGAAGCCCTTTCCGGGTCCAGGCAGGGTCAACCTGCACCAGACAGCGATGAGATGACGATCCAGTGCCGACTGCCCCGTGGACGCATCGAATCGCTACGTGCTCCTCCCGGCTTGGCGTCCTCGCCCCGCCTGTGGCTGGACATAAGCCGCCCACGACCAGAACAGACACTCTGAGCATGCGACTGCGGGCCATTTGTCCCGTTTTAGCGGCCGGGTGGGGGGCGAATGGGCACCTGCCGGAGTGAGAGGTTGGGAAAACCGGCATCAGGCTCCACCTCGCCCGCTTTTCGCTCCCCGACGACTCGCAGACGCCCGAACAGACCCATCTGATGGCGTCTGGGCGGCCTATGACCAGCCCCGGACGGCCGCCAGACGCTGAGAGATGAGGAGCGCGTAGCGATCTGACGCGATACGGGTCCACCCCTCACCGCATCGTCATCTCTTCGCTGTCTGGTGCAGGTTGACCCAGCCTGGGTCCGGAAAGGGTGCCTATGGGCCCTTCGGGGGCCCTTCCCCTCCCCGCGGCCCCGTCACCGGCCTGGCTCTGTGGTTCTGGTGAGCGGACTCCGGATGACCGGGGGCCCCGCCCGGGATCTCTGATCGGGCCTGGTCCGAATCCGAACCCCCTGGCCATCCTTCGGGGGCTTCCCGACAGTCTGTTGTCTTTCCGGGGCGGGCCGGGCAGTCAAGGGTGGCCGAAGGCCATCGCGAAGCGACGCGACCGCAGGGAGCGCCCTTGACGGCCCGGACCGCACCGGAAGGACAGTGGACTGACGGGACGCCCCCGGACACTCCACCGACCCCGAGTCGACAGACCCCGCCCCCGGCATCCCGCCCGGCCCTCCCGACCCCGAGTACACGGACCCCAACCCCAGCATCCCGCCCGACCCTCCCGACGCCCCGTGAACAGACCCCGACCCCGGCATCCCGCCCGACCCTCCGGCCCCGAGCGCGTGGACCCCGACCCCGGCGTCCCCGTCCGCCTTGCCGTCGCCCCGAGTAGGCGCCCCCTCCCCCGGCCGGGTGAGACGCGGGTCACATGCGGCCGCGTCGGGGAGCTGTCACATCCGCCCGGGCTGTTCCGTCAGGGCTGTGTAACGGTCGATACGGCAAGGAGATCACGATGGAAGCTCGACTCAACTTCTTCGGCAACGCCGTCGCCGCCAAGTTCGCGCGGTACATCAACTCGGCGGGCAAGGTCGTCTCGGACTCGACCCTGCCGGCCGCGACGCAGGAGCTGGTGAAGCTGCGGGCCAGCCAGATCAACGGCTGCGGCTTCTGCACCGACATGCACTTCAAGGACGCCGTTCACGCCGGGGAGACCGCCGTGCGGCTGAACCTGGTCGCAGCCTGGCGTGAGGCGACGGTGTTCACCGACGCCGAGCGGGCGGCCTTGGAGCTGACGGAGCAGGGCACGCGCATCGCCGATGCGGCCGGCGGTGTCACGGACGAGGCCTGGGCGGACGCCGCCAAGTACTACGACGAGGACCAGCTGGCCGCCCTGGTCTCCCTCATCGCCCTGATCAACGCCTACAACCGGATGAACGTGATCGTCCAGCAGCCGGCCGGCGACTACCAGCCGGGCCAGTTCGGCTGATCACGGGCGAGTCGTACCCGCCCCCGTCCCTGACCATCGCATCAGGGACGGGGGCGGACTGCTCTCGCGGAACCACTGCGTCCCAACCCGTGCGTGCCCCACACTTCATGAGGATTCGTCAGGCGTTCGCCCCTACCCCGCGGAGCAGCCGGTGGAGTCTCAGGAGATCCCGATCACCCTCACCCCGCAGCAGGCCGCCCACGGTGTGATTCTGACCGTGACGCTCGCGACCGGCGCGGCCCGGCTCAGGATTCCGCCCTCCCGGGACGGCGATCTCGTGCGGGCCCGGCTCGGCGGGAACGAGGTGCTGTTGCGCATCCGCGTCGCCCCGGGACCGGCGTCGCCGGCGCCCGCGTCGAGCTCGCGGGGGTGCCTCGCAGCACTCGGAATCGTCGTCGCGATCGTCATCGGCGCGATCCTGCTGAACAGCGGGGACGACGACGAGGGCGGTACCGCCGCCCCGCGGCCGACGCCCTCGTACAGCTCCTGGTCGCCGGCCCCTGCCCCGCCCCCGGTGAGCAGCCCGGCCGATCCGCCCGCCTCGCCCTCCGAGGAGCCGGCCCCCAGCCCGTTCGACCGGGGAACCTGCCTCAACGGGACCCTCCCCGACTCCACGACCCCGCAGAAGGTCACCGGCGTGCAGGAGGTCTCCTGCTCGGCGTCCGACGCGCACTACAAGGTGATCGAGAGCATTCCGCTGACGTCCGAGCTGGACCGCTGCAACAGCAATCCGAAGACCCAGTACGCGTTCTCGTACCGCTACAGCCGGGGCGGGGTCACGATCAACGAGTACGTGTACTGCCTGGTCGGCCTGGGGTCCTACGCCCGCGGTTGAGGCCCCGAACGGGGCGTCAGCCCTCCCGGGCCGCGGCCGCCAGCAGGACCTGCGCCAGTTCCGCCGGCTGCGAGAACATCGGCCAGTGGCCCGTCTGCATCCGCACCAGGCTCCACCGCTCGCCCTTCAGGAGCTCGGCCGCCTCCGGGCCCGGGTCCTCGCCGTCCAGCAGGCACTTCACGTACACCGCCGGGAGCTCGGACAGCGGGCCCTCGAGCTCCGCCGGTTCCGTCAGGGTGGCGCCGGGGTGCGGGGTCGAGCCCGCCACGATGCGGCCGATCTGCTCCGCGTCCAGGCCCTGGCCCGCGTAGTCGGCCGCGGTCAGCGGCGGCCAGAAGCCGTCGTGGGCGGCGATAGCCGCCTCGACCATCGCCCGGCCGTCCGGCCAGCCCGATACGAACGACCCGCCGTCCACCGGGACGTTGGCGTCCACGAACACCGCCCGGGCCAGCCGGTCGCCGATCCGCTCGGCCGCCTGGCCGACCGGGATGCCCGAGTAGCTGTGGCCGACCAGGACCACCTCGCGGAGGTCGAGGCGCTCGACCTCCGCCACGATGTCCCGGACGTGCGTCTGCTGGCCGGCCGCTGCGCCCCGCCGCTCGGCCAGGCCGGACAGGGTCAGCGGGTGCACGTCGTGCCCCGCCGCGCGCAGCTGCGCGGCCACCTCCTCCCACGCCCACGAGCCGAGCCATGCGCCTGCCACCAGTACGAAGTTCGCCATGGCGGCACCGTAGCGGGCACCTCTGACAGCCTCGGTCCTCCCTCAGCCGCGGCGGTCCGGCCCGTCCCCGTACAGCGCGTCGATCTCCTTCGCGTACCGCTCCGCCACCGCCGCGCGGCGGAGCTTCAGGGTCGGGGTCAGGGTGCCCGCCTCGATGGTGAAGTCCTCGGGCAGGACGTGGAAGGCGCGGATGCGGGCCGGGCGGGAGACCGTGGCGTTGGCCGCCGTCACCGCCTCCTCGACCAGGGCGCGAACCGCCGGGTGGGCGGCTGCGGCGGGCAGGTCCGGCCCGAGGCCGCCCTGGCCCTCGACGGCTTCGATGCCCTGCCTCCGCGCCCACGCCGTGATCTCCTCCGCGTCCAGGGTGATCAGGGCGACCGGGTGGGGCCGGTGGTCGCCGATCAGGACCGCCCGCGACACGTACCGGGAGCGCTGGACGGCGAACTCCACCTCCGTCGGGGTGATGTTCTTGCCCGCCGAGGTGATGATCAGCTCCTTCTTGCGGCCCGTTATCGACAGGAACCCGTCGGCGTCCAGCTCCCCCAGGTCCCCCGTGTGCAGCCAGCCCTGCGCGTCCAGCGCCTGCGCCGTCGCGGCCGGGTTCGCGTGGTAGCCCGGGAAGACCATCGGCCCCCGGGCCAGGACCTCGCCGTCCGGCGCGATGCGGACCTCGCAGCCCGCGATCGGCCGGCCCACCGTGCCGTGGCGGACGGCCGCCGGGTGGTTCAGGCTGATCACCCCGCCGGACTCGGTCATTCCGTAGCCCTCGTAGACCGCGATCCCGCAGGCCCGCAGGAAGTCCAGGGTCGCCGGGGCGATGGGCGCTCCCCCGGTCAGCGCCCAGTTCAGCCGGCCCCCGAAGGCCCCCCTGACCAGGGAGTACAGGTTCTTCTCCGCCTCCTCGTACGCGGCCCGCGAGGAGGCGGGCAGCCGGCCTTCGGCCGCCAGCACCCCGAGCCGCACCGCCTCGCGGAAGCGTTCGGCGCCGCCCTCCTGGGACTCCGCCAGGGAGAGCACCACCGAGTGCACCTTCTCGAACAGGCGCGGCACGGAGGGGAGGTGGGTGGGCCGGGCCTCGGCGAGCTCGGACAGTACGTCCTCGATGCGGCCGCCGAAGTAGCACAGCTCCCCGCCCTGGAGCAGGGTGGTGAACTGGATCAGCTGTGCCAGCAGGTGCGCCAGCGGCAGGTACAGGTACGTGGAGTCGCCCGGTCCGCCCCGGGTCAGCGGGAGCGTCGCGTCCTGGATGGCGCCCAGGTTGCCGTGCGTGAGCCGGCAGCCCTTCGGCAGGCCCGTCGTCCCCGAGGTGTAGACGATCGACGCGTCGGCGCCGGGGGCCACCCGCCGGGCCCGCTCCAGCAGTTCCGCCTCCGGCGCGGGCTCGATCCCCGGCAGCCCCGGCAGCTCCGACAGCCCCGGCAGCGCGTCCATCCGCACGACCGCGCGCAGCGCCGGCAGCTTCGCCCGCAGCGCCTCCACCCGGTCCGCCTGCGCCGCGTCGTCGCAGACCACGGCCACCGCCTCCGAGTCCGCCAGGACCCAGGCCAGCTCCTCTTCCCCCGCCGTCGGGTACACCGGTACGAGGACGGCGCCCGCCGCCAGGATCCCGAAGTGGGTGTACGTCCACGCCGGCCGGGTCTCGGCCAGGACCGCCACCCGCTCCCCCGGCGCGACCCCCAGCCCGAGCAGCGCCCGCCCGGTCTGCCGTACGCGGGCGCGCAGTTCGGCGTACGTGACGGTGGTCCAGCCCCCGTCCACCCCGTCCCCTCTGAACCGCAGGGCGGTCTCGCCGCCGTACCGCTCCCCCGTCCACTCCGTGAACACCGCCAGCGTCTGCGGTCGCACAGCGTCCATCGCCTTCGCCTCCCTGGGGTCCTGGGGTACGTACGAAAGACGCTAGGCAGGCCGGACCCCCGGGCGACATGACCGGAAGCGTCACCCCCGCTGACCCCTGCGCTCATTGGGGCTACCGTCGGACCCATGGGGAGGCGGACGATCACCGTGCACCATGTGCGCGCCGTGCTCGCAGGGGCGGCGCGCAGCGGCATCGACACCGTGCCGCTGCTGCAGGAGGCGCAGATCCCGCCGCTGCTGCTCGGCGACGACCGGGCGCGGATCACGCCGGCGCAGTTCGCCCGGCTGTTCCGGGCGCTGTACCGGACCACGCAGGACGAGTTCCTGGGGCTGTCCGCGGTGCCGAGCCGCCCGGGTACGTTCGCGATGATGTGCTACGCCTCGCTCGGCTGCCGGGACCTCGGCGCGGCCGTGGAGCGCGCCGCGACCTTCTACGGCCTCTTCCCGGGCGGCCCGGAGCTGGCGCTCGAAGTGTCGGAGCACGAGGCGCGGTTCACCGTGCACAACGATTTCGCGCGGGACGAGGAGCGCTTCCTGACCGAGTGCGTGCTCGCGATCTGGCACCGGCTGAGCAGCTGGCTGATCGGGCGGCGCATCCCGCTCGCGTACGCCGCGTTCGCGTACCCTGCGCCGCCGCACGAGGCCGAGTACGAGATCCTCTTCGGCTGTCCGGTCCGCTTCGGGGCGGAGCGTACGGGCGCCGCCTTCGATGCGCACTGGCTGGCCGCACCGCTCGTACGGGACGAGGCCGCGCTGGACGCGATGCTGCGCCGGGCCCCCTTCGACCTGCTGTCGCGGCCGGAGTACGGGACGACGGTCGCGGAGCAGGTCCGCCGGGCCCTCGCACGGCAGTTGCGCAGCTCTCCGCGGCTGCCGGCGCTGGGGGAGGTGGCGGCGCGGCTGGCGGTGTCCCCGGCGACGCTGCGGCGCCGGCTCCGGCAGGAGGGGACCTCGTTCCAGCAGCTGAAGGACCATGTGCGGCGGGACGCGGCGATCGCGGGGCTGGCGGAGAGCGGGGAGCCGATCGCCGAACTGGCGGCCCGGCTGGGCTTCTCGGAGGACACCGCCTTCCACCGCGCGTTCCGCCGCTGGACGGGGACGACGCCGGGTGCGTACCGGATCGCATCCGGTGGTTGGCAGTGAGGGGCCTGCGGCGGCCTACGGGATGTCGGCGGTCGTCTCGCAGTTGACGGCCACGTCGGCGGTGCCCGCCTGCCCGTCGCAGAAGTCGGTGTTCGCTCCGCCGTCGAGGAAGTCGTTGGCGGGGCCGGCGAAGATCGAGTCGTCGCCGGCCTGGCCGCGGAGCTGGTCCCGGCCGCCTGCCGTGCCGGCTGTCGCGTCCCCGTCGAAGTTGGAGTTGTCGCCGAAGAGGGTGTCGTCGCCGCCCCCGCCGTCGATCTGGTCGTTTCCGGCCGTGGTGACGGACGCGTCCCCGACGGAACTGTCGCCGATGAGGATGTCGGCAGCGGAACCGCCGGTGATCCGGTCGTTGCCCGCGCCGATGGCCCGCCCGCCGTCGGGGTCGCCGATGTTGTGGTCGCCCAGGGCGAAGACGCCGCCGTCGGCTCCCATGTCGATCACGTCGTTGCCGCCGGCGCCGACGGCCCCCGCGATGCCCTCGCTGTCGCCGACGACGTTGTCGCCGGCGCCCTGGCCGGCGCGCAGGATGTCGTTGCCCGCACCGGTGCCCGTCCCCTGGAAGGGCGCGGCCGAGTCGCCGAGCAGGCCGTCGTCGCCGTTGCCGCCTTCCAGCAGGTCGTTGCCGCCGCCGGTGGCGTCTCCGCCCAAGGCGACGCTGTCGCCGGTGATGTGCTCGTCGTCGCCGTCGCCGCCGAACATTCGATCGTTGCCGCCGCCGGTCGCGGTCCCGGCGTCGTCGCTCTCGGAGTCGCCGGTCATGAAGTCGGCTCCGGGGCCGCCGTCCATCAGGTCGTTGCCGCCGCCCATGGCGTTGCCGCTCGCTGTGTACGAGTCGCCGACCATGTCGTCGTCGCCGTCGCCGCCGCGCAGTTCGTCGTTGCCGCCGCCGGTCGCGTTGCCCGTGTCGAGGGCCGTGTCGCCGCGCAGGACGTCGTTGCCGGCGGCGCCGTCGAGCCGGTCGCCGCCCAGGCCGCCGACCAGCCGGTCGTTGCCGCCGAGCCCGCAGATGAGGTCGTTGCCGCCGAGGCCGTCGATGGTGTCGGCCGCCGCCGAGCCCACGATGACGTCGTTGCCGGGTGTGCCGGTGATGGTGCCCGTGCCGGTGAGGGTGGCCGTGACGCCGAAGCAGGTCGGCGGGGCGGCGGCGCCGGCTGCGGGCAGTCCGAGGGTGAAGAGCGCGGCGGTCGTCGCGGTGACGACACCGGCCGTGATGATGCGTGCCATGCGGGAGGCATGCCACACGGCGCCCGGTCCGCAAGCGCCGACTGCGCCGGCTGGCTCATGTTGTCCGTCGTACGGGGGCCGGACGGGGCCGGACGGGCGGGTGCGATCCGGGGCCAGGAAAGGTGAGCTGCGCGGTCAGCGACGTGCCGACCGGTCGGTCACTACGTTCTCCTCACCCACCCCCCGCACGAAGACGTTCCGTTGGGAGAGCCGCCCATGCGTTTGCGAACCCCCACCCGCAGGACCGCCGTCGCCGCCGTGACCGCCGTAGCAGCCCTGGCCGCCGCCTCGGCCGGGATCCCCGCGACGGCCACCGCGTCCGAGGCGGGAGCCGGCCGGCCCGGTGACCTCGTCGATGTGGCCCCTTCGGCCTTCCACCCGCTGCCCGGCCAGCCGACCGGCACCAAGGCCTGGAAGATCCACTACCGCTCCACGACCGCCGACGGCGCCCCGAACACCGTCTCCGGCACCGTGATCGTCCCGCAGGACGGCCGGACGGGCCCGCGCCCGCTCGTCACGTACGCCGTCGGCACCGTCGGCATGGGCGACTCCTGCGCGCCGAGCAGCAACCTCCCGTACGGCACCGCGATGGAGGCCAACCTGATCCAGCAGCTCACCCTGCGCGGCTGGGCCGTGGTGGTCACCGACTACGAGGGCCTCGGCACCCCGGGGGTCCACACCTACACGGTCGGCCCCTCGGCGGGCCGTGCCGTGCTCGATGCGGCGCGGGCCGCCGAGCGCCTGCCGGGGGCGGGCCTCTCCGCCGACACCCCGGTCGGCATCATGGGCTACTCCCAGGGCGGCCAGGCCAGCAGCTGGGCCGCCGAGCTGCAGGGTTCGTACGCCCCCGAGCTGAAGGTGAAGGGCACGGCGACCGGCGGGGTCCCGGCCGACCTGCTGAAGGTGGCCGACTTCAACAACGGCTCGTACGGCTCGGGCCTCATCTTCATGGCGGCGGCCGGTCAGGACGCCGCCTTCCCCGAGCTCCGGCTCGACTCGTACCTCAACCCGGCGGGCAGGGCCCTGGTCGCCGGCATGAAGGAGAACTGCGTGGCCATCGACGCCATCGCCGGCTCCTTCAAGCGGATCTCCGACCTGACCACCCGCAACCCCCTCGAACAGCCGGACTGGCAGGCCCGGCTGAACCAGAGCAGGCTCGGGCGGACGGCCCCGGCCGCGCCGGTGCACCAGTACCACGCGCTCGGCGACGAGCTGATCCCGTACGCCGTCGGACGGCAGCTGCGCTCCGAGTGGTGCGCGAAGGGCGCGAACGTGGAGTGGGACACGATCTGGGTCGGCGAGCACGTCAGCGGCGTGATCACCCACTCCCCGGCGGCGGGCGACTGGCTGGCGGACCGCTTCGCGGACCGCCCGACGCATCCGAACTGCTGAACGACCGACTCGGGCCCCCGGCCCCAGGCCCCCCAGGCCTCAGACCTCAGGCCCCGGACTCAGGGGCCTGGGGTCTCGGCGTTCCGGATGATCCGGGTGAGCAGGTCCCGTACGGCGGCCGACTCGTCCTCGGACAGCCCCTCGTGGAGCCGGGCGTCGAGCTTCGCCACCAGCGCGTCGGCCTGGGCGAACACCTCCGCGCCGCGCTCGGTCATCCGGATCTCGATCAGCGTGCCGTGGATCGGGTGCGGGGTACGGGCGACCAGGCCGCGCGCCTCCAGCCGGCCGAGCAGGCTGTTCATCGTCTGCGGAGTCACCGAGAGCTTGCGCGCGAGCTCGGCGGCGTTGATCCCGGGGTTGTCGCTGAGTACGGCGAGCGCGCCCTGCTGCGCAGCGGTGATGCCCGCCTCGCGCACGGCGGCCTCCTTCGCGGCCTGGGTCACGCGCTCGGCCTGCTTGATGAAGACCAACAGTCGCTCGGAGTAATGCATGCGCCGAGTGTAGGAGACGGTCACCAGTTCCCGCCGAGACGGCAGGCAGCTTGCGTACAGCTATTCGCATGCTGTTAGCTGCATGCATACGAATCACCGGCAGCTACTTCTGCAAGGAGCTCGACATGACTGCTGTCCGCATGCGCCCCGCCCTCGGCAACGACCTCGCGCGCGCCATCGTCGACGCCGCGCTCGCCGCGGCCCGCGAGTCGGAGCTGCGGTACGCCATCGCGGTGGTCGACGAGTCCGGCCACCTCAGCGCGTTCGCCCGGATGGACGGGTCGGGCCTGATGACCATCCAGATCGCCCAGGACAAGGCCTACACCGCGGCCGCCTTCGGCCTGAGCACCACCGACTGGCACGAGTTCGTCGAGAACGACGCGCAGCTGTCGGTGGGCGCCCGGACCGGTATCGACCGCCTGGTCACCTTCGGCGGCGGCCTCCCGATCGTCGTGGACGGCCAGCTCGTCGGCGGGATCGGCGTCTCGGGCGGCCACTGGTCGGACGACGTGAAGATCGCCGAGGCGGGGCTCGCCGCGATCCCCGCGTAACGGAACCCGGCCCTCGGGAAAGGGAGAAGGGCCGGGCGGAGTGGGGAGAGGCACCGGGCGGAGGCGCCCTGCCCGGTGTCGGCCGGTTCGGCGGCATGCACCGCAGGGCAGGCCCGCAGCCGCCCTGCGAAGTGCCGGGCCCGCTCGCCCCGGCCGCTGCGTTCGAGACGGGCAGGACCCCCACTGTTTTCAGCCTGGAGGGGCAGGGGCGGTCATGGGCGGCGGTAGAGGGCTTCGATCTCCCGCTCGAAGTCCCTGGCGATGACCCCCCGCTTCAGCTTCAGGGACGGCGTCAGCTGCCCCCGCGCCTCCGTGAACTCCCCCGGCAGGACGGCGAAGCGGCGGATCGACTCCGCCCGTGAGACCAGGCGGTTGGCCTCGTCCACCGCCCGCTGGAGCTCCGCCCGCAGTTCCTCGTCCTGCACCAGCTCCCGCATCGGCATCGTCGTCTTCTTCCGCATCTGCCGCCAGTGCGCCAGCCCCTCCGGCTCCAGCGTGATCACCGCCACGACGTACGGCCGGTTGTCGCCGATCACCATGCACTGGCCGACCAGCGGGTGCGCCCGGAGCCAGTCCTCGAGCGGGGCCGGGGCCACGTTCTTGCCGCCGGAGGTGATGATCACGTCCTTCTTCCGCCTGGTGATCGTCAGGTACCCCTCGCCGTCCAGCTCCCCGATGTCCCCGGTGGCGAGCCATCCCCCGCCGTCCACACCCCCGTACGCGGTGGTGTTCCAGTACCCCGCGAACACGTGCCGCCCCCACAGCAGCACCTCCCCGTCGTCGGCGATCCGCACGGCCGTGCCCGGCAGCGGCCACCCCACCGTCCCGAGCCTCGGCTTCAGCGGCGGCGTCACCGTGCTGGCCCCGGTCGTCTCCGTGAGCCCGTACCCCTCGAAGACCTCGATCCCGGCTCCGGTGTAGAACGCCGCGAGCCGCCGCCCGAGCGGCGAGCCGCCGCTCAGGACGTACCGCACGCGCCCGCCCAGCGCCGCCCGGATCCGCCGGTAGACGAGCGGGTCGTACAGCGCCCGCGCCGCCCGCAGGCTCACCCCCGGGGTCCGGCCCTCGACGATCTCCCCGTACCGCTGCGCGATCCGCGCCGCCCGGTCGAACGAGGAGGCCCGGCCCATCCGTTCGGCCGTGGCCCGCGCGGTGTTGTAGACCTTCTCCAGTACGTACGGGATGGCCAGCAGGAACGTCGGCCGGAACCCGGCGAGGTCGGCGAGCAGGTCCTCGGTCTGGATGCTCGGCGCATGCCCGAGCTTCACCCGCGCCCGCAGGCACCCCACGGCCACCATCCGCCCGAACACGTGCGAGAGGGGCAGGAAGAGCAGCGTCGAGGCCGGATCCGTGCTGACGGACTTGAAGACGGGATGCAGCAGCTCGACCGCGTTGTCCGCCTCCGCGAAGAAGTTGGCGTGCGTGATCACGCAGCCCTTGGGCTGTCCGGTCGTGCCGGACGTGTAGATGAGGGTGGCCACGGAGTCCGGCGTACGGACGGACCGGCGCGCGTGCACCACCGCGTCGGGCAGGTCCTCGCCGGCCTTGACCAGCCGTGCCACCGCGCCGGTGTCGAACTCCCACAGGTGCGCCAGCCAGGGCAGGTGCGCCCGCTCGGCGCTGATGATGCGCGCCTGCGCGGTGTCCTCGACGGCGCAGGCCACGGCGCCGGAGTCCTGGATGATCCAGCGGGCCTGGAGCGCGGAGGAGGTCGGGTAGATGGGCACGGTGACCAGCCCCGCGGCCCACCCGGCGAAGTCCAGCAGGGTCCACTCGTAGGTGGTCCGGGCCATGATCGCGAGCCGGTCGCCCTCGCGCAGCCCTTCGGCGATCAGGCCCTTGGCGACGGCCATCACCTCGGCCGCGAACTCGGCGGCGGTGACGTCCCGCCAGCTCCCGTCCCGCTCCTTGCGGGCGAGCACCACCTCGCCCGGGGCCTCGCGGGCGTTCTGGAACGGGATGTCCCCGAGCGACCCGCTCGCCGGCACCCCCGCCAGTGCGGGCACCTCCACCTGCCGCACCACCCCGTCGACGACGGTCAACACGGGCGGTACCGGCTCGGGCTCGGCTCCCACGGCGTCCACGGCGCCCTCCTCGGCTCGACTCAGGGGTTACCGCCGGTAATCTATGCACGGGTAGCCCCTCTGACCAGCCCCTGCGCACGCGTCGGACGAATCCGCGCGACTCCTCCACACCCCCTGCGTACAGTGGACGAACTGCGAGAGGGGCGGGGGCCGATCCGGACGCGACGGCCGGCCTGGTCGGAGATCGAGGGCATCAGGGCCGTGCCCCTGCGCGCCCCGGCCATCGGCGCCCGGCCCTCTCCGACGCCGAGCATGCTCATGTACGCGTACCCGACCGGCGATCTTCCGTGGGGCAACCGGTCCCCCAACACCTGGGCTCCACAAGGGGCATGCGACGATCACTCGTCGCACACCACCCTGGGGGGTTCATGCCAACGCCTTCGGCGTCCATAAGACGTCCGATTTCCACCGCACTGACGTGCCTGCTGGCCGTCCTCGCCGCGCTCCTCCTGCCGACGGGCTCCGCGCATGCCGCGCCGGTCGCCCAGGACTGCGTCAGCGTCGCCGAAGGGCGGTACGCAGGTGAGTTCACCACCGCGGGGAAGACCCACTGCCTGGAGCTGCCGAGCCCGCAGGGCGCCCGGATCGCCGCCCTCACCTCGCTCGGCGGCGCGGGTGTGACCGTCCAGGTCGAGGTGGTCGACAAGAACGGCACCGCACAGTGCACCGCCGGCGTTCTCGCCCGGGGTGGCTGCGCCCTCACCGGAACGGCGCCGTTCCGTGCACTGGTGCACGCCGAGGACACCACCGCGACCGGGCCGTACGGCGTCCACTTCGTCCGTACGGACGTGGCCCAGAACGGCTGTCGGGTCCTGCCCGCCGGGAGCTTCGACGACGATGCGGCGTCCGTGCAGCTGGAGACCGGCGACGGCGTCTTCTCGCACTGCCTGACCATCCCGGCCGACGCGCACTCCACCTCCGAGCTCCTCCGCATCCGCTACGGCGTCCCGGACGACACGGACCTGTTCCCGCGTTACGAGCTCAGCGTGGTCGACACCGACGGCAACGGGCCGCCCTCGTGCTACGACCACCCCGCCCAGGGCCAGCAGCTCCGGACGGACGGCCTCACCAGCTGTTCCTTCACCGCCGGCAAGGCGTACACCGTGCTCCTGCGGGGCCAGGACGCCCGGCGCAGCCACATCCTGGACCGCCGGGACGTCACGGCCACGGCCCGGGGCTGCACCGTCTCCGCCGCGACGGCGATCGGCGCCCCGGCCACGAACGGAACGTCCGGCAAGGTCGGTACGCTGCGCTGCCACAGGATCACCACGGCCGCCGCCACGGACCGGCTGTACATCAACCCCCGGGACGCCCACGACGGCACGAACGTGCTGGTCATGGACAACAACGGCGGCATCGCCTGCCACCAGCGGACCTCGGCGTGCATCCCCACGGGCTCCACCGGCTACCAGGTGGTCACCCAGGTCCCGGAGGGCTACTACCTGCCCGCTTACTACCGCCTCGACGCCTGGCGGATCGCCACGGCCGCCGGGCCCGCCCCCGAATGCCCCCGGATCGGATCGGTCGCGTACGGGTACGGCCCGCTGACCGGCACGCTCTCCGAGCAGCGCACCGGCGCGTGCGCCGTCCTGCCGAGCGTCCAGGGCGACCGGTTCAGGGCGGACATCACCTCCACCGCCACGGACGGGTCACCCGGCCCGGAGCCCGCGCTCTACGACAACGCGGGGCGCAACCTCTGCACGGTCAACGCGTCCAACTCGTCCATGTACGACTGCCAGGGCGCCGACCAGGGCCTGTACGTCCTCTCGTTGCAGAACTGGTCCGACCATTCGGCCTACCGCGCGAATCTCGTCTGCACCAACGCGCCCTGCGGTTCCGAGGACGTGTCGGTCGGGACGGTGACGCCGGGCACTGCGCAGAGCGGTACGGTCGCCACCCTCACCGTGCAGGGCACTGCGCTGGGCATGGGCACCACCGTCCGGCTGACCGGCGGCCCGGCGCCGCTGACGGCGACGACGGTCTCGGTCTCCGACGACGGCCGGACGCTGAAGGCGAGCGTGGACCTGCGTACGGCTCCCGCAGGCAACTGGAACATCAGCGTCGTCGCGCTCGGCAGCGAGTACGCGCGCGGCACGCTGACGGTGACGGCGCCCCCGGTCTCCGGCCTGGGTACCTACAAGCCGATCACGCCCACCCGGCTCATGGACACCCGCAGCGGACTCGGCGTCCCCAAGGCGAAGGTCGGCCAGGGAGGCACCGCGACCCTGCAGGTCACGGGCACCGCGGGGATCCCGGCGGCGGGAGTGACCGCGGTCGTCCTGAACGTCACGGCAACCGATCCCACTGATGCCAGCTACGTGTCCGTCTACCCCGACGGCACGACCCGCACCAGCGCCTCCAACCTGAACGTCACCGCGGGCCAGACGATCCCGAACCTGGTCATCGTCCCCGTCGTGAACGGAAAGGTCAGCTTCTACAACAACGCGGGCTCCGTCGACCTCATCGCCGACATCGCCGGCTACTACACGACCGACGGCACCGGCTCCACCTACAAGCCGATCACGCCCACCCGGCTCATGGACACCCGCAGCGGACTCGGCGTCCCCAAGGCCAAGGTGGGCCAGGGCGGCACCGCAACCCTGCAGGTCACAGGCGCCGCCGGACTCCCCGCCTCAGGGGTGACGGCCGTCGTCCTGAACGTCACGGCAACCGACCCCACCGACGCCAGCTACGTGTCCGTCCACCCCGACGGCACGACCCGCACCAGCGCCTCCAACCTGAACGTCACCGCGGGCCAGACGATCCCGAACCTGGTCATCGTCCCCGTCGTGAACGGGAAGGTCAGCTTCTACAACAACGCGGGCTCCGTCGACCTCATCGCCGACATCGCCGGCTACTACACGACCGACGGCACCGGCTCCACCTACAAGCCGATCACGCCCACCCGACTCATGGACACCCGTAGTGGACTGGGCGTCCCCAAGGCCAAGGTGGGCCAGGGCGGCACCGCAACCCTGCAGGTCACGGGCACCGCGGGGATCCCGGCGGCGGGGGTGACGGCCGTCGTCCTGAACGTCACGGCAACCGACCCCACCACCGGCAGTTACGTGTCCGTCTACCCCAACGGGACGACCCGCACCAGCGCCTCCAACCTCAACTTCACCGCCGGTCAGACGATCCCGAACCTGGTCATCGTCCCCGTCGTGAACGGAAAGGTCAGCTTCTACAACAACGCGGGCTCCGTCGACCTCATCGCCGACATCGCCGGCTACTACACCTCGTAACGCCGGAGCGTCTCCCCGTGCGTCGGCCTGCCACTGGCCGGCGCACGGGCCGCCGCCGGCATGTCCCTCGCCTCAGGTGCCGGCCTGCCCCGCACCCGCAGAGGCCTCGTCGTCGCTCGTCGCCGAGTAGACGGTCACGACCGACGCGACGACGTCCACCTCGACCGGACCCACGATCCTCAGCCACGCGAGCTCGGGCAGGCCGCCGAACCGACCGACCATGCCGACGGCCTCGTCGGGCCAGGCGTGCGGCATCTTCGGGAGGTGGATGAGGCAGGCGTCGTCGACGAAGCCGTGGAGATCGGCTCCCTTCGCCACCGAGACGTACCGCACGCCGGACAGCGAGATCAGGACATCGGGCTCGTGGGGGCCGTCCCGGAGAGTGATCTCCAGTGCGTCGTCGTCGGGAAAGGCGTCGAACGCGATGCGGTGGACGAAGTAGCCGACGCACCGGGCGAGCGTGCGGGCCCCGTGCGCACAGCGGTTCTTGAAGGCGTCTTCGGCCTCGGAAGTGTCGGTCACAGCGAGAGGCTACGAACCGGGGCGGCCGCGGGCAACGGCATGACCTTCATGATGGACGCCCGGCGGGGGTGTCGTCCCTCGCCGGGCGCCGGTGGCGTACGGGTACGGTCAGGTCCCGGGCAGTGTCAGGCTGGGCTCGTGTGCTCGTACCGGCTCACGTCGCCCCTGTGAGCTCGAACCGTCATAACTCACGTAGTAGACGGAGCTGTACGCCTCGAACGTGAGGGGTCCCGTGACGCTGGCCTCGGAACCGTCCTGCCGGTGAACGTCGATGGTGTGGGTCTCGTTGTACATGGCCCCGGCGGTCTTCGGTTCGACGACGAGGGTCTGCGTGATCGTTTCCGACTCCATGTCCGTGACCGATGTCGAGGATGCGTAGCCGAGATTTACCGTCAGCGATGTGGAGACCTTGGCCTCCGCCACGAAGATGTCCACGCCGGCTTCGAAGCCGACGGTGATCCCGACGGAGGCACTGAAAGTCTGGGACTCGGTGTCGCTGACGCCGTACGTGAGCGCCTTGGACTGGCTTTGCGGAGTGTCCCCTTGATTGTTTCCGAACAAGGCCAGGGTGTAACTGCGTTGGCGGATGATCGTGTAGTAGGGCGAGTGGGCCAGCTGCCATTTGATACCCGTCCCGTCCTGAATGGCCAAGAACGGGACGAGGACGGTCCGGTCGACCGACGGAACGGTTTGCCCGACCGGCTCGTCGAAGCTGTCCATGGTCGGCGGGGTCGGGGGAGGGCCGGTGACGATCACGGGCGGCAGGTTCAGGAGGTTTTGGACGGGGGTGTCCACTGGTTCCACATCGGGCGAGTAGACGAAGGCACCAGCGGTCGTCAGCAGGATGCCGTCCGGATCGCCCGTGTACTGAGGGGCCGTGATGCGCCAGCCGCCGTAAGGGCCCTCGCTCTCCACCGGCGCGTTGGTGCTGACGTAGGTGTGGCCGTCACTCTGCTGCCCTGCCCGCAAACACATGCACCAGCGGACGTCACCGTTGCTGCTGGGGTCAGCCCCATCAGGTTCGAACACATCGGAGAAGGCCACGTATCCGTCCGGTGCCACCGGCCGCCAGAGCGTGTCGGTGAGCTGGTCGAAGCGAACGGGAGCGGCCAGCAGGGGGTTGTTCGGGTCCGGGTCGGTCTCCTTCACCAAGATGGGGATCCCGGCAATCTGGATGCCCTCGTATCCCACAAGGACGAGGCTGTACCAGGAGTCATCCGGCACGGAGCCATCGGATGGGTCCCAGAAACACACCGTGAGTGCTCCGAACGCCTGGGGCGTCGACAGCATGGCTTTCTCCTTCCTCGATGGACGCATGACTGTGACGAGTGGTCGGTCGGTCCCGTGCGGACCGCTCGCCTGGTGAGAAGTGGCCGCTCATGGGCCGACGCGGAAGCAGTCCGATGCGGGTGGGTCGCCCGAGTCCGTAAGGGACGGGGCCCACGGAACCGTCACAGCCGGACATGCCTGCCTCCATGGAAGGCACGGCCCCCGGACGCCCGCCACCGCGGCGCACGTCCGCGACAGGGATCCGACGGCATGTTCCGCCCCCGGCACCGGCAGGAGCCTTGGCGAGCACGTGGTCACCATTACGCCGAACGGGTGACGCGGGTGATCACGCCGGCCGCTCGCACCGGCGCGGCGCACACCCTGAACTGTCAGTCCTCGTTGATAAGTTCGAATCATCGCCGAGATCAGGACGAGGCCGGTTCGCGCTGCCCTCGCCCGGTTCCGGCGTGCCACATCGGATGCCAATTCGGGGGAATGCATGAACATCGCCAAGCGCATCGGCACGCTCGCTGCCGCCGCCCTCACCGTCGTCACCGGCACGATCGCCTTCGCCTCGTCGGCCGAGGCCGCGGGCTCGTGGAAGTGCCGCCTGTACAACGAGGGCAACGCCTGCGTCCGCACCGTCGGCAACGGCTACGACGTCCAGTACATCAAGCACTGGGACGACGGCCGCGCCCACTACATCGACTTCAACCTCGAGTGCCAGAACGGCTACACCTACGGGGACAACGGCGCCTTCTGGATCAACCCGAGCGAGACCCGCAGCTACGTCTTCGCCGTCGGCGTCCGCGGCACCTGCCGGGCCAAGGTCATCGACCACACCTCGGGCAAGACGTTCTACTCGGACTACACGACCAAGCTCGGCTGAGCCGCCGCCGCGCCACCGAACGCACCACCGGACTCATCCATCTTCATACGGGGGTAGGACACCGATGAGCAGCACGATCACCAAGAAGACCCGCTACCGCGCCACCGCTCTCGCCGCGGCGGCCCTGGCGTTCTGCGCGTTCGCCACCACCACGACGAGCGCCAACGCAGCCACCGCCCAGGGCTACGTCAACGGCTTCGACGACTACAAGGACGACTGGGCCGACGAGGGCCTCCTGTCCACCACCCAGCACTCCTACAGCGGTGCCACCGGCCTGTGGCAGCTCGTGCTGTGGAAGGACGGCTACCTGTCCGAGGCCGATGTCGACTGCAAGTTCGGCCCGAAGACCCAGGCGGCCACCAAGGCGTGGCAGACCCGCTTCCTCGGCGCGTCCCAGGCCGACGGCGTCGTCGGCCCGAAGACCTTCGGCGCGGCCAGCCAGCGCATCCACAGCACCGACAACGGCTGGAGCATCACGTACGGGTGGAAGTACATCGGCCGCCACGTGACGACCGGCAAGTACTTCTTCGACACCGCGTACACCAACGGCTTCGTGGAGGCCGACTACAACAGCGCCGCCAACTGCCGCTGACCCGACCGCAGTGCGCGCGGCTCAGGCGGCCGCGCGCACCTCGGGTGGGCAGTCGCGGCAGCGGCCGGGGTGCGGGGCGCGGAAGGCGCGGTCGCAGCCGTCGCAGGTCTGGAACGGGTCCGGCCGTCTGACCGGCCTCGGCGCCGGTGCCTGGGGCAGGGGCGGCGGGAGCAGCGCCTGGAGGCGGTACGCGAGTACGGAGGCGGGGCTGCGCATCGGCTCGGGGAGGTTCGTGGTCAGGGCCAGCCCGACCGCCTCCGGGTCCGCGCCTCGCTCCAGCCAGGCCGCGACCTTGGGCGCGAGCCGCTGCACGTCGCGCTCCGCCAGGAGCAGGCGCGGGTCGTGCCGCCGTAGCCCGGCGAGCAGGTCGGCTGCACCCGGGTGCAGCTCCAGCCGCGGGGGCGGGGGCGCGGGCTCCGGCTCCGGCTCCGGGGTCTCCTCCGGCTCCGGCTCCGGTACGGGCTCCCGGTCCGGCGGCGGAGGGGGCTCGTCGCCGCCGGTCAGCGGCTTGTTGTACGAATACGTACGGGTCACCACCCGCCCGGTGTCCAGCCGCTCGCGGCGTCGCTCCAGGTAGCCGTGGCGCTCCAGCTCACGGAGGGCGGCGCTCATGCGCTTCTCGCCCTCCGGGAACCGCTCGGTGAGCGCCCTGATGCCGACCGGGGAGCCTTCGGGGAGCGACTGGATGTACGCCGCGACACCGATCGCCGTCGCCGAGAGCTCGCGGTGCTGGAGGAGGTGGTTGCCGACCACGGTGTAGTGACTGGCATGCCACGTGTTGACGTGGATGACACCGGATCGGGGGGTCCCCGGGTGAAGTCCCGGCGAGGTGCGCGTGGGCGCGCTAGGGTGCTCAAGAGCCATTGGGAAGCCGCTTACTTCCTAGTTGGTCAGGCCCTCGACCGGGATGCCAGTCCCGCCGGGGGCCGTCTCATGTCTGCTGTTGTCGGGGCGAGCATATGCCCGCCAACCGGCCCGAAATCCAGCCCAGTTGGCACAGTTCACCCGACCGAGCGACGCGGGCCGGTGGGGTTGGGTCGGTTGGTTCTTTCCCCCGGTTCTTTAGGTCTTTATGCGTCTAAGCCCGCCGGATCGCGGCGGCCCGCGACGCGGCTTCGAGCGAGACCTCCGCCCACACCACCTTGCACGGGGTCGGCCCTTCCCGTACGCCCCAACGGTCTGCGAGCGCCTCGACGAGTACGAGCCCGCGTCCCGTGTCGTGGATCTGCGGGATCCGGTCGCCCCGGGTGTCCGTCACCTCGATGAGCAGCCTGCCTGGGGTGACGGTGAGGGCGAGTTTGAAGTCCCGCCCGGGCACGCGTCCGTGGGTGATCGCATTGGAGGAGAGCTCGGCGATGATCTGCCCCGGCACCTCCAAGGGCAGGCCCCAGGCCCGGAGTTGTTCGATGGCGAGCACGCGCCCGAGTCGAGCCCCGCGCGGGGTCGCGGACAGCTGGACGTGAAAGTCGACGAGTTGAGGAATCACGTCACTCAGCGTGGCCGTCCGTGCGTACCGTGGGAACCAACACCGCCTCTACGTCCCGCGTTTGTCCGGCGCTTGTCCAGTGCTGTCCCGGCTGTCCGGACCGGCCCCACGGGTACGGGGCGCTGAGGACATCGGCTCGTCGGAAGTGGGCGCGCAGTGAGCGTGGACAACAGTGACGGTACGGAAGAGCCCGGCTGGGACGTCGACCCGGAGGACGAACAGGGCGTGGCGGTGGTGGCCGCGCTGGGCCGCCAGCTCAAGGCCTGGCGCGAGTCGGCCGGCATGCGGGCCGCCGAGTTCGGGGCGGCCATCCAGTACGGGGAGGACCTGGTACGCAAGGTCGAGGCGGGCAGGCGGATCCCCCGCCCCGAGTACCTGGACAGGGCGGATGAAGTACTGAACGCCGGCGGCAAGATCGCCGCCATGAAGGCCGACCTGGAGCAGGTCCGCTACCCCAAGAAGGTGCGCGACCTGAAGAACAGGGAGGCCAAGGCCGTCGAGATCGGCACGTACAACAACCACAACATCTACGGCCTGTTGCAGACCGAGGAGTACGCCGCCGCCCTGTTCAGGATGCGGCGGCCCGCGTACTCGCCGGACGAGCTGGAACGAAACCTGGCTGGCCGGATGGCCCGCAAAGCGATCTTCGAGCGGTCGCCTGCTCCTACCTTGAGCTTCGTCCAGGAAGAGGTAACCCTCCGCCGGAGGATCGGAGGCACAATGGTGTTGCGCCGTCAGCTCGAACACCTTTTGGAGGTGTCTCAGTTGCCGAACGTCGAGTTCCAGGTGATGCCGACCGACCGTGAAGATCACGCCGGTATGGGAGGCCTGATCGAGCTCCTCAAATTCGAGGACGGCTCGGGAGTCGGGCGCTCGGAGGGCGCTTTCCACAGCCGCCCGGTCTCCCTCCCACGGCAGCTCCGGATCCTGGAGCTGCGCTATGGCATCATCCGAGCTCAGGCGCTCACGCCCCGAGAGTCGAGGGCCTTCATCGAGGAACTGCTGGGAGAAACATGATCCACCACCCCGAGTTGGACTGGTTCAAGAGCAGCTACAGCAGCAGCAGCGAGGGTGACGACTGCGTCGAGGTCGCCTGGTTCAAGAGCAGCTACAGCGACAGCGGCGACATCAACGACTGCGTCGAGGTGGCCAATACCCCCGACGCGGTCCTCGTCCGGGATTCCAAGGACATCCAGCGGAACCACCTGGCCTTCGGGCCGCACGCGTGGGCCGGGTTCGTGGCCCACGCGTCCGGTATCTGACGGAGACCCTAGGCGCGGGTGCAGACGTGCACCGACTCGCTGTGCCCGCCCTCGCTGTGGACGATCCGCAGCACGTTGTTCTTGTACGTCACCTTCAGCACCTGGCCGTCGCTCGTGTCCTTGTGGCCCGGGGGCTGCCAGGGGAACGTGAGGGAGACGTTGTCCCCGACCTCCTTGGGGACGGTGAGGGCCCGGCCTCCGGTCAGCCGGCTCACGCCCTTGGGGGGAGCCTCGTACACGTCGAGGATCAGGTAGCCGCCGCGGTGCAGCCAGCCTCCGTGCCAGGTGACCGGCTCGGGGCCGTTGGTCCAGGTGATGGTCCAGCCGGAGTTCCCGCCGCCGTCCGCGTTCACGTGGGCGGTGCCCTTCACGGTGTCGCCGTTCGGCGTGGTCGACTCGAGGTGCCAGTCGCCCTTGATGAAGGCGTCGAAGGCCCTGGTCACCACGCTGGAGGCGGTCGACGCCGGTGCCGGGGCTGCGGAGGAGGCGGCCCCGCCGCCCGCCGGTCCCGAGGCAGAAGCCGAGGCCGAGGCCGGTCCCGTGGTCGGAGCCGCGGACGATGCTGCCGCGCCACCAGCGGCCGGGGTCTTCTCCTTGCCGCCGCACGCCGCGACCAGCGAGGCGCCGACTCCGATCGCCAGGTAGCGCAGTGCGTTGCGCCGCCCGATCATCTGCGCTGCCGCGCGTATCCCCCGTACCGTCACCATTCCCCCGTACAACGTCAGTTGATCAACAGCGACCGACTATAGGTGAGCACTCGCACATTCAGCCGGATGGCCCGATTCGGAGTGCACGGGCGGGGTAGGGAGGGCCCGTCCAACCCTCATCGGCAGCCCCGGAGGCATCCGTGCCCGAAATGAACGGCCCCTACCAGGCCGGCACCCCCTGCTGGATCGACCTGATGGTCCCCGACCAGCAGGCAGCCCTCGACTTCTACCGCGACCTCTTCGGCTGGCAGGGGGAGATCGGTCCGGCGGAGACCGGCGGCTACTCCGTCTGCACCCTCAAGGGCAAGCCGGTGGCCGGGATCATGAAGGCGATGAACCCCGACGGGACGGTGCCGGACCCGATGCCGCCGACCGTGTGGACCACGTACCTGGCCACCGACAGCGTCGACGCCACCCTCAAGGCGGTCGCCGACGCGGGCGGCTCGGTGATGATGGGCCCGGTGGACGTGATGGACCTCGGGCGGATGGCCGTCATCGTCGACCCGACCGGTGCCGCCGTCGGCCTCTGGCAGTACGGGACCTTCCCGGGGGCGGGCATCGTCAACGAGCACGGCGCGCTGATCTGGAACGAGCTGAACACCGGCGACACCGATGCCGCCGCCTCGTTCTACTCGGCCGTACTGCCGCTCACCACGGTCGCGTCGCAGATGCCGGGCGCCGAGGGGTACACGGAGTTCAAGGTCGGCGAGCGCGCGGTCGGCGGGATGATGGACCTCTCCGCCCTGCCGGAAGGGGTACCGCCGCACTGGCTGCCGTACTTCCACGTCGACGACGTCGACAGCGTCCAGGCGGCCGCGGTCCGGGCCGGCGGCAGCGTCATGGCCCCGGCGTTCGACATGGCGGCCGGGCGGATGGCCGTACTCGCCGACCCCCAGGGCGGCACCTTCGCGGTGATCACCGCCACCGCGCCGGAGCAGACCGCCTGAGCACGGGCGTCCGCTGCCCCGGCCGTCACGGCCGGGGCAGCGGACGGCCATGTCCACCACCCGGAACCGTACGCACTCATTCCGCGTCCCAGATGAGCATGATCAATCAATTATGGTCATGTCCGGTTATCAACTACCCAGGGGACACATGTCGTTCGACACGGAATGGGCTCAGCACAAGGCCGCCGTACTCGCGCAGCAGTCGCCCGCCATGCGCCTCAACCACGTGCCCGCCGAGGCGGGCTCCCCGGGCAGCCCGGCCGGAAGCCTCGTCGCCGGGGCGCAGTCCATCAACGGCAACGCCAACCTGCTGATCGAGATCGCCGCGCTCCTGCACGAGGGCCGGCCCGACGGCGACGCGAGCACCATGGCCCGCGCCCCGCGGGCCCATGCGGACGTCTCGGCGGAGGCCCTGCGTTTCGCGCGCTTCGCCGACGACCAGTTCAAGGACACGATCAACCTGTTCGCCGCCCTGGCCACCAAGCTCAAGACCACCGGCACCAGCTTCGCGCAGGTGGACGACGGGACGGCACGAAACTTCCTCAACGGCATCCTCGACGGCGGCCAGTACGTGAAGCCGGAGTCCAAGTGAGCCTGAGTCACCGCAAGGACGTCGAGTTCCTCGAGGAGTGCAACCCGGCGCTGGTGGAGCGCAACGCCGCCGAGTTCAAGCGGTTGCGCGATCTGCTGGTGCAGGCCGAGGAACCCGCCCGGCGCGCCGAGACCGGTACGCAGTGGCAGAGCGACGGCAGCCACACGTACACCGACCGCCTCTCGGAGGCCCGGCAGCTCGTGCTCCACATGGCCGAGGGGTACGACAAGGCGGCGAGCGCGCTGCACGCGTACGCGGCGGCCCTGACGACCGCCAAGTCGCACTACTCGAACGGCAAGCGCACCGAGCGCAAGCTCGCGGCGCTGATCGCCACGAAGGGCACGGCGATCACGCGGACGGCGCAGGAGGCGGAGCCGATGTGCCAGTGGGAGGACATGCGGGCGACGACCGGCGTCATGGACTTCTTCGCCGAGCTGACGATGGACGTGGACGACATCCGCGAGGAGGCGAACCGGCTCCACGACGACGCGGGCGGCAGCTTCCACCAGGCCAAGACGGCCGAGCAGGAGGCGCGCAGCGTGTGCGTGCACGCGCTGAAGCAGGCGTACGAGCTGCTGCCCGAGTTCAAGGTGAAGGGCGGCGCGGGTGGCGGGGTCGACGTCTACGCGGCGATGGCCGACATCCGCCGCGAGGCGGCGGAGGCCCGCGCCAACCCCCTGACGCACCTGCCGGGCAGCGGCCCGAAGAAGGAGATGACCGGCCCGGTCGGGAACGAGCCGGTCTCCCCCGAGCTGCGCGACATCCGGATGCGGGTGGCGGGGCTGCCGGAGGCGGACGACAACTACTGGGACCCGCCGCAGTCGGACGAGGGGCGGGCCGAGTGGATCCGCAACAACAAGGAGATCCTGCGCGCGGCCGCGCAGCGGGCGGGGCTGCCGGAGGAGATGGTCGCCGGCATCGCCTGGAAGGAGGTCGGCGGACAGCCGGGGATCTTCGACGACGGCGTGGACTTCTTCCGCCAGGCGGCGGACGCCCCGTGGGGCCTGAGCCCGGTCACGGCCGAGAACCTGCCGGACCGGGCGGGCGGCAAGCCGGACGAGACCTCCTTCGGCCCGATCGCCGTCCAGCTGCGGCGCGGGGCGGAGGTGCTGGGCTACGACCCGGAGAACCTCACGGACCAGCAGCGCAACGTGGTGAAGTCCGCGCTCCAGGACCCGAAGCAGAACGCCTTCATAGCCGCCGGCTTCCTGGCGCAGATCAAGGAGGAGACCGGCTACGCGAACGTGCCGGCGGACCAGCTGACCGAGGCCCAGATGCAGGAGATCGCCGCCCGCTACAACGGCGGCCCGTACTGGGAGTCGAAGAAGGCCCAGGACTACGGCGATGATTTCCGCAACAACCTCGGCAACGTGAAGAAGGCCATGCAATGACGTACGGGAGCGGGCGCGAGAGCATCGACCTGCCGGAGGACCGGGGCTGCCTCCAGTGGGTCCTGGGCGTCCCGCTGGCTCTCGTCTACCTGCCCGCGGTGTACATCTGCGTCCTGCTGCTGACGGCCGAGCCGATCGCCGCCGAGGACCACCACATGCGCGACGACGCCCTCGCGATGGGCGCCGTGGCCCTGTGCCTCAGCTTCGCCGGCCTGCTCCTGTCCCTCCTCCCGGTCTACCGGCGGACGATGAACCGCTGGTGGTACGCCGTCCCCCTCGTCCTCGGCACCCTCGCCTACTTCGGGGCAACGGCCCTGTGAACGCACCGCAGCCCCCGCCCGGACGGGGGCGGGGGCTGCGGGGTGGTGGGACCGGTCAGGCCGGGACGGGGACCGCGGTGGGCTCGTCCAGCGGGGAGGACGAGGCGGCCTCGTAGGCCTTCTTGTCCAGGATTCCCTCGCGGGCCGCGACCACGACCGGGACCAGGGCCTGGCCGGCGACGTTCGTGGCGGTGCGCATCATGTCCAGGATCGGGTCGATCGCCATCAGCAGGCCGACGCCCTCCAGGGGCAGGCCCAGGGTGGAGAGGGTCAGCGTCAGCATGACCGTGGCGCCCGTCAGGCCGGCCGTGGCGGCCGAACCGACCACCGAGACGAAGGCGATCAGCAGGTAGTCGGTGATCGTCAGCTGCACGTCGAAGATCTGCGCGATGAAGATCGCGGCGAGCGCCGGGTAGATCGCGGCGCAGCCGTCCATCTTCGTGGTGGCGCCGAACGGGACGGCGAAGGAGGCGTACTCCTTCGGGACGCCGAGGCGTTCGGTGACCTTCTGGGTGACCGGCATGGTGCCGACCGACGAGCGGGAGACGAAGGCCAGCTGGATCGCGGGCCAGGCGCCCTTGAAGAACTGGATCGGGTTGACCTTGGCGACCGTCGCGAGGAGCAGCGGGTAGACGCCGAACATCACGAGCGCCGAGCCGACGTACACGTCCGCGGTGAAGGTCGCGTACTTGCCGATGAGCTCCCAGCCGTACGAGGCGATCGCGGTGCCGATCAGGCCGACGGTGCCGATCGGGGCGAGGCGGATGACCCACCACAGGGCCTTCTGGAGCAGCTCCAGGACCGACTCGGCGACGTTCAGGAGCGGCTGCGCCTTGTCGCCGAGCTGGAGGGCGGCGATACCGGCGACGGCGGCCAGGAAGACGATCTGGAGCACGTTCAGCTCGGTGAACGGCGTGATGACGTCCTTCGGGACGATGCCGGTCAGGAAGTCGAGCCAGGAGCCGGTGCGCTTGGGGAGCTTGCCGTCCTGCGGGGTGAGGCCGGTGCCGGCGCCCGGGTCGGTCAGCAGGCCGATCGCGAGGCCGATGCCGACGGCGATCAGCGAGGTGATCATGAACCAGAGCAGGGTGCGCGAGGCGAGGCGGGCGGCGTTGTTCACCTTCCGCAGGTTGGTGATGGACACCAGGATCGCGAAGAAGACGAGGGGGGCCACGGCCAGCTTCAGCAGCTGGACGAAGATGTCGCCGATCTGCTCGAGGGTCTTGGCCAGCCAGCTGACGTCCTGGCTGCGGGCGATCCAGCCGAACAGGACACCCAGCACGAGGCCGGTGACGATCTGGGCCCAGAAGGGGAACTTGAAAGAGGCCTTGGCGGGGGCCTGAGGGGTCGCGGACACGGACACACTCCGGGGGTGATGCGCAAAGAAAGTGGGGAAGGAAGAACGGCGTGGACTCAGCGACAGCCACAACAGGCCGCGGACACGCGGCGGCAGAGGTCGACGTGCAGGCGCGCCACGAGCAGGACACCCGTGGTCATTTCATGCGCAACTGTGGTCAACATGTTTAACACGCTAACACTTTCCCTTTGAGGATCTCAAAGGTGCACTTTGAGACAGGGGCGCCCCGAAACGCCGAACCGCCCCGGCACACGAGGGAAGTTCCCGGTGCTGGGGCGGTTCGGTGTGTTTTGGTCTGTGACGCAGCTAACTACGCGCGGGCGGCGTCGTCGGCCGCGTCCTCCTGGGAACGGTTCGCGGCGAGCCGCTCCTTCGCACCCGCGACGCGTCCGGAGATCTGCGTGGACATCTCGTCGCGCTGCTTGCGCAGGAGGACGAAGGACAGCGGCGCGGAGATCACGAGGGCGAGCAGCACGACCCAGGCGGGGTTGGCGTCGCCGAGGCCGGCGGGCACCCAGCCCACGTTGACCAGGACGGAGACCAGGACGAGGCATCCGACGAAGATGCCCAGGCGCATCGCGGTGTAGCGGATCGTCGCGCTCGGCTTGAGGGACACGGTGACCCCTTCTCTCTCGTCGGTACGTCGTCACGTGCCCGTCCAGTGAAGCACGCCGCGGCCACGGACAAACCCTCCGGGGGTCAGTGCAGCGGCAGCAGCAGCGTGATGTCGTCGCGGTCGTCACCCGGGGCCACCCGGATGGCACCCGGGACGCGGCCGACCTCCTTGTAGCCGCAGGCCGCGTAGAAGTGCTCCAGGCCCATGCCGCCGCGGCAGGACAGGCGGACTGCTTCGACGCCCTCCATCCCGCGGGCGCAGTCGGCGGACGCGGCCATCAGCCGGCGGCCGTAGCCCCGGCCCTGACGGTCCGGATGGACCATCACCGTGTAGAGCCAGATCCAGTGCCCCATCAGGGCGTGCCGGTTGAGCCCGAGGAAGGCGACGGCGGCCAGCCCGGCCTCGTCGTGGCCCACCAGGAGCCGCATCTGGCCATCGGCGATCATGCCGAGCTGCTTGATCAGCTGCGGGCGGATGTCGTCCCGGACGACCGGCGGCACGAAACCCACGGCGCCCCCGGCGTTGGAGGTGTCCGTCCACAGGTCGAGGAGGGCCTCGTGCAGCGCCGGGTCGATCTGCGGATCCAGCGTAAAGGTAAGGGTCATTGGGTGAGAGTATCTATTACCCATAGGGGTCCGCCAGCAAAAGAGCGCCCCGGTCCGGCATGCGGACCAGGGCGCTTGGGGTGCGGCGACGGCGCGTCAGACGCGCATCGCCTGCGGGGTCTCGCGCAGGGACGCGTCCGGTCCGGGGTACTCGCGGATGATCTCGTAGCGCGTGTTCCGCTCGACCGGGCGGAAGCCCGCCTCGCGGATCAGCTCGAGCAGGTCGTCACGGCCGAGCTTGTTCGGCGTGCCGTAGTTGTCCGCGTCGTGCGTGATCTTGTACTCGACGACCGAGCCGTCCATGTCGTCCGCGCCGTGCTGCAGCGCGAGCTGGGCGGTCTGCACGCCGTGCATCACCCAGAACACCTTGACGTGCGGCACGTTGTCGAACAGCAGCCGCGAGACGGCGAAGGTCTTCAGCGCCTCCGCGCCCGTCGCCATCGTCGTCCGCGCCTGGAGCCTGTTGCGGACCTTGCCGTCCTGCATGTCCACGAAGTCGTGCTGGTAGCGCAGCGGGATGAAGACCTGGAAGCCGCCGGTCTCGTCCTGGAGCTCGCGCAGCCGCAGCACGTGGTCCACGCGGTGGCGCGGCTCCTCGATGTGCCCGTACAGCATCGTGCTCGGGGTCTTGAGACCCTTCTCGTGCGCGAGCCGGTGGATGCGCGACCAGTCCTCCCAGTGGGTGCGGTGGTCGACGATGTGCTGGCGGACCTCCCAGTCGAAGATCTCCGCGCCGCCGCCCGTCAGCGACTCCAGACCGGCCTCGATCAGCTCGTCCAGGATGTCGGAGGCCGACATCCCGGAGATCGTCTCGAAGTGGTGGATCTCGGTCGCCGTGAACGCCTTCAGCGAGACGTTCGGCAGCGCCTCCTTCAGCGCGGAGAGCGAGCGCGGGTAGTACCGCCACGGCAGGCTCGGGTGCAGGCCGTTGACGATGTGCAGCTCGGTGAGGTTCTCGTTCTCCATGGCCTTGGCCAGGCGCACGGCCTCCTCGATGCGCATCGTGTACGCGTCCTTCTCGCCCGGCTTGCGCTGGAACGAGCAGTAGGCGCACGACGCGGTGCACACGTTCGTCATGTTGAGGTGGCGGTTCACGTTGAAGTGGACGACGTCGCCGTTCTTGCGCATGCGCACCTCGTGGGCGAGTCCGCCCAGCCAGGCCAGATCGTCGGACTCGTAGAGGGCGATGCCGTCCTCACGGGTCAGCCGCTCGCCGGAGCGGACCTTCTCCTCCAGCTCGCGCTTGAGCCCAGCGTCCATTCCGGTCATCCCGGTCGTCTCCTCTACGCGTCCCGTCCTGCCTGCAAACCGCCACCCACCGTACTCTTAGCGCTCCTCGGGCAGGTCCCCGACCCGGTTCTCCCACTTGGTGGAGAGCACGATGGTGGTACGGGTGCGGGAGACGCCCTTGGTGCTGGAGAGCTTGCGGATGATCCGCTCGAGCCCGTCCACGTCGCCGGCGCGCACCTTGAGCATGTACGAGTCGTCGCCGGCGATGAACCAGCAGTCCTCGATCTCCGCCAGGTCGCGCAGCCGGCGGGCCACGTCCTCGTGGTCCGCGGCGTCGGAGAGGGAGATGCCGATCAGTGCCGTGACGCCGAGGCCGAGCGAGGCCGCGTCGACGGTCGCGCGGTAGCCGGTGATCACGCCGGCCGACTCGAGCCGGTTGATCCGGTCGGTGACGCTGGGGCCGGAGAGGCCCACGAGCCGGCCCAGCTCCGCGTACGAGGCACGTCCGTTCTCCCGGAGTGCCTGGATGAGCTGCCTATCCACCGCGTCCATATACCTGGAGCCTTCCATTATTCGGCGATCCCGCAAGTTTACGTATAGAATCAAAGGCGCACAGGGTCAACACCCTGTGAATCTTTCAACAGATCAGCGATGATCTCGATGATCTGACGACATCAGGAGTGGTTCACCGTGTACACGATCGAGATGGCCTACGCGCACATGCGACAGCTCCAGGAGCTGGCCAACCGATCCCGCACCGACCAGCCCGCCGCCGCCCACCGCGTCGACCGGACCCGCAAGCCGAGCACGGCGAAGAAGCGCTAGTCACTGCTTGCCTCCCGGGGGCGGGAGCCACCGAGCTCCCCCTCCCACCGGCGGTACAGCTTGTGCGGCACCCCTGCCGCGTCAAGCACCCGCCCCGCGACGAAATCCACCAGGTCCTGGATGTGCGTCGCACCCGCATAGAACGCCGGAGAGGCGGGCAGCACCACTGCGCCCGCCTCGTCCAGCGCCACCAGATGCCGCAGCGTCTGCCCGTTCAACGGGGTCTCCCGCACCGCCACCACCAGCCGGCGCCGCTCCTTGAGCGTCACGCTCGCGACGCGCTGGAGCAGGTCCTTCGACAGTCCGAGCGCCACCCCCGCCACACAGGCCGTGGACGCCGGCACGATCAGCATCCCCTTCACGGGATACGAGCCCGAGCTCGGCCCGGCGGCCAGGTCGCCGGCGCCCCAGTGGCGGACGTCGTCCAGTTCCGGCCGGGCGAAGGTCGCGGGCTTGCCGTCCGCCCCGCGCTCGAGCCAGGCGGCGAGATCGTCGCGCCAGTGCCCGTCGCGGAATGCGATCCCGGTCTCGTCCAGCAGGGTCAGCCGCGAGGCCCGGCTGACCACCAGGTCCACGCTCTCCCCCGCCGCCAGCAGTCCGCGGATCACCGCGGCCGCGTACGGCGTCCCGGACGCCCCGGAAACCCCGACCACCCACGGGGTGCGCTTGCCGTCAGTCATAGCTCCGAGACTATCCGGCCACTGCAAAACGACGCTGAGTAAGGTGACCTGAGCGTCGGCGGACGGTCGGCGGGCAGGGGGATCAGGACATGGCCGAGGTACACCTCGAAGAGTGGAGCCGGGCCGAACGGGCCAAGGCCGCCGGGAAGCTGATGCTGGGCTGGGTGGCCCTGCTGTGGCTGATCGAGGTGCTGGACCTGGCCACCGGGCACGCGCTGGACGCGTACGGGATCATCCCGCGCACCGCCGATGGGCTGACCGGGATTCCCCTGTCCCCGTTCCTCCACTTCGGCTTCGACCATGTGGCGTCCAACAGCGTCCCGCTGCTGGTGCTCGGGTTCGTCGCCGCGTTGAGCGGGATCCGACGGTTCCTCGTGCTGTGCACGGTGGTCATGCTCGTGGACGGGCTCGGGGTGTGGCTGGTTTCCGCGTCGAACACCGTCACGGCCGGGGCTTCGGGGCTGGTGTTCGGGCTCTTCGGCTATCTGCTGGTCCGCGGCTTCGTGGAGCGGCGGGCGCTGGGGGTGCTGGTAGGCGTCGTGATCGCCGCGTACTGGGGGGCGGGGATCCTGACCGGCATCCTGCCGACGAACACCACGGTCAGCTGGCAGGGCCACCTCTTCGGCCTCCTGACGGGCGTGGCCTGCGCGGTCCTGTTCCGCCGCCCTGTGCGTGGGTAGGGCCTGTACGGGCCTCAGGAGGCGGTCGCGCCCGGGTCCACGGGCAGCTCGGCCGTGCCGATCAACAGCTTGCCGATCTCGGTCAGGATGGTGACCGTTCCGCCATAGGGAAAGGTGTCCCGGCCCCGATAGCCGTCGGGTCCCGGGTTCCAAAGCTTCACGCACTCCGCCCGATACGGGTCGAAGATCACGTAGTGGGGGATTCCGGCGCGTGCGTAGGCCCGGTTCTTCACTTCGTAGTCGTTGCGGACGCTGCTCGGGGAGACCACCTCTACGGCGAGCTCGATCAGATCCGGGGGGTAGGCGGTGAGGTTCTTGCGCCATTCCACCTTCGGGATCACCGCCAGGTCCGGACAGAACTCGTTGTCATCGTCCATGGGCACTGCAACATCGCTGATGAACGCCCAATCCTCCGAGAGTTGGGGTTTCAGGTCGTCTCGCACCCCCCAGATCGTCTCGTTGTGGTAGGGCCTGACCGGACTCATCACAATGGCGCCCTCGACAATCTCCATCCGGTACCCGGGGAACATGTCCTCGAACCGGCTGAGCTGTGAGTGCAGGCGGTCGCTCTCCGAGACGGTCACGTCGGCCTCCCTGTCCATGCACTCGATGGTAGGCCGCACGCTACTCACGGGGGCGGACTCCGAACGACGAGTTCCTGTGGCGGCCACACCATCGGGTTACAGCGTGAGCCCCCGGGCCACCAGGTCCGCCAGGGCGCAGACGAAGAGGGCCATCCCGATGAAGCCGTTCACCGTGAAGAAGGCGCGGTTCAGGCGGGACAGGTCGTGCGGCTTCACGATCGTGTGCTCGTAGAGGAAGGCCCCGACGACGATCACCAGGCCGAACCAGAAGAAGGGGCCGGCGTCCGTCGCCACGGCGTACCAGGCCAGCAGGGCCGTCGTCACCGCGTGCGCGCCCCGCGCGCCCCACAGGGCCGCCGGGACACCGAACCGCGCCGGGACGGACTTGACGCCGTCCGCGCGGTCCGCGGCCACGTCCTGGCAGGCGAAGATCAGGTCGAAGCCGCCGATCCAGACGCCCACCGCCAGGCCCAGGATCACGGCGTCCCAGGACCACTCGCCGGTGATCGCCAGCCACGCCCCGACCGGCCCCATCGCCTGGGCCAGGCCCAGGATGGCGTGCGGGAAGTTCGTGAACCGCTTGCCGTACGGGTACACCACCATCGGGATCACCGCGACCGGCGCCAGCGCCAGGCAGAGCGGGTTCAGCAGCGCCGCCGAGCCGAGGAACACGGCCAGCGCGATCCCGGCCCCGGTCCAGGCCGACCGCACGGAGACGGCACCCGTGACGAGCTCGCGCCCGGCAGTGCGCGGATTGCGCGCGTCGATCTCCCGGTCGATGATCCGGTTCGCGGCCATCGCGAAGGTCCGCAGACCCACCATGCAGACGGTGACGAGCAGCAGTTCGGCCCAGTGCATGGTCCGGTCGAGCCGGAACATGGCCGTCAGCGCCGCGATGTACGCGAACGGCAGCGCGAAGACCGAGTGCTCGATCATCACGAGCCGGAGGAACGCCTTCACCTTGCCGGTCGGCTGCGGCGCCGGGCCCGGCCCGATCACCCCGTCGGCGGTCGTCATCATGCGAGGGCTCTCCGGAAGTCTTCGAGGTCCGCGAGCAGCTCCGCGGCGGGGAGCGGGCCCAGGTCGAGGGTGTGCGGGGCGTCGTCGCTGTCCTCGGGCGGGCTGACGTGCACGGTCAGCCGCCAGGCGTCGGCCGCCGGGCCGGCGTCGATGCGCAGGAAGTCCCCGGCCTCGACCGTGAACGGCTCGCCCGCTGCCAAGGCGGCCTGGAGCTGCTCCGCGAAGCCGTCCGCCTCGACGTCCCGGGCGCCGGGGAGCTCGAACTCGCCGTAGCCGGTGCCGTCCTCGTACATCAGCGCCCAGACGTCGCCGGGTCCGGCGAACTCCTCGGGCGAGACGCCCGCCTGCTCGGCGGCCTGCCGCACGCCGGGGTCCGCCGGGTCGATCTCCGGGCGCAGCAGGGCCACGTAGACGCCGCCGGTGCCGAGGAAGAGCTCGGGACCTCCGACCACGATGGGGCTCACAGGCCGTACTCCTTCCAGCGGCGGTCCACCAGGGCCGCCGTCGCCGGGTCGGACTCCACCATGTCGGGCCAGCCGCCGTCGCGGGTGTAGCCCTCCTCGGGGAGCTTCTTCGTGGCGTCGATGCCCGCCTTGCCGCCCCAGAACTGCTGGTACGAGGCGTGGTCGAGGTGGTCGACGGGGCCCTCCACGACCGTGAGGTCGCGGGAGTAGTCCGTGTTGCCGAGCGCCCGCCAGGACACCTCGTGCAGGTCGTGGACGTCGCAGTCGGCGTCCACGACGATGATCAGCTTGGTCAGCGACATCATGTGCGCGCCCCAGATGGCGTGCATGACCTTCTGGGCGTGCTTCGGGTACTTCTTGTCGATCGAGACGATCGCGCAGTTGTGGAAGCCGCCCGACTCGGGCAGGTGGTAGTCCACGATGTCCGGCACGATGATCTTCAGGAGCGGGAGGAAGAAGCGCTCCGTGGCGCGGCCGAGCGGGCCGTCCTCCGTCGGCGGGCGGCCGACCACGATCGACTGGAGCAGCGGGCGCTTGCGCATCGTCACGCAGTCGATCTTCAGCGCCGGGAACGGCTCCTGCGGGGTGTAGAAGCCGGTGTGGTCGCCGAAGGGACCCTCCGGCAGCATCTCGCCCGGCTCCAGCCAGCCCTCGATGACGACTTCGGCGTTGGCCGGGACCTGGAGCGGGACGGTCTTGCAGTCGACCATCTCGATCCGCTTGCCCGCGACGAACCCGGCGAAGAGGTACTCGTCGATGTCGCCGGGCAGCGGTGCGGTCGACGCGTACGTCACGGCCGGCGGGCAGCCGAAGGCGATCGCGACCGGGAGGCGCTCGCCGCGCTTGGCGGCGACCGCGTAGTGGTTGCGGCTGTCCTTGTGGATCTGCCAGTGCATGCCGATGGTGCGCTTGTCGTGGCGCTGGAGGCGGTAGAGGCCGAGGTTGCGCACGCCCGTCTCGGGGTGCTTGGTGTGCGTGAGGCCGAGGTTGAAGAAGGACCCGCCGTCCTTGGGCCAGGTGAAGAGCGCCGGGAGCTGGTCCAGGTCGACGTCGTCGCCGGTGAGGACGACCTCCTGGACGGGGGCGGAATCGCCCTTCACCTTCTTCGGCGGCACGTGCACCATCGAGCCGAGCTTGCCGAACGCCTCGCGGACCCCGATGAAGCCCTGCGGGAGTTCCGGCTTGAGCAGGCCGCCGATCTTCTCGCTGATCTCGCCGTACGACTTGAGGCCGAGGGCCTTCAGCAGGCGCCGGTCGGTCCCGAAGACGTTCATGGCCAGCGGCATCGCCGAACCCTTGACGTTCTCGAAGAGGAGGGCGGGACCTCCCGCCTTGTTCACTCTGTCGACGATCTCCCCGACCTCGAGGTACGGGTCGACTTCGGCCTTGATGCGCTTGAGGTCGCCCTCTCGCTCCAGAGCCCGGAGCAGCGAGCGGAGATCGTCGTAAGCCATAGGGGCCAGTATCCGTCACCGGCTAGCCTGGGAGTGTCACCGGGGCCCGAGGCGGGTCCCCCGTCACTGCTGGGGAGTCGGTCCCACACCGTGCTGCGCTACCTGCCGTTCCTGCTGATCATCGCGCTGACCATCTACGCCTTCATCGACTGCCTGAACACCCCCGAGGAGGAGGTCAAGCACCTCCCCAAGGTGGTCTGGGTGATCATCATCCTGCTCTTCTCGATCGTCGGGCCGGTGGTGTGGCTGTTCGCCGGCAGGCAGCGCTCCGTGGTCGGCGGCGGCCGGGCGCGCCGGACGCAGTGGGTCGCGCCCGACGACAACCCGGAGTTCCTGCGGTCGCTCGGCGAGGAGCGCGACAAGAACAAGGAGCGGGACGGGGACCGGGACACGGACAAGGACTGAGGGCCGCGCCGCCCGCGTGTGGCGCAGCGCACAATTGAACACGTTCAAGGCGGCTGCAACAATGGGCGGATGCCGGAGAACTGCGGAGGGCCGCGGGTCGTCGACACGATCCTGCGCAATCTGCTCGCGTACGGGGTCGCCGTCGCCGCCCTGCTCACCATGGCCGGCGGCAATCCGCACACCCACCGCGCCGCCCCGGCCGTCTACGACGCGCGCACCGACGAGATCGTCGGCACCTGGCGCTGCGTCGGGGGCACCGAGGTCGTCTTCCGGGCCGACGGGAGCGCCACCGTCACCCTCCTCGACGGGCAGGAGCGGGACTACGACCACGGCTGGCGGCTCTCCGGCGCCGGCACCTGGAAGCTGATCGGCCGCGAGCCCGCCGGCTGGAACTACGGCCAGCACGTCCGCCTCCACCTGCCGGCCCCCGCCTCCGCCGGGGCCAGGGGCGGCGCACCGGACCGGCAGGCCGCGCCCGCACGGTACAGGTGGACCTTCGAGCTGCGCCGCGACCACCGGCAGACCCTCGAGCTGTACTTCTTCTTCGGCGATCCGGGCGCGCGCAGCGCCTACGTCCTGGAGAAGGACGCGTAGGACGAGCGCAGCTCCGCCCAGCGGGCGTCGGTCCACCGGGACCAGTCCGCCGGATGGCCTTGCAGAGCGGATTCCAGCAGCTCGAAGTGGTGGTGCCAGCCGGCCAGGCAGTCGAGGCGGTCCTCGTCCGAGCCGGCCCGCTCGTTCAGGAAGCGGATCACGGTCGAGTCCGTCCCCACCGCCTCCAGGTGGAAGCGGATCCGGCCGTGCTCGCTCACCGTGTACTCCACGACCCGCTCGACGTCCCAGGCCGTGACGTGCCCGGAGACCGTCGTCCCGCCGTTCAGCCAGTGCAGCGTGACGAGCCCGCCGAGCCGGCGTTCCAGGACGTCCGCCGCGGCCAGCCAGCCGCGCAGCCCGTCCGGCGTGGTCAGGGCGGGCCACACGGTCTCGTACGCGCTCGGCACGTGGACCTCGAAGCGCAGCAGCCAGCGGTTCCCGCCGCGGCTCTCACTGGTGGCATGACTCACAGGTGCCATGCCACCAGCGTGCCACTCCCGCGGGTCAGACGCCTGCGTACGAGTGCTTGCCGCTGAGCAGGATGTTCACGCCGTAGTAGTTCCAGATCCAGCAGGCGAAGGCGAAGAGCGCGAGGTACGCGGCCTTGCGGCCCTTCCAGCCGGCGGTGGCGCGGGCGTGCAGGTAGCAGGCGTACGCCACCCAGGTCACGAAGGACCAGACCTCCTTGGGGTCCCAGCCCCAGTAGCGGCCCCAGGCGTCGCCCGCCCAGATGGCGCCCGCGACGATGGTGAACGTCCACAGCGGGAACACGGCCGCGTTGATCCGGTACGAGAACTTGTCGAGCGAGGCGGCCGAGGGCAGCCGCTCCAGCACCGAGGTGGCGAAGCGGCCCGGCTTGCCGCCGCCCGCCAGCTTGGCCTCGTACGAGTCGCGGAAGAGGTAGAGCACCGCGCCGGCCGCACCGATGTAGAAGACCGCGCCGCAGAAGATCGCGGTGGAGACGTGGATCCACAGCCAGTACGAGTGCAGGGCCGGAACCAGCTGGTCGCTGTCGGTGTAGAGCCAGGTGGTGGCGATGCCGAGGTCCAGCAGGACGGTGGTGACCAGGATCAGGCCGAGCCAGCGGACGTTCTTCTTCAGCGCCAGGAGCAGCAGGTAGGCGCCGACGGCGACGGTGGAGAAGGTCACCGAGAACTCGTACATGTTGCCCCAGGGGGCCCGCTGCACGGACATCGCGCGGGCGACCACGCCGGCCGCCTCGATGAGGAAGCCGAGCGCGGTCAGCGACACCGCGATCCGGCCGTACAGATCGCCGTTCTCGGTGCCGCCGGCCGCGCCGGGGCCGTCCGGGACGTCTCGGCTGCCGGCGGCGGAGCGGGTGATCACCTTCGGCTTGTCGAGGACGGCCGTGCCCCCCTTGCCGCGCACCTGGACGGCGGGGCCGCCGGAGGCCCCGGCCCCGGCGGTCTTGGTGCCGGTCAGCGCCGCGGCCGTACGGCCGACCTTGCTGCGGCTGCCGAAGGTCCACTCGGCGATGTGGGCGAAGAAGGCGAGCGTGTAGACCGCCATCGACGAATAGACCAGGTAGTTGCTGATCTGCGCCAAATTCTCGTTGACTTCGGCTGCGAGCGGCGTCATCCGCGCTCCCCTTCGACAGTGTCCTTGACAGGTTGGTCGGGCGCCGTGGGCGCCTGCTGGTGGAGGGCGGCGGCGAGCTGCCCCAGCTCCTCGGGGAGCTTGGCCGACTCGCTGCGGCCGAGACCCGCCATCTCGACGACGGTCACGCCGTCCTTGCCGGTCACCGCGCGCACCCAGACCCGGCGGCGCTGGATGAACAGCGACGCGGCCAGGCCGCCGATCGCGGCGATCGCGCCCGAGAGGGCGAGGCCGCTGCCGGGCTGCCGGGTGATCGAGAAGGTGGCCCAGCGCTCGACGCCCTCGAACTTCACGGTGCCCGCGCCGTTCGGCAGCTCCATCGCCTCGCCGGGCAGCAGCCGCTTCTTGAACAGCTGCCCGTCGGCGTCCTTGAACTCCTGCATCTTGGAGGTGTTCAGCTGGTACACGTTCTGCGGCAGGCCCGCGTCCACGCCCAGGCTGCCGTGGTAGGCGCTCAGCGCGAGGACCGGGAACTTCAGGTCCGGGAACTGGGAGAGCATCGTGCCCTTGCCCTCACCGGCGAAGGTCGGCACGAACATGGCGTTGAAGCCGAGCTGCTCCTTCTTGCCGTCCTTGTCGCTGTAGCCGTCCGGGACCTTCACCGCGCCGGAGGAGCTGAGGTTCGCGTCGAAGGGCAGCATCGGCACGGCGTCCTTGAAGACCACCTTGCCGGTCGGGTCGGTCACCGAGACGATCGGCGCGTAGCCGTGGCCGAGCAGGTAGACCTTGGACCCGTCGACCTCCAAGGGCTTGTTGACCTGGATCTCGCGCTTCTGCGGTGCGCCGTCCGCGCCGTCGCTGAAGGTGACGTACGCCTTGAAGTCGCGCGCCGTGCCCTTCTGCGGGCCGCTCTCCTCGTACGTGGCGTCGAACCTGTCGAGCGTGAAGGAGAAGGGCGCCAGGTCGTCGGGGCTGAAGAAGCTGCCGTACTTGAAGTCGTCGTACTGGGTGAGCGTGTTCGCGAAGCCCTTGCCGCGCAGCACGAGCTTGCCGCCCTCGGACTTGAACAGCTGCCCCCAGGCGAAGGCGACCAGCATCACGATCAGGGCGATGTGGAAGACCAGGTTCCCGGCCTCGCGGAGGTAGCCCTTCTCGGCGGCGACGGAGGCCGCGCCGGCCTCGGTGCGGAAACGGCGCCCGCCGAGGACCGACTTCGCGTGTGCGAGCACCTCGTCGGGGGACTTCTCCGTACGCCACGTCGCGTACGCGGGCAGCCGGTCCAGCCGCCTGGGGGCGCCGGGCGGGCGGCCGGTGAGCTGGCCGACGAACTGCCAGCTGCGCGGCACGATGCAGCCGATCAGCGAGATGAACAGCAGCAGGTAGATCGCGGAGAACCACACCGAGCTGTAGACGTCGAAGAGCTGGAGCTTCTCGGCGACCGGGACCCAGAAGGAGTGGTCCTTCTTCCACTGGGCCACCTTCATCGCGTCGACCTGGTTCTGCGGGACGAGCGAGCCGGGGATGGAGCCCAGGGAGAGCAGGAAGAGGAGGATCAGCGCCACCCGCATGGAGGTGAGCTGCCGCCAGAACCAGCGGATCCAGCCGATCACGCCGATGCCGACGGGACCGCCGGTGTCCTCCGCGGGGGCGGTGGACAACTGCGCGGCCGCGGCCGTTTCGCTTGCGTCCGGGGCGTCCTCGGACGGGTTCGGCGCCTCGGTGGACGCCTTGTCTGTCGTACTCATGTCCGTGTAGTCCTCAGATCCCCACCGTGAAGCCTTGGGTCCAAATGCGCATGTCGTCGACGATGCCGGCCCACAGACCCGTGACGAGCAGCAGGCCGGTCAGGACGAGCATGCCGCCGCCGATCCGCATCACCCATGCATAGTGCTGCTTCACCCAGCCGAAAGCACCGAGCGCCTTGCGGAAGGCGAGCGCGGCGAGGATGAAGGGCAGCCCCAGGCCCAGACAGTAGGCGACGGTCAGCAGCGCGCCGCGGCCGGCGCTGGCCTGGTCGAGGGAGAGCGTGCTGACCGCGGCGAGGGTCGGGCCCATGCAGGGGGTCCAGCCGACGCCGAAGAGCACGCCGAGCAGCGGCGCGCCGATCAGGCCCGCGGTCGGCTTCCTGTGGAAGCGGAACTCCCGCATCGTCAGACCCGGGATCAGCCCCATGAAGAAGAAGCCGAGGACGATCACCAGACCGCCCAGCACCCGGGAGATGATCTCCCGGTTCGCCTGGAGCGTCCCGCCGAAGTACCCGAAGAGCGCGCCGGTGGAGACGAACACGGCCGTGAAGCCGACGATGAACAGGCTCGCGCCGGCCAGCATCCGGCCGCGCCGGGCCTCGGCGAGGTCGGCCCCGCTGATGCCGGTGACGTACGAGAGGTAGCCGGGGACCAGCGGGAGCACGCAGGGCGAGAAGAACGAGACGAGGCCGGCGAGGACCGAGATGGGCAGTGCCAGCATCAGGGCGCCGTCGAGGACCGTCGTGTTCAGGCCGGTCGGCTCGGCGGCCAGGGTGAGGAGCTCGGGGACCACGAGGTCACTGCTCCGCGAGAACGGGGTCGATCATGGAGCGCAGCTGCTCGTCGTTGATCGCGACGAGGGTGCGGGCGGCGATCTTGCCCTCCTTGTCGAGGACGATCGTGGAGGGGATGGCCTGCGGGTTCAACGTGCCCGCGGGGAAGCGGAGCATCAGCTTCCCGTCCGGGTCGTACAGGCTCGGGTAGGTGATCCCGAAGTTCTCCTCGAACGCGACGGCGTTCTGCTTGCTGTTGTCGCGGGTGTTGATGCCGACGAAGGCGACGTCCTTGCCGCCGTCGGCGAGCTCCTTGGAGACGCTCGCGAAGTACTTGGCCTCGTTGCGGCACGGCGGGCACCAGGAGCCCCACACGTTGAGGACGACGACCTTGCCCTTGAGGCTGGTGACGTCGAGGGTCTTGCCGTCGACGGTCTCGCCGTCGAGCTTGGGCGCCTCGGTGCGCGAGCCCTTGGCGACGGTGGAGATGCCGGCGGCGCCGGTCACGTAGTTGCCGCCGGCGGAACCGTTCGGCTTGCCGCCGCCGTCGCTGCACGCCGACAGGGTCACGGCGCTCGCGAGGGTCACCGCGGTGAGCAGGAGAGCACGGCCAATTCTCATGTGAAAAGTTTCGCATGAGCGATTTGCGGATCTTTCCCGCCCCCCGGAGGCGGGCTGAGCCGCTGGTCAGCCGGTCGGCCGGTCAGGCGGCGGAGAGGTACGCGCCCCAGCCGCCGGCCGGCGACTGCCCCGGGGCCAGCTCCTGGAGCCGGGCGAGCAGCTTGGGGTCCTGGACGTCGAGCCAGTCGGCGAACTGCCGGAAGGAGACCAGCCGTACGTCCTTTTTGTCCGACATGCCCTTGAGGGCTTCCTCGACGGCGTCCATGTAGATGCCGCCGTTCCATTCCTCGAAGTGGTTGCCGATGAAGAGCGGCGCACGGTTCGTCTCGTATGCGCGCCGGAAGCCCCCGAGGTAGGTGCCGGTGGCCTGGGTGCGCCAGGCCGGGTAGTTGGAGGGCATGCCCCGGGTGGTGTTCTTCGACTGGTTGGCGAGGATGTTGTAGTCCATCGACAGCACCTCGAAGGAGTGCCCGGGGAACGGCATGGACTGCAGCGGCAGGTCCCAGATGCCCGACTTCCTGCCCGGCCACACCTGGAGGCCGCCGGGCGAGGAGGCGTCGTAGCGCCAGCCGAGCTTCTGCGCGACCGGCAGCAGGCCGTCCCGGCCGAGGAGACAGGGGGTCCGGCCGCCGACCAGCTCCTTGCGGTAGTCGAAGGGCAGGGGCTCGAGGTCGGTGAAGCCGGTGTTGGTGCGCCAGTTGGTGACGAAGGCCACGGCCTGGTCGATCTCGCTCTGCCAGTCGTCCGGGGTCCAGTGGGCCACGGAGCCGGGGCCGGCGCAGAAGTGGCCGTTGAAGTGGGTCCCGACCTCGTGGCCGTCGAGCCACGCCTCGCGGACGCACTTCAGGGTGTTGCGGACGTTCTCGTCCTTGAGGTAGCCGATGTCGGAGGCCCCGGCCGGATTGTTCGGCGGCTTGTAGAGGTCCTTCTTCGACTCGGGCAGGAGGTAGATGCCCGAGAGGAAGAACGTCATGGCCGCGCCGTGGTCCCTGGCGAGCTTGAGGAAGCGCGGGAAGAGCCCGTTGCCGATCTCCCCCGCGCCGTCCCAGCTGAACACCACGAACTGCGGCGGGGTCTCGCCCGGCTGGAGCGGCACGGGCTTGTCCGGCTGGTGGGGCTGCGGCCCGGAGTCGGCGGTGGAGCCGTCACCGATCGGCCGGACCGCGGCCGCGGACCCGGACGGGCCGGAGCCGCCGGGACGGGCCGGGCGGCCGTCGGCGCCGCAGCCGACGACCCCGGCCGCCACCGCGGCTGCGCCGAGCCCGAGGAGTCCCCTTCGGGTGAAGTCGCGCTTCGCTTCGCTCATGAATAGTCACATAAACGGACTTTTCAATGAAGTCGAGGCTCGGCGCGGCGATCCGACAGGACTTGTATGAACTTTTAGGCGCCGAAAGCCTTCGACTTGCCCTTCACCGGCTTCGCCCCCGCGAGCAGATGCGCCGGGACCAGGTCCCGGGCCGGCTCGCTGTAGCCCACCGACACCAGCCGGTCGCCCTGGTACGTGAACGACGTGAGCGAGGCCAGCGTGCACTGCCGGCGCCGCGGGTCGTGCCACAGCCGGCGCTTCTCCGCGAAGCTGCGCACGATCCAGATCGGCAGCTGGTGGCTGACCGCCACCGCCTCGTGGCCGCGGGCCGCATCGCGCGCCGCCTCGATGGCGCTCGTCATCCGGACGACCTGCTCCACGTACGGCTCGCCCCAGGACGGCTTGAACGGGTTCGTCAGGTGCTTCCAGTTGGCGGGCTTGCGCAGCGCGCCGTCCCCGACACCGAAGGTCTTGCCCTCGAAGACGTTCTCCGCCTCCAGCAGCCGCGCGTCCGTCGCCACGTCCAGGCCGTGCCCCTTGGCGACCGGCGCCGCCGTCTCCTGCGCCCGCTCCAGCGGGGAGGAGACCACGTACGTGATGTCACGGTTCTGCAGGTGCTCGGCGACGCGCTCGGCCATCTCCCGGCCCAGCTCGGAGAGGTGGTAGCCGGAACGGCGCCCGTAGAGCACCCCGTCCGGGTTGTGCACCTCGCCGTGCCGCATCAGGTGGACGACGGTGATCTCGCTGCTGCTCATGCGGTCCCCTCCGGGGTGGCCTGCGCGGCGGCGCGGGCTGCGGCGGGCAGCGCCGCCGCGATGCGCTCGACCGCCTGCTCGTCGTGGGCGGTGGAGACGAACCACGACTCGAAGGCCGACGGCGGCAGGTACACGCCCTGCGACAGCATCGAGTGGAAGAAACCGTTGAAGCGGAAGGACTCCTGCTTCTTGGCGTCGTCGTAGTTCTTCACCTCGTCCTCGGTGAAGAAGACGGAGAACATGTTGGACGCGGTCTGCAGCCGGTGCGCCACGCCCTCCTTGGCGAGCGCGTCCGTGACCAGGCCCTGGATCTGCGCCGACACCGCGTCGACCTTCTCGTACGCGGCCCCGTCGAGCAGCCGCAGCTGCGCGAGGCCGGCGGCGGTGGCGACCGGGTTACCGGAGAGCGTGCCCGCCTGGTAGACCGGGCCCGCCGGGGCCAGGTACCCCATCACGTCGGCGCGGCCGCCGAACGCCGCGGCCGGGAAGCCGCCGCCCATGACCTTGCCGAAGGTCATCAGGTCGGGCTTGACCCCGTCGACGCCGTACCAGCCGGCGCGCGAGGTGCGGAAACCGGTCATGACCTCGTCGGAGATGTACAGCGCGCCGTTCTCGCGGCACAGGTCGGCGAGCCCCTGGTTGAACCCCTCGGCCGGGGTCACGACGCCCATGTTGCCGGGCGCCGCCTCGGTGATCACGCAGGCGATCTCGCCGGGGTGCGCGGCGAACGCCGCCCGTACCGAATCCAGATCGTTGTACGGCAGCACGATCGTGTCGCCGGCCTGCGCGCCCGTCACCCCGGGGGTGTCCGGCAGCGCGAACGTTGCCAAACCGGAACCGGCAGCGGCCAGCAGCGCGTCCACGTGACCGTGGTAGCAGCCGGCGAACTTCACGACCTTGGCCCGGCCCGTGAAGCCGCGCGCCAGCCGGATCGCCGACATGGTCGCCTCGGTGCCCGAGGACACCAGGCGCACCTGCTCGACGGGCTCGATGCGCTCCACGATCTCCTCGGCGAGCGCGACCTCGCCCTCACCGGGCGTGCCGAACGAGGTGCCGCGGGCGACGGCGGCCTGGATGGCCTCCACCACGGCCGGGTGGGCGTGGCCGAGAATCATCGGTCCCCACGAGCAGACCAGATCGACGTACTCGCGGCCGTCGGCATCGGTCAGGTACGGACCGGTACCGGACACCATGAACCTGGGCGTTCCACCCACGGCGCGGAAGGCGCGCACGGGAGAGTTCACGCCGCCAGGCGTCACGAGGGACGCGCGGTCAAAGAGAGTCTGCGAGACTTTGGCTTCATACGGGTACGGGTAGCTCACACCAGCCATGGTCTCATCAGGCCGCGACTGACTTGCGGACGGGCGTTTCACCGCGCCGCCCCTGGGGAGGTCACTGCCATGATGATCAGGCTGCGTGGCGGGGGCCGCGGGGCCGGGGCAGGCAAGACCAGTCGGGTGGAGATATGCAACGCGGTGGTGGACCGGGCGAGGGTACGGACGGCCTCGACCCGCAGCGCGCCCGCGAGGCGCGCGAAGCCCGCCGACGGGGCAAGCACCGGCGCCGGGCAGCGGACGCGGCCGATCCGGTACCCGGGCCCCTCGAGGACCCGGACGGCCTGCCCAAGGGCCGCGGCATGGGCGTGACGTACAAGTACTTCGGCGCGCCCGACGGCGCGACGGCCGCCCGGGTCCCGGTCACGATGCGGCCGGAGGAGCTCGGCGGCGACGAGCTCGGCATGGGCGGCCTGTTCACCAAGATCAAGCCGGAGACGGTGGCCGCGATGGTCCTGACCGGCATCGAGGGCATACCCCTGCACAAGGTGCCCCCGCTGGAGCTGGTCGTCCTCCACCCCGACTACGCGGTGGTCAAGCTCCCGATGACGGTGGTCGACCCGCTGCGCGGCATCGGCGAGGAGTCGGTCGGCGCCGCGGCGTTCATCTGGTCCACGGTCCCGGACCGCGGCGGCCCGCGCGACGCCTTCAACGTCTACCAGCTGCTCCACGAGTGGCAGGACTTCAGCCACCGCCTGCACGAGGCGGGCCACCAGCCGTACTGCCTGGTCTGGCCCTGACCCGGTCTTTCGTCCAGCTTGTCCGGCCCTCTGCAGGGGCTGCCCGACCTCGCTCCACACTCGCCCCTCAAGCGGCCAGGGCACATTGAAGCCACACGGCTGAGGAATGTGCCCCGGCTGCGCCTCGCGCCTCGGCGCCGTCGTCCGCGAAGGCCGCGCCGATCGCCGTCCGCGTCCGCGCCTCGCTCTCGGACAGCAGGTGCGTGTAGGTACGCCCGCCTCCTCGTCCACGAAGAGGAGCCGGAACGCATCTGGCCAGGGCTACCGGGCAAGAAGACGGGTCAAGCTAATCCCCGTCACCAAGGGCTACGGGTTCGTCACAAGGAACGATCGCTTCCCAGTCCTTCACGGAGTCTCCCGTGAGAAGAAATTCACTCAGGTACATATCCGTCTCGTCGCGCAAATCCTCCTCCTTTGGCCATAGGGATTCACACTCCGGACACATGAAGAAGATCTGACCAGAATCCTTACGCTTGTAGCATCGAACCCAATCCTGGCCGCAATGAACGCACGCCACCTTCTCCATCAATTCCAACTCCTCGAAAAAGCGCCGGGACACATCCTGCGCCAGGCTGCCTTGGGATGTCTGCCGTCCGGCCGGACGGGTGTCGCCCCAGGTCAAGTCCGTGCGATCGACGTGCGATCCGTCGTCCGTCAAGTGACCCGGGCCCGACCGACCCGAGCCGTTCCGGCGTCGCCTTCCGCGGTCAGCCGGTCGCGAGGGTCTTGAGGGCGTGCTCGCGCAGCGGGGCGATACGGATGCGCGAGGCGGCGCCGTTGTGGACGGCGTTGGTGGCGATCACCACGTACCGGCCGGTGGCGGGCGCGAGGTGGAGGCTCGTACCGGTGAAACCGTGGTGGTAGGCCACCGTGCCTCCCGCGGCGAGGATCCAGCCCAGGCCGCGCTGCAGGCCGGGCTCGATCTCGGCCTGCGGGACGAGGCTTGACCGCAGCCACCGGCCCAGCGGGCTCGCGTCTCCGGCGAGCAGGTGCTCGGCGTACGTGGCGAGGTCGGCGGCCGGTGCGAAGACCCCGGCGTGGCCGGCGACGCCGCCCATGACGGCCGCGTTCTCGTCGTGGACGGCACCCCAGAGCCGGTCGTGGCCGTCGTGCCGCTCGGTCGGCGCGACCCGGGGCGACTGCTCGACCGGCCCGTACGCGGTGTCCGCCATGCCCAGCTCGGCCCACAGGACGGCGGCGAGCTCGTCCAGCGGCTGCCGGTGGACGTGGGCGAGCGCGAGGCCGAGGAGGATGTAGCCGCGGTTGATGTAGCGGTGGGTGCCCGGCATGTTCTCCATGAGCTCACGGCAGATCAGCTCGTGCAGGGGCCGCTCGGTCAGGTCGTAGAGGTCGAACCGGGTGGCGGCCCGCAGGCCGGAGGTGTGCGAGAGCAGCTGGCGCACGGTGGCCTGCGCGCTGGGCATCGTCCCGTCCATGACCGGCAGGAACTCCCGTACCGGGCTGTCGAGGTCGAGCAGACCCGCATCGACGGCACGGCCCACGAGCGGCCAGGTGGCGGTGACCTTCGTCAGCGACGCGACGTCGTAGACGGTGCTCGCGTCGGGAGTGCCCGGACCCGTGAACGGGGAGACGACACCGGCCGACCGGACGGTGCGCTCCCCGGCCGCCGTACCGCAGACGACGACCCCGCCCGGGGTCGCGCCGTCGGCGACGGTCTCGCGCAGCGCGTCGTGCAGTGCACTGGTCTCGGCGGTCGTGAACGGTACGGCCTGGTTCATCTGTGCCTCCGGCTCGGTGGTGGCCCCTGCTCTCCCCACCCAGCCTGGCCATGGCGCCGCACGAGTGCCCGTAGCCGCGCCGGAGCGCTCCGGCTAGGCGGCGGCGGCCCGGGCCGCCGGCGGGATGTTCTGGTTGAGCCGGAACACGTTCCCCGGGTCCCACTCGGCCTTCAGCGCCCGCAGCCGGTCCAGCTTCCGCTCCCGCGCACCGTAGGCCTGGCGGATCCGCTGCTCGCCCTCGTCCATCAGGAAGTTCACGTACACGCCCGCGTGGTACGGCTCCAGCGCGGACCAGAACTCCCGGACCCACCGGCACTCCTCGGCGAAGCCCTCCGCGCTCTCCCGGATCCCGTTGATGTTGAGCATGTGGCCCAGCCCGCGCCCGCCGGCCGCCGTGTCGTCCTCGCCGACCCGGGCCACCGCACCGCCCAGCTGGAACAGCGGGAACCCGCTCTGCGGCGAGGCGATCCGCGCCGCGTACTCGGCCATCGTCTCCACGACCCCGTCGGCGAGCCGGTCGAGGCCGCAGCCCCGGAAGTAGTACCACCAGCCGTGCGGGAACGACGGGTCGAACATCGCCTGGTGCGCCAGGTACGGCTTGGGCCGGCACAGGTCGAGCAGCGGCCGCCCGAACTCCCGCATCGGCCTCATCACTTCCTCACCGGCCTCCACCTCCCCCACCCAGCAGCCGATCACCATCACCACGCGCCTGCCGTGCAGCTCCGGCGGGATCGCCGCGAGCGGCGGGACCCTGCGGTGGACCACGATCGTCGTCAGCTCGTCGGGCACCTGCGCGATCCACTCCCGGTAGCGGCCCAGCACCTGCACCGCATCCTCCACCGGCCACATCACCGGCCCGGCGAGCACGGTCGGGCCGACCGGGTTCAGCCGGAACGTGAACTCCGTGACGATCCCGAAATTGCCGCCCGCCCCGCGCATCCCCCAGAACAGCTCCGGCTCGTGCGAGGCACTCGCCGTGATCCGGTCCCCGCCCGCCGTGACCAGGTCCACCGACAGCAGCTGGTCCACGCTCAGCCCGTACTTGCGGCTCAGCCAGCCGATCCCGCCGCCCAGGGTGAGCCCCGCGACCCCCGTGTGCGTCACGATCCCCGACGGCACCGCAAGCCCGAACGGCTGCGTCGCCGCGTCGAGCTCCCCGAGCAGCACCCCCGCCTGGACCCGGACCGTACGGGCCTCGGGGTCCACCCGGACCTCCTTCATCCCCGACAGGTCGATCACCACGCCGCCGTCGCAGACCGAATGCCCGGGGAAGCTGTGCCCTCCGCTGCGCACCGCGACCGGCGCACCCGTCTCCACCGCCCACTTCAGCGCCGCCACCACATCGGCCGAACCGGTGCAGGGCGCGATCAGGGCGGGATGCCGGTCGATCGAACCGTTCCAGATCCGCCTGCGCTCCTCGTACGGGGCGTCCCCGGCCCGCACCAGGCTCCCCCGGAAGGAACGCGCCAGCTCGTGGTACGCGGAGTCGTCCAGCCGGACCGGCGCAGTCGAGGTACCCATGCGACACTCCCGGCGGCTCGTCGCCGCTCTCCCCCGAGTGTTCCACCGCGGCGGCGGACGGGCCACCGTAGACCGCTTGCGCCCACTGTTTGCGGAGGTCACCGCCCCGGGTCACGGTGGGCACATGGCCGCGCCACCCCCACCGCCCACCGCCGCCCCCAGCCTGATCCGGCACCTCGGCCCCAACTGGTACGCCGCCGTGATGGGGACCGCCATCGTCGCCAACGCGGGCGTCGCCCTGCCCGTGCACGTCCGCGGACTGCACACGTTCAGCCTCGTCTTCTGGGCCCTGTCCGCGGTCATGCTGGCCCTCCTGCTCACCAGCCGCGCCTTCCACTGGGCCCGCCACGCCGACCAGGCCCGGGCCCATCTGCTCGACCCGGCCGTCGCCCCCTTCTACGGCTGCCTGTCCATGGCCCTGCTCGCCGTCGGCGGCGGCACGCTGCTCGTCGGCAAGGACGTGATCGGCCTCCACGCCGCCGTGGTCACCGACTGGGTCCTGTTCGTCGCCGGGACGGCCATCGGACTGCTCGCCGCCGTCGCCATCCCGTACCTGATGGTCGAGGGCCACCGGCTCCGCCCCGGCAGCGCCTCACCCGTCTGGCTGCTCCCCGTCGTCGCCCCGATGGTCGCCGCCGCCCTCGGCCCGCTGCTGGTCCCGCACCTGCCCCCCGGCCAGTGGCAGCGCGCCCTGCTGCTCGGCTGCTACACCCTGTTCGGACTGAGCATGGTGGCCACGCTGGTGCTGCTCCCCATCGTCTTCGGGCGGATGGTGACCGGTCCGCGGCTGCCGCTCGCCCTGACGCCGACGCTCTTCCTCGTCCTCGGCCCGCTGGGGCAGTCGGTGACCGCCGCCGGCAAATTCGCCGACGCCGCCCCGGGGGTGGTGCAGCCCCCGTACGCCGAGGGCTTCCGGATGCTCGCCGTGATCTACGGGGTGCCGGTGATGGGGTTCGCGCTGCTCTGGTTCGCGTTCGCCTGCGCGATGCTCGTCCGGGCCCGGCGCCTCGGCATGCGCTTCTCGCTGACCTGGTGGGCCCTGACCTTCCCGGTGGGCACCTGCGTCACCGGGGCGGAGGGGCTGGCCCAGCACACGGGCCTCGACGTGTACCGCTGGCTCGCCGCCTTCCTGTACGCATGCCTCCTGGCGGCCTGGGCGACCGCCGCGTCCCTCACCCTGCGCGGGCTGTTCACGGGGGCGTTCGTTCCGGCGGCCGGGGCGGCCGGCGAACCGGCGGCCGAACCGGCGGCCGACCCGGTGGCCGAACCGGCTGCCGAGCGGGCCGCCGAGCCGGCCGCCGACCGCCCATAAAGCGGGGTTATGGGCCCATAGCGCCGCTGCCGCTACCGGCGAGGAACCCCCGGGCAGAGGGTGGAACCAGAAAGAGTTCCCCCCGATGAAGCTGGGACACCATGTACACCCTCCTCTTCCTCCTCATCTTCCTGTGCGTCATGGCAGTGCTCAGGGACTGCCCGGCCAGGATCCGGGTGCCGCTGTGGGCGGGAACGCTGATCGCCTCCGTGATCGCCTTCCTCCCCCACGCCGTCGACCACACCTTCCACATCGCCCTCTGAGGAGAAGAGCCCATGACCACCACCTCGACCCCCCGGCCCACCTCGGCCGGGCCCGTCTCGGGCCCCGGGCGCGCCTCGGCCTCGAACCGCCTGGGCCTCTGGTTCGCCCACGCCTACGTCATCGGCCTCTGCGGCACCCTGGCCGGCGCGTACTTCTTCCAGTTCGGGCTGTGGGAGTACCCCTGCCCCATGTGCCTGCTCCAGCGGATGTTCTTCCTGCTCAGCGCGCTGGGCCCGGCCTGGATCATCGCCCGCTCCCGCAAGGGCGCGGTCACCGCCGGGGAATGGGCCTCCGGCTGGGGCTGGGCCATCGTCGCCGCACTCGCCGGCAGCACCGTCTCCGCCACCCAGGTCCTGATGCACATCGTGCCCCCGGACCCCGGCTACGCCGGCGCCCTGTTCGGCCTGCACCTCTACACCTGGGCCCTGATCACCTTCCTGGCCGCCGCCGTCGCCGCCGCAGCCGCGCTGTTCCTGACCCCCCGGACCCAGCCCCTCGACGCGGGCCTCACCTCCCCCGCGCTGCGCCGGGCGGGCCCCGTCACCTCGGCGGTGCTGCTCGCCTTCGCCGCGAGCAACCTGGTCGCCTGCTTCTTCCTCCAGGGCTTCGCCTGGCAGATGCCCGGCGACCCCACCGGCTACGCCCTGTTCCACTAGGCCGTACCTCCGGGCCCTCCCGGACTCCCGGTCCTCCCGCCGGTCCCCGCGGCCGGCGGGAGGACCGGCGGCGCGCCGTCAGGAGGCCGTCAGGACCAGGCGGCCGCGGGTGCCCGGCTCCGCCAGGCGGGTGTGGGCCTTCACCGCGTCCGCCAGCGGGACCGCCTGCGCGACCCGCAGGGTCAGGGCGCCGGCGTCCACCAGACCCACCAGCTCCGCCAAGTGCGCGCCGTCCGCGGCGACCTCCTGCTCCACCACCCGGATCCCCCGCTCCGCGGCCGGGCCGGCGTGCGGCCGCAGGCCCACGTAGACCCCGCCGTCACGGATGAAGTCCAGCGCCGGCTCCCCCAGCACGGCCGCGTCCACGACCCCGTCCACCGGCTCGGCCGGAGCCGAGTCCCGCGGGACGAACGCCGTCGCGCCCAGCGACCGTACGAACTCCTCGTCCGACTCCCCCGCCAGGGCCGTCACCACCAGCCCGGCCCGTGCCGCGAGCTGCACCGCGAGCCCGCCGACCACGCCTGCGGCCCCGGTCACCAGTACCGAGGAGCCCGGAGCCAGCCCCAGCAGCCCGACCGCCCGTGCGGCGGTCAGCCCGCTCAGCGGGAGCGAGGCCGCCGCCACGGCGTCCACGGTGACCGGTGCGGCCGCCACCGCCGAGGCGTCGAGCACCGCGTACTCCGCGTGCGTGCCCAGCGGCTTGACCGGCCCGTAGTGCAGACCGACCACCTGCTGCCCCACCGACCAGCCCGTGACCCCGGCGCCGACCGCGTCGATCTCGCCCGCCACGTCCCAGCCGAGCCCGAGCCGCGTACCGGCGCCGCCGAAGACACCGACGCGGACCGCGCCGTCCACCGGGTTGACCCCGGCCGCCGCCACGCGGATCCGGACCTGGCCGGCCTCCGGCTGCGGGATCGGCACCCGCACGATCTCCACCTGCTCCGGCCCGCCGAAGGCGTTCACGACGGCCGCCTGCATGGTCCGTACGTTCTGCGTGTTCTCGCTCATGGTGTCTCCCCGATCCGGTTTCGTGCGCTCGTTGCTGCGCTGGTGCGTTGCCGCGTTGCTGCGTTCCGCTGAGCACTAACCTAGGGAGAGGTACTCTCCTTTCGTAAGTACGCACTTGGAGGTGCGTACCCGACCCGGAAGTGGGGCACCCGATGGCCACCCGTACCGCCGCCGCCCGCCGCGAAGAGGCCCGTTACGCCTACGACGCGTTCCTCAAGGAGTGCCCCACCAGCCAACTCCTCGCCCGCATCAGCGACAAATGGGTCGGCCTCATCGTCGCCGCCCTCGCCCAGGCCGAGGACAACTCCATGCGCTACAGCGACCTCGGCCGCAAGATCCCCGGCGTCAGCCAGAAGATGCTCACCCAGACCCTGCGCTCCCTCGAACGCGACGGCCTCGTCACCCGCGCCGTCACCCCCACCGTCCCCGTCCGCGTCGACTACCGCCTCACCGGACTCGGCAGCAGCCTCGCCTGCCTCCTCACCTCCGTGAAGCAGTGGGCCGAGAACCACTTCGACGAGGTCGACGCCCACCGCACCGCCTACGACAGCAGCGCCGCCACCCCGTGATCCGGCCGCGTAATTCGGCCGCGCCGCCGCGGCCCCGATGGCATGCTGACAGCGTGAACGGACCCGGCATTCAGCTCACCCTCGCCCCCGAACTACGCCTGTTCGCCCCGCCCAGCCGGCGGGCCGAACGCGTACCGACCGCCACCGACGGCGCCTCGAGCCTCGGCCACGTCGTCGAATCGGCCGGCGTACCGCTCACCGAGGTCGGCCGGCTCCTGGTCGACGGCAACGAGGTGCCCGTCTCGTACGTGCCCAGCGCCGGGCAGTCCGTCGAGGTCTTCGGCGTCGAGCGACCCCAGCACATCCCCGGCGCGCCGCTGCGCTTCCTCCTCGACGTCCACCTCGGCACCCTCGCCCGCCGCCTGCGCCTGCTCGGCGTGGACGCCGCGTACGAGAACGAGGACATCGGCGACCCCGCCCTCGCCACGCGCTCCGCCGCCGAGCAGCGCGTCCTGCTCTCCCGCGACCGCGGGCTGCTGCGCCGCCGCGAGCTCTTCGCCGGCGCGTACGTCTACAGCGACAACCCCGACGAGCAACTGCGCGACGTCCTCGGCCGGTTCGCCCCCGCCCTCACTCCCTGGACCCGCTGCACCGCCTGCAACGGGCCCCTGCGCAGCGCCGACAAGGACAGCGTCGGCGACCGCCTCGAGAGCGGCACGCACCGTTCGTACGACGTCTTCGCCCAGTGCACGGCGTGCGAGCGCGTCTACTGGCGCGGCGCCCACCACGCCCGCCTGGAGCGGATCGTCAGCGAGGCCGTGGAAGAGTTCGGCGGCGTGGCCACCCCGTAGCCGGGCGGCCCCGCCCCCGGCTCAGAACGCGTAGGAGTCGCCCGTGTCCAGCGCCAGCACCGCGTGCTGGTTGTTGGACAGGTCCCGGTCGGACGCCCCGCCGTTCCACCACGTGTCGATCCGGACCACCACCTCGGGCACCCGCTCCTTCAGCTCCAGCAGCAGCCCGACGTGCCGGCCCCGCCCGTGCAGCGGCAGCGCGCCCGTCTCGCACACCACCTCGCGCAGCCCGGCCCGCGCGCAGCCCTCCGCCAGCTCCTGCCGGTCCGCGAGCTCCGCCGACAACCGGACCCGCAGCGTCGCGTTCGGCAGCGCCGCCGGCCCCTCGTTCTGCGGCACCACCCACACCCGCAGCTGCCCCTGCGACAGGGACACCCGCCCGTGGTAGGCCACGTCCGCCTCGGGCCCGCTCCACGCCTCGGCGCTCCCGGACCACCCCGGAACCCCGGGCAGCCCGGACACCCCGAGCACCAGCAAGCCCGCCAACACCACACTCCGTACGGCACCACGGCGCACCGCCACCACCTCCACGCGCGGAGGCTAGCCAGCACCGCCCCCGTCCGGTCGGACCATCACACGAACGAGGGCGAGCCCTCGCCCAACCGGCGGGCGGCGGTCCGGGCACGCCTGCGTAGGCTTCGGGCCATGCTGATCGCCCGCTCCGGCGCCCTGTTCGCCCTCGCCGCCCTCCTCGAGATCGGCGGGGCATGGCTCGTCTGGCAGGGCGTCCGCGAGCACAGGGGCTGGGCCTGGATCGGCGCCGGCGTCATCGCCCTCGGCCTCTACGGCTTCGTCGCCACCCTCCAGCCCCAGGGTGACTTCGCCCGCGTCCTCGCCGCGTACGGCGGAGTCTTCGTCGCCGGCTCCCTCGTCTGGGGCATGGCCGCCGACGGCTACCGCCCCGACCGCTGGGACATCGCCGGCGCCCTCGTCTGCCTCGCCGGCATGGCGGTGATCATGTACGCGCCGCGCGGGCGCTGACCCCCGCCTATGCTGGCGGATATTCGCCCATACGAACGACCGAACGCCCGAGGAGCCCCGCACATGAGCACGGCCACCCGAACCGCCGTAGTCACCGGCGCGAGCAGCGGCATCGGCGCGGCCACCGCCCGGCAGCTCGCCGACGCCGGCTACCACGTCGTCCTCACGGCCCGCCGCAAGGACCGCATCGAAGCCCTCGCCGCGGAACTCACGGCAGCCGGCCACTCCGCCGCGGCCCACGCCCTCGACGTCACCGACCGGCCCGCCGTCGACGCCTTCGCGGCCTCCCTCGACCGCTGCGACGTCCTCGTCAACAACGCCGGCGGCGCCATCGGAGCCGAGCCCGTCGCCACCGGCGACCCCGCCGACTGGCGCACGATGTACGAGGTCAACGTCATCGGCACGCTCAACCTCACCCAGGCCCTCCTCCCCGCCCTCGTCGCCTCGGGCGACGGCACGGTCGTGGTCCTGTCCTCCACCGCCGGCCACTCCACGTATGAGGGCGGCGCCGGCTACGTCGCCGCCAAGAACGGCGCCCGCGTGCTGGCCGAGACCCTCCGCCTGGAGATCGTCGGCCAGCCCGTCCGCGTCATCGAGATCGCCCCGGGCATGGTGAAGACCGAGGAATTCGCCAAGACCCGCTTCCGCGGCGACGCGGAGAAGGCCGAGAAGGTCTACGCGGGCGTCGCGGCCCCCCTCACCGCCGACGACGTGGCCGACACCGTCACCTGGGCCGTGACCCGCCCCAGCCACGTCAACATCGACCTCCTGGTGGTCCGCCCCCGCGCCCAGGCCTCGAACACGAAGGTCCACCGCGACCTCTAGACGATTCCCGCCGCCCTCAGATGCGGCATGAGGGCCGCCGGCTCCAGCCCGGCGGCCTTCGCCGCACCCAGGGCCCGCTCCAGATCCGCGGCCGGCGTCGGCGTCGGCGTGAAGTGCAGCAGCCCGATGTCCCCGGCCTCGAGCTGCGGAGTCGGCGGCGTCCCGCTCCAGGTCGTGAAGTCGTACGTCCACGTGACCAGCGCCTTCACCCCGCACGCCTTGGCCGCGGCCCGCACCTCGTCGTCCACGGCCCCGTACGGCGGCCGCAGCAGCCTCGGCTCCCGCCCGAAGGCGGCCGCCAACCGGTCCCCCTCCCCGACTACCTCGGGGTGAGCGTCGAGCTGTCGGTGGACGTGCTGCTCGACTGACCGGTCGACACGGAGGAGCCCGGACCGATCACGATCGGCCCGGGCTCCTCCATTCCCCCGACAACTGCACCCTGGGCTCAGCCCTTGATGCAGATGACCTGCTTGAGCTTGGCCACGACCTCGACGAGGTCCGTCTGCTGGTCGATGACCTGCTCGATCGACTTGTACGCACCGGGGATCTCGTCGACGACGCCCGCGTCCTTGCGGCACTCCACGCCCTTGGTCTGCTCCGCCAGGTCCCGCGCCGAGAAGCGCTTCTTCGCCGCCGTCCGGCTCATCTTCCGGCCCGCGCCGTGCGAGGCGGAGTTGAACGACTTCTCGTTGCCGAGGCCCTTCACGATGTACGAGCCCGTCCCCATGGAGCCCGGGATGATCCCGTGGTCACCGCTGCCGGCGCGGATCGCGCCCTTGCGGGTGACCAGCAGGTCCATGCCGTCGTACCGCTCCTCCGCCACGTAGTTGTGGTGGCAGCTGATCTCGCGGTCGAAGGAGACCTTCGCCTTGCGGAACTCCTTGCGCACGACCTCCTTGAAGAGGCTCATCATCGCCGCGCGGTTGTACTTGGCGTACTCCTGCGCCCAGAAGAGGTCGTTGCGGTACGCCTCCATCTCCGGGGTCGCGGACAGGAACACCGCCAGGTCCCGGTCGACCAGGTTCTGGTTGTGGTCCAGGCTGCGGGCCACGCCGATGTGGTGCGCGGCGAGCTCGTTGCCGATGTTCCGGGATCCGGAGTGCAGCATCAGCCAGACCGAACCCGACTCATCGAGACAGAACTCGATGAAGTGGTTGCCGCTTCCGAGCGTTCCGATCTGCTTCGCGGCACGTTCCCGGCGGAACTTGACCGCGTCAGTGAGGTGGTCGAAGCGCGCCCAGAGGTCCTCGTACCCCGCCTCCGAGAAGCCGTACAGCCGCGACGGGTCCACTGCCTCCTTGTGGAGGCCCATGCCCACCGGGATCGCCTGCTCGATCTTCGAGCGGAGCTTGGACAGGTCCCCCGGGAGGTCGTTCGCCGTCAGGGACGTCTTGACCGCCGACATGCCGCAGCCGATGTCCACCCCCACCGCCGCCGGACACACCGCGTCCTTCATGGCGATCACCGAGCCGACCGTGGCGCCCTTGCCGTAGTGGACGTCCGGCATGACCGCCAGGCCCTTGATCCACGGAAGGGTGGCGACGTTGTGCAACTGCTGCATCGCGCCGGCCTCGACCGACGCCGGGTCGGTCCACATCCGGATCGGGACCTTCGCTCCCGGTACCTCTACATACGACATAAGACGTCAATCCCCTGAGAAGCATAGAAAATTCGTTATACGCAAAAAGCCTCGCTCTTAGCCCCAAATCAGACAGGGGACCGGCGCCAGCACCAGCGTGTGCGATAGACATTGTGTTCATCCGCGTCCAAAGCGCGGCAACGTATTTTCCTGACCGCCGGGCCGCCGGCCGGTCGAAGGGAGCCAGTGGACGTGCAGCGCAAGGCGGTACGGCGACGAGTCCTGCCGGGCATCGCGATGCTGACCGCACTCGTGGCCGGCCTGACCGGCCTGACCGGGTGCACCAGCGGCAACGGCGTCGGGGACGACACCGACTCCAAGGCGGGAGACAGCAGCCCCGCACCGGCGCCGGCCGGCAAGTACCGCAGCCTGCCCGCGCCGTGCAGGGCCGCCGACGGCAAGCGCCTCAAGGCCATGCTCCCGGCCGCGGACAGCCTCACCGACGAGCAGCGCGCGCAGTTGTACGCCGGCAGCGCGGACACCTCGTACGACGGCGACCGGCACGTCGGCTGCCGCTGGACGGCGCAGACGCCCGGGGAGACCCGGCTGCTGTCGGTCGGCTTCGAGCGCGTGGTCTCGTACGACCGGACCCTCATGAGCGACGACGACAAGGCGCGACAGGTGTACGTGCGCCGGCTGACGGACGCGCACCTGCCCTTCCCCGGCCCCACGCAGACTCCCGGCACGAGCACCAGCCCCGCGCCCGGCACCCCGCCGGCCGCGAGCGCTCCCCCGCCGGCCGGGCAGTCGCCGTCCCCCGGTGCCGGCACCCCCTCCGCGCCGCCGCCCGAGCTCGGCTCCCGTGTCATCGAGGGGCTCGGGACCGAGGCGTTCCTCGAGGACAAGCTGAGCGCGGCCGGTGCCAGCGCGGCGCAGGCGCGGACCGTGCGGATTGTGTTCCGCACCTCGAACGTCATCGTCACCGTCGAGTACAGCGTGCAGCCCGCGCTGTCCGGCACGGTCCCGGCGAGCGCCGAAACCCAGGACAAGGCACGGCAGTTGGCGCAGGCCCTCGTCGAGCGTTTCAACGAGTGAGAAGTCGGCGCGGAGCGGGCGCGGGGGGCTCGGCGTGACGGCGCGCACAGCAGGCGCGCGCCGGATCGGGCTACCGTTGCTCGGGTCCCGCGCCCGCACCACGCCTGCACCACGCCCGCACCGCGTCCACAGAACGCGCCCCACAACGTACTGAAGGAACCATGCACCGATCAGCCTCGCGCCTCACTCGCGTTCTCGCCTGCGCAGCCGTCCCGGTGATCCTCACCGTCGCCGGCTGTTCGTCCGACTCGGGCAAGGACTCGGGGTCGGGCGGCGACAAGAAGCCCGGCGCGTCCTCGTCCGCCAAGCCGAGCGGCAAGGCGTCGGCCGCGCTGGAGAAGGCGGCGTTCGCGACGCTGCCCGACCCGTGCAAGTCGATAGCGACGAAGACCGTCGAGACCCTCGTCCCGGAGGCGAAGGACAAGAACGGCACCGCGACCAAGTCGAACGACCTGACCGCCCGCGCCAGCTGCTCCTGGAACGGCCTGGACGAGGACGGCCTGAAGGGCTCGCAGTACCGCTGGCTGTCGATCTCCCTGGTCCGCTACGAGTCGCACGCCTCGCTCGGCGGCGCGAACAAGCGCGCCGAGGAGCAGTTCGCCAAGCAGGTCGAGACCGCGAAGGCGGCCGAGGGCGCGCACGACGTGAAGGTCGAGCAGGCGGGCGGCATCGGCGACCAGGCGTCGTCGGTCGTGTACGGAGTGAAGAAGGACGTGGACTTCTTCAACACGACGATCGTGGCGCGCACGCAGAACGTCGTGATCACGCTCGACTACAACGGTGCGGCGTACGAGGGTGCCGGGGCTCCGGATCAGGCCAAGCTGCTCGAGAACGCGATCGCGGCGGCGAAGGAAGCGGTGGCTTCGGTCGGCACCGCCAACCAGCAGCAGAAGCAGCCTGAGCAGCAGGCTTCTCCCTCCGCGCAGTAGGCGGTGGCGGATCCGGGCGGCTTAACAGGAGGCTGACATTCAGTCACCTGTGCAGTCACCCGTACGCTGTGCCTGCCGTAGCTCGACAAGGGGAGGGGATCGCGGGTGGCCGCGATGCAGCTGACTCGTACGCACCGGATACTCATCGGCGTCGTGGTCGCAGGAGCCGTGGTCATCGCGGGGATCGGTTTCGCGGGCTCGTACGCCGC
>NZ_JBIARX010000030.1:0-62344 GCF_042890265.1 Streptomyces sp. NPDC002209 | reverse complement strand
GGGGGGGGGGGGGGGGGGGGGGGGGGGGGGGGGGGGGGGGGGGGGGGGGGGGGGGTGGGGGGGGGGGGGGGGGGGGGGGGGGGGGGGGGGGGGGGGGGGGGGGGGGGGGGGGGGGGGGGGGCCCCCCCCCCCGGGTGTGGGCAGTCGAGTTCCGCAAGCCCGAACGAACAAATCCCTTGCGCAATGGTCAAGAAGTGTTGACCATTGGGGCCATGGCTACCGATGATCTTCCCGAGACGTTCCACGTCACCACCGACGAGCAGCTGCGCGCCGTTTCCAATCTCACGCGCCACCGGATCATGGCCGTGCTCCGCTTCGAGCCCGCGACGATCACGCAGATCGCCGAGCGAGTGGGCCTCGCGAAGGGGAGTTCCAGCTACCACGTACGACTGCTGGAGCGGGCCGGCCTGGTGAAAGTGGTGCGGACGCGGAAGGTTCGGGGGGTCACCGAGCGGTACTACGCCATGGCCGCGCGGGCGGTCGTGCTGCCGGATCCGGGCGAGGGAGGACCGGATGTGCTGATGCGGCACGCGGTGGCGGACCTGGAGGCAGCGCCGGTGGACGGCGAGCGGCACGTACGGATGGCGCATCTGCGGCTCACCGACGAGCAGTTCGCGGAGCTGGGGGCGCGGCTGCAGGCACTGGCGGACGAGTACCGGGAGCTGTCCGATCCCTCGCTGCCGGACGCGTCACTCGTCTTCGCCCTGTTCCACCCGGCGCCGCGCCGACAGACCGAAGGGGAGGCCAAGTGACTTCAGACGTACGGAAGTTGCCGACCGGGTTCGGACGGTTGTGGACCGCACAGACGGTGTCCTCGCTCGGTGACGGGGTGATGCATGCCGCGCTGCCGCTGCTCGCGTTGACGCTGACGCGGGATCCGATGGCGCTCGCCGTCGTCACGGCTGCCGGAACGCTGCCCTGGCTGCTCTTCGGGGTGCTCGGCGGTGCGCTGGTGGACCGCTGGGACCGCCGGCGCACGATGTGGGTCACGGACGCGGCGCGTGCGGCGCTGCTCGCGATACCGGCGGCAGCGGCCGCGCTCGACGTGCTGAGCATTCCCCTGCTCGCGGCCGTCGCCTTCCTCCTCGGCCTCGGCGGACTCTTCTTCGACACCGCCGCCACCGCCTACCTGCCGGACCTGCTCGGCCGCGACCCCGCGCTCCTGGAGCGCGCCAACTCCCGCCTGCGCGGCGCCCAGACCGCCACGTCAGGCTTTGCCGGGCCGCCCGCGGGCAGTGCCCTGCTCGCGCTCGGGCGGGCGGTTCCGCTGCTCACCGACGCGGTCTCGTTCGCGCTCTCCGCACTGCTCGTACGGTCACTGCCCGCCGCGCCCCGGCCCGTACCGCAGGCCCGCGAGTCGCTGCTGCGGCAGGCGCGGGCCGGCGCCTCGTACGTATTGCGGGATCAGCTGCTGCTCGGACTCGCGCTGCGTCCGGCGGTCGGGAACATCGCCTTCATCGCCGTGGAGACCGTACTCGCCCTCTTCGCGCACGACCGTCTCGGCATCGACGCCTTCGGCTTCGGCCTGCTCCTCACGGCGGAGGCCACCGGCGGTCTGCTCGGCGCGGGCATCGCCTCCTTCCTCGGCCGGCGACTCGGCACCGGCACCGCGCTCACCTGCACGGCCGCGGTCGAGGGACTCGCCGTCCTGGGCCTCGCCGCGGCCCCGAACCCGTACGTCGCAGGGCTCGCGCTCGCCGTCTGCGGAGCGGGCATGGGAGCCACGATGGTGCTCGCACCCTCCCTCCGACAGGCGATCGTCCCCGCCCACCTGATGGGCCGGGTCACCTCCACCTCCCGGATGCTCGCCATGTGCGCCGCCCCGTTCGGCGCCTTCCTCGGCGGCTGGCTGGCCACCGCCTACGGCGTACGCACCCCGCTCTACACCGCCGCCGGCCTCCTCCTCGCCATGACCGCCGTCACGTCGACCATGACCAGCAACCGCCGGGTCGAGGCGGCGCTGCGTGCCGCCGCCCCCGCCGGTGATCCAGATCTCCCTGAATCCTCGGATCTGGTTCGGGAGCGCGCCCGGTAGGGCTCCGCGATGCCGAGCCGGTCGGCGAGGTACCCCACCCTCAGGGCCCCCCACCGCTCCGGACCGGGCACAAGCAAGGGCAAGGCAACACGTGCCAGTCCCCTCGCAGATGCCATCCATTGTGGCGGATTTGCCTCTTGGATGATTGACTAGACCCCCACGGGCCCCTCCGGCCCGTTTCCGTGTCCGGATCCAGTCGCCCTGCCGGGGCGATGTTGGTTGACTGACACGCGCACCGGCCCCTCCGGCGGTCGAGCGGCTCTCGCCGCCATGGGGAGCACCGGCCAAGAGGCCCCTGCATGCCGATCAGCGGTGTTCGGCACGCAGGGGCCCTGTGCGTCCCGACCCTCGCGCGCACGCGCTGCGCCTGTCCGTATCACCCGTTTCGCTCCACCATCCGACGGTTTTCCGTCTCACGCACCGGAGACCGCCTGGCATATGCGCCCCTCAGCGGGGCATGCTTGCGCAGATGCGGCCTGAAACGGCCATGGCAGCTCGAACGTGAGGACTGAGGTATGGCGGTGGTCGTCGTGCAGCACGCGGCCGGGCAGGCTCCGACCGCCGTGACCAGGGTGCTCGCCGCAGCGGGTCTGGCCTCCCGGACGCTCTCGCTCGCGGCCGCCGCGGATCCGTCCGCCGACCTCAGCGGTGTCGAGGGCCTGATCGTTCTCGGCAGTCCCCGGACCGCGCCGTCCGCCCGGCCCGCCTCGGGCGCCGCCGACCCGGCCCTCGTACGGGAGGCCCTCGCCGCGGAGGTGCCCGTGCTGGCCCTGGGACCCGGCACGCGCGTGCTGGCGCAGGGGGAAGTCGCCGCTACGGGCGCCGACCCCGGCACGGCCGCCGGCCGCCCCCTGCTGGAACTCACGCCGGCTGCGGAGTCCGACCCGCTCTTCGCCGGGGCCGCACCGCCCTCCCCGGGCCTGCGGCCGGCCCCCGACTCCCTCGACCTGCCGGCCGACGCCGTCGTACTGGCCTCCTGCGACGGGTACCCCGGGCAGGCGTTCCGCATCGGCACCAGCGCCTGGGGCGTCCGGTTCCTGCCGCAGGGCGGCCACGCGGGCGGGACGGCCTCGGCCGCGCCCGCCCTCGGCCCTTGGGGGGAGCAGCTCCTGGGCCGGTTCGCCTCCCTCGTGGCCGCGCGGGCCGAGCACACCGCCGCCCGGGCCTTCTTCACCCGCCGGGCGGACGCCTGGGAGGAGCGCTTCGCCTACCAGACCCCCGCCTACGAGGCCGCGGCCGCCCGGCTGCGGCTCGCGCCCGGCAGCCGCGCGGTCGACCTCGGCTGCGGAACCGGCCGGGCCATGCCCGCGCTCCGGGAGCAGGTCGGACCCCGCGGCCACGTTCTCGGCATCGACGTCACCCCGGCCATGCTGGCGGCCGCCGCCCGGCACGGCCGCACCCGCCACGGGCACCTCCTCGCCGCCGACTGCACCCGGCTCCCGCTGCCCGGCGCCTGCGTGGACGGCATCTTCTCGGCAGGGCTGCTCGACCACCTCCCGGCCCCGTTCGCCGCCCTGCGCGAATGGGCCCGTGTGAGCGCGGCCGACGGCGTCCTGCTCCTGTTCCACCCGTCGGGCCGCGCGGAACGCGCCGCCCGCCACGGCCGCGCCCTCGACCCCGCCGACCTCCTCGCCGAGCACAACCTGCGGCCCGCCCTGGAGGCGACGGGCTGGCACCTGGACGCGTACGAGGACGCCGCCGACCACTTCCTGACCCGCGCCGTCCTCCGCGGCTGACCGTCAGTCCCGGACGATGGTCCAGGGGCGCATCAGGTCGTCGTCCTCGTGCTCGAGGAGGTGGCAGTGGTGGACGTATGTCGCCGGGAACTCGGTTCCGCTGCCCGGGATCGACGCGATCGTTTCCGTCGGCGGGCTGAATTCCCGGCAGATGATCCTGGTCACCGTCTCCGGATAGGATTTGACCGTGTCCTTCTCGGACAGCGCTTCGTCCGGGTCCGGCGGAATCGCCGGGCCGGTGAAGTACTTCTCCAGCACCGGAATGTCCTGCGGCTTGCGGCCGCCGTCGATCCACTTTTCGTAATCCGCCTGGTAGGCGGCTGCGTCGATCGGCTGCCTGTTCAACACCTGGAAGTTGACGAGGTGGACGTGCATCGGGTGGGCGTCGTGGTTGGGATTGATGTACTCCCAGATCTCGGTCGAGCCCGCCTTGATGAAGTCCTCGGACGGCTCCATGAACGGCACCGCGTTGAACGTCATGGTGCTGAAGAGCTTGTGCTGGTACACGACCCATTGCCGCCTGCGGGTGTCCGGCTTCACCACGATGGGTTCGGCCGTCGGCAGCTTGAGGTCCTTGGGCGGGGTGGTCCTGTCCGGCCCTCCGGACAGCCGCTTGGTGACCCGGAATTGCATGATCTCCGAGATCTGCGGTCCTTGGCCCGGCATGCCGGGGTAGTGGACCGGTGCGTGGTAGTTCGTCATCGTGATGTTCGTGCCCATGGGCATCCGGCTGAAGTCGACGATCAGGTCGTACCGCTCCGCCGGCCCGATCAGGAAGTTCAGCATCTGCAACGGAGTACGGAAGCCGCCGTCGGTGCCGATCAGCCAGAACGGCAGGTTCGGCTGGAGCAGCACGTCACTGGGAACGTCGAACCTCAGCCGCCAGAAACGCTCGTTCGAAGCGTTGAGGATGCGCAGCCGGTAGCGTCGCGGCTCGACGGCCAGGAAGGGGTACGCCTTTCCGTTGACGACCGGGGTGTCCTCGCCTTCCTGCAGCGTCATGGTGTAGGCGAGCGAGCCGTCCGGGTTGAAGGTCCGGTCCTGCAGGATCAGCGGAACCTCGAATTCGCCCTGCGGCAGCCCGAGCTGCTCGTCCTCCGGGTCACGGATGACGTAGAGACCGGCCAGGCCCGCATAGACGTTGAGGCTGGTCATCCCCATGCCGTGATCGTGGTACCAGAGCAGGGACGAACGTTCGTGGTTGGTGTAGGCGCAGATCGCCTCGTTGGGTTTGACCCGGCTCGGGTCCAAGGTGGTGTACGACTCGGCGTGGATGCCGTCCGGGCTGAACGAATGCAGCGGCACGCCGTCGGACTGCGGCGCCGTGAAACCGCCGTGCTGGTGTACGACGTTCCACACGTTGACGTTCGGTGGAAAGGGCTGCACGGGCTCGTAGGGCGGCGGAGGGATCGGGGTGAGCTGGGGGTCCCCGGTGCGAATGCCGTCGATCACGGATTGGAACAGGTGGGTGGTCGGCAGGTGGTTGCGGTACTTGACGACCGTCGGGTGGTCCTTGTCGACGCTGATGGTCGGCCCGAGATAGCCCATGCCGATCGGCTTGCGCGGACTGTGCGGGTTCTTGGCCCAGTAGCCCCACACGGTCGCCGGCCCGAGATCCCGGTGGAACTGCCAGGAGCCCTGCCGCATCGTGTATTCGTAGTAGTCGGCGCCCGGATAGACGGAAGGGTCCGGGACGGCGGTCACGGGCGTGGGCAGCGCGTCCACGTACTTCGTCAAGGGAGGGGTCTTCGGCACCGTGGTGTCCGCGGACCGTGACCCGTGACCGTCCGATGCATGCGCCGGGGTCCCCAGAACACCCCGCGGAAGCATGGCCGCACCCCCCATGGCGCCGGCCATGAGGAAGTTCCTTCGCCCAACCATCTTCTCCGCCCTTTCCCTCTCCTCGCACAACGCTCAAGGGATACAAGGCCGGTTCGGAGCGCTGCCGCAGCACGCCGGTCCGGTCCGGGAAAGCCACTCGATGAGCGGAAATCCGGCAGGCATCGGCATGGGAAGCGGGCGGGTGAAGGCCCGGTCCCGTGGCTGGGTAGCATCGCCCCGTGCGTTCCCGTTCCGCCCACAGGTCCCAGCCGGCCGTCGCCTCTTTGGTGGCCGGTCTGTTGCTGGCGTGCGGATTCCTCATGTGGGGCGCAGGGCATGCCGGCGCGATGAGTACGCACCCGCGGCAATCCGTCTCCGCCACGGCCCCGGCCCCGTACCCGTCCGCCGGCATGAGCGAGATGGCGGACATGCCGGGCGCGGAGACGGCCTCGGAGGGCATGCGCGGCGACTGCCCCGCCATGGCCATGGACTGTCCGCTGGCCTCGGCACACGTCCAGGGGTCCGTGGCACTCGCCTCTCCCCCGGCTTCGCCTCTGCCGCCGGCTCTCGCCGACCGGGTGGCCGCCTCCTGGGCATCGGCCGTCGAGTGCGCCCGGCCGCGGGCGCCTGATCCCGTGTCCCTCCTCTGCGTCAGCCGGACCTAGACGGCCTCCCGCCAACCCGCCCTGCGTTCCTGCGCAGCGGGTGGCCCCGGCACGTCCACGTTCCTGCTCATGACGCAGATGAGAGGGCTTCCTCCATGGCCTCCAGCACCACACTGTTCGTCACCGGTGTGACCACCGGTCTCTTCGCGGGCGGCGCTTCCTGCGCCGCCGTCCAAGGCGGCCTCCTCGCCGGCGCCGTCGGCCGCCGCGCCACCCGATGGTCCGCCGAAGCACGGGAGCGCAGCGGGCTCTTCGCGCCCGTCGGCGCGTTCCTCGGTGCCAAACTCGCCTCCCACACCCTGCTCGGCGCCGCCCTCGGCCTGCTCGGCGCGGCCGTCCAGCCCGGCCCCCGCACCCAGGCCGTGCTCCTGCTCGGGGCCGGCGTCCTGATGGTGCTCTTCGCGCTCGACATGTTCGGGGTGAAGGCCGTACGACGCTTCGTGCCGCGCCCGCCCGCCTCCTGGGGACGGCGGGTGCGCCGCTCGGCGAAGTCCCCCGCCGTCACCACCCCGGCCGTTCTCGGCTTCCTCACCGTCCTCGTCCCCTGCGGGGTCACGCTCAGCGTCGAGCTGGTCGCCGTCACCTCCGGCTCCGCGCTCGCGGGGGCCGCGGTCATGGCCGGCTTCGTCCTCGGCACCGGTCCGCTCTTCGCCGTGCTCGGCTTCTTCCTGCGCTCCGCCGCCAAGCTGTGGCAGGGACGGCTCACCCTCGTCACCGCCGTCGTCGTCCTGCTGGTCGCGTGCTGGACCCTCGGATCCGGCCTGCGGCTCGGCGGCTGGTGGCCCACCGCCACGGCTCCTGCCGTCGCGGCGGAGGCCACGGCGGCCCAGGCCGTGGTGACCCACCCGGACGGCAGCCAGACCATCACCATCCAAGCCCGCACGACGTCCTACACACCGGCGGCGATCACCGCGACCGCCGGAGTCCCCACCACCCTCGTCGTCGCCACCAGCGACACCGGCGGCTGCATCCGCGCCTTCGTCATCCCCGACCTCGGCATCCAGAAGATCCTCCCCACCACCGGCAAGGCCACCATCGACCTCGGGAACCACGGGCCCGGCCGCCTCGACTACACCTGCGGCATGGGCATGTACGGCGGCCGGATCACCTTCCGGCAGCCCGCAGCCCAGGACCCCCGGACCACCATCACCCAGGAGAGCACCCCGTGACCACCCGCATGGAATTCGCCGTCACCGGCATGCACTGCAACAGCTGCGGCCTGCTCATCGACGACGAGGTCGAAGAACTCCCCGGCGTCACCTCCAGCACCACCGACGTACGCACGGAGCGCACGGTGGTCGAACTGACCGGTCCCATCCCCGCGGAGCGGATCGTCGCGGCCATCGCGGAAGCCGGCTACTGCGCCACCCCGCTGGTCTGACCCCCGTGGCCGTGGTGTCCCACCCTTCCGGTCCGGGACACCACGGTCATCGCGCTTCAGGCCTTCGGCTTGGCCTCGATCTCGGCGATCAGGCCCTCGATGAGGCCCTTGATCTCGTCGCGGATGGGGCGGACGGCCTCGACGCCCTGGCCTGCCGGGTCCTCGAGCCGCCAGTCGAGGTAGGTCTTGCCGGGGAAGTAGGGGCAGGCGTCGCCGCAGCCCATGGTGATGATGTAGTCCGACGCCCGGGCGGCCTCCGGGGTGAGGACCTTGGGCTTCTGGTCGGAGATGTCGATGCCCAGCTCGGCCATGGCGGCCACGGCGGAGGGGTTGATCCGGTCACCGGGGACGGAGCCGGCGGAACGCACCTCGACGCGGTCTCCGGCGAGGTGGCGCAGGAAGCCGGCGGCCATCTGCGATCGGCCGGCGTTGTGGATGCAGACGAACAGCACGGACGCGACGGGGGTGGAGGACATCGTTCTTCCTTGGGGAGAAGCCAACTGCGGGGTGGGATCGAACGGGTGTGTCGGCCGGTCGAGGTAGCGGCGGCGGGCTCCGAGAGGTCAGCCCGGGCTGGTATCAGGACCGGATGATGTGAAAGTATCAGCCCATGCTGACGTCAGTCGACACTGAACTGATCCGGGTGCTGGCCGACCCGCTCAGGCTGCACATCGTGACCCTCCTCGCCCAGGAGACGCTCTGCACCACCCATCTCGTGGAGGAGACGGGGGCCAGGCAGACGAACCTCTCGAACCACCTGAAGGTCCTGCGCGAGGCCGGGGTCGTCGATACGGAGCCGTGCGGACGGTACACCTACTACCGCCTGCGCCCGGAAGTCATCGAGGCCCTGGCCGGTCAGTTCGCCGACCTCGCTCGGACCGCGCGCGCCACCGCCGGAGCGAACCTCAAGCGGTCCTGCCCGTAGCCCGCTTCCCGCCTCACCTGCCCGAGGAGAACCGTTGTCCGTCACCGAGCCCGTCGGCGTCGCCCCCGCAGTGGCGACCGGCACGGCCACCGACGCGCCCCGGCCCGTGCCCGGCGCGACCCCGCCCCGGACCCCGTTGACCGCCCGCGCCGCCGCCGAGCTCGTCGGCACCGCGGCGCTCGTGGCGGTGGTGGTCGGCTCCGGCATCCAGGCCACGGAGCTCAGCCAGGACGTGGGCCTGCAGTTGCTGGCGAACTCCCTGGCCACCGTCTTCGGTCTCGGCGTACTGATCGCCCTCCTGGGCCCGGTGTCCGGCGCCCACTTCAACCCGGCCGTCTCCCTGGCCGAGTGGTGGACCGCGCGCCGCGGCGGCGCCGGTGTCACCGGCCGCGAGCTGGCCGTGTACGTGCCCTCGCAGATCGTCGGCGCGATCGCGGGCGCGATCCTGGCGGACGCGATGTTCGGCGAGCCGCTGGTCAAGTGGTCCACCCACGACCGGTCCGCCGGGAACCTCCTCCTCGGCGAGGTCGTCGCCACGGCCGGCCTGATCCTGCTGATCTTCGGCCTGGCCCGCACCGACCGGCTGCGCTTCGCACCCGTCGCCGTCGCCTCGTACATCGGCGCCGCCTACTGGTTCACCTCCTCCACCTCCTTCGCCAACCCGGCGGTCACCGTCGGCCGCGCCTTCACCGACACCTTCGCGGGCATCGCGCCCGCCTCGGTCCCGGGTTTCATCGGCGCCCAACTGGCCGGTGTCGTCGTCGGCCTGGCCCTGGTGGCGGTCATCTTCATGCGCGGCAAGACGGCGACCGCCGGAGCCCCCGCGCCGCTGCGGGCACTCGGAGGTCCGGACGAATCCTGAGCGGACACCCGGTGCCTTTCCCCGAAGGTGGGGTCGTGGCGTAGCAGGCGGGCGCGGTGACCGGCGAGGATGCACGTCGTGACCACCGATCAGGACCTCGTTCCCCTCCGCCCGAAGCATTCGGCACCCCTGGTGTTCGGCGCCGGAGCGGGCATCGGCGTTCTGGGCGGGATGATCGGGCTGGGCGGCGCGGAGTTCCGTCTGCCGCTGCTGATCGGTCTCTTCGGGTTCGCCGCGCTCTCGGCCGTCATCCTGAACAAGGCGATGAGCCTGGTGGTGGTGCTGATCGCGCTGCCGGCCCGCCTGGCGGCGGTCCCGGCCGCCGATGTGGCTGCGCGCTGGCCGGTCGCCGTCAACCTGCTGGCCGGCAGCCTGCTGGGGGCCTGGGCCGGAGCATCGTGGGCGGTACGCATGCGCTCCGCCACCCTCTACAAGGTGCTGGCGGCCCTGATGGTGGTCATGGCGGCCGCCCTGCTGGTCACGCACACCACCACGCTGGACACGCTCGCGCTGCCGCTGTGGGCGCAGGTGCCCTGCGGGGTCGTGGCCGGGTTCGGCATCGGAGTGGTCGCGGCGATCATGGGCGTGGCCGGGGGTGAGCTGCTGATCCCGACGATCGTGCTGCTGTTCGAGGTGGACATCAAGACGGCGGGAAGCCTCTCGCTGCTGGTGTCGCTGCCGACGATGCTGGTGGCCTTCGCCCGCTACAGCCGTGACGGCAGCTTCGCCGCACTCGGCGCGAACCTCCGCTTCACCCTGGTCATGGCCGCAGGCTCCGTCGCGGGTGCGGTGCTGGGCGGGCTGCTCCTGGGTGTGTTCCCGGACCTGGTACTGATCCCCGCGCTCGCCTTGGTCCTGCTCGTTTCCGCGGTCAAGCTCGCCCGTCACGACTGACGGGGAAGCACGGGCAGGCCACGCGCCGGGCCGCGCCGGCGAGAGCGGTCGGCGCGCGTCCGGCCGCGGCCTACACGCCGGCTGCGCGGGTCAGGAGCTGGGCCATGGCCGCGAGGACCGCCGGTTCGACCCGGTAGTACACCCAGGTACCGCGCCGCTCGGAGGAGAGCAGCCCGGCCTCCTTGAGCTTCTTCAGGTGGTGGGAGACGGTCGGCTGGGAGACGCCCACGTCGGAGATGTCGCAGACGCACGCCTCGCCGCCCTCGTGCGAGGCAACTGCGGAGAAGAGACGCAGGCGCACGGGATCACCCAGGGCCTTGAACATCGTCGCCGTGCGCTCGGCCTCGTCCGCGGTCAGCGGGCGCTCGGTGAGCGGCGGGCAGCACGGCACGGCGGCTTCCGGCTCCAGCAGCGGCAACACGTCCACATTCGACATGCATCTATGTTGACACATGTCGAACCAACCGAGCCCTCCCGGAATAGGCGCTCCTGAATCGATGAATGTCTATGTTGACGCTCATCGAATCAAGTGCCATGCTGGCTGCGCAAGCCATCGACAGACGTCGAAACACCGAGGAGCCGACCGTGAACGCGCCCGCCGATACCGAACTGCCCGTCGTTGTCATCGGAGCGGGCCCCATCGGCTTGGCCGCCGCCGCCCACCTCGTCGACCAGGGCGTCGAGCCCCTGGTCCTGGAGGCCGGACCGGTCGCCGGCACCGCCGTGCGGGACTGGAGCCACGTGCGGCTGTTCTCCACCTGGGGTGAGGTCGTCGACCCGGCCGCGGAGAAGCTCCTCGCCCCCACCGGCTGGATCAAGCCGGACGCGGCCGCCTACCCGACCGGCGGCGAGTGGGCCGAGCAGTACCTGCAGCCGCTGGCCACCGCCCTGGGCGGTCGGGTCCGCGTCGGCGCCCGCGTCACCGGCGTCTCCCGCCTCGGCCGCGACCGGGTCGTGGACGCCGACCGCGAGACCCAGCCGTTCACCGTCCACATCACGCACACCGACGGCAGCGAGGAACGACTCACCGCCCGCGCCGTCATCGACGCCTCCGGCACCTGGTCCACCCCCGGCCCCATCGGCGGCGACGGCCTGCCCGCCCTCGGTGAGCGCTCCGCGGCCGACCGGATCTCGTACCGCGTCCCGGACCTGAAGGACCCGGCCGTCCGCGCCCGGTACACCGGCAAGCGCACCGCAGTGATCGGCTCCGGCGCCTCCGCGTTCACCGCGCTCGCCTACCTGGCCGACCTGGCGAAGGACGGGGCGGGCACACACACCACCTGGATCCTGCGGCGCGGTATCAGCGGCTCCACCTTCGGGGGCGGCGAGGCCGACCGGCTGCCCGCCCGCGGCGCCCTCGGCCTTGCCGCCAAGGCCGCCGTCGACGACGGGTACGCCGACGCCGTCACCGGCTTCCGCACCACCGCCGTGGAGAGGTCCGCCGACCAGCTCGTCCTCGTCGCCGAGGACGGCAGCCGCCTGGACCCGGTGGACGAGGTCATCGCCCTCACCGGCTTCCGCCCCGACCTCGGCTTCCTCGACGAGCTCCGCCTCGGCCTGGACGAGCGCCTCCAGGCGCCCACCGCGCTGGCCCCGCTGATCGACCCCAACCAGCACTCCTGCGGCACCGTCCACCCGCACGGCGCGGGCGAGCTCTCCCACCCGGAGAAGGACGTCTACCTCGTCGGCATGAAGTCCTACGGCCGCGCCCCGACCTTCCTGGCCATGACCGGCTACGAGCAGGTCCGCTCCGTCGCCGCCGCCCTCGCCGGCGACATCGAGGCCGCCGAACGCGTCGAGCTCACCCTCCCCGAGACCGGCGTGTGCGGCGGAGCGGGCCTCTTCGACGAGCCCGAGGCCACCGGGGCGACCGGTGGCGGCTGCTGCGCGGCGCCCGCCACCCTCACCATCGGCGCCCCCGCCTCCTCCGGCGGCTGCTGACCGGCTCCCCTGTCGCGGTGCAGCTCGGCCGCGTGACGACATTCGTACAAGACCGAGGCCCGGCAGCCCAGGCATCCTCCCGGGCATGGGTATCCACGACGGCAAGAATGTGCACGGGATGCACGTGGTCCACGACGGCCCGCGGGAGGCGCCACCGCTGGTGCTGATCCACGGATCGGGGGCCTCGGGCAGCTCCTGGGGCCCGGTGGTGCCGGCACTGGCCGGCCGGTATCACGTCATCCGGATCGATCTCCCCGGCCACGGTCGGTCCGCGCCCGCGGCGTCGTACGACGTGCCCGAGCAGGCAGCCGGCCTCGCCGCAGCGCTCGATGAGCTCGGCCTTCGTCCGGTCACCGTGGCCGGGCACTCCAGCGGCGGATACATCGCCACCGCGCTCGCCGAACAGCGCCCGGACCTGGTGGGTTCGCTCGCACTGATCAGCAGTGGCCCGAGTCCCGACGCGCTCCTCCCGCAGCCCGTCCTCCTTCGGGTCCTGATCGCCCCGCCGCTCGGCCCGTTTCTGTGGAGAGTCCGTTCCGACGCGATGCTCCGCCGGGGGGTGACCGCGGTGTGCAACCGCCCGGTGGACGTCCCTGACGACCTGGTCGCCGAGGTACGGGGCATTGGCTACCGCACGTTCAGGACGGTGCTGCGCCAAAACGGCGCGTACATAGCCGAGCGGAGCCTGCCCGCACGCTTGACCGCACTCGGCGTCCCCGTTCTGGTCGTCTTCGGCACTGCCGACCGCCGCTGGGATCCGTCTTCGGCGCACCACTACGACACGGTGCCGAACGCGCGGGTCGAGCAGCTGCCCGATGTCGGGCACTTCCCCATGCTCGAAGCGCCCGAGGAGACCGGCGAGTTGCTGCTGCGCTTCGCAGCGGCGGGCCGCTGACACCCATCGCCTAGGCTGGCCGCTGTGAGGTCCACCCCATCACCACCTGACTGGGCGTCGGCAGAGGTCGCCGTGCCCCGGCAGCCGGGCCTGCTGCCGGGGGTCGGCATGGCCGGGTTCCGCCAACGTGCTCCGGCTCGCGTGCATATCGACATGGTCGCGCACCCCTCGGTCACTCTGTTCGTGGACCTGAGCGACGGAGACAGCCTCGTCTGCGAAACCCACGGCCGGCGCGAACGCGGCAGCACGGTCGTTGGACTGCTGCCGGGCGCCCTCCGGCTCGGAGGCCGGGCGGCCGGGGGGATCGAGTGCCTCCAGATCCGGTTGTCGCCGGTCCTGGCGGCTGCGGTGCTCGGCGCATCGACCGACCTCAGCGGGACGGTGGTCTCCCTGGAGGACGTCTGGGGCCGCGACGCCGGGCGAACCGAGGAAAGGCTGCGGGCCGCCGCCTCGTGGGACGAGCGGTTCACGATCGCAGCGGATGCCCTTGGCCGACGGATGAACGCCCGCCCGTCGCTTGATCCGGAGGTGACCGCTGCCTGGTGGCTGATGCTCACCAGCCGGGGACGGGTGCGCGTCGACAGCCTGGCGAACGAGGTGGGGTGGAGCCGTAAGCGCCTGTGGTCCCGCTTCCGGTCCCAGATCGGCCTCACGCCCAAGCATGCCGCCCGGCTGGTGCGCTTCGACCACGCCGCCCATCTCCTCGCGGCGGGCAACGCCGCCGCCCAGGTGGCGGCCACAAGCGGCTACGCCGACCAGGCCCACCTCCACCGCGAGGTCAAGGCGTTCACCGGGATGACACCCACCGGCCTGGCCGCCGCGCCGTGGCTCGCCATCGACGACGTCGCGTGGCCGACCTCGTTCGCGGACCTGACACCGTCCACGTCCCCGATCCGTCAGGTTCCAACGAAGTGAGCCCCTACCGTCGGCCGTCGCTGTCTTTGTGACCACAGCCGCCAGGTGCCCCCAGCCCATCCGATTGACCTGTACTCATGCCAACCAACCTCTGCATGTGACGACCAAGACCTGTAGTCACAGTCTCTCAGCGGCGGACGCGGGGCATGCCCAGGCCGATCCAGGAGATGATCTCGCGCTGGATCTCGTTGTTGCCGCCGCCGAAGGTGAAGATCACGGCGCTGCGGTAGCCGCGTTCGAGCTCGCCGTGCAGGACCGCGCCCGCGGAGCCGTCCTTGAGGGAGCCCGCCGCGCCGACCACCTCCATCAGCCAGGCGTACGCGTCCCTGCGGGCCTCCGAGCCGTACACCTTGACGGCGGAGGCGTCCTGCGGGGTCAGGGTGCCGTCCTGGACTGCGTTGACCATCTGCCAGTTGAGCAGTTTCATCGCGTCGAGACGGGCGTGGGTGCGGGCCAGGCGGCCGCGGACCCAGGAGAGGTCGATGACGCGGCGGCCGTCGGCGAGCTTGGTCCCGGCGGCCCAGCGCTGTACGTCGTGCAGGGCCCGGATGGCCATGGTGCCGTGGGCGGCCAGGGTGACGCGCTCGTGGTTGAGCTGGTTGGTGATCAGGCGCCAGCCCTTGTTCTCCTGTCCGACGCGGCGGTTCGCGGGGACCCGGATGTTCTCGTAGTAGCTCGCGGTGGTGTCGTGCGAGGCGAGGGTGTTGATCAGGGTGCAGGAGTATCCGGGATCGGAGGTCGGTACGAGGAGCATGGTGATGCCCTTGTGCGCGGGGGCCTCCGGGTCCGTGCGGACGGCGAGCCAGACCCAGTCGGCGGTGTCGCCGTTCGTGGTCCAGATCTTCTGTCCGTCGACCACGTACGTGCCGCTCTCCTCGTCGCCCTCGCGGACCGCCTTGCACTTGAGCGCCGCGAGGTCGGTGCCGGCGTCCGGCTCGCTGTAGCCGATGGCGAAGTCGATCTCGCCGGAGAGGATGCGCGGGAGGAAGTACGCCTTCTGCTCGTCGGTGCCGAACTGCATGATCGTGGGGCCGACCGTGTTGAGGGCCATCAGCGGCAGCGGTACGACGGCCTGCGCGGCCTCGTCGAAGAAGATGAACTGGTCCATCGGAGACATCCCGCGGCCCCCGTACTCCTCGGGCCAGCCGACCCCGAGCCAGCCGTCGGCGCCGAGCCGGCGGATGGTCTCCCGGTAGAAGCGCTTCTGCGCGGCGGGGTCCTCGTAGCGGGCGTAGACGTCCTCCGGCACCAGCTCGGCGAAGTAGGCGCGCAGCTCGGTGCGCAACTGCTGCTGCTCAGGCGTGTATTCGAGGTGCACGGCCCCTCCGGGTGTCTCGCGGTCCAGCCGGTCGCTGTGGTGGCGGCGCACAGAGTAGAACGTGTTCCAAGAAGGGGGAAGGACTCGCGGGCCGCCGATTCCGCCGACCGCCGACGGGGCGCGGACCCGTGCCCGACAATGGGCCTGCCTGGCACGGAAGTTCAAGGAACCGGGGGACACATGGACAAGGCCTGGGAGCAGGAGTTCGCCGGCCGGGACCGGATGCCGGAACGCCGGGACCGTACCCCCGCGGACCGTACCCCCGCCGCCGTCCGGCCGGAGCACGCCGGGGGCGTGACCCAGGTCCACGAGCCGGGAGCGCTGCCCGTCGACCCCGGGGTCCCCGCCCGCGAGGGGTGCTGGGAGCTGCTGCCGGGCGACGTGCGCGCCAAGACGCTCGAGAAGGCGGGCCGGTCCCTGGTGTGGTGGGCCCGGGTCTACGACGACGGCGCCCCGTTCGCGGTGGTGTTCGGAGACCGGGGGCTGTGCCGGGTCCAGCCGGTGTACCGCAACGGCCGCGCACAGGAGCACCGGGGCGAGCGGGTCCGCGTGGAGCCCGGGTCCCTGCTGAGCCGCTCCTTCGACGGGCGGCCGGCGCAGGCGGGCGGTGCCGGCGCGGCCGCGCCCGGACGGCCCGGAGCGCCGGTGGAGCGGCTGGTCCTGGACCCGCCGGAGGCGCAGGGGGTGCTCGGGCACTTCCCCCTCGACGTGCAGGACTTCCTGCAGCGCCCCTTCCTGGCCGGGCGGCGGACCGTCACGGCCGAGTGGTACTACGAGGAGACCGTCGAGCCCGCGCACACCGGCCTGTTCGTCCTCCTGTGCCTGTCCACCGACCGCCACGTCACCGCGATCGAGGCCCGCCGCACCCTGGACCGGGGCGCGACGCCGGACCGGGCCCGGTGGCACTCCCTCACATGCCACCAGGCCCGGCTCACCCCCCGCTGACCCCCTCGGGCCCGGTCAGGGAAGGAAGACCACCGAGCGCAGCTTGAGGCGCGCCGAGCCGTAGCCGGTGAACGGGCGCAGGTCGAAGTGGTCGCCCGTGCAGTCGGCCCCGGTGAAGACCCGCGCGTGGGCGTCGGTCCGGTTGCGCGGGGAGAAGGCCGGCTCGGAGGAGTTCGGGTCGGCGGCCTCGGGGATGACCACGCACGTGTAGTCCTCCGGGTCCGAGAACCGCTCCTGCCGCGGCTGCCCGTCCAGGCCGACGTACGAGTACTCGAACTCGCCCGTGGCGGCACTGGCCGAGCCGGGCACGGCGACGAGGAGGGTGAGGGCGCTGGCGGCAGCGACCACGGCGGTACGGAGGCGCATGGGGGTTCCCTTTCGGTTTCGGGAGGCGACGGTGATCACGTTAGGGGGCTCCGAACATGATCAAACGGTTCTTCCGCGCCACCGAAAGGGGTGGTTTACCGCCCTATTGTCCAGGGCAGTTACCTCCCTTCGCGCATCCCACGGTCAGTTCAGCGCGGTGATCATCGCCGCGGCCGTCGCCGCCATCGCCGTACGGGCCGCCGTCAGGTACGGGCGCGGGTCCGCCGGGGTCAGGTGGGTGCGGATGGCCTCGGTCATGGCCAGGTTCAGGGCGGTACCGATGTTGACCTTGCGGATGCCGCCCGCCACCGCGGCCGCGAGCTCCGCGTCCGGCAGACCCGAGGAGCCGTGCAGTACCAGCGGCACGTCCACGGTCTTCGCCAGCCGGGCGAGCAGCGCGTGGTCCAGCGCGGCGGTGCGGCTGGTCATCGCGTGGCTGCTGCCGATCGCCACGGCCAGCGCATCGACACCCGAGTCGGCCACGAACCGGCGGGCCTCGTCCGGGTCGGTACGCGCACCGGGCGCGTGCGGGTCGAGCGGGGCGGCGCCGTTCTTCCCGCCCACCTCCCCCAGCTCGGCCTCGACCCACAGCCCGTTGGCGTGCGCCCAGTCGGCCGCGGAGCGGGTGGCCTCCAGGTTCTCCGCGTACGGGAGCTGCGCCGCGTCGTACATCACCGAGCTGAACCCGGCGGCCGCGGCCTGCCGGAGCAGGTCGGCGCTCTTGACGTGGTCCAGGTGCAGGCCGACCGGGATCCCGGCGGCCTCCGCGCAGGCCGCGGCGGCGCGCGAGATGGGCAGGAGCTGCCCGCCGCGGAACTTCACGGCGTTCTCGCTCAGTTGCAGGATGACCGGCAGGCCGGCCCGTTCCGCCCCGGCGACGACGGCCTCGGCGTGCTCGAGGGTGATGATGTTGAACGCGGCGACGGCGCGGCCGGCGGCCGCCGCCTCGAGGACGAGCGTCCCGGCGGAGACGAGGCTCATCGGACCGCCTCCTCACCGGCGGTGAGGATCACCGAGCGGGTCAGGTTCCGCGGCTGGTCCGGATCCAGGTCCTGGTGGGCGGCGACGGCGATCGCCAGCCGGTGGATCCGTACCAGCTCGGCGAGCGGGTCGAGCCGCCCGGCCACCCACTGGCCGCCGGTGGCCCGCACCTGCTCGGCGAGCCCTTCGGGTGCCTCACCGATCGACCAGGTGAGGGTTCCGGGCCCGGTCACGCTGATCGGCCCGTGCCGGTACTCCATCGCCGGATACGACTCGGACCAGGACAGGGATGCCTCGCGCATCTTCAGCGCGGCCTCGTGGGCGAGGCCCACGCTCCAGCCTCTGCCGAGGAAGGTGAACTGCCCGCGGCTCGCCACCTGTTCGGGCAGCGGCTCGGCGAGCGCCGTACGCGCGTCGGCGACGGCTGCGGCGCTGTGCCGGCCGACGTGGGCGCGCAGCAGGGTCAGGGCGGTCGTCGCGAAGCGGGTCTGCACGACGGACTGCTCGTCGGCGAAGTCGAGGACGACGAGCTCGTCGGCGAGCGTCATCACCGGGGTCGCCGGGTCCCCGATGACGGCGGTCGTGCGCACCCCCGCGTCCCGCAGCCCGGCCAGCAGGTCCAGCACCTCCGTGGTGGTGCCGGACCGGGTCAGCGCCACGACCCGGTCGTAGCGGCGGTGCAGGGGGAACTCCGAGGCGGGGAAGGCGTCGGTCTCCCCCTGCCCCGCCTCCTCGCGCAGGGCGGCGGCCGCCTGGGCCATGTAGTACGAGGTCCCGCACCCGACGATCGCGGTACGCTCCCCCGGCTGCGGCAGCAACGCCCGTTGGGCCGGGGCCAGTTCGGCGGCCCGCTCCCAGCACTCGGGCTGCGTGCCCAACTCGTACGCGACGTGGCTCATGGCGGCTCCCTGGCGTGGTGGGTGCAGGTTGGTGCAGTTTCCTGCAAGGTAGCGGCCCATTTCACGCAACTTCAAGCACCCACGGGGGTTGATCTCCTGAGTTAATGTCGACGCGTAGGCCGATGGAGCACACCCGAGGGGGTCGATCGCCGTGGGGACCATGACCCGCAAGGAGCGCTGGCAGACGCTGCTGGATCTGCTGGTGGAGCGGGGCGAGCTGGAGGTCGAGCCGGCGGCGGAGGCCCTCGGCGTGTCCGCCGCCACCATCCGGCGCGACCTCGACCAGCTGGCCGAGCAGCAGCTGCTGGTCCGCACGCGCGGCGGGGCGGTGGTCCACGGCGTCTCGTACGAACTCCCCCTGCGCTACCGGACGTCCCGCCGCGCCGCGGAGAAGCAGCGCATCAGCGAGGCGGTGGCGGAGCTGATCACCCCGGGCGAGGTGATCGGCCTGACCGGCGGCACGACGACCACGGAGGTCGCCCGCGCCCTGGCCGGCCGCCCGGACCTGGCGTCGGGCTCGCCGGCGCTGACGGTGGTGACCAACGCGCTGAACATCGCGGGCGAGCTCGTCATCAGGCCGCAGTTCAAGATCGTCCTGACGGGCGGGGTCGCCCGCCCCCAGTCGTACGAGCTGACCGGCCCGCTGGCGCAGCAGGTCCTGGGCCAGCTCACGATGGACACGGCGGTCGTCGGCGTGGACGCCTTCGACCCGGTCGACGGCGCAGCGACCCGCCACGAGGACGAGGCCGCGATGAACCGCCTGCTGTGCGAGCGGGCCCGCCGGGTGGTCATCGCGGCGGACTCCAGCAAACTCGCGGTCCGCGCCTTCGCCCGCATCTGCCCGACCCGCTCGGTGGACATCCTCGTGACGGACGCGTCCCTCCCGGACCCGGTGGCGGCGGAGTTCGAAGCGGCGGGGGTGGAGGTACGACGGGTGTAGGCGGCGGTATCGGTGGTACCGCTCGACCCCGCAATCCGTGAGCGCCCCCTCGAGGTGCCCGCTCGGGCTACCGGGCGAACCGCTCCCGCAGGGCCGCCAGGCCCGTCGCGTACGTCCCGTCGCCGAAGAGCCGCTCGACCTGGGCGACGGCGTCGGCGGACGCCGCCTCGTACGTGCCCTCCCAGCGGACCTCCGCGCCCTCCTCGTGCGGGTGGACGCAGAGCGTCGCTTCGTACCCGGCCACGGCGAAGGACGGAGCCTCGACGGAGTAGCGGTACATGTGGGCGGCCGGGTCCTTGGCGAGGAGGCGTTCACGGAGGACGACCTTGCCCTCGTACGTGAAGGCCCGCACCGCGCCGGGGGTTTCGGGGTCGGCGCCGTTCTCGATCGTGGAGGGCAGGAGGTGCGGGTGCCAGTCGGGGAAGGCCCCGAAGGCGCCGATGACCTCCCAGACCTCGGCGGGGGCGGCCGGCACGACGGCGGTGCGCAGCAGCGTACGGGTCACCATGCCGCGTCACCCCGCAGCGTGGCGTCGGCTCCGCCGTCGACGAAGACGATCTGACCGGTGACGTGGGTGTTCTCGGGCGAGGTCAGGAAGTCGAGGAGCGGGGCGATCTGGTCTGCCGCGGCATGGCCGTGCAGGGGCATGGGGATGACCGAGTCGACGACCTCGCGTACGCCCGGGGTCGCGAGCATGGGCTCGGTCATGGGGGTGAGGACCGTGCCGGGGGCGATGGCGTTGAGCGGGATGCCGGCGCCCGCCCAGTGCGCGGTGGGGGCGTTGCGGCGGACCCAGCGGGCGAGGGCGTTCTTCGGGGAGCCGTAGATGGCGTGGCCTTCGCCGCGCTGCAGGGCGGCTTCCGCGGCGGCGGTCGCGGCGGCCTCGTCGCCGGCGAGGGCCGCGTCGGCGATGGCCGGGTCGTGGGGGTGGATCGCGGTGACCGACGAGATGACGACGGCGCGCGGGTCCGTACCGGCGGCAAGAAGGGGACGCAGGCCTTCCAAGGTGGCCACCGCACCGAAGTAGTTGACCTTGACGGTCTGCGGGTCGAAGACGTGGCGGCCCGCGGAGGCGATCACGGCGTCGAGGCGCCCGCCGGTCAGCTCCCGGGCCCGGTCCACGAGCTGCGCACGCCCTTCGGGCGTGGACAGGTCCGCGTCGATGTCCGAGCCGGCGAGGTCGGCGCCGAGCACCGTGTGGCCCTGGGCGCGGAGGCGGGCGGCGGCGGCTTCGCCGATGCCGGAGGCGGCTCCGGTGACGAGGTAGGTGCGGGGCATGGGCACTCCTTGACTCGTATCGCTCGTGCGCGACCTGCGCGGGCTTGATCAACATATATTTAATTGCACGACGTGCCAAGTTGCTTGTTTCTGCCATATTTGGCCGCCGGGCCCCTGGCCGGGCAGCATGGGCCCCTACGGCTGGACCCGCGTCGGCGGGGATGAGGAGGGGGATCGCAGGATGGCGGCAGAACGAGGCCGGCCGCCTCTGACCGAGCGGCGGCGCCAGGAGACCCGCATCGAGATCGCGGAGACCGCGGCGGCTCTTTTCGCCGAGCGCGGGTACGAGGCGACGACGGTCGAGGACATCACGGCGGCGGCCGGCGTCTCGCTGCGCACCTTCTACCGCTACTGCTCCTCAAAGGAGGACGCGCTCACCCCCCTCGTCACGTCCGGCGTGGGCCAGCTCGTCGACGCCCTGGCCGCTCAGCCGGCGGACGAGCCGCTGATCACCGCCGTGGAGCGGGTGTTCGCCACGCCGATGTCCGAACGGCGCCTCGCCGAGGCGGAGCCCGGCCGCGCCCTCGTCCGCCTCATGGGCGATGTCCCGGCGCTCCGTTCGCGCTGGCTGGCGGCCGTGCGGGAGTTGCGGGACCGGTTGCTGCCGGTGCTCGCCACGCGGACGGGCAGGCCTGCCGACAGCCTGGAGGTACGGCTGCTGGCGGGCGCCGTACTCGACGCGTTCACTGCGGCCGTGGAGCACTGGGCCGGCCAGGACGAGCCCGAGGACCTTCTCGTGCTCACGCGCCGGGCGCTCGCGTTCCAGCGGCTCGACGAGCTGTGACGGCCGGTCACCTGCGGGTCGACCCCACACGGCCCCGGCCCGGCGGACCCCGCCCCCTGCTGCGCTCAGTGCGGGGGTAGGCGGCCCGCCTCATGGCCCAGGGCTGCGAGGACCGGGGCGATCAAGGGGTGGGATTCCGCGCCGCGGCGGGTCGCCGCGAAGACCCTGCGGGTGGGCGCCGAGCCCGCCACCGGGCGTACCTGGACCTCCTTGAGGTCCATGCCCCGCAGCGCCGAGCGCGGGACGAGGGCCACCCCCGCCCCTGCTCCCACCAGTGCCGTCACGGCGCGGAAGTCGTCCGACGAGTGCACGAACCGGGGCTGGAAGCCCGCCAGTTCACAGGCCAGCAGGGTCACGTCGTGGCACGGGTTCCCCGGGTACTGCCCCACCCAGTCCGCGTCGGACAGGTCCGCCAGAGACACCTCGGGGAAGTCGGCCAGGGGGTGTCCCGAGGGGAGCACCGCGTCGAAGGGCTCCGCGTACAGCGGCAGGACCGAGAGGCGGCCGTCGTCGGCGCCCGGGGCGCCGCGGTACTCGACCGCGAGCGCGAGGTCGGCCTCGCCGTCCAGCAGCAGCGGCAGGCTCTGGTCGCCTTCCGCGTCCCGCACGCGCAGGCGGATGCCCGGGTGCTCGCGGGCCAGGCGGGCGATCGCCGGGGCGAGGACCTCGGCGATGCCGGTCGCGAAGGCGGCCACCGTGACCTCGCCCGCGGCGCCGCCCGCGTAGGCGGCGAGCTCGGCTTCGGCGCGCTCCAGCTGGGCGAGGACCTCGTGGGCGTGCCCGAGCAGGATGTCGCCGGCTGCGGTCAGCCGTACCCCCCGGCCGCTGCGGGTCAGCAGCACGTGCCCGGTCTCCTGCTCCAGCGCGGCGAGCTGCTGGGAGACGGCGGAGGGGGTGAGGTACAGGGCTGCGGCCGCGGCGGTCACCGTACGGTGGTCCGCCACGGCCCGCAGGATGCGCAGCCGGCGGGGGTCGATCACCCCACCATTCTCGCAGGTGACGCAGCCCGCCGAGGCCGCCGATCGCCCCGCCCGGGCCACCCCACGGGTCGTACCCGCCAGGCCACCCGGCCGCCCGGCCGAGCAGGCCCTCGGGCCGAGCCTGGTCAGGCCGCCGTCAGCGCCGAGCGGGCGTCGATGAAGGCCGCCACTGCGCGTTCCACGTCGGCCGTGGAGTGGGCCGCCGAGAGCTGGACGCGGATGCGGGCCGCGCCCATCGGGACCACCGGGTAGGAGAAGCCGATCACGTACACGCCGCGCTCCAGCAGCAGTTCCGCCATCTTGGCGGCCTCCGCCGCGTCGCCGATCATCACCGGGGCGATGGCGTGGTCGCCGGGGAGGATCTCGAAGCCGGCCTCGGTCATCTTCGTGCGGAAGAGCGAGGTGTTGGCCGCGAGGCGCTCGCGCAGGTCGCCGGCCGACTCCAGCAGGTCCAGGACCTTCAGCGAGGCGGCGGCGATGACCGGGGCGAGGGAGTTGGAGAACAGGTACGGGCGCGAGCGCTGGCGCAGCAGCTCGACGATCTCGGCGCGGGCCGCGACGTAGCCGCCGGACGCGCCGCCGAGGGCCTTGCCGAGGGTGCCGGTGATGATGTCGACGCGGTCCATGACCCCGTGCAGCTCGGGCGTACCGCGGCCGCCGGGGCCGACGAAGCCGACGGCGTGCGAGTCGTCGACCATGACCATGGCGTCGTAGCGCTCGGCCAGGTCGCAGATCTCGGCGAGCGGGGCGACGTAGCCGTCCATGGAGAAGACGCCGTCGGTGACGATCAGCTTGCGCCGCGCGCCGCCCTCGGTGGCCTCCTTCAGGCGGGCCTCGAGCTCGGTCATGTCGCGGTTGGCGTACCGGAAGCGGCGGGCCTTGGACAGGCGGATGCCGTCGATGATCGAGGCGTGGTTGAGGGCGTCGGAGATCACCGCGTCCTCGGCGCCGAGCAGGGTCTCGAAGACGCCGCCGTTGGCGTCGAAGCAGGAGGAGTAGAGGATCGTGTCCTCCTGGCCGAGGAACGAGGACAGCCGCGCCTCGAGCTCCTTGTGCACCTCCTGCGTACCGCAGATGAAGCGGACGGAGGCCATGCCGTAGCCCCAGCGGTCCAGTGCGTCCTTGGCGGCGGCGACGACCTCGGGGTGGTCGGCCAGGCCCAGGTAGTTGTTGGCGCAGAAGTTGAGGACCTCGCCGGGGGCGCCGCCCGCGGTCACCGCGACGGCCGCGTTCTGCGGGGTGCCGATGACGCGCTCGGGCTTGTGCAGGCCCGCGGCGCGGATCTCGTCGAGGGTGGTGCGGAGGTCTTCGCGTACGGACTCGAACATGGGCTTCGGCTTCTCCTTGTGCGGCGGACGAAGGGGGCCGGGCCCCGCGGAGGGGGGAGGGTGGGCGGGGCCCGGCCGGAGGGAGATGGTTCGGTGGGACGGAGGCGGCGAGGAGCGGAGGGCCTGCTGCGCCCTCCGGTCCCGTGGCCCGGGGGCCGTTACGCCGTCCAGTCCAGGATGATCTTTCCACTGCGGGCGGTGGCCGCCTCGTCGAACGCGGCCTCGAAGTCACGGTGCGAGTAGCGGCCGGTGATGACCGGGCTGAGGTCCAGGCCGCCCTCCAGCAGCACCGTCATCGCGTACCAGGTCTCGAACATCTCGCGGCCGTAGATGCCCTTGATCGTGATCATCGAGGTGACGACCTTCGCCCAGTCCACCGGGAACTCCTGCGCGGGCAGGCCCAGCATGGCGATCCGACCGCCGTGCGTCATGTTGTCGATCATGTCGCGCATGGCCTCGGCGCGGCCTGACATCTCCAGGCCGACGTCGAAGCCCTCGCGCAGGCCCAGCCGCGCCTGTGCGTCGGCGATCGTCGCCTTCGAGACGTCCAGCGCGAGCGTCGCGCCGGCCTTGCGGGCGATCTCGAGGCGCTCGGGGCTGACGTCGGTGATGACGACGTTGCGCGCACCCGCGTGCTTGGCCACGGCCGCCGCCATGATCCCGATCGGGCCCGCGCCGGTGATCAGTACGTCCTCGCCGACCAGCGGGAACGACAGCGCCGTGTGGACGGCGTTGCCGAACGGGTCGAAGATCGCCGCCACGTCCAGGTCCACGGCGGTGCGGTGCACCCACACGTTCTGCGCGGGCAGGACGACGTACTCGGCGAAGGCGCCGTCGCGCCCGACGCCGAGGCCGACCGTGCTGCGGCACAGGTGGCGGCGCCCGGCCAGGCAGTTGCGGCACTTGCCGCACACCAGGTGGCCCTCGCCGCTGACGAGCGCGCCGGTCTCGATGTCCCGGACGTCAGCGCCGACGGCGGCCACCTCGCCCACGAACTCGTGGCCGAGCACGAGCGGGGTCTTGACCGCGCCCTGCGCCCAGCCGTCCCAGGAGCGGATGTGCAGGTCCGTGCCGCAGATGCCGGTGCGCAGCACCCTGATCAGAACGTCGCCGGGGCCGTACTCGGGCTCGGGGACGTCCATGAGCCACAGCCCGGGCTCGGCCTTGTGCTTGACGAGTGCCTTCATGGGGGTGGCTCCAGGCATGCGGAGGGGACGTTGCAACCAAGGGGTCGGGTGCGACGTATCGACAAGGACCAATCTGCCGAGCGCGGAGGTGATCAGTCCATCGAGGATTTCTTAAGCGGGTCGACAGCCCAGCTTCACGCCTATGCTCCTCACGTGAAGGGCTGTGGCCTGGGCAGGGGCCTGCGGCCGGGGCAGGGAATGGGGAGGTGAGGGGCGTGCCGAGTCTGCGCAGCAGAGCGCTGTCGGTCGCGCTGATCGCGGCGGGTCGGCGAAGACGGTTCGCGAGTGCCGAGGCGGTACGCGCGCGGGTGGCCGAGTCGGCCCGCCGGCCGGCGTCGCACCTGCCGCCGCGCTCGCTGGGCCGGGTCGCCGAGGTCTCCCGCACCTTCGTCGGTGCCTGGCCGGTGTACGACGCCTCGCCGCGCGGGATCGAGCCCGCGGCCCAGGTGCTGTACGTGCACGGCGGCGGGTACATCAACGAGCTGGTCCGGCCGCACTGGTCGATGATCCGGACCCTGGTCACGGAGGCGCAGGCGCGCGTTGTCGTACCGGCGTACATCCTGGCCCCGCGCGGGACCGCGGACCGGACGGTTCCGGTGGCCGCGGACCTGCTCAGCGGGCTCATTGCGAGCGGCGGAGCGGGCGGCACCGTGCTCATAGGGGACGCGGCGGGAGCCGGGATGGCGCTGGCCGCCGCCCAGCGGCTGCGCGACCGTACGGGGGCGCAGCCGTCGCGGATCGTGCTGATCTCCCCCTGGCTGGACCTGACCATGAGCCACCCGGACCAGGCGGCCATCGAGGCCGCCGACCCGGTGCAGGCGCGGCCGGGGCTGCTGGAGGCCGGCCGGCTGTACGCGGGCACCCTGGCCACCGACGACCCGCAGGTCAGCCCGCTGCACGGCTCGTTCGCGGGGCTGGCTCCGCTGACGGTGTTCACCGGTACCCGGGACGTACTGACCACCGACAGCCGGGAACTGCTGCGCCGGGCCCGTGCGGACGGGGTGGAGGTGGAGTTCCACGAGGAGCCGGGGCTGCCGCACGGGTACCCGCTGCTGCCGGTGCCGGAGGGGCGGGCGGCCCGGGACCGGATCGTGGAGCTGATCAGGTCGGCCGCCGACGAGTGACGGCCCGCCGGGCCGGCGGGCGGGCCGACGCATGGACCGCCCCGGGGGCTGCCGGGTGGGCCGTCACGCCGTGCAGGTCATCAGTGAGCTGATCGGCCAGGCACGGTAGGCGGTCCAGTACGCCTCGTCGCGGGCGCCGTCGGCGGGCGGGGTCCGGTTGGGCTGCCAGCCGACCGTGGAGAAGCCCGCCTCGACGGCGGCCTCGGCAAAGTCGGAGTGCGCCCACTCGCGGAACTCGAAGTCGGCCGGGGGCTGGGTCAGGAACTGCGCCTTCAGCAGCGGCGCGTCGCCTTCGTGGACGCGGTCGACGATCCGTACCCCGTACGGCGACCAGTCGACGTTCGGGTACGCGCCGGCGTTGGGCACGATGGCCAGCAGCCGGCCGCCGTCGCGCAGGTTGGCCCGGATGGACCGGAACATGGCGTGCAGGGCGGACCTGTCGGTGGCGTTGTTGAACAGGTACACGGCGGTCGCCAGGTCGAAGGGGCCCATCTGCGGCAGCTTGGCGGCGTCGGCGACCACGTACTCGATCGACGGGGCTTCGATCGACGCGGAACCGACGGGCGCAGCACCGACGGGCGCGGCTTCGCCCCGCGCCCCCTCGCCGGACACTCGCTCACCGGACACTCGCTCACCGGGCGCCGCCTCGGTGCCGGCGGCCGCTCCGGTGGCCGCCACCGCGCCCGCCCCGCGTACCGGACGGACCGCGCCCACCGCGGCCTCGAACGCGCCGACGCCGTCCGCGCCGATCACCCCGTGGGCGCGGGCCAGCCGGATCATCTCCTCCGAGATGTCCACGCCGACGGCCCGGCGGGCCCCGCCGCGGGCCAGCAGCCGCGTGTTGTAGCCGTATCCGCAGGCCAGGTCGAGGGTGTCGAGCCCACGTACCCCGCCGAGCGCGTCCAGCGCCCCGAGCAGGGTGTGGGTGTCGGCCGCCGAGAAGGCCGCCGTGGTCTTCGACTCCACGAACCGCTCGCCGATGCTGTCGTACGGGAACCGCATGCTCTGCCTTCCGTGGCGGGGTGGGACGCGTGCGTATCGTGCCCCGGAGCGCGGCCGGCGAGGACGTGTGCGGCGGCCCGTCCCCCGGACGGGGGAGGCGTTCGGGTCAGTGCGTACGGCGTACGGGGTGCCCGGCGACCACCGGGAGCAGTTCCCGGGCACAGCCGCGCAGCCAGGCGTGGGCCGGGTCGGCGTCGTGGCGCGGGTGCCAGGCGATGCCGAAGGGCAGGGTCGGCAGGTCGAGCGGGATCTCGAAGGCTTCCAGCCCCAGCTCGGCGGCGAGCGGCACGGCCTGTGCGGCGATCAGGCCGACGAGGTCGCTCTCGCGCAGGATGAACAGCGAGGCGGGGTAGGACCCGACGCTGCCCACCACCCGCCGGGACAGGCCCTGTTCGGCGAGGGCCGCGTCCACCGGGCCCTCCAGCCGGCCGCGCCGGGAGACGATGAGGTGCTCGGCGGCGGCGAACCGGCGCGGGGTGATCCGGCCCCGCAGGAGCGGGTGGCCGGCCCGGGCGACGCCCATCATGTGCTCGTCGAAGAGGTGCTCGACGCGCACTTCGGGAGACCGGCTGTCCACGACGCCGAGTTCGAGGTCGGCGATGCCCTCGCGCAGGGCCGGGACGTCCACGTGGCTCTCGGACAGGAAGCGCAGCCGCACGCCGGGCGCCTCCTTGGCCACCCGGGAGAAGAGGGTGGCCCCGAAGGTGGCGGCGAAGGCGTCGTGGGCCAGCACCGTGAAGGTGCGGGTGAGGGTGGGGAGGTCGACCTGTCCGCCCGTCAGGAAGAGGGCCCGGGCCCGCTCCACGACGGCGCGTACCTCGCCGTGGACGGCGAGGGCGTGCGGGGTCGGGACCATGGTCCGCCCGGCGCGGACCAGCACGGGGTCGCCGAGGGCCTTGCGGATCCGGCCGAGGGTGCGGCTCATGGCGGGCTCGGAGAGGTGCAGCCGGGCGGCCGCGCGGGACACGCTCGACTCCTCCAGGAGGACGTCCAGGGCGACGAGGAGATTGAGGTCCAGCCCGGATTGCGTCACACGCATTCATCCCTTGCAGAACTTGCACTGGAAAGCAGGTCACGCCAACTCTACGGTGAGGCACGGGGGATGACGCCGACCGCGCTCCCCCTCCCCCCACTCTCTCCCCCCGCACCACTTCACCGTCACCGACTCCGAGGAGGAGCCGTGCTCCGCCATGCCCGCGAACGGGATGCCACAGATCCCGCCGCCGTTCCGTCCGCCCCGGCGCCCGCCGCCCTCACCCGGTCCGCGCTGCTCGTCCTGTGCGCCTGCGTACTGGTCGCGCAGGCCATGGTCGCCGCCGTCAACCTGCTGATCCCGCAGCTCGCCGCGTCCGTCCTGCACCCGACCCCCGGCCAGCTGGTGTGGGCGGTCGACGCCTACGTCATCGCCTTCGCCGCGCTGCTCATCCCGGCGGGCGCCCTCGGCGACCGGTACGGCCGCAAGGGCGCGCTGCTGGCCGGGCTCGCCCTGTTCGCCGCGGGCGGGGCGGTCAGCGCGCTCGCCGCGACCCCGGCGGTGCTCATCGCCGGGCGCGGTCTGTGCGGGGCCGGCGCGGCCCTGATCATGCCCGCCACCATGTCCGTCCTGATCCACCTGAGCCCGCCCGAGCGGCGCGGCCAGGTGCTGGCCACCTGGACGCTGGCCGCCGGCCTCGGGGGCCTGGCGGGCAACGTAGGGGGCGGCCTGGCCGGGGAGTACCTGACCTGGCGGGCGCTGTTCTGGGCGGTCGTCCCGCTGGGCGCGCTGCTCGCGCTCACCGTCGCCCGTACGGTCCCGCGCACCCCCGCCCGCTCCGACGCCTCCGTCGACCCGTTCGGCGCGCTGCTGCTGGCCGGGGCGCTCCTCGCGGTCGTCTACGGGATCATCGAGGGGCCCTCGTACGGCTGGACCTCCGCGGCGGTGCTGATCGCCTTCGCCGCGGGCGCCGCGCTGCTCGCCGCCTTCACCGGCCACGCGCTGCGCGCCGCGCACCCGCTGCTGGACCCGCGGATCTTCACCTCGCGCAAGCTGCGCGCCGGGGCGCTCGGCATCGGCGCCGCCTTCTTCGGGCTCTTCTCCCTCTTCTTCGTCAACGCCCAGTTCCTCCAGTACGCGAAGGGCTTCTCGCCCGCTCTCACCGGCCTGGCGATCGTCCCGCTGACCATCGGCATGGCGGTCGTGCCGAAGCTGGGCGCCCGGCTGGCGGAGCGGACCGGTCCGCGGCTGCCGGTCGGCGCCGGGCTGGGCCTGATCGGGGCCGGGCTGCTGATGGTCTCCACCGTCGACGCGGGCACCCCGTACGCCCTCTACGCCTGCTACCTGCTGGTGCTGTCGGTCGGGACGGGCCTGTGCGCGCCGTCGCTGACCCTGACGGTGGTCGCGGAGCTGCCCGCGCACCAGGCCGGGCTGGGCTCCGGGCTGAACACCGCGGCCCGGGAGATCGGCGCGGCGCTGGGGGTGGCGGTGGTCGGCACGGTGCTGGCCTCCCGGTTCCACGGCGATCCGCACGATCCGGCGCAGATCGGCGCCTTCACGGACGCGATGGGAGTCGCGCTGCGCACGGTGGCCGCCGTACTGCTGCTGGCGGCGCTCGCGGTGGTGGCCGGCTACCGGAACGGCGGGGCCACCCGCCGGGGCGCGGGGCGCGGGTGCCGGGATGCAGCGTCCGGCGTCGGGGGCGCATGCTGACTGTGTGACGGCGAGAGCGGACAGCGGCCCCGCCACCGACGCCACGGCCCGCGTGCTCGCACGGGCCTGCGTCGATGCGGTGCAGGCCGTCGGCGGGTTTGCGGGCGGTGTCTACCTGCGCTCCGGCGCCGAAGGAGCGCTGCTGCTCGCCGTGCTCACCGGCCTGCCCGGAAAGCTGTTCCGCCCGTGGTGGCGGATGCACGTGAACCGCCCGTACCCGGTCGCCGAGGCCTACCGCTCCGGCCAGTCGGTGCACCTGCCCGACGCGGATACGGCCATGCAGCGCTTCCCCCAGATGATGGCCGGGCTGCCGTTCCCCTTCGGCTCGTTCTACGAGCCCGTCATGGCCGGGGCGGAGCGGTTCGGGGTGCTGTTCGTGCTGCGCCCCGCGACCCCCGGCGCCTCGGTCGGCGCCGCCGACCGGGAGCGGCTGCGCTCCGCCGCGGACGGGCTGGCCGACGGGCTGGCCGCGCTCACCGCGACCGGGCAACCGGTGTTCTGGAAGGGCGATCCGGTGTGCGTGCCGCCCTCGGACACGGCGCAGGGCGCGCGCGAGGCGGTGGAGCGACTCACGCTGTCGGTGCTCTCCGTGGACCGCGAGGGCAGGATCCGCTACGTCAACCGCGCCGCCGCGCGCCTGCTGGGCCTGGGTGCGGCGGAACTGCGCGGGCGGGTGGTGTGGGAGGCGGTGCCCTGGCTCGGGCAGCCCGCGTACGAGGACCACTTCCGCGGGGTGTTCATGTCCGGCGAACCGGTGCGCTTCCCGGCCCGGCGCGGCCGGCAGCCGGACGGGGACTGGGTGTCGGTGGATCTGTACCCCGGCCCGGACGGGGTGACCGTGACGATCGGTGCGGCCGAACCGCCCGTCTACACGCCCGGGGCCATGGTCCGGCCGGGCGCGGGGCTGGGTTCGCCGGCCGACCGGGCCTCGGCGCTGTACCGGCCGGTGGCCCTCGCGATCGCGCTGACGGAGGCGGTCACGGCCCGCCAGGTGTCGGCGGTGGTCACCCAGGAGCTGCTGCCCGCATTCGGCGGCCGCCAGCTGGCGATCTACCTGCTCAACGAGCGGCATCTGCACCTGGCGTGGGAGACGGGCTTCCCGCAGGGCTTCCTCGACCGGTTCGACGGGGTGGCGCTCGATGTCCGGCTGCCGGGCGTGGAGACGCTGACCACGGGCCGGCCGATGTTCTTCGAGTCGATGGAGCACCTGGCCGCCGCGTATCCCGGGATCCCGCTGGACGCCCACATAGGGGCCCGCGCGTTCCTGCCGCTGATCGCCTCGGGCCGGCCGGTCGGCTCGTGCATCCTCGGTTTCGACGCGCCGCGCGGGTTCAGCCCGGAGGAGCGTACGGTGCTGACCGCGCTGGCCGGGCTGATCGCGCAGGCTCTGGAGCGGGCGCAGCGCTACGACTCCGAGGCGGCGCTGGCCCGCGGACTGCAAGCGGCGCTGCTGCCGCACCGGCTGCCGGTGGGCGGGCACGTGGAGACGGTGGCCCGGTACCTGCCCGGCTCCCAGGGCATGGACGTGGGCGGCGACTGGTACGACGTGATCGAGACGAGCGAGGGCGTCCTGGCCCTGGTCATCGGGGACGTCCAGGGCCACGGGGTGGCGGCCGCCGCGACGATGGGCCAGCTGCGCAGTGCGGTGCGGGCCTTCACGCTCGGCGGCAGTCCGCCGGAGCAGGTGATGGCGGGCACCAACCGGCTGCTGATCGACCTGGACCCCGGCCAGTTCGCCAGCTGCTGCTACGTCCTGCTCGATCCGGCCTCGGGCCGGGCGCGGGCCGTCCGGGCCGGGCACCCGCAGCCGCTGCTGCGCCACGCGGACGGGCGGGCCGAGGTGCTGGACCTGCCGGGCGGGATGGTGCTCGGCATCGACGTGGACGCCGCGTACCCGGTGACGGAGCTGCGGCTGGCGCGGGGCTCGCTGCTCGCCCTGTACACGGACGGGCTGGTCGAGGAGGCGGGGAAGGACATCGACCTCGGTGTGGAGCGGCTGCGGGCGGCGCTGGCCGCGGCCCGGCCGTCGCCGCTGACCGAGACGGCCGACCTGCTGGTGGGCGAGGCGGGCTCGGCGGACCGGCCGGACGACATCGCCCTGCTGCTGGCCTTGCGCACGGGCGGCGGGCCGGCCGCGAGCGGCTGACCCGGAAGGCGTCGCGGGAGCCGTGCCCGCGGCGTCGCGGGTGCCCACTCCTTGGGCAGCTGGTGTCGCCGCGGGCACATGTCGGCAAAGCGGAAGAAAATTCGCCCGCACCGCGCTGCGGTTCCCGCACCCGGACTCTGTGCAGCATTTACGCGGTCTTAACACTGCCGTAGGGCTGCCGCAGTGCCACGGAACGATGGAATCCGCAGGGGAACTGCTATTGACCTGCGGATCTCGCAGGGATTCGATGTCGGCCCGGGAGCCACTGAACCACTCTGCTCACCACCGCCTCGGAGGCGATACCGCTCCCGCACCCTCAGCTCACCGCACCTGCCGATCGGAACCCCGCACCGATGTCTGAAACGATCAGCGCCCCTCAGGCCCTCGCGCCCGCCACCGGGCCCGTCCCCCAGAAGCTCAAGCGTTCCATCGGCGTCGTCGGCGGCACACTGCTGACGCTCTCGTGCGTGACGCCCGCTTCGACCCTGTTCGTCGTCGTGCCCGACCTGTTCGCCAGCCTCGGCACGTGGACCGCCCTCACGATCGCCATCGGCTCGCTGCTCTGCATCGGCGTCGCGTTCTGCTACTCCGAGCTCGGCACCCTGATCCCCAGCGCCGGCGGCGAGTACGCGATGGTGTCGACCCTCGCGGGCCGGCTGGCCGGGTGGCTGGTGTTCGTGCTCTCCCTGCTGGTCGTGATGATCGTGCCGCCCGTGATCGCCATGGGTACGGCCGACTACCTCGCGCCGATCGTGCACATACCGGCCCCGGTCGCGGGCGGCGGCGTGATGCTGCTCGCCACCCTCGCCGGCCTCCTCGACCTGCGGGCCAACGCCTGGATCACCGGCATCTTCCTGGTGCTGGAGGTCGTGGCCGCCGCACTGGTCGCCGTACTGGGCTTCGCGCACAGCGAGCGCGGCGCCGACGCACTGGTGCACGGCACGGTCGCGGCCGAGGGCGGCGGCACCTCCACGGTGACCGCGATGATGGTCGTCTCCGGGCTCGCCATCGCCCTGTTCATCACCCAGGGCTTCTCGACCGCCGTCTACCTCTCCGAGGAGCTCGAGAACCCGCGGCGCAACGTCGCCCGTACGGTGCTCGCCACCCTCGCCATCTCCACGGCCGTCATCCTGATCCCGGTCATCGCCATCACCGTGGGCGCGCCCGACCTCTCCGCGCTGACCGAGGGCGACCTCGGCGGCATGGTCACCGCCTGGTCCAACTCGGCCGTCGGCACCTTCGTCAGCCTCTGCGTGGCGCTCGCCATCGTCAACGCCGGCATCGTCATGGTGATCCAGAACTCCCGCGTGCTGTTCGCCTCGGCCCGCGACAAGGCCTGGCCCGAGCCGGTCAACCACGCGCTGTCCAAGCTGGGCCGCTTCGGCTCCCCCTGGGTGGCCACCCTCCTCGTCGGCGTCCCGGGTGCGGCGCTGTGCTTCGTCAACCTCGACACCCTGTACGGGGTCACCGGCGTCTCGGTGACCGGCATGTACCTGCTGGTCGCGGTGGCCGCGCTGTTCGCCCGGCGCGGGGCGCACCGCGAGGTGGCCGCCTGGCGGATGCCGCTGTGGCCGGCGGTGCCGATCGCGCTGATCGCCGTACTCGCGTACATCCTGACCCAGCAGGAGACCCAGTACCTGCTGTGGACCGGCGGGATCACCGCCGTGGCCACGCTGTACTGGGCGCTGTACCTGCGGCCGCGGCAGGACAGCCGCTGGCTGGTCAGCATCCCGGAGGACGGCGAGCCCGCCGCGCTCTGAACCGCTCCTCGGCGGGGTCGGCGGGATCAGCTCCCGTCGGCCCCGCCGATGCTGTCGACGGCGGGCCGGCCCAGGGTGATGGCCGTGTTCACCAGGCCGACGTGGCTGAACGCCTGCGGGAAGTTGCCGAGTTGGCGGCCGGCCACCGGGTCGTACTCCTCCGCCAGCAGGCCCACGTCGTTGCGTACGGCCAGCAGCCGTTCGAACAGCTCTCGCGCCTCCTTCTCCCGCCCGGTCATGTGGAGCGCGTCGGCCAGCCAGAACGAGCAGGCCAGGAAGGCCCCTTCGTCGCCGGGCAACCCGTCCACCGACGGCCCTTCCGTGCTGTAGCGGCGGACCAGGCCGCTGCTGCCGAGCTCCGCCCGGACCGCGTCGACCGTGCCGATCACGCGCGGGTCGTCGGGCGGCAGGAACCCGACCCGCGGGATGAGCAGGGTGGCCGCGTCCAGCTCGCGGGAGCCGTAGTACTGCGTGAAGGTGCCCCGTACGGGGTCGAAGCCGTGCTCGATCACGTCCTGGTGCACCTGGTCCCGCATGGTCCGCCACCGCTGCACGTCGCCGAGCAGCGAGGAGTCGCTCTCCATCGTGCGCACGGCCCGGTCCGCGGCGACCCACGCCATCACCTTGGAGTGCACGAAGTGCCGGCGCGGTCCGCGCACCTCCCACAGGCCCTCGTCCGGCCGGTGCCAGTTGCGCTCCAGGAAGTCCAGGAGCGCGAGCTGGATCCGCCAGGCGTGCCGCTCCGCGGGCAGTCCGTTCGACCTGGCCAGGTACAGGGAGTCGAGGACCTCTCCGTACACGTCGAGCTGGAGCTGGTCCACGGCCGCGTTGCCGACGCGGACCGGGGCGGAGGAGGCGTAGCCGCGCAGCCACGGCACGTCGAATTCGGGGATCCGCCGTTCGCCGCCGATCCCGTACATGATCTGCAGGTCGGCGGGGTCGCCGGCGACGGCGCGCAGCAGCCATTCGCGCCAGGCGCGGGCCTCGTCGTGGAAGCCGGTCTCCAGGAGGGAGCCGAGGGTCAGGGTGGCGTCGCGCAGCCAGCAGTAGCGGTAGTCCCAGTTGCGGACACCGCCGAGCTCCTCGGGGAGGGAGGTCGTGGCGGCGGCCGCGATTCCGCCGGTCGGGGCATAGGTGAGGGCCTTGAGGGTGATCAGGGAGCGGGTCACGGCCTCCCGGTAGGGGCCCTCGTAGGTGCACTGGGCGGACCAGTCCCGCCAGTCGGCGAGGCCCTGCTCCAGCGCCTCGAACGGGTCGCAGGGCTCGGGGCGCGGCTCGTGCGAGGGGTGCCAGGTCAGGACGAAGGCGACCCGCTCGCCGGCGGTGACGGTGAACTCGGAGCGGGTGCTGTTGGCCTCGCCCCAGGTGTGCACGGGCGGCTCGCTGCGGAACCACAGGGAGTCGGGCCCGGCGACGGCGACCCGGTCGCCGTCGGCGCGCCGGACCCAGGGGACGACGTGCCCGTAGTCGAAGCGCAGGCGCAGCACGCTGAGCACGGTGGCCTCGCCGGAGAGGCCCTCGACGATCCGGATCACGTCGGGTGCGCTGTCGCGCTGCGGCATGAAGTCGACGACCTTGAACGAGCCGCCGTCCGGGGTGTCCCAGTAGGACTCCAGGACCAGCGAGCCGTCGACGTAGGCGCGGCGGGTGCATCGCGCGCCGTCGCCCGCCCCGGCCGGGGCGATGCGCCAGTGGCCGTTCTCCTTGTCGCCGAGGAGCGCCGCGAAGCAGGCGGGCGAGTCGAAGCGGGGCAGGCACAGCCAGTCGATGGACCCGTCGCGGCCGACGAGCCCGCTGGTCATGAGGTCGCCGATGAGTGCGTAGTCTTCGATGGGTTGTGTCATTTGTGCGCTGTTCCCCCGAATGCCCGGGTCCAATCAGCTCTCCTCAGCCTAGGACCCGGACACTTGCTCGCGCGCGCCGGTCAGTTGCGTACGAGGAGCAGCGCGCCGGCGACGATCACGCCGAGGGCGACGGCGAGGGCGCCGTGGGCCAGTCGGTGGCTGCGCAGGACCGGCAGGAAGCGGTCGGCGGCGTACCGGCCGGGGCCGGTGAGGGCGAGGGCGGCGGCGCCCACGGTCAGGAGGAGCTCGTACTCGATGCCCTTCGGGGCGAAGAACGACCCGGCGCCGTGGACGGCGATCGCGTTGATCATGGTGCCGACGACCGCGGCTCCGGCGAGCGGGGTGAGCAGGCCGAGGACGAGGCCGAGGCCGCCGAGGGTCTCGGTCAGGCCGGCGAGCACGGCCATGGCGTCGCCCGAGGGGTAGCCGCTGGCGGTGAAGAACTGGCCGGTGCCGCTGATGCCGCCGCCGCCGAACCAGCCGAACAGCTTCTGGGTGCCGTGGCCGGCCATGGTGAGCCCGAGGACGACGCGCAGAAGGAGCAGGCCGGCGTCGTGGGCGGGGGTGGAGAGGGCGAGCGGGGCGGCCGGGACGGCAGCGGCCTGCGGCTTCGTCGCGGTGACGGAGGGGCTGGTCATGGGGGGGATCCTTCCGGTCGGGCGGTCCGGGGCGGGGACGGAGTAGTTCAAATTCGAACCGCCAGCCCCGACCCTAACCAGTGATTCAAATTGGAACAACCCGTGTACCCTGGGCGCATGGCTGAAACGAGATGGCTGGACGAGCGCGAGATGCGCGCCTGGAGCGGCTTCCTGGCCGCATCCGCCCTGGTGAACCGCCGTCTCGACCAGCAGCTCAAAGACGATTCCGGGCTCTCGCACCCGCAGTACGAGATACTCGTGCGGCTCGCCGCAGCTCCGGACCGCGAGCTGCGGATGACGGAACTGGCCAATGGCCTGATCAATTCGAAGAGCGGGCTGACCTACCAGGTCACCCAGCTGGAGAAGGCGGGCCTGGTCCGCCGCCGCAGCTGCCCCTCCGACGTGCGCGGGGTGTTCGCCGTCCTCACGGACGCCGGCACCGCCCGCCTGGAGGCGGCCGCGCCCGGCCACGTGGCCGCCGTCCGGGAGGCGCTGATCGACGTCCTCACTCCCGAACAGCTCGAGGTGCTCGCGGACGGGCTGGGAGAGGTCAGCCGCCGACTGCGCGAGCACGGCTGACATCACCGCGGATCGACGGATCGGCGGATATCGGTACCGGACGGGGTATAGGGGTGACATGGACGGAACGGTCTGGCTGACGGTCGCCGTGGTCGTCGCCCTCGGGCTGGCGATCGCGGCCGGTGTGCTGCTCGTACGCGTCTTCGCGGCGCGGCGCCTGCTGCTCGACGCCGGGATCCCGCTGCGCGACAAGGCGCTCTTCTGGGTCGCGGTCATCTACACCGTCTCGCCCGTGGACCTGATCCCGGACCCGGTGTACCTCGACGACATCGGCATTCTGCTGCTGGCCCTGCGCTCCCTGCACGCGGCGGCGGGCGCCGTGCGACCCGGCGCGGGCCGTGCCGCGTCCACGGAACCCGTGACGGCCAAGGAGCCGGGCACCGCCTAGATGAGTCATTCCGAAGTGATCAGTGGTCGTAGGCGATCAGGGACCGCGTGATTGGCTGTCCGGTCTTGTGGTTGTGCCAGATTGCTGCGGCCAGTGCGAGGACGCGTTGGGCGACGCGGACGGTGACGCCCTCAAAGGTCCGGCCGCCGTGTTGTTCCAGGTCGAGCTGGCCTTTGAGGGCGTCGTTCACCGACTCACGGGAGACCGGACGCCACCTCATGCCCAGTACCGGACCTCCCGGTCCGCGCTGTGGCCAAGAGCGCCCAGGGCAGCGCGAAGATCTCAGATCTTCCGCCGTCTGCTGCCCGCCGTTGTCGAAGGCTGCGACGACCTGGCCGTCTGCGCGTCCCGGTCCCGGCCCGGTATTGCCCGAACCCCCGTGCCGTGTTCATGCCATCGATGTCATAATCGGACGTTGTGTGGACAACGCTTGCGCCGCTCATCGGCGTCCTGCTCGGCGGGCTCATGTCGATGCTGGCCCAACGCTCGGCAGGACGCGCCCTGGAACGCGGCGAGGCGCGCCGCAGTGTCCGTGAACTTGCCGAGGCGCGCCGCAACGAGCGTCTCACGCACCTCATCGCATTTCTGTCTGCGGTGCAGGAAGCAGAACGAGTCGCGGTGGATCGGTATCACCACAACCTGGCTGACGAGCAGTGGCAGGCCCGGGCAAGGCAGGTCCTTGACAGGGTGTGGGTGACGCAGAAGACGATCCACGTACTGTGCGCGTCCGAGGTCAGCGAAGCGGCACGCAGCCTCGCGTGGGCAGTGCAGGAGGTGATCAGGAAGGGCCCCGAAGACCCGGGAGAGCCACAGGACGAGAAGGTCTGGGCGCACATCCGTCCGAGCCGACAGGCATTCCTTGATCTCGTGCGCGACCAGCTGAGTTGAAGTCCCGGGGAGGGATTCGGCAGCTGCCGTGAGCGGCCCGGGACAAGCGGCACCAGCTCCGGCCTCCATTGTGCGGCGAGCGTCATCTACTTCGCCGGCTTCTCGAGGGACGCAAAGCCCGCCCTGGCGCAGGCAGCATGCATGTCCACGGGCCGGCAGCACGCCATCGAACGGCCCCTTGGCCCATCGGCAAGCTGAGCACGATCACCTCGGAATGACTCGTCCAGGGGGTGTCTTGTGGCGTGACATCCCCCGGATCGGGGAGTGCCGGTGGCCGGTGGCACCATAGCGGCAGGCCTCGTGACGATCTTGACGCCCGGTTCCGCTCCCCCGCCGCCCTGCTGGAGGCCGGACCGGCCCGGGTGCGGGAGTGGCCCGGCTCGGCGGCCGGTGGCGGGGTCGGCCGCGAGGTCTTCACCCAGGCCGAGGCCGTTTTCGGGCAGGCCGAGGTGTCGCGGGCGGAGTTCGCCTCCTGGCTGCACTTCGCCGCGAAGGTGCTGGGGCACGACGCGTACGCGGAGCAGGTCGCCGCGGCCGAGCCCGGCATGCCGTGGCGGACCGTATGGGCCTGGTGGCGGCCGGTCGGGGCCTTCCGGGCCGAGCCGAACCTCAGCGGGGACTCCTCCGCCGACGTGTTCGACGAACCGGGCGGCCGGAGCCTGCTGAAGGTCTGGTCGCTGTGGACCGAGGAGCGCTGGTTCGACCTGGCCACCGGCGAGCCGTGCCCGGCGCCCGCCGCCGGGGAGTTCACCGAGCGCGAGGAGCGGGCCGGGGAGGACGAGCCGTTCCTCTTCGACCGGGACGAGGATGCCTGGGCCCTGCACTGCCCCGGCACCTGGGAGGACCCGGTGCCCCTCGGCGGGGGCCGCTTCCTGCTCTGCGAGGCGCGCGGGATCGTGGTGGTGGAGCGCAACGAGGCGGTGGCGGCGGCAGGCTGGCCCGCCGGCGGCGCCGACACCGGCTCGTGGGACGAGGGCGCGGGCGAGCCCTGGTTCGCGGGCCCGGCGCCCGGCGATACACCGCTGGACGCGGCCCGCATGGAGGCGGTGTTCGGCGCCGGCCGGACGGTCCGCGTCCCGGATGCACTGCTGCCCGCCGCCCTGACGCACGGCCCCACCCGGGAGCTGCTGACCACGGTGGGGCTGCCGCGGCACTGGGCGGCGGGCGTGACCTCGTTCGAGCTCGCCTGGACCGAGGAGGGGCCGCAGGAGCCGCAGCCGGGGGACCCGGAGCCCGACGTCGACTTCGGCGACCTGCTGCACCTGGGGACGTTCGAGCTGGGCTACGCCGACGAGGGCGAGGTGCTCCTCCACCCGCGGACGGGGGCGGTGTCCCTGGTTCGCGAGGGCGAGGGGCCGTTCCCCTTCGCCCGGGACACGGAGACGTTCGTGCGCCTCCTGGAGGCCGTGCGCCGGTTCATGGGGGCGTGCTGGGATCCGTACCCGGGCGAGAGCGGCTCCGGCTCCTTCCTCTGCGAGGTGGCGGAGCTGGAGCCGGACGTCCTGGAGTCCGACGATCCCGAAGAGCCGGGCGCCGCGGTGTGGGAGCACGTCTTCGCGTCCGTCACCGAGCTGAGCGTGTACGGCTACTGACGCGGGCGCGGCGGGCAGGGAGACGTCGGCCGCGGCTCAGCGGACTCCGCGCGGGCGGTACTGGATACTGATGCGCGGGCCGACGGCACGGCGGGACTTGGGCACCGCGTGCTCCATGGTCCGCTGGCAGGAGCCGCCCATCACGACGAGGTCCCCGTGCCCCAGGGGCAGGCGCAGCAGGGTGGGGCCGCCGTCGCGGGGGCGCAGGACGAGATCGCGGGGGTCGCCGACCGACACGATCGCGACCATGGTGTCCTCGGTGGCGGACCGGCCGATGCGGTCCCCGTGCCAGGCGACGCTGTCCCTGCCGTCGCGGTAGAGGCAGAGCCCGGCGGTGGCGAAGGGTTCCCCGAGCTCGGCGGCGTAGTGCCGGGTCAGCGCGGAGCGGGCCTCGGTGAGCGCCGGGTGGGGCAGGGGCTCCCCCTCGTCGTAGAAGGCGAGCAGGCGGGGCACGTCGACCTCGCGCTCGTACATCCGGCGGCGTTCGGCCCGCCACGGCACGTCCTCGGCCAGCCGCTCGAACAGCAGGTCGGCGCCGGAGAGCCAGCCGGGCAGGTGGTCGACCCAGGCGCCGGAGCCGAGCGGGGTGCGGCGCAGGTCCGGGAGCGGGCCGAGGCGGATCTCGTCGCCCTGGTCGAAGAGGGAGCCCTGGAGGCCGGGGGTCGTACGCACGGATCCATCGTAACGCCCCACTCGAACATTCGCTCGATTCAATGGCCGGTACGGACCTCCGCTCCGCGCCCGCATCCCCGCGAGCGGCGCGTCAAGGTATCGCTAGAGAGCCGTTAAGGGGCCGTCAAGACCGACCTCGGCGACGAGCCCGGGCGCCCGCCGGCCGCGGGGACCGGGGCGCAGCGTCTGCGCAGGTGGGAGGCGGGGTCGGGCCGGAGTAAAGCCTTCCGGCCAACCGGAGCAGCCTGCCGCGCGACAGCGCCGGGAGCCCGTCAGCATGGGAACGCGCGCGTGCACGAATGATCGGGTTCCGTACGCTTGCCCAGCCGTCGCACCGATGGCCGGATCCAAGCCGTACGAAGGAGCACCCGCGATGGCCACCCCCACCCAGCCGAGCCGCCTCAGGGCATGGCTCCTGGAAGGCCTGACCGACCAGACGAAGCACAGGTCGGGGCATCGGCCGGAGGAGGCGCCGGGCGAGGGCGGAACGTCCGAGACCGCCGAACACGGGCGGCCGTGGTGGCGGGTGATGTGCCTGACCGGCCTCGACTACTTCTCGACCCTCGGCTACCAGCCGGGCATCGCTGCGCTCGCGGCCGGCCTGCTGTCACCGCTCGCGACGATCGTGCTGGTGGTGCTGACGCTGCTCGGGGCCCTGCCGGTCTACCGCCGGGTCGCGGAGGAGAGCCCGCACGGCGAGGGGTCCATCGCGATGCTGGAGCGGCTGCTGTCGTTCTGGAAGGGCAAGCTGTTCGTCCTGACCCTGCTGGGCTTCGCGGCGACCGACTTCCTCATCACGATCACCCTGTCGGCGGCCGACGCGACCGCGCACCTGGTCGAGAACCCGCATCTGACCAGTACCCTGAACGGCCACCAGGTCCTGATCACCCTGATCCTGATCGCCCTGCTGGGCGGCGTGTTCCTCAAGGGGTTCAGCGAGGCCATCGGGGTGGCCGTGGTCCTGGTCTTCTCGTACCTCGCGCTGAACGTCGTCGTCATCGGCGTCGGCCTGTGGCAGGTCATCAGCGAGCCCCACGTCATCACCGACTGGAAACAGGCGCTGCTGACCGAGCACGGCAACGTGTTCATGATGATCGCCATCGCGCTCGTGGTCTTCCCGAAGCTGGCGCTGGGTCTGTCCGGGTTCGAGACCGGTGTCGCGGTCATGCCGCACGTCCAGGGCTCCCCGGACGACACGGACGAGAAGCCAGCGGGCCGGATCCGGGGCACGAAGAAGCTGCTGACCACGGCCGCCGTGATCATGAGCGTCTTCCTCATCACCAGCAGCTTCGTCACCACCCTGCTGATCCCGCCCGCGGCGTTCCAGCCCGGCGGCGAGGCCAACGGCCGCGCGCTGGCCTACCTCGCCCACGAGTACCTCGGCTCCGCCTTCGGCACCGTCTACGACGTCTCGACCATCCTGATCCTCTGGTTCGCGGGCTCCTCGGCCATGGCCGGCCTGCTCAACCTGATGCCGCGCTACCTGCCCCGCTACGGCATGGCCCCGCACTGGGCCCGTGCCCTGCGGCCCATGGTCATCGTGTTCACCCTGATCGCCTTCCTGGTGACCTGGATCTTCGACGCCGACGTCGACGCGCAGGGGGGCGCGTACGCCACGGGTGTCCTCGTCCTGATCACCTCGGCGGCCGTCGCCGTGACCATCGCCGCCCGCCGGGCCGGGGAGCACGGCTGGACGATCGCGTTCGGCGTGATCTCCGCGGTGTTCGTCTACACCACCGCGGTCAACGTCGCCGAGCGCCCCGACGGCGTGAAGATCGGCGCCTGCTTCATCGCCGGCATCATGGCCCTCTCCCTCCTCTCCCGCCTCGCCCGCGTCTTCGAGCTGCGCGTCACGCACATCGAGTTCGACGACATGGCGCAGCGGTTCATCCGTGACACCGCCAACCGCACGATCCGGTTCATCGCGAACGAGCCCGACAACCGGGACTTCGAGGAGTACCGGCAGAAGAAGGCGCAGATCCGCGCGGACAACGACATCCCGGCCGAGGACGACGTCATGTTCGTCGAGGTCACCGTCCTGGACGCGTCCGAGTTCGAATCGGGCATGCGCGTGCGCGGCGAAGTCCTGCACGGCCGCTACCGCGTCCTGACCCTGGAGAGTTCCAGCATCCCCAACGCCCTCGCGGCCCTCCTCCTCCACGTACGCGACGAGACCGGCCAGCGGCCCCACATCTACTTCGAGTGGACCGAGGGCAACCCGATGGCCAACTTCCTCCGCTTCTTCCTCTTCGGCCAGGGCGAGGTCGCCCCCGTCACCCGCGAGGTCATCCGCGAGGCCGAACCCGACCGCAACCGCCGCCCCCACGTCCACGCCGGCTGACGCCGTCCGCCCGGGCCTGATCCACAGGACACCCCCAGCGGCATCAAGAACCCGTCATGGTCCGCGGCTTCCGCATCAGGAACCCGTCAGCGGGCCTACCCGGCTCCGCCCGCCCGGGGCTTGTATGGGCGGCGGCAGACCGGATGAAGGGTGGGCGCAGTGCGGCACAGAGTCGTGGTCGGTGTGAGCGGGAGCTCCGGCAGCCTGACGGCCCTGCACCGGGCCGCCGGCGAGGCCCGGGTACGGGGTTCGCAGCTGTGGGTGGTCCTGGCCTGGCAGGGTCCGGGCGGGGACGTCGGCAGCCGGGGACCGGCCGGCGCCGCGGTGCTGGCCGCCGCCCGGTCCGCGGCCGTGGAGCGGTTGCGGCTGGCCCTCGACACCGCCTTCGGCGCGGGCGGCCCGGGGGTGGTCCTCGAGGGCCACGCCGTACGGGCCACGGCCGGAGCGGCCCTCGTGGAGGCGGTGGACGACCCCGAGGACCTGCTCGTGGTGGGGGCGGGGGCACGCGGCCCGATACGCCGTCTGCTGCGGCCCTCGGTGGCCCGCTACTGCCTGGCGCACGCGCCCTGCCCCGTACTGACCGTGCCGCCGTCCCCGCTGCAGGCCGAAATCGACGCCGTCCACCGGCGCAACGTCTGGCGGCTGCCGCTGGACGCGCGCGAGCTCGCCGAATGACGGATCCTGCGGCGCGCCCCGCCGCAGGCCCGCGGGGAGCGGTCGGGCCCTACCCCGGCCAGGGTGCGAGCCCCCACTGCAGCGTGTGCCGAGCCCCCGGTTCGAGACGCACGCGCGCGGTGTCGCCGCGGAAGGCGTCGGGGCCGCAGCTCATCGGCTCCACGGCGACGCTGCGCCGCCGGTGCGGCTCGGGCAGGGTGTCCCCGGTGAACACCTGAACGAAGTCCGCCCCCTCACCGAGCCACAGATCGGTACCGTAGGCGCCGGACGGCTCGGCAAGACGTACGACGGCACGCCCGTCCGCCTCCCGCCGCAGGTCCGTGAAGGCCGTGTCCAGCCGCTGGGGGCCGATGGGCCGCGGCGCGCCGAAGTCGTTGGGCGTCCCCGAGACCGGCTCGGACGCGACGGGCAGGCCGCGGTCGTCGGTGCGCAGCCAGGTCCGGGCGGGAACGGTCAGCAGCACGCCGTCGACCGTGCGGGGCGCCACGGCCAGATACGGGTGCTGACCGACTCCGTACGGTGCGGGGGTGTCGCCGACGTTGTGCGCGGTGAGCGTGACCGTCATGCCGTGGCGGTCGAGTGCGTACTCCGCCCGCGCCAGCAGGTGGAAGGGGTAACCGGGCTGCGGCCAGAGCGTGGCCGCCAGCACCACGCGGCGCTCCGCCTGCTCCACCGCCTGCCACGACGTCCAGCGCAGCAGACCGTGGATGGCATTGGCGTGTTCGGTCTCGTTGAGGGGCAGCTGCAGTTCCCGGCCCTGCCACCGGTACCGGCCGTCTCCGATCCGGTTGGGCCACGGCATCAGGAGCTGTCCGCGTCCGCCCTCTATTAGGTCGTCGGCGTCGAATCCGTCGACGACCTGTCGCCCGCCGACGGCGTAGTGGCGCAGGGCTCCGCCCAACTCCACGACGACGACGGTCTGCTGACCACAGGTCAGCCGGTACTGGGCACCCGTCCGATGCATGGTCGCCATCCTCGCCGGTGGCGTTCGGGGATCGGGATCCCGCTCACCGGGTGGTTCCATTCCATCACCGCGCGGATGGCATCGCACCTCGGCCGGGCGCCCCCGACTGTGAACGCGCGTCCCGGCCTCCTCCCCCGCCGCCGTTGCGCCGTTCGGCGCGGGGAGAACACTCCATCGGGGCAGCGGCGGTCGTGCCACCGGGCCGTGGCCGTACGGAGGTGCTCTCGTTGTGGCGCGTACTTCGTGCCCCCGTCAGCACCCAGGGAGGGTTTCAGTGGAAGCCAGCGGCAGTGACCGTGGAACGCTGCTCGTTCCTCAGGTCCTCAAGGGGCAGAAGGCCTTGGTGACGGGGGCGAACTCCGGCATCGGCAAGGCCACCGCGATCGGCCTCGGACGGGCGGGCGCGGACGTGGTCGTGAACTACGTCTCCGGGCAGGAAGCCGCGCAGGAGGTGGTGCGGGAGATCGAGGGATTCGGGGTCCGCGCCTACGCGCACGAAGGCGACGTGTCGCAGGAGGACCAGGTCGTCGGCATGGTGGCCCGGATGGTCGAGGAGTTCGGGACCATCGACATCATGGTCGCCAACGCCGGTCTGCAGCGGGACGCCGCGGTCACCGACATGACCATGGCCCAGTGGAGCAAGGTACTGGACGTCAACCTCACCGGTCAGTTCCTGTGCGCCCGCGAGGCGACCAAGGAATTCCTGCGCCGCGGCGTCGTGCCGGAGGTGTCCCGTTCCGCGGGGAAGATCATTTGCATGAGCTCGGTGCACCAGATCATCCCCTGGGCCGGGCACGTGAACTACGCCTCCTCCAAGGGCGGCGTACAGATGCTCATGACCACGCTCGCGCAGGAGCTCGCCCCGCACCGGATCCGGGTGAACGCCGTCGCTCCGGGTGCGATCCGCACGCCCATCAACCAGAGCGCCTGGGACACCCCCGAGGCCGAGGCGGACCTGCTGACGCTCATCCCGTACCGCCGCGTCGGCGACCCGGAGGACATCGCGAACGCCGTGACCCTCCTCGCCTCCGACCTGCTCGACTACGTCGTGGGAACGACGATCTACGTGGACGGGGGCATGACCCTGTTTCCCGGGTTCGCGACCGGTGGCTGAGGCCCACAGCCCGTCAGCCGTCCGGCACGAACTGCTAAGGCTCACATGAACAGCGCGATCGCGATCATGGCGGACACCCCTCCGCAGCTGCTCCCTGCCCGCGAGCTCATGGCCTTCACCCTGGCCTCCCACATCCTGCTCGTGCCCTTCGGCGTGGCCCTGCCCGCCATCACCCTCCTGATGCACCACCGCGGGCTGCGCAAGGGCGACCCGGTCGCCCTGCTGCTCGCGCGGCGCTGGTCGGCGGTGATGGCCGTGCAGTTCGCGATCGGCATCGTCACCGGTACCGTGCTCTCCTTCGAGTTCGGCCTGCTGTGGCCGGGCCTGATGGGCCGCTGGGGCGACGTCTTCGGCCTCGGATTCGGGGTCGAGGCGTGGGCGTTCTTCCTCGAGGCGATCCTCATCGCCATCTACCTCTACGGCTGGCGACGGCTGAAGCCGTGGACGCATTTCTGGCTGGGTGTGCCCCTGCCGCTGACGGCGCTGATGGGGGCGTTCGGAATCATCGCCGCGAACTCCTGGATGAACACGCCGCGCGGCTTCTCGCTCGACGCGGACGGCAACCCCGTGGACGTCGACGTCCGAAAGGCGATCTTCACGCCGATGTTCGGCCCCGAGTACTGGCACTTCGTGGCAGGTGTCGTCCTCACTGCGGGCTACGTCGTGGCCGGGGTGTACGCGGTCGGCTGGCTGCGCGGCCGGCGCGACCACTACCACCGGCTCGGCTTCACCGTGCCGTTCACCGTCGCCGCGATCCTCACCCCCGTGCAGTTCATGCTCGGGGACTCGATCGCCCGTTCCGTCTTCCACAAGCAGCCGATCAAGTTCGCCGCCACCGAGCTCGTGTGGAAGACCGGCGACGACGTGCCGGAGTACCTGTTCGGGCGCATGCATCCCGACGGATCTATCTCCGGCGGGATCAAGATCCCACTCCTGGACTCGATCCTCGCCGGCTTCCGCCCGGACACCGTGGTGACGGGCCTGTCCTCGGTCCCCGCGAGCGACCGCCCGACGGCGACCCAGGCCACGATCGCCCACTGGGCGTTCGACATCATGGTGACGATCGGAAGCCTGCTCGTCCTGCTCGCGCTCTGGTACGGCTGGTGCTGGCTGCGCCGCCGCGACCTGCCGCGCTCACCGTGGTTCTTCCGGTGCGCGGCCGTGGCCGGGGTGGCCTGCCTGGTGACGGTGGAATGCGGCTGGATCACCACCGAGGTGGGTCGCCAGCCCTGGATCGTCTACGAGAACATGCGGGTGTCCGAAGCCGTCACGGACACCCGGGCCTCGTCGCTGTGGGCGATGCTCGGCATCGTCATCGTGGTCTACACGCTGATCCTCGGCACCTTCCTGGCCGTCCTGCTCAAAATGCGCACCCGCTGGCGGGCCGCCGATGAGCAGCAGGGCGACGCCCAGGCCGGCGGCACTCCGGAGGGCGACACCCCCTACGGGCCCCGCCGGGCGGCCGCAGCGGCCGCACCGGATCACGGCACGGCACGCGGTGACGGAGGAGGGCAATGATCCAGGACGTCGTGGCCTGGGTGCTGCTGGCCGCGGTCGCCGCCTACGCGTGCGCCGGCGGGACCGACTACGGAGCCGGGTTCTGGGATCTGTTCGCGGGCGGCTCCGAACGGGGCAAGCGGCCCCGGTGGCTGATCGACCACGCCATGGAGCCCGTCTGGGAGACGAACAACGTCTGGCTCATCTTCGTCCTGGTGATCATGTGGACGGGCTTTCCGGTCCTGTTCCAGACGATCTTCACGGCCATGTGGCTCCCGCTGGCGCTCGCGGCTGTCGGACTCGTCCTGCGCGGTGCGGGCTTCGCCCTGCGCAAGCCCATGACGCGCCTCTCGCGCCGCAGGATCTACGGCGCCGCCTTCGCCGTGTCCTCCCTCCTGACGCCCTTCTTCCTCGGAGCGGTGATCGGCGGCCTGGCCACGGGCCGGGTCGCGCCGGGCACGAAGGCGTCCGCCGACGCCTGGTCCAACGGGACCTCCGTGCTCGCCGGGCTCCTCACCGTCGCCGCGACCGCCTTCCTGGGCGCGGTGTTCCTCACCGCCGACGCGCGCCGTTTCGACGCCCCCGACCTCGTCCGCTACTTCCGGCTGCGGGCCTGGTGCAGCCTCGGGATCGTCGCCGTCCTGGCCGTCGTCGGCCTCGCCGTCACCCACCACGACGCGCGCTACGTCTACGACGGCCTCACCAGCGGCATCGGCCTGGCCCTCGTCCTGGTGGCCGTCGTCAGCGCCGTGGCCACCGCCGGACTGCTGTACCGCACGGCGACGGGCTGGGCGAGGATCACGGCCGTCGGCAGCGTCGCCCTCGTCGTGTTCGCCTGGGGGGTCGCCCAGCGGCCGTACCTCATCCCCACCTCGCTGACCGTGGACCAGGCGGCCGGAGCATCGACGACCCTGCGCTGGCTGCTCCTGGTCACGGTCATCGCGATGGTGCTCGTCGGACCGCCGCTGGTTCTGCTCTACCGGCTGGACACCGGCGGCGCCCTGCAGCCCCTCGCCGAGAACGACCTGCGGCGGACAGCCGTGAACCGGGATCCGGGCAGCGCGGGCAGCGCCCCGCCGTCCTGAACGTGCCCGGCGGACGGACGCGGTCGGCGGCGGCGATGCGTGAAGGGGGCGGTCCATGACGGGGGCCGGGCAGGGACCGGTCGTCGTGGTGGTGCTCGGCGTGTCGGGCGCCGGCAAGAGCACCGTCGGCCGGGCCTTGGCCGACGGGCTCGGGGTGCCGTACCTGGAGGGCGACGACGTCCACCCCGCCGCGAACGTCGCCAAGATGGCCGCCGGCCGCCCCCTGGACGACGCGGACCGCGCCCCGTGGCTGCGTACGCTCACGGACCGGATCCGGCAGTCCTCCCGGTCGGGCCGAGGGCTGGTCGTCTCCTGCTCGGCTCTCAAGCGCGCGTACCGCGACCAACTCCGCGGGGCCGCCCCGGGCGTCTGGTGCGTGTACCTGGCCGTGGATCGCGACACCGCCCGGGCCCGGGTCTCCCGGCGGACGGGCCACTTCATGCCCCTGCGCCTGGTCGACTCGCAGTTCGAGATCCTGGAACCGCTGGAACCGGACGAGCCCGGCATGACCGTCGACGCCGCCGGCGACCCCGAGGTCACCATGGCCCGGGCCCGTCGCGCCGTCGCGGGCTTCGGCCGGGGGCCGGCCCGCTGAGGGATCAGCCACCCAGGAGCACGGCGACGTCCCCGGGCCGCGGCTGCGGACCGCCTGCCCGGGTGACGGGCAGCAGCGTGCCGTCGGCGCGCACCAGGAACAGCAGATGGTGCCCGGCCGGGACGGGCCCGTCGAGGCGGCGCGTGACGAGGCGGGCGCCCCCGTCGTAGCGGCGGGACAGCTCCGCGCCGGTCAGCGCGGGATCGAAGAGCACCTGGCCGCCGGTGTACGGGGCGACGACGCCCGCGGTGTCGGTCGCCGGCCCCAGGCGGTACACCGGGCCCTCCACGCTGCCCTGGAGGTTCATGGAGGCCAGGGCGTTGAAGTCGCTCTCGTCGGTGAGGAGCAGGACGCCGGTGAGGCCCTCCAGCTCGGCGCCCGAGCCGGTGGCCGCGGCGAACAGCTCCCCGGGGGCGAGTTCGAGTCCGGCGGCCCTGATCCGGTCCCGCTGCGCGTCGTGCCCCGCCCACATGACGACCTCCAGCCCGGCCGACCGCAGGGCCAGTCCCAGATCGACCACCCAGGGATCACCGCCCACGAGCAGCGGCCGGGAGCGCGAGGGGCGCACGACGCCCCACCGTTTCGCGACCGGCCCGGCGGTGAGCCCGTAGAGCGTGACGGTCACCACGATCACCACGAACGTGGCGGGAAGGATCTTCGAGGCGCCGCCCACGCCCTCGTCGGCCAGCGTGGCCGAGAACGTCGAGGCGGTGGCCGCGGCCACGATGCCGCGCGGCGCCATCCACCCGAGGAAGCCCCGCTCCCCGCGCGTCAGATCCGTGCCGAGCGACGCGACGGCCGCCACGAGCGGCCGGGTCACCAGGACGAGGACCGCGACGAGACCGAGCGCCGGCAGGGCCACGTGGCGCAGCGAATGGGGGCTGACGGTGGCCGAGATGGAGATGAACAGGAGGCCGATGACCAGGTGCACCAGGGTCTCGAAGAAGGGATTGCGGGCGCCCGTGTCGGAGCCGGGCAGGTTCGCCACCGCCAGCCCCATCAGAACGGCGGCGATCAGACCCGTGTCGTCCCGGATCACGTTGCAGGCCGCCGCCACACCGATCACCGCGGCCAGCTGGACCGTGGTGCCCAGCACCGCGCCGGGGCGGAGCCTGCGCAGCAGCATCAGCACCACGGTCCCCGCGATGCCGCCGGCCAGGCCCACCACGACGCTGGTGGCGAACTCCAGCACCTTGCCGCCCAAGCCGCTGCCGTTCCCGGCCACCACGCCGTGGAGGACGAGGGCCGCCAGGATGGCTCCCACCGGGTCGATCAGCGTGCCCTCCCAGATGAGGATGTGCTGCAGCCGTTCGGTGGGACGTACGAATCCCAGCAGGGGTCCGACGACCGTGGGGCCGGACACGATCAGGATGACCCCGAGCATCACGGCCGCGCTGCCCGACATCCCCAGCAGCACGCCGGCGCACAGCGCCGTGGACCCTGCGGTGAGCAGCGCGCCGAGCCAGATCAGCCGCACCACGACCCGGCGGGTGTGCGCCCTGAACCGCTTCAGGTCCAGGCCGAGCCCGGCGTCGTAGAGGATCACCGCGACGGCCAGCGAGACCAGCGGGGAGAAGGCGGCTCCGAGCAGTTTCTCGGGGTTCACGTCTTCGGTCAGCGCGCCGGCGGCGAATCCGGCCGGCAGCAGGACGATCAGCGCGGGGATGCGCAGCCGGCTCGCCAGCAGCTGGGAGCCCACGGCCAGGACGACGATCAGTCCGAGGCCAGTGAACACCTGGTCCTGCGACAGGGCCGCGGCCGCGTTCACGCCGCGGTCCGCCGGTTCCGGTGCGCGCTGACGCGCCGCCACATCGCCCGCTGGACCTTGAGCGTCCCGGTTCCCACCAGGATCAGTACGACGATGTTGAGCAGCAGTTGGAGCAGGGATCCCACGGCCTCGTCCCAGCTGGCGTACGCGCACGAGACCCCGATGTCGGCCGCCGCCGGAATGGTGGTCACCGAGATGAAGACGCCGAGCAGTGCGCTGGTGCGGGATTCGGTCAGCGAGACGATGCCCACGATCCCGGCGAGCACGGCCACCACGACCGAGAAGAAATTGGGGGTGTTGATCAGGTTCGACACCGGCCTGATCCCGAGCTCGAAGGCCCTCGGCTGGAGGTCGAATGCGCGGACGAGCAGGCCGAACAGGAAGGTGGCGGCCACGGCCAGCGCGAAGCCCGCGACCAGCGCCGCGAGGCCCTGCCGGACGGGCGGCCGGGAACCGTGGTCGATGCCCAGGGCGACGCTGGTGACGGCCGCGTACTCCGGACCGACCACCATGGCCGCGACGATGAGGATCTGCGAGTTGGTGATGATGCCGACCGCACCGATGACACCGGCGATGACCATGAAGAGGTAGAAGCTCGGGGGGTAGCGCCCCGCTGCCCGGATCCGGGCCTCCACCTGCTCCCACACCGGCACGCGCAGCCGGGACCCGAGCACCGCGGCCCCCGCTCTGGCCGCGTGATCGGAGAAGGCCGTGTCGATCGGGTCGAGGACGATGGACCCCCGGCGTTCGAGTCCGAGGTCCCGCAGCCCGCGCAGCACCTCGTTGGCGACTCCGGTGAGGACATCGCACACGATGGCGTCGCCGTCGGGGTTCCGTACGCTGTCGGGCTGCAGGGAGAGGTTGAGGACGCACGGCTGGGCGCTCAGCAGGGTCATGACACGACCCGTGAGGTCCGGCGGGCTCACGGCGCGGACGTGCAGCATGTCCAAGCGAATCTCCGCGTGTGAGAGGGGTGCGCACGGGTGCGCCGGGCCCGGACAGGCCGCTCGTCCATTAACGCGGCGGCCCTGGGGCTCGGCAAATCGGATGCGGCCGGGCCACCGCTCGGCGCGCGCCGGCGGCGGGTGTGCCGGATGGTGAGGACATGGGTACGCCCGACGGGATGAGCGGGGCCGACTTCGGGTCGCTCTATCGTGAACTGCGCAATACGGCACCCGGTGGTGTCGCACCGCTGGGAGCCCTGGGCACCCTCACCCCCGCGCAGACGCTGGCGGCCGTCCGTGAAGTGCGCTCCGGCCGCTCGGTCTCGCTCGCCGCGCCCGTGCACACCCGCGAGGGACCGGACAACGCCGAACCGGCGGAGCACCGGCTCACCGCGCCCGCCGGCGGCGTCCCGGACCCGGGCGGCCTGCAGTTCGCCCGGGACCGCATCGCCATGAACATCCACGGCGACGTCGACAGCCACATCGACGCCCTCTGCCACGTCATCTACGGGGGCACCCTGCACGGCGGCGTTCCCGCCGCGGACGTGCTCTCCCCGGACGGGTCCGCGGCCCTGTCCATCGACCTGGCCCGCGACGGCATCGTGGGCCGGGGAGTGCTCCTGGACGTCCCGCGCCTGCACGGCGTCCCCTGGCTCGAGCCGGGATCGCACGTGAGCGCCGAGGACCTCGCCGCCGCCGAGGCGCAGCAGGGGGTGAGGGTCGGCAGGGGCGACATCCTGCTCGTACGCGTCGGGCACCAGCGGCGGCGTGCGCAGCTCGGCGCCTGGGACGCGGCCGGTGCGCGGGCCGGGCTCCACCCGACGGCCCTGCGCTTCCTGGCGGAGCGACAGGTGGCCGTACTCGGCAGTGACGGCAACAACGACACGGCTCCCAGTGCCGTGCCGAGCGTCGCGTTCCCGGTGCACGTACTCGCCGTCCACGCGATGGGGCTGCACCTGCTCGACTACCTGCAGTTCGAGGAGCTGGCCCCGCTCTGCGAACGGGAGGGCCGCTGGTCGTTCCTCTGCGTGATCGCACCGCTACGGCTGTCCTCGGCGACCGGCTCTCCCGTCAATCCGCTCGCGATCCTGTGACCGGCCGGGCGTCCCCGCGCTCCGGCCGGCCCGAGTCGCTGGGCATCCCCTCCGGAGCTACGTTGTAGATGCGATACGGACCCCAACTCACCCGATGGGAGCAGATCCTGCTCTGCGGAGGTGGCCTGCATGACCGAGGCGCGGGAGTACGACCTCATCATCATCGGCACGGGTGCCGGCGGCGGAACACTCGCCCACCGCCTGGCGCCCACCGGCAAGCGGATCCTCCTTCTCGAGCGCGGCGGCTACCTGCCGCGTGAACGCGACAACTGGGACTCGACCCAGGTCTTCGTCAAAGGGAAGTACCGCGCACCGGAGTTCTGGTACGACAAGCACGGAGACCGCTTCCCTCCCGAGGTGAACTACTACGTCGGCGGGAACACCAAGTTCTACGGCGCCGCGCTGTTCCGGATGCGCCCCGAGGACTTCGGCGAAATCCGCCACCATGGCGGCGTCTCTCCCGCCTGGCCGCTGAACTACGGGGACCTGGAGCCGTACTACACGCAGGCCGAGCACCTCTACCTCGTCCACGGGCGGCACGGCGAGGACCCCACCGAGGGGCCGGCGAGCGCCCAGTACGCGCATGCGCCCGTGGAACACGAGCCGCGCATCCAGCAGTTGAGCGACGATCTGGAGAAGCAGGGCCTGCACCCCTTCCATCTCCCGATCGGGGTGAACCTCGTCCAGGACGACCAGGGGCGGGCCGCGCACGGGAGCGCGTGCATCCGCTGCGACCGCGTCGACGGCTTCCCCTGCCTGGTCGGCGCGAAGTCGGACGCCCAGGTCATCTGCGTGGACCCGGCCCTGGAGCATTCCAACGTCGAGCTGATCACGCACGCCGACGTACGCCGGCTCGAGACGGACGCCACCGGGCGCAGTGTCACTTCGGTCGTGGCGGAACTGGAGGACGGCACCGTCCGGTTCTCCGCCGGCATCGTGGTGGTGGCCTGCGGAGCCGTCAACTCCGCCGTCCTGTTGCTGCGTTCCGCCGACGACCGGCACCCGCAGGGCCTGGCCAACAGCGCGGACGTGGTCGGCCGGCACTACATGCGGCACAACAACCTGGCCCTGATGGCGGTGTCCAAGGAGCCCAACGACACCAAGTTCCAGAAGACGCTGGCGCTGCACGACTGGTACCTGGGCAGCGACGACTGGGACTACCCTCTCGGCGGCATCCAGATGCTCGGCAAGTCCGACGCCGAGCAGATCCACGGCGAGGCACCCCGCTGGGCCGGTGCCGTCACCCCGGACATGCCGTTCGAGGTGCTCGCCCACCACGCCGTCGACTTCTGGCTGTGCGGCGAGGACCTGCCCGACCCCGCCAACCGCGTCACCCTCGACACGGACGGCAGGATCCACCTCGCCCTCGACGAGAAGAACAACATCGCCGGGCTGAAACGGCTGCGGCACAAACTGCAGGGCATGCTCGGCCACCTGGGCATGCAGGAGCACCATCTGCTGTCGCACAGCATCTACCTGCACAAGGGCATGCCCATCGGCGCCACGGCGCATCAGGCCGGCACCGTCCGCTTCGGCCGCGACCCGCAGACTTCCGCGCTCGACGTGAACTGCAAGGCCCACGACCTCGACAACCTCTACGTCGTCGACACGAGCTTCTTCCCGAGCATCGGCGCCGTCAATCCCTCGCTGACGGCCATCGCCAACGCCCTGCGCGTCGGAGACCACCTCGCGGAGCGCCTGCAGTGACCGGACCCGGGCGGACCACCGCTGAGGCGTACCGAGGAGGAGAACCATGGACCGCTACCCGCCCATCGCCGACCACGGACTCGTGGGGGACCTGCAGACCGCAGCTCTGGTGTCGTCCAGGGGAGTGATCGACTGGTTCGCAGCACCACGGTTCGACTCCCCCAGCGTCTTCGCCTCGCTGCTCGACCACGACGGGGGCGGACACTTCCTGCTCGCGCCGGAGAACGAGGAAGGGACGTGGAGACAGCTCTACTACCCGGACACCGCGATCGTGGTGACCCGGTTCATGTCCCCCGACGGGGTCGGCGAGACCGTCGACTACATGCCGGTCCTCCAGGGCCGCACCGCAACCGACCGGCACACCCTGGTGCGTGTGATCCGCGCGGTGCGCGGCACCGTGCGCTTCTCCCTCGAATGCCGACCCCGCTTCGACTACGCGCGGGCATCCCACCGACTCGACCTGGCCGACCGCACGGCGACCTTCCGGGCACCGGGGGCCACGGCGTTCCTGCAGGCCACGTTCCCGCTCGAACGCGACGGTCAGGACGTCCGGGCCTCCATCACGCTCACCGATGGTCAGGCGGAGGCAGCGGTGTTCACCACCGGCGGGGAGGGCAGCGCGGCGCCGCCGCCGCCGGAGCGCGAGAAGATCACCGATGAGCTCTGGGAGCAGGTCGACTACTGGCAGAAGTGGGTGCGCACGTCGCGCTACCACGGCCGCTGGGCGGAGATGGTGTACCGCTCGGCCATCACGCTCAAGCTGCTCACGTACGCTCCGACCGGCGCGCCGGTCGCCGCCGCCACCATGGGTCTTCCCGAGCAGGTCGGCGGCGAGCGCAACTGGGACTACCGCTACACCTGGGTGCGGGACGGCTCCCTGTCGGTACGGGCCCTGCTCGACCTCGGCTTCGTGGAGGAGGCGACCGCCTTCACCCACTGGCTGGGTGACCGCCTGCGCGCCCACGAGGGCCGGGACGGTGAGCCCCTCCAGATCATGTACCGGGTCGACGGTGACCCCAACCTGACCGAGGAGGTCCTCGAGCACTTCGAGGGCTACCGCGGCTCGTATCCCGTACGGGCTGGGAACGCGGCCATGGACCAGCTGCAGCTCGACATCTACGGCGAGGCCCTGTACGCCCTGTCCGAGGCCCGGGAGATCGTCGTGCAGGCCGACTACCGGGGATGGAAGGCCCTGTCGCGGGCCCTGGACTGGCTCGCCGACTCCTGGGACCGGCCCGACGAGGGCATCTGGGAGACCCGGGGAGGCCGCCAGGACTTCACCTACAGCCGCGTGATGTGCTGGGCCGCCTTCGACCGCGGGATCAAGCTCGCCACCGAGTTCAGCCGCCCGGCCGACACGGCCCTGTGGACCAAGGCCCGCGACGAGGTCCTCGAACAGGTCATGGAGCGCGGCTGGAGCGACACGGAGCGTTCCCTGGTCCAGCACTACGGCAGCCACGTCCTCGACGCCTCGCTGCTGCTGGTCCCCCGGGTCGGCTTCCTCGCGCCGAGGAGCCCGACCTGGCTGTCCACCCTCGACGCCATGGACCGGGTCCTGGTGTCCGACAGCCTCGTCTACCGCTACGACCCCGCGGCCTCCCCCGACGGGCTCCGCGGCTCGGAGGGAACGTTCAGCCTCTGTACGTTCCTCTACGTGGACGCCCTCGCCCGCGCGGGACGGCTGCCGCAGGCCCGCTACACCTTCGAGAAGATGCACACGTACGCCAACCACGTCGGCCTGTTCGCCGAGGAGATCGGCCCCAGCGGCGAGCAACTCGGCAACTTCCCCCAGGCCTTCACCCACCTGTCGCTCATCATGGCCGCGACCACCCTGAACGAAGCGCTCGACGCCATCCAGCGCTGAACCCGCAGCCGTCGTCTCCGCCGCGGCGCCCTGGTCCCGGGCTACCGGCTGCCCTACCGTCACCATCGGGCCCACCGCCCCGGGCTCACCGGCCGACCCGATCAGGAGACAACCATGCGGATGCTGATCAACAGCCCCGAGACCGTCGTCGCCGATGCGCTGCAGGGGATGGCGGCTGCGCATCCCGAGCTGGACGTCGACGTCGAGCGGCGGGTCGTCGTACGGCGGGACGCGCGGGACGGGGGCAGGGTCGGGCTGGTGTCCGGGGGCGGCTCCGGACACGAGCCGCTGCACGCCGGGTTCGTGGGGTACGGGATGCTGTCGGCCGCGTGCCCGGGCGAGGTGTTCACCTCTCCGGTGCCCGACCAGATGCTGCGGGCGGCCGCGGCAGTGGACTGCGGGCAGGGGGTGCTGTTCGTCGTCAAGAACTACACCGGGGACGTGCTGAACTTCGAGATGGCCGCCGAACTCGCCGAGGAGGACGGCCTGCGGGTCGAGCGCGTCCTCGTGAACGACGACGTGGCCGTCACCGACAGCCTGTACACGGCGGGGCGGCGCGGCACCGGGGCGACCCTGTTCGTCGAGAAGATCGCCGGCGCCGCCGCCGAGGAGGGCGCGCCGCTGGAGCGGGTCGCGGCGCTCGCCCGGCAGGTGAACGCGTCCTCGCGCAGCTTCGGGGTGGCGCTCAGCGCGTGCACGACCCCGGCGAAGGGCAGTCCGACGTTCGAGCTGCCCGACGGAGAACTGGAGCTGGGCATCGGCATCCACGGTGAGCCGGGCCGCGAACGGCGGGCCATGATGCCGGCCCGGGAGATCGCGGAGACCGCGGTGGGCGCCGTACTGGAGGAGCTGGCGCAGGTGGGTCCGGCGGACGGGCCGGTGCTGGCGCTGGTCAACGGCATGGGGGCGACGCCGCTGCTGGAGCTGTACGGGTTCCACGCGGAGGTGGCCCGGGTGTTGGCGGAGCGCGGGGTGACCGTGGCGCGGACACTGGTCGGGAACTACGTCACCTCGCTGGACATGGCGGGGTGTTCGGTGACGCTGTGCCGCGCGGACGAGGAACTGCTGCGGCTGTGGGACGCGCCGGTGCGGACGGCGGCGTTGCGCTGGGGCTGCTGAGAAGGTGGGCGCACGAGGTGCGGACAAGGCTGAGGAGACGCAATTGCGTGACGCAGGTTTCTTCCGGAGCTGGATGACGGCCGCCTGGGCCGTGGTGGAACGCGAGGCGGACCGGCTGACCGAGCTCGACTCCCCCATCGGGGACGCCGACCACGGGAGCAATCTGCTGCGCGGCTTCACCGCGGTACGCGCGGCCCTGGAGGCGGAACCGGCCGCAACGCCGGGGGCGGTGCTGCAACAGGCGGGGCGGACGCTGATCTCGACGGTCGGCGGCGCGTCGGGCCCGCTGTACGGGACGCTGTTGCGGCGCACGGGCAAGGACCTCGGGGAGGCCGCCGAGGTCTCCGACGAGGAGGTGCGCAAGGCCCTGTACGCGGGGGTGGGCGCGGTGGCCCAGCTGGGCGGTGCGGCACCGGGCGACAAGACGATGCTGGACGCGCTGGTGCCGGGCGTGGCGGCGCTGGGCACCTCGTACCGGGCGGCGGCGGAGGCTGCGGAGGAAGGCGCCCGGGCGACGGTGCCGATGCTGGCCCGCAAGGGGCGGGCCAGCTACCTGGGCGAGCGGAGCGTCGGGCACCAGGACCCGGGGGCGACCTCGGCGGCCCTGCTGATGGCGGCTCTCGCGGACACGGCCGATGCGGCGGATGCGGCGGACTCCGCATGAGCGCGCCGGCGGTGGTCGGGATCGTGCTGGTGTCGCACAGCGCGCTGGTCGCTGAGTCCGTGGCGGACCTGGCGCGGGGCCTGGCGGCGGGCGGGCCGGTCGTCCCGGTGGCGGCGGCGGGCGGCACGGCGGACGGCGGCCTGGGCACGAGCGCGGAGCGCGTCCTGGCGGCCGCGCAGGAGGTGGACCGGGGGGCGGGGGTCGCGCTGCTGGCGGACCTGGGCAGCTCGGTGCTGACGGTGAAGGCGCTGCTGGTGGAGGACGAACTGCCGCCGGGGGCCCGGCTGCTGGACGCGCCGTTCCTGGAGGGCGCGGTGGCGGCGGTGGTCGCCGCCTCCGCGGGCGCCCCCCTGGACGCCGTGGCCGCGGCCGCGGAGGAGGCCTACACCTACCGCAAGGCCTGACCGGCGGGCGGGCCCGTCAGCGGCCGCGGAGGGATTCGATCTCTCGGCGGTCGCGCTTCGTCGGGCGGCCCGTGCCGCGGTCGCGGACGCCGACCACCTCGGCCTCGATGCGCGTCGGCGCCGGCGGGCTGTTGTCGACGAAGCATTCCGCGGCCACCGGCGCGCCGACCCGCTTGGTCACCGGCCGCTTCACCACGACGATGCGCTCACGCCCCGCATGGAACAGCCGCACCTCGTCCCCCGCCCGCACCGCCTGCGCCGGCTTCGCGCGCTCGCCGTTGACCTTCACATGGCCCGCCCTGCAGGCGGTCGCCGCGACCGAGCGGGTCTTCGTCAGGCGGACCGACCAGATCCAGGCGTCCACCCGCGCCGTTCCCGTTTCCGCGCCCGTTCCCGTTGCTTCATCAGCCATGCCACGACTTTAGCGAGCGGGCCCGGCCGAAACGGAATGGATTTTGGCAGATTCACCAAGAGGCTTGGCATCTGCCATGTACATCATCCCAATGGAATTGCAAATGCGGGACACGTGCCCCTACCTTGTCGCACATGCAGTCCTACACCATCGGACAGGCGGCGCGTCTGCTGGGCGTCAGCCCGGACACCGCCCGCCGCTGGGCCGACGCCGGCCGGGTCGCGACCCATCGCGACGACGCCGGCCGGCGACTGATCGACGGCCGCGACCTGGCCGCCTTCTCCGTAGAGGTGGGACAGGGCGCCCACACCGAGGACGACGAGCCGTACACCTCGGCCCGCAACGCCTTTCCCGGCATCGTCACCGCAGTGAAGCTCGGAGACGTGGCCGCCCAGGTCGAGATCCAGGCAGGTCCCCACCGCCTGGTCTCCCTCCTCACCCGTGAGGCCGTCGAGGAGCTCGGACTGGAGGTCGGCATGCAGGCCACCGCCCGCGTGAAGTCCACCAGTGTGCACATCGACCGCACCTGACCGTCCAGCACCAGCACGCGTCCCCACCCGCTCCGCCCGTCACCGGCGCGGGTCACCACCGCGCGGTCCCGGCACCCGGCCGGCCGCCGACCCGACCGAGGAGCACCAGCTCATGTCCCCGATCCTGAACCGCCGCAGCGCCGTCGCCGCCGCCCTGACCGCCGCCCTCCTCGTACCCGCACTGTCCGCCTGCGGCAGCAGCGACAAGAAGGCGGCCGCCGACACCGGGGCTTCCGCCTCGGCCTCCGCCTCCGCCGAGGCCAAGGCCGCGAACCTCACCGTCCTCGCCGCCTCCTCCCTCACCGACGTCTTCAAGACCGCGGGTGCCGCGTACGAGAAGGCGCACCCGGGCACGAAGATCACCTTCTCCTTCGCCGGCTCCCAGGAGCTCGCCGCCCAGGTGAAGCAGGGAGCCCCGGCCGACGCACTGGTCACCGCCGACACCAAGACGATGGACGGCCTCAAGGCCGAGACCAACGACGCGTCGATCATCGCCAAGAACCGCCTGGTCATCGCGGCCGGCAAGGGCAACCCCTTCAAGGTCGACGAGTTGAAGGACCTGGCCGACAGCAAGATCAAGGTCGTGCTCGCCGCGCCCGAGGTCCCGGTCGGCCGCTACAGCAAGCAGATCCTCGACGCCCAGAAGATCGAGGTGAAGCCGGTCTCCCAGGAGCCCAACGTGCGCGCCGTGCTGAGCAAGGTCGAGCTCGGCGAGGCCGACGCCGGCCTCGTCTACAAGACCGACACCATCAAGTCCGGTGACAAGGTCTCCGTCGTGGACATCCCGGACGCCGAGAACGCCGTGGCCTCCTACCCGGCCGCCACCCTCAAGGCGTCCAAGAACGCCGAGGCCGCCGCCGCGTTCGTGGCCTGGCTGAGCACCCCCGAGGCACAGAAGATCCTCCAGGACGCGGGCTTCCAGAAGGTGTAACCGGCACCGCAGCAGCGGAAGCAGCCGCAACCGCAACCGCAAATGATCGAAAGGGACTGCCTGGTCCGAGGGGGGACAGGCGGTCCCTTTCGGCGTGTCGCCCGCCAGGCCCCCCGCACCCGTCCCCCGTAGGCTCCAGCCAGGAATCCACATGAGCAGACACCGCACCCGCACCCGGCCCCCCGTGACCCTGGCGCTCCCCGCGCTGCTCGCCGTCGCGTTCCTGCTGCTGCCCCTCATCGGCATCCTCACCCGCACCGAGTGGAGCGAACTCGGCGCCCACCTCACCAGCCCCGGCGTGGTCGAGGCCCTTCGCCTCTCGCTGTTCGTGTCCCTGTGGGCCCTCGGTCTCTCACTGCTCCTCGGCGTGCCGCTCGCCTGGCTGCTGGCCCGTGTCCCGTTCAAGGGCAAGGCCTTCGTCCGCTCGCTGGTGCTGCTCCCGATGGTGCTGCCGCCCACCGTCGGCGGTGTGGCGCTGCTGCTGGGCTTCGGCCGGCGCGGACTGCTCGGGCCCTGGCTCGAGGGCACGTTCGGCATCACGCTGCCCTTCCACACGTCAGGCGCCGTCGTGGCGGCCACCTTCGTCGCCATGCCGTTCCTCGTGATCAGCCTGGAGGGTGCGCTCGGCGGGCTCAAGCAGAGCTACGAGGAGACCGCCGCCTCCCTCGGCGCCCCGCCGGTGCGGGTTTTCTTCACCGTGACGCTGCCGATGGTGGCGCCCGGCCTGATCGCGGGCGCCGCACTCACCTGGGCCCGTGCGCTGGGCGAGTTCGGCGCGACCATCACCTTCGCCGGCAACCTGCCCGGCACCACCCAGACGCTGCCGCTCCAGGTCTACCTGCTGCTCCAGGACCAGCCCGAAGCCGCCACCTCCGTGTCCCTGCTGCTGCTCGTGATCGCCATGGCGGTACTGATCGCCCTGCGCGGCCGCTGGACCGGCACGCCGGTCGCCCGCACACCCGCCGAGGCTCCGCAGCCGCCGGAGGAGGCGGCGGCCGCGGCCCCCGAAGCCGAGCGGACGCCGACAGCCCCGGCACCACCGGCCGGCCCGGCCCCCGGGAAGCCCGCCGCCGGCGACCTGGCCGCCGGCCTGTCCGGCGGCCCGGGCGGCGACGGCCGCTGGCCCCTGCACGCCGTCGTCACCGGTTTCAACGAGCTCACCCTCGACGCCGAACCCGGTACCACCATCGCCGTCGTCGGCGAGAACGGCGCGGGCAAGACCACCCTGCTGCGCGCCCTCCTCGGCCTCACCCCGCGCGCCCACGCCGAACTCCGGCTCGGCGACACCGACGTCACCGCACTGGCCCCGCACCGGCGCCAGGTGGCCTGGGTCCCGCAGGACGGCGCGCTGTTCCCGCACCTGAGCGCACTGGCCAACACCGCGTACGGACTGCGCGCCCGCCGGGTGCCGCGCGCCGAGGCCCGCCGCGAGGCGCAGCAGTGGCTGGACCGGCTCGGCGTCGGCCACCTCGCCCACCGCAAGCCCGCCCAGCTGTCAGGAGGGCAGGCCCAGCGCGTCGCCCTGGCCCGCGCCCTGGCCGCCCGGCCCCGCCTGCTGCTCCTCGACGAGCCGCTCGCCGCCCTCGACCAGACCACCCGGGCCCGCGTACGGCACACCCTGCGCACGCACCTGGCCGGCTTCGGCGGGGTCTGCCTCATCGTCACGCACGACCCCGTCGAGGCGGTGTCGCTGGCCGACCGGGTCCTCGTACTCGCCGACGGGCGCACCCTCCAGGACGCCCCGCCCTCCGAGGTCACCCGCCACCCGCGCTCCCCCTGGGTCGCGCGGATGCTCGGCCGCAACGCCTGGCCCGGCACCGCGTCGGCCGACGGCCTCGTCCTCGCCGCCGGGGGCCGGCTGGTGGTGGCGGAGGCGCTGCCCGAGGGGTCCCCGGCACTGGCGATCATCGGCCCCGAGGCGGTGTCCGTGCACCGCGACCGCCCGGCGGGCAGTCCCCGCAACGTCTGGCAGGGCTCCGTACGGGAGATCACCGCGGTCGGCAGCCGGCTGCGCGTGCTCGTCGGCTCGGCCGAAGCCCCCGACCTGGTCGCGGAGATCACCCCGGAGGCCGCGGCCGAACTGGGTCTGGTCGACGGCTCGCAGGTGTGGACCAGCGTGAAGGCGACCGAGGTCACGCTGGTACAGCTCTAGTGTCCTGAGTCTGAGGTTGGTCGTTAGTTCGGTATGAGTCGTCCGGGTCCGAAGATTCCGCCGTTGTCGGTCACTGATGCCCAGCGGGC
>NZ_JBIARX010000029.1:0-62356 GCF_042890265.1 Streptomyces sp. NPDC002209 | reverse complement strand
GGGGGGACCCTGTGGGAGAGTAGGACGCCGCCGAACAATCATTGTAGAAAAGCCCTGTACCGGGTATCCGGTACAGGGCTTTTCTGCGTTTACGGGCATTGGCCGAAACGGGCCAGGTAGTGCCAGACCCGTTTCAGGGCCTGTTCGTCGTACCGGCCGGTGCGGGCCGCCTCGCCGAGGATGCGGGGGGTCAGCCGGCCCGCCACGGCGATCGCCGAGCCGAGGTCGACGTACGCCTGGCCCCGGTAGTCGGGGTGCCGGCGGAGTTCGTCGACGGTGAGGTGGAAGCCGGCGTGCCATTCGATCGCGCAGGGGAGCTTCTCCGCCGCCGCCTCGACCTCGGTGTCCCGATGGCTGGGGTCCAGTACGAGCGCGGCGACGTCGCGGTCGAGCCGGACCGGGGCGTGGATCTGGGCCTCGATGTAGTCGTCCAGTGCGTCCTGCTCGTCGGCCTCCGCGAGGGCGAACAGGGACATGCGGTCGGCGACGCCGAAGGACTCGGGCTCGAGGTAGCTGTCGGGGTAGCAGAACGTGGTCCGGGGCAAGGCCTCCGCGGTGAGGCGGAAGTGCGCGGAGCCGAAGCGGGGTGCGGCACCGACCGGGCGGCGGCGGAAGTTCAAGGCCCCGTAGACGGGGCGGGCTTCGGCCGGCGCCTCGTCGTAGGCGCCTCCGAAGATGCGGCTCTCCCAGTGCCAACGGGCGCCCCCTGCATGGGCGGTGAGGCCGCCGTTGCTGGTGCCCGTGACGAACTGCGAGCGGTAGACGCCGTCCTCGGCCAGCGCGGTGAGGATCGGGCGGTCGCCGAAGATGCGGTCGGGGTGGAAGTTGAGCGTCACCGCGAGGGTCGGGTCCAGCGGGGGGCCCGACGAGAGCTCGGTGACGTGGCGGAGAGCCCGGGCGTGTGGATTCATGGATGCAGTGTGCATCAGTCCTGTGATTGGATCCGCGCTTATGGATCAGTATGTGATGCGTGCGGTGCAGGGTGATGAGTGGGAGAAGGTCAAGGAGTTGCGGATCGCCGCTTTGCGGGATCCGGCAGCGCCGGTGGCCTTCCTGGAGACCCTGGACCAAGCGGAGGCCAGGCCCGATGAGTTCTGGCAGGACCGGGCGGAGGGGGCATCGCACGGGCGGAGCGCGCGTCAGTTCGTGGCCGAGGCGCCGGACGGGCAGTGGGTCGGTTCGCTGACCGTCCTGGTCGAGGAGAGCGGGACCACCGACTTCTTCGAGCGGGTCGTCGAGCGGACCCAGGGGCATGTGGTGGGCGTGTTCGTACGGACGGAGCACCGGGGCGCCGGGGTCGCCGACGCCTTGTTCACGACTGCGCTGGACTGGGCTTGGTCGCTGGAGGGGCCGACGCTGGAGCGCGTACGGCTCTTCGTGCACGAGGACAACCCGCGGGCCGGGGCCTTCTACCGGCGGTTCGGGTTCCGGGCGAGCGGGCAGGTCGTGCCGCTGGCAGGGGCGGCGGCGGGGGATCAGGGGGCCAAGGAGCTCGAGTACGTCATCGCGCGGCCGTAGTCAGCTGTGGGTGGCCTCGAAGGCTGCCTCGGGCCAGCGGGCGCGGGCCTGTTCGCGGCTGCGGCACAGCGCCAGCAGGGGGAGCGGTGCTTCCTGGAGGAGCTCGGGGAGCTGGGGGATCGGGGCCACGGCCGCGACGTCCTCGAGGACCAGTGTGAGTGGTGGGTCGAGCCGGCCGTGGGATGACCGTGCGGCCATGCGGCGGCCGTGCTCGACCACGCTCGCGGCGAGTGCGGTCAGCAAGGGCATCGCACCCGGGTGGGTGCGGGGGTCTTCGAGCGGCTCGCCCACCATGTAGAGGGTGCCCCCTTCACTCACGAACGATGCGAGGGTCAGTGCATCTGTTCGGTTCGGGTTGCAGGCCTCGCGGATGTGGATGGACGTGAGGCAGGACAGGGCGCGGGCCGTCAGGTGCTGGGCCTGCTCGCGGCGTTCGGGGTGGGCGGTGAGGGCGCTCTCGAGTTCGCCGGCGGCGCCGGGGGCGGCCCGGGGGTGCGTACGGAGGATGCGGACCGGGTCCTGGGCGCTGTTGCCCTGGGCCCAGCGGTGCAGCTGCTTGAACGGGCGGTCGTCGAGGTCGGCTGCCTGGAGCCAGCTGCGCAGGAGCGTTTCCGCCGTGTCGGCGATGGCCGCGTCCATGCGGGCCTGGGGGCGTACGGGGGCCAGGAGCGCGATGGCGCGGGCGGCGGCGGTGTCGCGGTCCGCGCAGGCGTCGGCGGGGTTCCAGTGCATGCGGGCCGGGGTGTCGCAGAGGTGCGAGGGGTCGTAGAGGAGGACCGGGCCGAGTTTGGCGCGGGCGTCCTTGGTCTCCGCCCACAGGGCCGGGGAGGAGGTGACGACCAGGGCCGCGCCTTCGGCTGCCGCCAGGGCTTGGAGGGCCAGGGGGTGGCGCTGGGCCGGGTGGCCGTAGGCCATGCGGGTGTTGCCGTTGCCGCCGCTGTTGTCGGGGGCGCTGCCCCCGTGGCCCCGCGCCTCGAACGCCGGCGGGGCTGGATGGGGCACCGGGCCCGGGATGGGCGGCGTGGGTGCGTGGTGCGGCAGCGTGGGCGCGTGCTGCGGAGCGGTCGAGGTCGGGACCGGTGCCGGTGCCGGTGCCGGGATCGTGGGGCCGGCGCTGGTGGGGGCGCTGCCCCCGGACCCCCGCGCCTCGAACGCCGCCGGGGCTGGATTTGCCGCCGGGTGCGGATCGGCCGGGTTGGGCGGCGGGCCCGGTTTCGAGCCGCGGGATCTGGTGCGGGCGATCACGCCCATGACGAAGATCGTCAGGACGAGCAGGATCAGGAGCTGGCTGATGAAGAGGCCCCAGAACAGGCCCCAGCCGGAGAGGGCCGATGGGGGCGTGTCCGGCCAGGCTCCCGGGATGTCGTGCGGTTGAGCTATCAGGGCGCGGACCGCGCCCGCGGTGCGGGTGAACGTCACCGTGGACGGCCAGGCGCCCTTCGAGAAGAGCGCGGCCAGGCCCGTGGACGTCCAGACCAGGGTCGCCAGGCCCAGGAGGAACGCGAGGAGGGCGATCAGGAGGGCGTCCGGGATGCCGCCTGGTTTGCCGTTCCGTTCGTCGTGCATTTACGCCACCGTTGTTGCCGAGCCCGGGCCGCCGTTGCGGTGGCGTTCCATGAGGAGGGCTCTCTCCTCCGCCTCCAGTTCGGCCGCCAGCAGGTCGTCGGGGAGCTGGTGCTGGGCCGAGGATTCCGTCATGGCGCGGTCCGTGTAGACGAGGGGGCGTTCCGCCTCGGTGATCAGGTGTTTGACCACCTGGACGTTGCCGTTGACGTCCCAGACCGCGATGCCCGGGGTGAGGGTCGGGATGATCTCCACCGCCCATCGGGGCAGGCCCAGGACCCGGCCCGTCGCTCGGGCCTCGTCCGCCTTCTGGGCGTAGATGGTGCGGGTGGACGCCATTTTCAGGATGGCTGCCGCCTCGCGGGCGGCGGCGCCGTCGACCACGTCGGACAGGTGGTGGACGACGGCCACGAAGGACAGGCCCAGGCGGCGGCCGAACTTCAGGAGGCGCTGGAACAGCTGGGCCACGAAGGGGCTGTTGATGATGTGCCAGGCCTCCTCCACCAGGAAGATGCGCTTCTTGCGGTCCGGGCGGATCCAGGTGTGTTCCAGCCAGACGCCGACGATCGCCATCAGGATCGGCATGGCGATCGAGTTGCGGTCGATGTGGGAGAGGTCGAAGACGATGAGGGGGGCGTCCAGGTCGATGCCCACCGTGGTCGGGCCGTCGAACATGCCGCGGAGGTCGCCGTCGACGAGGCGGTCGATGACGAGGGCGACGTCGAGGCCCCAGGCGCGGACATCGTCTATGTCGACGTTCATGGCCTCCGCGGACTCGGCCTCCGGGTGGCGGAGTTGTTCCACGATGTCCATGAGGACCGGCTGGCGGTCGCGGATGGTGTCGACGACGTACGCGTGCGCGACCTTGAGCGCGAAGCCGGAGCGCTCGTCGAGGCCGTGGCCCATGGCGACTTCGATGATGGTCCGGAGCAGCGCGAGCTGGCCGGTCGTCGTGATCGCCGGGTCGAGGGGGTTGAGGCGGATCCCGTCGTCGTTGGCGGCGATGGGGTCCAGGCGGATGGGGGTTATCCCCAGCTGCTGGGCGATGAGGTTCCACTCGCCGACGCCGTCCTCGCCCTGGGCGTCGAGGACGACGACCTGGCGGTCCCGGAAGCGGAGCTGGCGCAGGACGTACGTCTTTTCCAGGGCGGACTTGCCGTTGCCGGATTCGCCGAGGACCAGCCAGTGCGGGGCCGGGAGCTGCTGGCCGTACAGCTGGAAGGGGTCGTAGATGTAGCCCTTGCCGCTGTAGACCTCGCGGCCGATGATGACGCCGGAGTCGCCGAGGCCGGGGGCGGCGGTGGGCAGGTAGACGGCCTGCGCCTGCCCGGTGGAGGTGCGTACGGGCAGGCGCGTGGTCTCGACCTTGCCGAACAGGAAGCTGGTGAAGGCGTCCGTCAGAGCGGACATGGGATCTCGCATGGGCGGCACTTCCCTCCAGCTAGCGTCGGATGCCGGTGGCGAACGGCAGGGTGTTGACGAAGGCGCGGTGGTGCTCGCGGTCACACCATTCGAGCTTCAGGTACGACTTGCCCGCGGAGGCGCGGATGGTGCGCTTGTCCCGGGCGAGGGCCTCCGGCGATCGCGACGACACCGTGATGTACCCGACCAGGTTGACTCCTGCCGCACCGCTGGCGAGATCTTCACCCCTCTGGTCGAGCCGGCCGTGGGCGGCGATGTCCCGGGGGTCGACGGTCCGGTTCATCTTGGCGGCGCGGCTGGCGTCGGCCTCGTCGTTGGTCTTCTCGGTGAGCATGCGCTCGATGGCCACCTCGGTGGGCTCCAGATCCATGGTGACGGCGACGGTACGGATCACGTCCGGGGTGTGGACGAGGAGGGGCGCGAGGAAGTTGACGCCGACCGGTGTCATGGGCCACTCCTTCACCCAGGCGGTGGCGTGGCACCAGGGGGCGCGGGTGGAGGATTCGCGGGTCTTGGCCTGGAGGTAGGTGGGTTCCACCGCGTCGAGTTCGGCGGGCCAGGCGTTGCGCTTGGTCATGGCCTGGATGTGGTCGATGGGGTGGTCCGGGTCGTACATGGAGTGCACGAGGGAGGCGAGGCGGCCCTGGCCCAGCGGCTGGCGGACGCGGATGTCGGCCTCGGCGAGGCGGGCGCAGATGTCGGTGAGCTCGCGGGCCATGACGATGGCGAGGCCGGCGTCGCGGTCGAGCTTGCGGCCCTTGTGGGGGGTGCCGGCGCGGGCGATGGTGTGGGCCTCGGCGGCGAGTTCGCGCGTGTAGTGCATGCAGGCGACGAGGTACGCGCGGTGCTGTTCGGAGGAGGTGGAGACCATCGACTGGAGCTGGTCGTACGAGTCGCGCAGCCAGACGGGGGCGTTGGTGTCGCCGCGCTGGGCGACGTCCTTGGCGTGGGCGTCGGGGTCGGCGGGGAGCGTACGGGCGAGCATCTGGAGGCGGGTGACGAAGCCGTCGCCGTTGGCCACGTGCTTGAGGAGGGTGCCGAAGCGGTCGACGAGGGCTTCTTGGTCCTCGCTGTCGCGCAGGCCGACGCCGGGGCCCTCGATCTCGATGGCGGCGGTGACGGTTCTGCGGTCGGCGTGGAGGAGGACGGCGATCTCGTCGGGGCCGAAGGGGGCGGCGAGCCAGTTGATCCGGCCGATGCCGGGGGGCGGGCCGACCTCGACCTCGCGGCCGTCGGCGGCGCGGACGCCGGCTTCCATGGCGCTGGAGCGGTAGGTCGTACCGCGGCGCAGGGTGCGCTTGTAGCTGCGGTTGATCTCGAACCACTTGTAGAAGGTGCGGCCCTTGTACGGGACGTACACGGCGGCGAGCGCGAGCATGGGGAAGCCGGCGAGGCTGACGATGCGCAGGGTGAGGGCGGGGACGAGCAGGCCGCTCATCATGCCGAGGAACGCGCCGGCGATGATCAGGGCGATCTCGCCGCTCTCGCGGTTCTTGCCGACGATCGCGTTCGGCCGGGCCCGGCCGATGAGATACGTGCGGCGGGGCGTGACCGGGTGCAGCTGGTGTGAGTGGGTCGTCAACGCCCGTCACCTCCTGTGTTCCTCGTACTCGAGCTCGTGCGGGGCGGGGGTGCGGCGGAGGGGACGGATCCGCCGCCGGACCCGCCGCCGGAGGTGGGGCGGCTGCTGTGGGCGGCCACGCCTCCGGAGAGGGGGTTGGCGGGGCGGGGGGCGCCGGAGCCGCCGTCGCCGCCTCCGCGGTGGGCGCCGCGGCTGCTGTGCGTCTTGATGCCCTGGGAGACGAGGGAGGCCGGGGAGCTTATGACGGCGGCGGCCTGGGCGCCGTCGGTGGCCTTGCTGCGGCCCGCGCGGGCGGAGGCGATCTCGTCGCCGAAGCCGGGGACGAAGCGGTAGATCATCGCGGAGGCGAAGATCGCCAGGAGGATGATGGCGAGGCCGGAGACGACGGCGGAGAACGCGTTGGGGCCCTTCTCGCCGGCGAGGGCTCCGGCGAGGCCGAGGACGATGACGATGACCGGCTTCACGAGGATGACGGCGATCATGATGCCGGCCCAGCGGCGGACGTGGCCCCAGAGGTTGCGGTCGACGAGCCCGGCGTAGACGACGACGCCGAGGAGGGCGCCGACGTAGAGCAGGGCGGCCCGGATGAAGAGCTCGAGGAAGAGGACGCCGGCGGCGAGGACGGTGACGAGGGAGACGACGATCAGCATGATCGGGCCGCCGCCGATGGAGTCGCCCTTCTTGAGGGCTTCGATGAAGGAGCCGAAGAAGACGTCGGTCTGGCCGCCGCTCGCCGAGGCGATGACTTCTGTGACGCCGTCGGTTGCGGAGACGACGGTGTAGAGGATCAGGGGGGTGAAGGCGGAGGCGAGGACGGTGAGCCAGAGGAAGCCGACGGCTTCGGAGATGGCGGTGGTGAGGGGGACGCCGCGGATGGCGCGCTTGGCGACGGCGAAGAGCCAGAGGACGAGCGTGAGGATGGTGGAGGCGGCGAAGACGATGGCGTACTGCTTGAGGAAGGCGCCGTTGGTGAAGTCGACGTTGGCCGTGCCGTTGATCGCTTTGCTGAGCTCGGTGACGATCCAGGCGGCGGCGTCGGCGCAGCCCTTGGCCAGGGAGGCGAGGGGGTTGAGGGCGTCGGCGGGGTCGTTGGGCGCCAGGCCCGTGCGGGGGGCTCCGCCGGCGGCTCCGCTGCCGCGCTCGCAGTATTCCCGGGCCGGCCCCGCGATCAGGGCGCAGGGGTCGTTGCTCGCGCTCGGCGTGGGCGTGGGTGTGGGCGCGGCTGCCGCGCGGGTGGCGAAGAGGATGACAGAGGTCTGCACGGCTGCAGCGGTGGCGCCGATGCTGAGTAGCGAGAGCCTGCGGCTAGCGGGCATAGGTGAACCCTCCGAATTCGGTGACGGCCTTGCCGATTTCGTCGGAGGTGGACACCGGGTTGTCGCCGGTGACGGGGGTGGGACCGTCCTTCTGGGCGGTCTCGACGACCTTCCAGTCGGATCCGTTCCACTTGAGGTTGAGGGAGAGGGTGAACCAGCCGCTGGTCACGGGGCGGGTGGACTTCTCGCCGGTGAGTCCGAACAGGCCGATGCACCACACGTCCACCGAGGCGGTCCCGTTGGCGAAGTTCTTGACCTTGGCTCCTACCGGAACGGTCCGGTTGACGAAGGTGTAGCCCGCAGGGGCGAGACCGTCCTTGGTCAGACCGATCTGGGAGAGCAGGCCGGCCGAGTAGTCTGCGTCGAACCCGGCCTGGAGCTTCGCCCGTGTGCTGTCGTCCGCGACGGCGTCCACGATCGCGTGTCTGCGCTGCGTGTTGAACATGCCGTCAGAGCCCAGCGAGACGGCGTAGTTCGAGGCGGCAGACTGCGCGCCCTGTTCGTCCTGTGCAAACCCGGAGGGGACTCCGCCGTTCTTGCCGTCCACCGGGCGGGTGCCTGTGGCCTGGGTGGAGGCGGGGGCAGGGGGGGTGTCCGCCGAGGGGGTGGTCGGGGTGTCGCCGGACTGGTTCGCGAACGCGATCGCGGCGATCAGGAGGACCACCACGCCGACCACCGTGACCAGGCCCCGGGAGGCTCGGGGGGTGCGGCGGGGGGTGCCGTACGGGTCCGCGGGGGCGTCGGGGAGGCGGGTGCGGGTCTGGCCCGTGCCGCCGACTTCGCCGTAGCCGCTGCCGACGCCACCGCCGTACTGGTCTTCGTTGCTCATTCCGTGTCCGCCCCCTCTGCGTCGTACGACGGTGGTGTGGTGAGTCCTCATCAGGTCCGGCAGCCGGTGGGCGGCCCGGCTAGACGGCCATTCCGTAGACGATGGTGAAGAGGGTGCCGAGGGAGCCGATGATGAAGACGCCGGTGAGGCCGGCGACGATCAGGCCCTTGCCCTGTTCCGCGCTGAACGTGTCGCGCAGGGCGGTCGCGCCGATGCGCTGCTTGGCCGCGCCCCAGATGGCGATGCCGAGGCAGAGGAGGATCGCAACGGCCATGACCACCTCGATCATGACCTTCGCTTCGTTGCCGAGACTGCCGAACGGCCCCCAGTTCGGGGCGATTCCGCCGATGATGGTGGTGATGTCGCCCTTTTCGGCTGCCAGGATCATGTAACTCACCGCCCCTGTATGGGTAGTTCCGGTAGCCCGTGCCCGACGGCAGGGGTCACGTACTATCTTCGCTGATGAAACCGCGGTCGTACGTCGACTTGACGGCTCTCTTTACCCGATCTCCCGGCCCTTGGGCCGCTCGCGCGCTCTGACCTGGGCACGGGCGGTGGGTGTGCGAAAGAACGTATGGTCACTCTGTGTATCACGGGGGGTGACCCCGGGCAATGATTGCCCTCTCGGCTTGCGGGGGGCCGCTCGGGTGGCCGCCGTTCGGCGCAGTGTGCGGGCGTGTCGTTGGGCCGAGTCGCTGACGTTCGTCCGACATTCCGTCAGTCGTTCCATCCTTTCGGCGGGTTGCGGGAGATGCTCCGGGCCGTTCGGTAGGACGACGCAAGGAGTGATGGATGGGTTCCGTGGTGAAGGCCGGACGGCGGGCGTGGCTGGCCGGCGGGTTCGCAGTTCCGCTGGCGATCGCGCTCATGGGTGCCTCGGTTCCGGCGGCGGCTGCCGCTGGGGGGACGGCTGTGGCGGTGGCGCCCGGCTGGGGCAGCAGCAGGTGTCCGGAGCCGGATGCGAGAACGCTGCCGGCGCCTGCGCCGAAGGCTGCCAAAGCCGCCAAGGCCGCCAAGACGAGGAAGGCCGGCAAGGCGGTGCCCGCCAATCCGTGTGCCGGGCCCAAGGGCGACCGGGGGCCGCAGGGGCCGAAGGGTGACCGGGGACCCCAGGGGCCGAAGGGCGACCGCGGTCCGAAGGGCGAGCGCGGGCCGGCGGGGCCGCACGGGCAGCCGGGGCCTTGCCAGGACATCGACACGACCCGGGGGGAGAGCGACCTGGAGTTCAGCGCCGTCCTGCACCGGGGCAGGACGTTCCTGGGCGTGCGGGAGACGGCGCCGGTCGGGTCGTACACCTGGAGGGACCTCACCACGGCGCTGAACCCGGGGCATCCGCGCAACGCGTGCGGGGTGTCGGTCAACACCGTGGGCTACACGGTGTACGTCAAGGTGCTGACGGTCCAGGGCGATGTGTTCGAGAACCAGTGCGTGTACACGGGGACCGGCGCGCTCACCTGTCCGTCGGGGTGGACGGCCATCATCAGGCCCCCGGCGGCGTTGTCGGTGCCGCGCGTCAGAGTGGGGGGATGACGACTGGAACTCCCTGGACCCTGACGGACATCGAAGCGGCCATACGGGCGGGTTGGTCGGCCGAGACCTGCTCGCCCGACGACGTGGAGCGGGCGCCCTGGACGGCCGACAACCCCGCCTGGGGGCATTGCGACATCACGTCGCTGGTGGTCCAGGACCTGATGGGCGGCGGGCTGATGGTCGGGGAGGTCTGGCTGGAGGGGGAGCAGCACGGGTTCCACACGTGGAACGTGCTCCCCGGCGGGATACAGGTGGACCTGACGCGGGAGCAGTTCCGCCGGGGCCAGGTGGTGACGGAGGGGCGGCTGATGGGGCCGCGGCCGCAGGGCCGGCTGCCGCGGCGCTGGGAGGAGTACCAGCTGCTGCGCGGGCGGGTCGAGGTCAGGCTGGGGGTCATCGGCGGGTGAGCCCCGGGCCGCCGGAGCGCGGGCCTGTCGGCCGGCGGGCCGTCGGAGCCCGCGCCGTCGGAGCCCGGGGTGTGGGAGCCCGGGGTGTGGGTCCGGGCTGTCGGAGCGGGTTTACGCGGACCAGTGCGCGGGGCGGGTCAGCGTCGGGGGGATCTTGGTTCCGGCGTCGCCCCGGGCTGCGCCCAGCTGGGGCTGGGTCAGGAACAGGGCGTCGCGGAGGTCCGCCCCCCGCAGGTCGGCGTCGCGGAAGTCCGCGCCGATCAGGTCCGCGAGGCGGAGGTCTGCGCCGCTGAGGTTCGCGGCGATGAGGTAGGCCCCGCGGAGGTTGGCGCCGCGGAGGTCCGCGCCCGCGAGGCGGGCGCCCATCAGGTCGGCGCCGCGGTGGTTCTTCTTGCGGGCCGGGGCCTTGGCGCGGGCCAGCTCGCTGGCGCGCAGGAGGAGCGTGTTGATGCGCTGGCGGAGGGCGCCCACGTCCAGGGCGGTGAGGGCGTCCGCGTCGGCGGCGGTCCACTGCGCGGTCTCGGTCAGCGCTCGGCGCAGGTCCGCGTGGACCGGGGCGGCCGCCGGGAGGGCAAGCGCCCCGGTGACGTAGAAGAGCAGCTCGTGCAGTTGCCGCAGCACCGGGAAGACCTCGTACATCCGGGCGGCCGTGCCGGGGTGCGTACGCCAGTCCCGGCCGCCGAAGGTGACCTGGGAGACCTGCTGGCCCGCGCCGAAGCAGTCGAAGACGGTGCAGCCCTGGAAGCCCTTGTCGCGCAGCCGGGTGTGGATGCCGCAGCGGAAGTCCTGCTGGAGGTTCTTGCAGGGTGTTCCGGCGGCCTTGTTCACCGCGAAGTCGTTGGACTTGGCGAAGGGCAGGGCGACGCAGCACAGCGCGAAGCAGTTCGAGCAGTCTGCCTGCAGGACGGGGAGGGCGGGGAGGGCGGGGAGGGCGGGGAGGGCGGGGACGGCGGGAGTGGCGGGAGTGGCGGACACCCGTCCATTGTCACCGGTCGGGGGCGGTCAGCCGCATCTGGAGGGCCGACCAGCGGACGCCGCCGACCTCCTCCACGTCCTGCAGTACCTGCTCGGTGCGGAAGCCGAGCTTCTCGTAGAGGCGTACGGCCGCGGTGTTGTGGGTGTAGACGCCGAGGTCGAGCGAGGGCAGGCCGAGCTCGTCGAAGGCCCGGGCCACGGCGAGTGTGAGGAGGGTCTCGCCGAGGCCCCGGCCGCGGGCCTCGGGGGCGATCAGTACGCGGCCCAGGCGGGTGCCGCGTACGGAGATGTGGCCGAGGGGGCGTCCGTCGGGGGCGACCGCGGTCCAGGTGTGGCGGTCCGGCTCGGCGGCGTAGGCGGTGAGCTGGGCGTCGTCCAGCGGCCAGGTGAAGGAGGGGCCCGCCCAGGTGACGAGCTCGGCCCGGGTGGTGATCCAGCGGCGCAGGGCCGGGGCGTCGTCCGCGGGGCGGAACGGGCGCAGGGAGAGGGGCGCGGGCGTCGCGGAGGGCGACGGCGACGTCGACGGCGACGGCGAGGGCTCGGGCTCGGGCTCGGGAGAGGGCGAAGAAGGTGTCGTGTTCATGTCTCAAGTATTCGTGTGCGGAACCCGGTTGATCGTGGGGCCCGGTGCGGTGAGCATCCGTACATGACAGAAGTGATCGCAGTTGCCGTCATCACCCTCCTCGCCGTGATCAGCCCCGGCGCCGATTTCGCGATGGTCGTCCGGAACAGCTATCTGTACGGGCGGCCCACCGGGCTGTTCGCGGCGGCCGGGGTCGCGGCCGGCGTGCTGGTGCACGTCTCGTACACGATGCTCGGGGTCGGACTCCTGATCGCCTCCTCCACGGCCCTGTTCACGGCGATCAAGCTGGCGGGCGCCGCGTACCTGGTGTGGATCGGGATCCGGACCTTCCGGGCGCGGGCCGAGCTGAGCGTGGACCTGGAGTCCAAGCCGGAGCTGACCCGGCTGGGCGCGCTGCGGTCCGGGTTCCTGACCAACGTGCTCAATCCGAAGACGACGCTGTTCGTCGTGTCGACGTTCACGCAGGTGGTCAACCCGGACACCCCGGTGTGGCAGCAGGCCGGGTACGGGCTGTTCATGTCGGCGGCGCACTTGGGCTGGTTCGGCGCGGTCGCGCTGTTCTTCTCGAACTCCCGGCTGCGCGAGCGGATGCTGAAGGCGCAGAAGGCGCTGAACCGGGCGATCGGCTCGGTGCTGGTGGGGCTCGGGGTCGGGCTGGGCTTCGCCCGCTGAGGCCGTCGTCGTCGCCGCCGTCGCCTTCGTTCCGTCGTTCCGTTGTTCCGCGAAGGCCTGGCGAGGCGGGTTACCTGTCGGTAGCGTGCCGGGCATGGCGATCTCCGAGGCGTTCTTCGAGCGGGTCGATGCCGGGCGGTTCCTGGCCACCGAGTACACGCGCGGGCCGTGGGACCCCGGCTCGCAGCATGCCGGGCCGCCGGCCGCGCTGCTGGGCCGGGCCGTGGAGGAGCGGGCGGGCGCCCGCACCGACATGCGGATCGCGCGGATCACGTACGAGATCCTGCGGCCGGTGCCGATCGGCCCGCTGGAGATCACCACGTCGGTGCTCCGGGCCGGCCGCAGCACGGAGGTGGTCGAGGCCGCCCTCGCCCCGGCCGGGACCGCGCCGGTGATGCTCGCGCGGGCGCTGCGGATCCGGGTGGCCGAGGAGGCCGTGCCGGGCGTGGCCCCGGGGCCGCAGCTGCCGCCGCCCGGGGAGGTGGAGGTGACGCCGTTCTTCCCGGTGCCGTGGGAGACCGGCTACCACTCGGCGATGGAGACCCGGTTCACGCAGGGTGCGTTCGTATCGCTCGGGCCCGGCACCTGCTGGATGCGGATGAAGGTGCCGCTCGTCGTCGGGGAGGAGACCAGGCCGCTGGACCGGGTCCTGATCGCCGCCGACTCGGGCAACGGGATCAGCTCGGTCCTGGACTTCGGGCGGTACGTGTTCATCAACAGCGACCTGACCGTGCACCTGCACCGCCACCCGGTGGGCGAGTGGGCCTGCGTGGAGGCCCGTACGAGCGTGGACGCGGGCGGGATCGGGCTCGCGGACGCCCGGCTGCACGACGAGAAGGGGCCGATCGGGCGGAGCGCGCAGAGCCTGTTCGTGGCGCCGCGTTCCTAGTCGTCCTCTCGCGTCAACCCGGTTCCGTGGTACGGGAGTCGGTGTGGCAGGCTCGTGCCAATGGAGCCCCTGAGAGACGTCGACCCCGCCCGGATCGGGGCGCACGCGCTGTTGGCCCGGCTCGGTGCCGGAGGGATGGGGCAGGTGTACCTCGGGCGCTCGCCCGGCGGACGCCTGGTCGCCGTGAAGGTGATCCGGGACGAGATCACCGGCCACCCCGAGGCGCTGGCCCGGTTCCGGCGCGAGGCCGAGACCGTGCGCGCGGTGCGGTCGGCGTACACGGCGAACCTGATCGACGCCTCGCTCGCGGCGCCGCCGTTCTGGCTGGCCACGGAGTACGTGGCGGGCCCGACGCTCGGGCACGCCGTCGCGGAGCGCGGGGGTTTGCCCGCGGACACCTGCCGCCGGCTGTTCGCGGCGCTGGCGGAGGGGCTCGCGAGCGTCCACGCGTACGGGGTGACGCACCGGGACCTCAAGCCGCACAACGTCATCCTGGGCGCGCAGGGCCCGCAGCTCATCGACTTCGGCATCGCGCGCGGCGTGGGCGAGACGGCCCTCACCCAGGACGGCCAGGCCCCGGGGACCCCGGGGTACACCGCGCCCGAGGTGCTGCTCGGGGCCGGGGCGGGGCCCGCGGCGGACGTCTTCGCGCTGGGCGCGACGCTGGCGTACGCGGCGACCGGGCGGGCGCCGTTCGGTACGGGCGCCGCGACGAGCGTGAGTTACCGGGCGGTGCACGAGCCGATCGACGTGGCCGGGGTGGAGCCGGGGCTGGCGGCCCTGATCGAGGCGTGCGTGGCGAAGGACCCGGCGGCCCGGCCCGCCCTGCCCGAGGTCATCGGCCGGTGCGGCGTACGGGACGCGCTGATCGACGATCCCGTGTACCTGGGGCTGGGCGCGCTGGGCGAGGCCGTACCGGTGCACGAGATGCGGACGCAGGGGCCGGGCCTGCCGTACGGCTACACGCCGACGCAGCACTCGGCCGTGACTGCGCCGGGGCGCGGGCGGACAGGCGTGTGGGTGGCGGCCGTGGCGGTGGCCGCGGCCCTGTCGCTGGCCGCCTGGAAGCTGGTGCCGTTCGACGGGGACGGTCAGGGGGGCCGGGGCAAGGACGGCGCGGCGGGTGCCACGGGCACGCCCGGACAGGCGCCGGACGCGGGGGGCGGTGCGCCCTCGGCGTCCGCGGGCGCCGCAGCCAAGCCGCCGGCCGAGTACATCGAGGGCAACCAGATCTCGCACTACTTCTGGCTGCCCTCCACCGACCCGGAGCGCGCCGCGCACGGTACCGGCGCGTGCAACCTGGGTCCGGAGCAGAAGCCGCCGGGCGCGGACATGCAGGCCGGCGCCGAGGTCGCGGGGAAGTCCGTGAGCATCAGCATGCGCATCAAGTACGCGGAGAGCAGCGCGACCAAACCCGATCCGTACTACGTGTCGGTGGCGGTCAGGTCCCCGCACGACCTCAGCCCGTCCACCGGTATGCCCTTCCCCATGGACAACAAGGCGGTGGGCTTCACCAGCAAGCCCGTCGACATCTACAGCAAGTGGAAGACGGGCGAGTTCCTGACGCTCAAATACCCGGACGACTTCGCGGAGCACGTGAACGGCAAGACGTACCCCGGCGTGCCCCTGGCCAACGACCCGGGGGACTGGACGGTGGTCTTCTACCACGTCGAGGATGACCCTGCGAAGTACTCGAGCATCCACTGCACGGGCTTCCGAGTGGGGTAGTGGATCCGGCGACACGAGCGATTCACACGTTAAAGCGACGGGGATGGGGGAGTGTTGACGGGTGCGCAGATTCTGGATGGCGAGCGGGATCGGGATCGGGCTCTGTCTGAGCTTCCTCGTGCTGATCGTGGTGGGTACGTACTCCGCCGCGGCCGGCCTCGTGGGTGCCGGGGCGGCCGGGGGGCGTGTGGTCGGGCTGGCCAAGGGGGCCGTACCCGCGAAGTACCAGAACCTGGTGCAGAAGTGGGGGACCCTGTGCCCGGCCATGACCCCCGCGCTGCTGGCCGCCCAGCTGTACTCGGAGAGCGGGTGGAATCCGAGCGCCGTCAGCCCGGCCGATGCCCGCGGTATCGCGCAGTTCATCCCGGGCACGTGGGCCGGGCACGGTATCGACGGGGACGGTGACGGCGACCGCGACATCTGGGACCCCAATGATGCGATCCCTTCGGCCGCTTCGTACGACTGCGAGCTGGCCAAGGACGTGGCGGGGGTGCCCGGGGACTCGACGAGCAACATGCTCGCGGCCTACAACGCGGGGGCGTACGCGGTCATCAAGTACGGCGGGGTGCCCCCGTACAAGGAGACCCAGGGGTACGTGAAGACCATCACGACCCTCGCGAAGAGCTTCGAGCGGCCGGTCGGGCGGGTCGCGCCCTCGCAGCAGGCCGCCGGGGCCATCTACTTCGCGCAGAAGCAGCTGGGGACCCCGTACCTGTGGGGCGGCAACGGTACGCCGGACCAGGACGGGCGGTTCGACTGCTCGGGGCTGACGAAGGCGGCGTACGAGTCGGTGGGGATCGAGCTGCCGCGCGTCGCCAACGACCAGTACAACGCCGGGCCGCATCCCGCGCGCGGCGAACTGCTCCCCGGCGACCTGGTGTTCTTCTCCGATGATCTGACGAACTCTCGGGAGATCCGGCACGTCGGCCTCTACGTGGGCGGCGGATACATGATCAACGCCCCGTACACCGGCGCGGTGATCCGCTTCGACAAGATCGACACCCCGGACTACTTCGGCGCGACGCGTGTCACCAAGGACGGCGCCGAGGCCCTCCCCGACCGCACCGCCGACGCCAAGTCGCCCTAGCTGCACGGTTCGCCACGCTGCGTCAACCCAAGGCCCTGAGCTGCGACGACGAGTCACTCTTCGATAACGTTGCCGTGATCATTCGGTGGAGAGTGGAACGTGGCGTTCAGAACGGGCGTTCCATGGACGCAGGCTTGATCAACGGGGGGGTTCAGGGGCGCACGCAGGTGTGCGCCCGAGGGGAACCGAGCAAGGGCAAGGGGCCGCATCGCCATGGCTGGACTCACAAGTAGTGGGCCGAACGTGGACGTCAGCCTGCTGTACGACATCAACGGACTGGCCCGGCACGCCCCGGCCGGTGTCGACCGGGCCGTCGGCCTCGTGAGCGCGTACGGGATCCCGCTGGCCCTGGTGCTCCTCGTCCTGTGGTGCTGGCACAGTGCGCGCCGGCAGGACGAGTCCACGGCCGTCGAGTCGTTCGCCGCGCTGGTGTGGGCCCCGTTCGCCGCCGCGCTCGCCCTCCTCGTCAACGTCCCGCTGCGCGCCTTCGTCGGGCGGCCGCGGCCGTTCACCGCGCACAGCGGACTGGACGTGCTGGCACCGGACGCCGGCCCCGGCGACTTCTCCTTCGTCAGCGACCACGCCACCCTCGCGATGGCCCTGGGCGTCGGCCTGTTCATCGCGAACCGGAAGTTCGGGCTCATCGGGATCGGCCTGGCCCTCGCCGAGGGCGTCTGCCGCGTGTACCTCGGGGTGCACTACCCGACGGACGTCATCGGCGGCTTCGCGCTCGGCACCGCCGTGGTGCTGGTGCTCGCGCCGCTCGCGATGGCCCTGCTGAACCCGCTCGTGCGGGCGGTGGCCCGTTCCCCGCGCGCGGGGCGGCTCGTCCGGGCCAAGCGCCGCGCGCTGCCGCTCCCGGTGGACCTCGCCGCGCCGCAGACCCCGCCGCCGGGCTGCCGCACGCACGAGAGCGACCTCGCGGCGTAGCCGTTCAGGGTCGGCCGTAGGCGTCCCATACGGAGATCAGGACGGCCGCCAGCAGGCACAGGCCCGCTCCGCCGAAGCACAGGCGGACCGCCCTCGGTCGGGGGCGGGGCCGGGGCCGAGGGGTCACGGGTCGCCGCTCTCCGCGCCGTGGCGCTCCGACTCGTCCTCGCGGCGGTAGCGGGAGCGCAGCCACAGACCGGTGGCCACGGCCGCGGTGGTGGTCGCCCCGATGGCCAGGGCCACATCGGCCGGGCCGTCCGCCGAGCCCGTCGGGCGCGCCGAGGCCACGGCGGCGGGTGTGAGCGCGATGAGCAGGGCCCAGAGGAGGGCGGCGACGCGGGGTGCGGGTCCTGGCATGCATCCAGGGCATCCGCTCCCGGGGGCGTCGGCCAGCCGGGCCGTCCGAACGGGCGATCAAGAAGACCCCCTGCCCCGGACCGGTCCCGGGACAACACACCTAGCCCGAGGTGTGCCGGCCCGCGTCCTTGCGGGCCAGGTCGCGGGAGCGGCGGGCCGGGCCCTTCCAGCCGCAGGTGCACAGGGCCAGGCAGAACGAGCCGCGCTCGGCGGTGCTCGTGGTGTGCCCGGTGGGTGGCCGCTCGGTGGTGCGGGGGAGCGGCACGGCTTCAAGCGGAGGGACGAGCGACGCCTTGGTGTGCGGATCCACACCACCAAGGTACTGGGTCCGGCACGGGTCCGGGACGGCGGCGGCCCGTGACGGGAAACCCCGGACCTCGTTAACCGGAGCGGGTGGGGGCCTCGGGCAAACAGCGGTCATGCGTTGGGGGTTGGCAGGCGATGGTGGTGCACCAGCACAGGCGGCGGCGCGGGCGTGCGGGTGAGGCGGTGCTCGCCTTCTCCATGGCCGTGACCGTGGCCGCGATGAGCGGGTGCGGAGGCGCGGACAAGGACGACGGCCGGCCCGCCGCCGACCCGGCCGCGACCGTCCGGGGGGTCGCCGACCTGCTGGCGAAGACGGGCAGCGCGCAGGCCCGTACGGCGATGGAGATGGCCACCGGCGGGACCCGGGTCACCATCCGCGGCGAGGGCGGGGTCGACTTCAAGAACCGGATGGGCCAGCTCCTGGTGATGCTCCCGGCCGACGCGGCCGGCAAGGACGAGCACCGGCCCATCACCGAGCTGCTCGTACCCGGCGCCCTCTACATGAAGAACCGGGGCGCGGGCGTCCCCGCCGACAAGTGGGTCCGGGTCGACACGACGACCCTCGCGGACGGGAACCTGGTCACGGGCGGGGCCACCGACCCGCTGGTCGCCGCCGAGCTGCTGCGCGGCGTACAGGAGGCGACGTACGTGGGCGAGACCGAGGTGGCGGGCACCAAGGTGCGGCACTACCGCGGGACCACCGACATCGGGCAGGCCGCGAAGAACGCCTCACCGGCGGTCCGCGGGGCACTGGAGGCAGCGGCGAAAGGGTTCAGCAAGGACGCGGTCCCCTTCGACGTCTATCTCGACGAGGAAGGCCGGCTGCGGAAGGTCCGGCACCGTTTCACCTACGTCAACAATGGCGTGATCGATGTCTCCTCCACCACGCTGCTCTACGGGTTCGGGACCCCGGTGACCGTCGTATTGCCCGCAAGCGGGGACATTTACGCCGGGAAGATCGCCGAATAGCCGGCCGGACGGTTCCGGAGCGGCGCGATCGGGCCATGGCCCGGTATCCGGAAATGGTCCATCCGTGTCATGCGCACAGCGCCCCGCCCTCCCTACGCTGAGACATCGAGCGCCGACGACCGATGACCCGATGACCGATGACGGCAGATTGAGGTGACACGCGTGACTCCCGCTGGCGGTACGACGGTGCAGGACCACGTGGCGCTCGCCGAGATCGAGCTGTGCGGCGAGCTGATCATCGCGGCCTCCGCGGCGGACGAGGAGCGGCTCAGCCAGGACCGGATCGACGAGGTCCTGATGGGTCTCGGGCTGTAGCCGCATCCGCAGCACGGGCCGAAGGGCTCAGGTGCGCAGCAGGCGCGCGATGGCCTTCGTCGCTTCCTCGACCTTGGCGTCGATCTCGTCCCCGCCCTTGACGGCCGCGTCGGCGACGCAGTGCCGCAGGTGCTCCTCGAGCAGCTGGAGCGCGAACGACTGGAGGGCCTTCGTGCTGGCCGAGACCTGGGTGAGTATGTCGATGCAGTAGACGTCCTCGTCGACGAGCCGCTGCAGACCCCTGATCTGGCCCTCGATCCGGCGCAGCCGCTTGAGGTGCTCGTCCTTCTGGTGGTGGTAGCCGTGCACCGCGCCGGCGGTGGTGGCGAGGTCGGCTCCGGAGCCTTCCGCCTCGATGGCAGTCATGCGTCCTCCCGTGGTCCGGACCTGAGGGGTGCATACCCCTCATGGGTATAGGGTACTGGGCCCTGGTCGAAGGGACAGGGGCCCGTGGTCCTCACTCTGCCTGATGGAGGACACTGGGGAACCGCCCGGAACCGCCGGTTAGCCGTGGCCGGGGGATGCGCCTAGCATCAGCCTGACCGAATCCAATGCACCCCGAGGACCTCACGTGCGATTTCGTCTGACCCCCAGGGAGACGAGCTTCTACGACATGTTCGCCGCATCCGCGGACAACATCGTCACGGGCTCCAAGCTCCTTATGGAACTGCTCGGAGCGGACTCCTCCGCCCGGGCCGAGATCGCGGAGCGGATGCGGGCAGCCGAGCACGCGGGGGACGACGCCACTCACGCGATCTTCCACCAGCTGAACTCCTCCTTCATCACGCCGTTCGACCGCGAGGACATCTACAACCTGGCCTCGTCCCTCGACGACATCATGGACTTCATGGAGGAGGCCGTCGACCTGGTCGTCCTCTACCAGGTGGAGGAGCTCCCCAAGGGTGTCGAGCAGCAGATCGAGGTGCTGGCGCGGGCGGCCGAGCTGACCGCCGAGGCCATGCCGCACCTGCGGACGATGGACAACCTGACCGAGTACTGGATCGAGGTCAACCGCCTCGAGAACCAGGCCGACCAGATCCACCGCAAGCTGCTCGCCCAGCTCTTCAACGGCAAGTACGACGCCATCGAGGTGCTGAAGCTCAAGCAGATCGTCGACGTGCTCGAAGAGGCGGCCGACGCGTTCGAGCACGTCGCGAACACGGTGGAGACCATCGCGGTCAAGGAGTCCTGAACCTCGTGGACACCTTCGCTCTGATCGTGACCATCGGTGTCGCGCTCGGTTTCACGTACACCAACGGTTTCCACGACTCTGCGAACGCGATCGCGACCTCCGTCTCGACCCGCGCGCTGACCCCGCGCGCCGCCCTCGCGATGGCCGCGGTGATGAACCTCGCCGGTGCCTTCCTGGGCAGCGGGGTCGCCAAGACGGTCAGTGAGGGCCTGATCGAGACGCCCACCGGCAAGACGGGCATGTGGATCCTCTTCGCGGCCCTGGTCGGCGCGATCGTCTGGAACCTGGTCACCTGGTACTTCGGGCTTCCCTCGTCCTCCTCGCACGCGCTGTTCGGCGGCATGGTGGGCGCGGCGCTGGCCGGCGGCACGCAGGTCATCTGGTCGGGAGTCCTCGACAAGGTCGTCATCCCGATGTTCGTCTCGCCGGTCGTCGGCCTGGTCGTCGGCTATCTGGTGATGGTCGTCATCCTGTGGATGTTCCGCCGGGCCAACCCGCACAAGGCCAAGCGCGGCTTCCGTATCGCGCAGACGGTCTCGGCGGCCGGCATGGCCCTCGGCCACGGCCTCCAGGACGCGCAGAAGACGATGGGCATCGTGATGATGGCCCTGGTCATCGCCGATGTGCAGCAGAACGGCGACGCGATCCCGGTCTGGGTCAAGCTCGTGTGCGCCGTGATGCTGTCGCTCGGTACGTACGCGGGCGGCTGGCGCATCATGCGCACGCTGGGCCGCAAGATCATCGAGCTGGACCCGCCGCAGGGCTTCGCCGCCGAGACCACCGGCGCCTCGATCATGTTCGGCTCGGCGTTCCTGTTCCACGCGCCGATCTCCACCACCCACGTGATCACCTCGGCGATCATGGGTGTGGGTGCGACCAAGCGCGTCAACGCGGTCCGCTGGGGCGTCGCCAAGAACATCGTCCTGGGCTGGTTCATCACCATGCCGGCCGCGGCGCTGGTCGCCGCGCTCAGCTTCTGGATCGTCGACCTGGCCTTCGTCGGCTAGCGGGACGACGCACGCGGGAACGAAAGCGGGCCGGCTCCCCCCACCCAGGGGGAGCCGGCCCTTTTCTTTCGCCTTGCGGTGGCACCGCCATGCAGCACCGCAGGACGTTCAACACATCTGAGGGCTTCGGCCTAGCCGAAGCGGCCCGAGATGTAGTCCTCGGTCGCCTGCACGGACGGGTTCGAGAAGATCCGGTCCGTGTCGTCGATCTCGACGAGCTTGCCGGGCTGGCCGACCGCCGCCAGGTTGAAGAAGGCGGTGCGGTCGGAGACGCGGGCGGCCTGCTGCATGTTGTGCGTCACGATGACGATCGTGAAGCGCTCCTTCAGCTCGCCGATCAGGTCCTCGATCGCGAGGGTGGAGATCGGGTCCAGGGCCGAGCAGGGCTCGTCCATCAGCAGGACCGCCGGCTCGACCGCGATGGCGCGGGCGATGCACAGACGCTGCTGCTGGCCGCCGGAGAGGCCGGAGCCCGGCTTGTTCAGGCGGTCCTTGACCTCGTTCCAGAGGTTGGCGCCCTTCAGGGACCGCTCCACTATCTCCGCGAGCTCGGACTTCTTGAAGCTGCCGTTCAGGCGCAGGCCCGCCGCCACGTTGTCGAAGATCGACATGGTGGGGAAGGGGTTCGGACGCTGGAAGACCATGCCGACGGTGCGGCGGACCGCGACCGGGTCGACGCCGGCGCCGTACAGGTTCTCGTCGTCCAGCAGCACCTTGCCCTCGACGCGGCCGCCGGGGGTGACCTCGTGCATGCGGTTCAGGGTGCGCAGGAAGGTGGACTTGCCGCAGCCGGACGGGCCGATGAAGGCGGTCACGGAGCGGGGCTCCACGGTCATCGAGATGTCATCGATGGCCTTGTGGGCGCCGTAGAAGGCGGACAGTCCGCTGACGTCGATTCGCTTCGCCATGAGGGGTCACTTCGCTTTCATGTGGTCGCGTCAGCGACCGGTCTTCGGGGCCTTCCAGCGGGCGATGCCGCGGGCCACCAGATTGAGGATCATGACGAAGGCGATCAGGACGAGCGCTGCGGCCCATGCCCGGTCGTAGGAGGCGTCACTGCCGACCTTGTACTGCTCCCAGATGTACAGCGGAAGCGAGGACTGAGCACCTTCGAAGGGGTTGCCGTTGATCAGCTGGGTACCGAAGACCAGCAGCATGATCGGCGCGGTCTCACCGGCGATGCGGGCGACGGCCAGCATGACGCCGGTCGCGATGCCGCCGATGGCGGTGGGGAGCACGACCTTGAGGATCACGCGCCACTTCGGCACGCCGAGGGCGAGGGCGGCCTCGCGCAGCTCGTTCGGGACGAGCTTGAGCATCTCCTCGGTGGAGCGGACCACGACGGGCATCATCAGGATCGACAGGGCCATCGAGCCGGCGAAGCCGGACGGGCCGAAGCCGAGCGCCAGGTTCCAGGTCGTCAGGATGAACAGGCCCGCGACGATGGAGGGGATGCCGGTCATGACGTCGACGAAGAAGGTCACGGCCTTGGCGAGCGAACCCCGGCCGTACTCGACCAGGTAGACGGCGGTCAGCAGGCCGATCGGCGCGGCGATCACGGTGGCCAGGGCGACCTGCTCGATGGTGCCGAGCAGCGCGTGGTAGACGCCGCCGCCCTGCTCGAAGCTGGTGACGCCGTTCATCGAGTGGCTGAGGAAGTCCCCGGAGAGGGCCTCCATGCCGCGGCTGATGGTGGTCCAGATCAGCGAGAGCAGCGGGATGACCGCGAGGACGAAGCTGACCCACACGACGGAGGTCGCGATGCGGTCCTTGGCCTGGCGGCGGTTCTCGACGACCGCGCTGGCGGTGTACGTGATCGCGACGAACAGGACCGAGGCGATCAGGCCCCACTGGATCTTGCTGTGGAGGTCGGCGACGGCGCCGATGCCGCAGCCGAGGGCGATCGAGAGGACCGCGATGCCGGCCGGGGCCCAGCGGGGGAGGCCGCCTCGGGTGAGGCTGGCGGGAGCGGCGGACTTCGGGGCCCGGGCGGGCCGCTGGTCCTGGAGTGCGTGGCTCATCAGGCGTTCGCCCCCGAGAAGTCCTTGCGACGGGCGATGATCAGCCGGGCTGCGCCGTTGACCAGCAGGGTGAGCAGGAAGAGCACGAGACCGGAGGCGATCAGGGCGTCGCGGCCGAACTCGTTGGCCTCGTCGAACTTCGCGGCGATGTTCTGCGCGAACGTGCCGCCGCCCGGGTCCAGGATGTGCCCGTTGATCAGGAAGCTCGGGGACAGGACCGTGGCGACGGCCATGGTCTCGCCGAGGGCGCGGCCGAGGCCGAGCATCGAGGCGGAGATGACGCCGGAGCGGCCGAAGGGCAGCACCGACATGCGGATGACCTCCCAGCGGGTCGCGCCGAGGGCCAGGGCGGCCTCCTCGTTCATGCGCGGGACCTGCAGGAAGACCTCGCGGCTGACGCTGGTCACGATCGGGAGGATCATGATCGCGAGCAGGATGCCGACGGTGAAGAGCGAGCGCGCGACGCCGACCTGGGTCTTGTCGAAGACGTAGGTCCAGCCCATGTACTCGTCCAGCCAGAGGTTCAGGCCTCCGAGCTGCGGGACGAGGAACAGCGCGCCCCAGATGCCGTAGATGATCGAGGGCACGGCGGCCAGCAGGTCGACCACGTACGCGAGCGGGGCGGCCAGCTTGCGCGGCGCGTAGTGCGAGATGAAGAGGGCGATGCCGACAGCGATCGGAACCGCGATGGCCATCGCGATGATCGAGCTGACGACGGTGCCGAAGAGCAGGACGGCGATGCCGAAGACGGGCGGGTTGGCCGACGCGTTCCAGTCGAAGGTGGTGAGGAAGTTCCCCTCGTTCTTCGACAGTGCGATCGAGGCGCGGTAGGTGAGGAAGATGGCGATCGACGCCATGATCACCAGGAGCAGGATGCCGGAGCCCTTGGAGAGCCCGGCGAAGATCTTGTCACCGGCGCGGCCGGTGGACCTTGCGCTCTTGGAGACAGGCGGAGCCTGGTCTATCTGGGTGGGTGTGGTGGAAGCCATGATCTTTCCGGTCTGGGTGGGGGGAAGGCCCCCTGGCGGCGGTGCACCGGATCCCCTGGGTGGAGGGGAGGGTCCTCGGGCGCCGGGCAGTTCGGACGGGAACTGCCCGGCACCTTCGGCTCAGTGATTAGGACAGCGACTTGATGACTTCGCGGACCTTGGTGTTGATCTCGGCCGGGATCGGCGCGTAGCCGTTCTCGGAGAGGATCTTCTGACCCGCGTCCGAGGCGGTGTAGTTCAGGAAGGACTTGACGGTGGCGAGCGTCTCGGGCTTGTTGCCCTTGTCGCAGACGACCTCGTACGTCACCAGGACGATCGGGTACGCACCCTCGGCCTTGGTCGTGTAGTCGAGCTTAAGCGCCAGGTCGGAGCCGGTCCCGGCGATCTTGGCTGCGGCGATGGCCTTGGAGGCGCTGTCGGCGGAGGCCTTGACCGGGGCGGCGGCGCCCGTGTTCACGTCGACCGTCTTGATGCTCTGCGCCGAGGCGTAGGAGAGCTCGAAGTAGCCGATCGCGCCGTCAACGGTCTTGACCTGCGAGGCGACACCGGCGGAGCCGGAGGCGGCCTGGCCACCGGGGGCCGGCCACTTCTTGGCGGCCTCGTACGTCCAGGCCTCGGGAGCGGCGGCCTTGAGGTACTTGCCCAGGTTCTCGGTGGTGCCCGAGTCCTCGGAGCGGTGGAACGCCTGGATGGCGGTGGAGGGAAGCGTGACGCCGGGGTTCAGCTTCTTGATCGCCTCGTCGTCCCACTTCTTGATCTTGTCGTTGAAGATGTTGGCGAGGGTGGGGGCGTCCAGCGTCAGCTTGTCCACGCCGGCGACGTTGAAGCCGATGGCGATGGGGCCGCCGACCATGGGCAGGTTGATGCCCTGGCCGCCGGTGCAGACCTTCTTCGACTCCTCGACTGCCTCGGGCTTCAGCGCGGAGTCCGAGCCGGCGAAACCGACGGTGCCCTGGTTGAAGGCGACGATGCCCTCACCGGAGGAGGAGGACTTGTAGTTGACCTCGACGCCGGAGCAGGCGGCCATGTAGTTCTTGACCCACAGGTCCACGGCGTTCTTCTGGGCGGAGGAGCCGGAGGCGAGGAGCTTGCCCTTGGCGTCGTCGCACTTGATGTCGCCCGCGGCGGCGGCCGACGGCTTGCCGCTGGCGGCGCCGCCATCCTTCGTGTTGTCGTCCGAGCCGCACGCCGTGAGGACCAGGGCGCCGGACACGACGAGCGCCCCGAGGGCAGAGGCACGAAGCATGTTCTTGCGCTGAAGCTTCACTTTTCGGGTGTTCCTTCCAGAAGCCGCCGGCCGCTTTCTGTATCGGGGCGGCGTGCGAAGAGGACTACGTCGGTTGCACGGCGTGTCATTCGATCTGGTGGGCGACGCGCTCCGTGCACCACTGAAATTAGGCAGATCAGGTGAAGCGGCCGACCGGGGCAAGTGAACGGACGGTGAACCATGGCGGACGGCCTGGTGCGGATGGCCGGGTTTGCTCCGGAGTGTCATCCGCCGTTGTCCCGTCGTTACCGTTATGTGACCGGCTTTGGAATGGCCGATTCCTTTCGGTCAGAGAGCGGGCGCCGCCGCGGGCTGCCACAGGTCCTGGAAGGTGAACCGGGCCGCCTCCACCTCGTGCCGCTGGTCCGCGTGCAGCACCCCCAGCGCGTACGCCGTCGCCGGGGCGATCCGCGGTGTGCGGGCCGCCGTCGCCGAGGCCGCCGCGGCTTCCGCGGCGTCGCGGTGGCGGTCCAGGGCGTCCCCGGCGGCCACGAGCCGGGCCACGTCCTCGCCCAGGGCCTCCCGGGCGTAGCGGTGGACCCGCAGCAGCCGGCGCACCTCGTGCCAGGAGCCGTCGTGGTCGGGGTTGTACGGGTGGGCCTCGGCGGCGTGCGGCAGCGCCGAGACGGCCGTCGCCAGCCGGGTCCGGGCCACCTCCGCCAGCGGGACCAGGACCTCGTCGACCCGTCCCCGGGCCGCGACCGCGTCCAGCGGCACCTCGGAGGCCAGGACCGCCACCGCGTCCGCGACCGCGTGGAACCGGGACGAGCCCAGCGCCTGCAGGGTCGCCGAGTGGGCCCGGGTCCGGGCCAGCGTCAGCTGCCGCTCCAGCAGGGCGGCCGCCCGCGCCGAGCCCACCGTCAGCGCACCCGAGGCACCGCGGGGCGCGGGCACCTCCGGCGAGCCGGACAGCCGGTGCAGGGCGTCCAGCAGCCGGGTCAGCCGGGCGGCGTACGCGTGCTCGTCCGCCAGGGTCGAGGACAGCCACACCAGCTCGGTGCGCAGCCCGTCGGCCCAGGAGGACTCGGTCACCACTCGGAAGGTGGTCAGGGACCCGCTGATGCGGCGCGCAGCCCCCCGCAGGCTGCGCGCCGCATCGCTGCCCTCCGCGGCGTCGGCCCCGCTCTCCTCGTGGAGGCGGAGCCCGCGCAGGAAGGCGGTGGCCTGGGCCCGCAGGTACGTGCCGAGCACGTCACCCGCGGAGCCCTCTCCACGCGCTGTCAGGTCATGGTTTGGCAGAGCCACGCCGGCGCCTCCGGGCGTCTATGAGCATCTCCTGAACGTGCCGCAGCGGCTGGCCTTCGTGGTCCGTGCTGTGCCGGGTCCATTCGCCGTCCGGGCCCAGGTGCCAGGAGGAGGTGGCGTCGGACATCCCGGTCTCCAGCATCCGGTCCAGTGCCGCGCGGTGGGCCGGGTCGGCGACCCTGACCAGTGCCTCGATGCGGCGGTCGAGGTTGCGGTGCATCATGTCGGCGCTGCCGATCCACACCTCGGGCTCGCCGCCGTTGCCGAAGGCGAAGACCCGGGAGTGTTCCAGGAAGCGGCCGAGGATCGAGCGGACCCGGATGTTCTCCGAGAGCCCGGGCACCCCGGGACGCACGGCGCAGATGCCGCGGACCCAGATGTCGACGGGCACTCCCGCCTGGGAGGCCCGGTAGAGCGAGTCGATCAGGGCCTCGTCGACGATCGAGTTCATCTTGAGGCGCACGTACGCGGGGCGGCCGGCCCGGTGGTGGGCGGCCTCCTTGTCGATCCGCGCGATCAGTCCGTCGCGCAGCGAGCGCGGCGCGACGATCAGCCGGCGGTAGGTCTCGCGGCGCGAGTACCCGGACAGCCGGTTGAAGAGGTCGGAGAGGTCCGCGCCGACCTGCGGGTCGGCGGTGAGCAGGCCGAGGTCCTCGTACAGGCGGGCGGTCTTGGGGTGGTAGTTGCCGGTGCCGACGTGGGAGTAGCGGCGCAGCGTGTCGCCCTCCTGGCGGACGACGAGCGACAGCTTGCAGTGGGTCTTGAGGCCCACCAGGCCGTAGACGACGTGGCAGCCGGACTCCTCCAGCTTGCGGGCCCACTTGATGTTGGCCTGCTCGTCGAAGCGGGCCTTGATCTCGACGAGTACGAGGACCTGCTTGCCGGATTCGGCGGCGTCGATCAGGGCGTCCACGATCGGCGAGTCGCCGGAGGTCCGGTACAGCGTCTGCTTGATCGCGAGGACGTCCGGGTCGGCGGCGGCCTGCTCCAGGAAGGCCTGCACCGAGGTGGAGAAGGAGTCGTACGGGTGGTGCAGCAGCACGTCCCGCTCGCGCAGCGCGGCGAAGATGTCGGGCGCGGACGCGGACTCGACCTCGGCGAGGTCGCGGTGGGTGCCGGCGACGAACTTGGGGTACTTCAGCTCGGGCCGGTCCAGCGAGGCGATGCCGAAGAGGCCGGTCAGGTCCAGCGGGCCGGGCAGCGGGTAGACCTCGGCGGCGGAGACGTTCAGCTCCTGCACGAGGAGGTCCAGGATGCCGGGGTCGATGGACTCCTCGACCTCCAGGCGCACCGGCGGGCCGAAGCGGCGCCGCATGAGCTCCTTCTCCAGGGCCTGGAGCAGGTTCTCGGCGTCGTCCTCCTCGACCTCGAGGTCCTCGTTGCGGGTCACCCGGAACATGTGGTGCGCGAGCACCTCCATGCCGGGGAAGAGCTCCTCCAGGTGCGCGGCGATGACGTCCTCGAGGGGGACGTAGCGCTGCGGGGAGGCCTCCAGGAAGCGGGAGAGCAGCGGCGGGACCTTGACGCGGGCGAAGTGGCGGTGGCCGCTGACGGGGTTGCGGACGACGACGGCCAGGTTCAGGGAGAGCCCGGAGATGTACGGGAACGGGTGCGCGGGGTCCACGGCCAGCGGGGTGAGCACCGGGAAGATCTGGTTCCGGAACAGCGTGAAGAGGCGGGCCTGCTCCTTCTCGGTGAGGTCCGGCCAGCGGATGAGGTGGATGCCCTCTTCGGCGAGCTGCGGGGAGATGTCCTGCTGGAAGCAGGCGGCGTGCCGGGCCATGAGCTCGCGCGAGCGCGTCCAGATCAGGTCGAGCACCTCGCGGGGCTGCAGACCGGAGGCCGAACGGGTGGCGACGCCGGTCGCGATGCGGCGCTTGAGGCCGGCGACGCGGACCATGAAGAACTCGTCGAGGTTGCTCGCGAAGATCGCCAGGAAGTTGGCGCGCTCCAGGAGCGGGGTTGCCGGGTCCTCGGCCAGCTCCAGGACCCGCTCGTTGAAGGCCAGCCAGCTGCGCTCGCGGTCGAGGAACCGCCCCGGGGGGAGCTCGCCGCCCTCTTTGTCGTCGTAGGCGTCCAGGTCGGCGTCGAGATCGGGGGCGAGCCCGGGTTCGAGGCCGGAATGCGGGCGGTGCGCGGCTATGGAGCCGATCCGCGCAGGCTTCGCCGCCGGGCCGGGGGAGGCGGCGGGGGACGTGTGAGACGGGTGCTGGGCGGGGACCTCGGTGGGGCCTGCGCTGGGCTGGTGGCTCATGACTCCATTGTTCCGCGCAAGCGGCAGGACAGGCGCGTCGGAAGGGGTCGCCGTCGGTCGGAGTCGGGGCTGCATGCCGGGAGAGTCGCAAGCGCGTCTTAAGGTCCGGTGAATGGCGCATGGCTTCCAGGCTCCGGGTGGTGCACGAGTACGTCTTTTCCGCGCCCGGAATACACCCGTACGGGCCCCGCGCGCTCCCGGCGCACCCGTACGGGCTTCCCCCGGGGCTGCGGATCAGCTCTCGGTGCGGTACATCAGGTCGACCTCGTGGGTGCTGAAGCCGAGGCCCTCGTAGACGGCGAGGGCCGCCGGATTGTCGGCGTCCACGTACAGCATCGCGGTGGGCAGGCCGGCCCCGGCGAGGTGGTGCAGGCCGATCGCGGTGAGGGCCTTGCCGAGGCCGCCGCCCTGGGCGCCGGGGCGGACGCCGAGCACGTAGACCTCCCCGAGCCGCTCCCCGGCGTGGACCTTGGTCCAGTGGAAGCCGACGAGCTCCCCGTCCCGCTCGGCGAGGAAGAAGCCCTTGGGGTCGAACCAGGGCTGTGCGATGCGGTCGTTCAGGTCCCGCTGGGTCAGCGCGCCCTGTTCGGGGTGGTGGGCGAAGGCGGCCGCGTTGACCGCGAGCCAGGCCGCGTCGTCCTCGCCGGGCACGAAGGTGCGTACGGTCACCCCGGCCGGCAGTACCACCTCGGGCAGCGGGGGCCCGTCCGGGCCGAGGGGGCGGCGCAGCTGGCGCAGCTCGCGGAACAGGGTCAGGCCGAGGACCTGGGCGAGGTGGCGGGCGGCCGACTTGCCGCCGTGCGCCCACACCCGGATCCGCTTGCCGGAGGCGGCCAGCAGGGCCGAGCCCAGCGCCCGTCCGTGCCCGCGCCCGCGCAGCGCGGGGTGGACGACGAGCTCGGCGGCGGGGGCCTCCACCGGGTCGGTGTCCTCCAGTTGTCCGTATCCGGCGAGCCGCCCCTTCTCGGTGAGCAGGAAGTGCCGGATGCCCTCGCGGCGCCCGCCGCGCAGCTGGAGGCGGCCCTGCTCGGACACGGCGGTCGTGCCGTCCGTGCGCGCCGCGTCCTCGATGAGGGCGAGCACGGCCTCGGCCTGTTCCTCCGTCAGCTCGTCGAGGGTCTCAATCTGGCGTCCCGGCTCCAGGGCCGCTGCTGCGTCGTCAGTCATACGTCGAGCGTACGGCCGTGGGAGGCGCCCGCGGTGGTGTGCGTGCAGCGGGCCGACGGTGAGCCGTCTCCTACGTGTAACCAGGCCGACACCCGTACCCCCTGTCGTGCTACGCGCGTTGACCATAGGCTGCCGCCGACCTCCCGAGTTTTACCGCTGTCCAAAAGGGGACTAAATGTCAGCGACGCCACAACGGCACCGCCGAGCCCGCCGGTTGACCTTCGCCGCTCTCGCCGTCACGGCCGGGGCCGGAGCGATGGTCGCGGCCGCACTGCCGGCCGGTGCCGCGAGTGGTGGCGGTGCCGGCAAGAGCCGCACCGTCGACGTGCAGATGCTGTCGTTCAACGACTTCCACGGCACCCTGGAGCCCCCGCAGGGCTCTTCCGGCACCGTGAGCGAGCGTCAGGCGGACGGCACCACCAAGGCGATACCCGCCGGTGGTGTCGAGTACCTGGCGACCAGCCTGCGCGAGGCCCGCAAGGGCCACGAGTACTCCGTCACGGCCGCGGCCGGTGACATGATCGGCGGCAGCCCGATGCTGTCCGGTCTCTTCCACGACGAGCCCACCGTCGAGGCGCTGAACAAGCTGAAGCTGGACGTCAGCAGCGTCGGCAACCACGAGTTCGACGAGGGCAAGACCGAGCTGCGCCGCATGGCGTACGGCGGCTGCCACCCGGTCGACGGCTGCTTCGAGTTCGGCAAGGAGTACACGGGCACCGAGTACAAGTACCTCGCGGCGAACGTCACGGACGAGAAGACCAAGCGTCCGCTGCTGAACCCGACCTTCATCTGGAAGAAGGGGGACGTGAAGATCGGCTTCATCGGCGTCACCCTGGAGGGCACGCCGGACGTCGTGACCGCCGACGGGGTCAAGGGCCTGAAGTTCGGCGACGAGGTCGAGACGATCAACAAGTACGCCGCCGAGCTGGACAAGCAGGGCGTGAAGTCGATCGTCGCGCTGATCCACGAGGGCGGCCTGCCCGCCAGCGGCGCGTACAACTACGACTGCAACGTCCCGGGTGCCGGCGCCGGCGTCTCGGGCGCCATCGTGGACATCGCGAAGAACATCGACCCGAAGGTCGACGCGCTGGTGACCGGCCACACGCACCAGGCGTACGCCTGCAACATCCCGGACCCGGCGGGCAACCCGCGCATGGTGACCTCGGCCGCCTCCTACGGCCGCGCGTTCACGGACACCACGCTGACGTACGACCGCCAGACCAAGGACATCGTCCGCACCGCGGCCTTCGCGCCCAAGCCGGTCACCAAGGCCGTCACGCGGGACGTGCCCAAGGCCCCGGACATGACCGAGCTGATCACCCGCTGGAACGCGCTGGCCGCCCCGGTCGCCAGCCGTCCGATGGGCTACATCTCGGCGGACATCGCGGGCCGCGGCTCCGAGGCCCCCGAGAAGCCGCTCGGCGACCTGATCGCCGACGCGCAGCTGGAGGCCACGGCCCCGGCGGCCAAGGGCGGCGCGCAGCTGGCCATCATGAACCCGGGCGGCATCCGTGCCGACCTGGCCTACAAGGCCGCGGGCACCGAGGGCGACGGCGTCGTGACGTACGGCGAGTCGTACACGGTCCAGCCGTTCAACAACCTGATGAACATCGTCGACCTGACGGGCGCGCAGCTGATCACCGCGCTCCAGCAGCAGGTCAGCGGCACGGTCAACGGCCCGAACCCGAAGATCCTCCAGGTCTCGAAGGGCTTCACCTACACCCTGGACATGACGAAGACGGGCGCGGACCGCATCGTCGTGGACTCGGTGAAGCTGAACGGCGCGGCGATCGACCCCGCCAAGACCTACCGGGTCGCGATGAACGAGTTCCTCGCGGGCGGCGGTGACGGCTTCACCGTCCTGAAGGACCACAAGAACAAGCTGGTCGGCGTGCCCGACCTGGAGGCGTTCAACGCCTACCTGGGGAAGTCGACCCAGGCTGCTCCGATCGCCCCGCCGGCGGCGGACCGCATCACGGTCATCAAGTAGCACCTGCACGGTTTCGAACTGACACCTGGCACGCCCGAAGGGGCGGCGGGCCCTGCGGCCCGCCGCCCCTTCGGTGTTCGCCCCGCACCCCCGTGACGGGGCGGTCGTGGCCGTCAGAGCGTCGCGAGGAACTTCCCCACGGCCTCGTGGAAGCCGGCCGGGTCCGTGAACGGCACGAAGTGGTCCCCCTCCAGGGGCGTGTACGAGGTCCCGGGCCGCCGGGCGACCATCGCGTCGGCCGTGGCCCGGCTGAGCGGCCGGCTGTCGGTGCCGTGGATCAGCACGGCCGGGCAGGTGCTCGCGAGCCAGGCGTCCCAGTGCTCGCCACGGCAGGCCTCGATGGAGTCGAGCATGTCCTGCGGGTGGAACGGCAGCCGCCAGCCCTGGCCGGCGGGGAGCGGGCGCAGCACCCGTTCGACGAACCGGGAGCCCACCGGCCCGGCCGCGGCGAGGAGCTCCTCGCGGGTGGGAGCGGTGTACCGCATGTCCCGCAGGAAGTCGAAGACCGCTCCCTGCGGGACGGGGCGGACCTCGACGGTGGCGTCCACATTGACGAGCGCCGAGATCCGGTCGGGGTGGGCGGCGGCCAGGTGGACGGCGTTCAGCCCGCCGAGGGAGTAGCCGAGGAGGGCGACGGGGGCGTCGAGGCCGAGGTGGTCGAGCAGCGCGACGGCGTCGGAGACGTATCCGGCGCGGCCGTAGTCGGCGGCCCGGTCGGAGTCGCCGTGGCCGCGCTGGTCGGGGGCGATGACCCGCCACTCGTCGTCCAGGGCGTCGGCGAGGCCGGCGAAGGCGAGGCCTTCGGACAGACCCCCGTGCAGGGCCAGCAGCGGGCGGCCCGGGCCGCCGAAGTCCCGGTACGACAACGTGCGGCCGTCGATCGTCAGCGTGTGGCGCATGGTTCCGCTCTCCCCTGTGTGTCCTGCGGTGACGGTGGCGTACCCGAGCCTGCCAGGATTTGGGCAAGCGCGCAATACGTTTGTATTGGGCACTTGCCCAAGAGGGTGTGCAGCCCCGAGTGGGTGCGCGGCTACGATCCCGGCATGGGAAATCGCGAGGACCTGCTGGCCGGAGCGCGCCGCTGCCTGGAGGAGAAGGGGTACCTGCGCACGACCGTGCGCGACATCGCCTCGGCGTCGAAGGTGAGCATGGCCGCGATCGGCTACCACTTCGGCTCGCGCGAGGCCCTGCTCAACCTCGCCCTGTTCGCCGCCATGGACGAGTGGGCCGCCGGCTCCGGCCGGCTGACCGGCCAGGGCGACACCACCGAGGAGCGTTACGCCGACACCTGGGACCGCAAGATCCAGGACTTCGCCGACATGCGCTGGCTGTGGATCGCCAACGTCGAGGCCTTCGTCCACGCACAGTCCTCGCCCGAGCTGCTCGCGGCCCTCGCCGAGGGCCAGCGCCGCTCCCGCCGCATGGTGGCCGCCCAGCTGCGCGGGGTCCCCGAGGACGCGGTCACCGAAGAGGACGTACGGGCCCTCGGGTCGGTGCACATCGCACTGCTGACCGGGGTGATGGTGCAGACCCTGACGGATCCGGAGCAGGCGCCAAAGGGGCGCGAGCTCGCCCAAGGGCTGCGCGCCATGGCCGAGTTGCTCGAAAGATGAGTGCTACCGGAGGGTAGTAAAGGCCGGTCCCGCACGCCAGAATCCGGGGGCACCACCCAGCCGTGGCTGGGAATCCATCACCGGGTCGGCAAAGGGGCGGACATGGCACTGGATCGTCGGGCATTTCTGGTCGGGACGGTGGCGGCGGGCGCGGGCGCTGCCGTGAACCTCGCAGCGGCGGCCCCGGCCTCCGCGCGCACTTTCGGCACCCGCGGCGCCCTCGGCACGCAGGACTGGATGGCCGGACTCGGCGACTCCACGGCCCTGCAGCGCATGACCATCCCCGGCACGCACGACTCGGGCGCCACCAAGGGCGGGCTCTACGTCGCCTGCCAGAACACCTCGATCGCCCAGCAGCTCGACTCCGGGATCCGCTTCCTCGACGTCCGCTGCCGCGTCACGGGCGGCTCGTTCGCCATCCACCACGCGGCCTTCTTCCAGGACCTCATGTTCGGGGACGTCCTCGTCGCCTGCGCGAACTTCCTCGCCGCGTACCCCTCCGAGACCGTGCTGATGCGGCTCAAGCAGGAGTACTCCGAGGACAGCGACGCCACGTTCCGCGCCGTCTTCGACGACTACCTCGACCATCGGGGCTGGCGCCCGCTGTTCCGGATCGCCGACACCCTGCCCGCCCTCGGCCAGGCCCGCGGCAAGGTGGTCCTGCTCGCCGACAACGGCGGCCTGCCCGGCCTGCGCTACGGCGACGGCAACGTCTTCGACATCCAGGACGACTGGAACGCCGAGCCCTTCGCCAAGCGCGGCAAGATCGAGAACCAGTTCCGCCGGGCCGTCCAGCAGCCCGGCAAGCTCTTCGTGAACTACACCAGCACCTCGGCGTACATGCCGCCGCGCTGGAACTCCGACCGGCTGAACCCGCAGGTGCACGCCTTCGTCGACGGCGGGGAGCTGGCCGGCCGGACCGGGCTGGGCATCGTCCCGATGGACTTCCCGAACACCCGCTCCGGCCTGGTCGCCTCCCTGATCCGGCACAACTGACGAAACTCCCTAGGCGGCAGGGTCCGGCCGGTCGGCCGGCGGCGGGGTGGGGGCGCCCGGGATGCGCAGGAGGGCCTCCGTCCCCGGGCCGCCGTCCGCCGGGGCCCGCAGCTCGGCGCTGCCGCCCGCGCGCTGTGCCGTACGGGCCACGATCGACAGCCCGAGCCCGCTGCCCGGCAGGGCCCGGGCCGACGGGGACCGCCAGAACCGCTCGAACACGTACGGGAGGTCCTCGGCCGGGACACCGGGACCGTGGTCGCGCACGGCCAGCTCGCCCGCCCGCAGCGAGACCTCCACCGAGCCGCCCGGCGGGCTGAACTTCACCGCGTTGTCGAGGACGTTGACCACCGCTCGCTCCAGCGCCGCCGCCTCGCCCCGCACGTACCAGGGCTCCAGATCGGAGGCGAAGTCCAGCTCCGGGCCGCGCAGCCGGGCCCGGGACAGCGCGCTCTGCACGATCTCCTGCAGCGCCACCACCTCCAGCCTGGCCGGCGGGGCCGCGTCCGGGCGGGACAGCTCCTGGAGGTCCCCGATCAGCGCGGCCAGCTCCGTCATCTGCGCCTTGACCGAGGCCAGCAGCTCCTTGCGGTCCTCGGGCGGGATGGCCCGGCCGGTCTCCTCACTGCGCGCCAGCAGCTCGATGTTGGTCCGCAGCGAGGTCAGCGGCGTGCGCAGCTCGTGTCCGGCGTCCGCGATCAGCTGGGCCTGCCGCTCCTGGGAGGAGGCGAGCGCCGCCGTCATGGAGTTGAAGGACCGCGACAGGCGGGCGATCTCGTCGTCGCCGTCGTGCGGGATCTGCACGGTGAGGTCCTCGGTCCGGGCGATGTGCTCGACGGCGCCCGTGAGTTCGTCGACCGGCCGCAGACCCGTACGCGCCACCCACAGGCCGGCCGCGCCCGCGCCGACGACACCGACCCCGCAGACGAAGAGCAGCACCCAGGCCAGGGTGGACAGCGGCTTCTCGATGTCGGCGAGCGGCTTGGCGACGGAGATGGCGACACTGCCGCCCACCGGGCCGGTGACGTTCACCGGCTGGGTGTAGACCCGTACGGGCGTGCCGTCCGTGGTGCGGCCGTCGTACAGCACCGGGCCGCGCTCGCCCCGGGCGACCTCGAGGTCGTAGCCCGTCACCGGGAGGGTGTTCTTGCCGTCCACCCAGCAGCGCCCGCCCGTGGGCAGCACGATCTGCACCTGCGCGCTCAGGTTGTTCACGATGGCGCCGGGCACCTGCTCCCGGCAGCCGAGCTGGGGCAGCGTCTGGTTGGCCTGCGCGCTCGCGTTGGTGGAGCGCAGCGAGCTGTCCAGCTGACCCTTCAGCTGCGTACGGACCATGAACCAGCTGACGACGGCGACGGCCGCGACGGCGACCGCCACCGCGACCGTCACCAGCAGCGCGAGCCGCGAGCGCAGGGGCAGCGCACGGAATCGGGCGACCGGGCTCACTCGGGCCCTCCGGAGTCGCCGGCCGCGGCGGTGCGCAGGACGTAGCCCACCCCGCGCACGGTGTGGACCAGGCGGGGCTCGCCGCCGGCCTCGGTCTTGCGGCGCAGGTACATGACGTACACGTCCAGGGAGTTGGAACTGGGCTCGAAGTCGAAGCCCCAGACGGTCTTGAGGATCTGCTCGCGGGTCAGCACCTGGCGCGGGTGCGCCAGGAACATCTCCAGCAGCGTGAACTCGGTGCGGGTCAGCTCCACCCGGCGCCCGGACCGGGTGACCTCGCGGGTGGCGAGGTCCATGCGCAGGTCGCCGAAGGCCAGGGTGTCCGTCTCCTCGGCTTCGAGGCCGCCGGGCCGCGGGGCGGCGTACGCGCTGCGGCGCAGCAGGGCGCGGACGCGGGCGAAGAGCTCGTCGAGCTCGAACGGCTTCACGAGGTAGTCGTCGGCGCCCGCGTCGAGGCCGGTGACGCGGTCGCCGACGGTGTCGCGGGCGGTCAGCATCAGGATCGGGGTGGTGCTGCCGGAGGCACGCAGCCGGCGGGCCGCCGTCAGGCCGTCCATGCGGGGCATCTGGATGTCGAGGACGATCAGTCCGGGGTCGTACGAGGCCGCCTTGTCGAGGGCGTCGAGCCCGTCGACGGCGGTCTGCACGGCGTACCCCTCGAAGGCGAGGCTGCGGCGCAGCGCCTCCCGCACGGCGGGCTCGTCGTCGACGACGAGGATGCGGTGCGGGTCGCCTTCGGCCGGATTCATCTGCGGTCCCCCAGGGGTGGTCGTGGTCGGTCGTACCAGGCTCGCACGGGAGGCCTAGTACGAGGTCCCGAAGCCGTCGGCGACGCCGCCGCTGCCGCCGCTGTTGCCGGTGCCGCCCTTGCGGAGGGAGGCGAGATCGGCCTTGATCGTGTTCACCGGGATGGCGAAGCCGAGGCCGACGCTGCCGGCGGTGGAGCTGTCGCTCGAGGGGGAGTAGATCGCGGAGGGCATGCCCACGATCTCGCCGTTCATGTTGACGAGGGCGCCGCCGGAGTTGCCCGGGTTGAGGGAGGCGTCCGTCTGGATGGCCTTGTACGAGGTGGTGTCCGCTCCGGTGTTCCCGTTGAACTGCTGACCGTCGTACGAGAACGGCCAGCTGCCGCCGCCGCGCTGGCGCTGGGGAGCCTGCTGCTCGGACTTGGGCACGTTCACCTCGCGGTTCAGGGCGGAGACGATGCCGCTCGTGACCGTGCCGGTCAGGCGGTCGGGGGAGCCGATGGCGACGACCTGGTCGCCGACCTTGAGGTTGTCGGAGTCGCCGAGCCTGGCCGGCTTGAGCCCGCTCGCGCCCTGGAGCTTGATGAGGGCGAGGTCCTTGCCGGGGTCGGTGCCGACGGTCTTGGCGGTGTACTTCTTGCCGTCGCTCATCGTCACCTGGATCTCGGTGGCGCCGTCGATCACGTGGTTGTTGGTGACGATCTCGCCGTCGGCGGTGACCACGATGCCGGAGCCGGTGCCCTGGCCGGAGCCGGTGCGGGTGTCGATCCGGACGACGGAGGGGCTGACCTGCTCGGCCACTCCGGAGACGGTGCCGCTGCTGGACTGGGAGACGTTGGTGCCGGTGACGCCGCCACCGCTGCCGCCCCGGCTGCCGAGCACTTGCTGCACGGCGGCGGCGGTGCCGCCCCCGACGACGGCGGCGGCCAGCGCCACGGCGACGAGCAGCGCGACGGGCCGCCGGGCCCGCGCGGCGTGCGCGGGGCCCTCCGGGGGCTGGTGCAGGGTGCCCTCCGGGGCTGCGGGAGCTGCGGGGGCTGCCGGGGGCTGGTGCGCCTCGTGCCAGCCGGGTGCCGCCGGGGGCGGGTAGGCGGGCGGCGGCGGGTAGGCCCCGCCGAGGGGCGCGCTCTGGGTCGGGCCGTTCTCCTGCGGGTACTCGCCTTCGCGGCGGAAGCTCTCGGTCATGACCACAACTCTGTCCGCGGATCATGAGAGCTTCCTGAGTCCCCGCTGAGATCCGCGACAGAACTGCGTAAGCCCGACATAAGCCCGCCTACCCCGGGCCACCGGTGGAGCCGGCACAGCGGGGTGGAGTACCCCGGCCAGGAGCCGACGGACGGAGTCCGGCGCAGCGAGCCGAAGCCCGGGAGGCGCCCTGGCGCCGAGCGGTTGCGAGGGTCGCGTCGAAAAGGGGTCAGTGGCAGCCGCAGGAGCGGCGGACCACCAGGGCCGACGGGAACTGCTTCAGACGCTCCCGGCGGGAGCCGGCCACCCGGAGGCCGTCGTCCAGGACGAGGTCCACCGCGGCCCGGGCCATCGCCGGACGGTCCGAGGCGATCGTCGTCAGCGGCGGGTCCGTCAGGGCCGCTTCCTTGACGTCGTCGAAGCCGGCCACCGCCAGCTCCCCCGGCACGTCGATGCGCAGCTCCCGGGCAGCACGCAGCACGCCGATCGCCTGGTCGTCCGTCGCGCAGAAGATGGCCGGCGGCCGGTCCGGGCCGGAGAGGACCTCCAGCGCGACGCGGTACGCGTCGTACCGGTTGTACGGGGCCTCGAACAGCCGGCCTTCCGTCGAGCGGCCCGACTCCTGCATCGCCCGGCGCCAGCCCTCCACGTGGTCGGCGACCGGGTCGCCGACCGACGGGGTGTTCTCCACCCCGCCGATGCAGGCGACGTACTCGTGCCCGTGTTCGAGCAGGTGGCGGGTGGCGAGCTGGGCGCCGCCGATGTCGTCCGTGACGACGGCGACGTCGTCGATCGCCTCCGGCCGCTCGTGCAGCAGCACCACACGCGCGTCCCACGCCTCGATCTCCGTGGCGGCCCGCTCGCTCATGCCCTGGCTGACCAGGATGAGCCCGGAGACCCGCATCCCGAGGAAGGCCCGCAGGTAGTGCACCTCGCGCTCGTCCCGGTAGTCGGAGTTCCCGACCAGGACCATCTTTCCGCGCTCGGCGGCGGCCTGCTCGACCGCGTGCGCCATCTCCGCGAAGAACGGCTGGCGCGCATCCGGGACGATCATGCCTATGAGGTCGGTGCGCCGCGACGCCATCGCCTGGGCGACCCGGTCCGGGCGGTAGCCCAGCTCCTTGATCGCGGCGAGTACACGCTCGCGCGTGGCCGGGGCGACCGGCCGGGGTCCGTTGTTGATGACGTAGCTCACGACGGCGGTAGACGTACCCGCAAGTCGTGCAACGTCATCCCGCGTCACCTTGGCCACGCTCGGGAGTCTACGCGGGGTGACCTACCTCTGGGCAGGCCGTCCTGCCGACTGGACGATCACAGGAGGTTCCTCCATACGGGGGACGGCGGCCGGCGCCTGGGCCGAAGCCTGCGCAGCGGCCTTGGCCGCCGCCTCCGCCGCCGCCCGCTCCACCTTCTCCGGCGTGACGAAGCGGTAGCCGACGTTGCGGACCGTACCGATCAGCGACTCGTGCTCGGGGCCGAGCTTCGCGCGCAGCCGCCGTACGTGGACGTCCACCGTCCGGGTGCCGCCGAAGTAGTCGTACCCCCAGACCTCCTGGAGCAGCTGGGCCCGGGTGAAGACCCGGCCCGGGTGCTGCGCGAGGTACTTGAGGAGCTCGAACTCCTTGAAGGTGAGGTCGAGGACCCGGCCCTTCAGCTTCGCCGAGTACGTCGCCTCGTCGACCGACAGGTCGCCGTTGCGGATCTCCATCGGGGAGTCGTCGGAGCCCAGCTGCTGGCGGCCGGTGGCGAGGCGCAGCCGCGCCTCGACCTCGGCCGGGCCCGCGGTGTCGAGGAGGACGTCGTCGATGCCCCAGTCGGCGGTGACGGCGGCGAGGCCGCCCTCCGTGACGACGAGGATGAGCGGGCAGCCGGGGCCGGTGGAGCGGAGCAGCTGGCACAGCGAGCGCACCTGCGGCAGATCGCGGCGGCCGTCGACGAGGATGACGTCCGCGCCGGGGGTGTCCACGAGCGCGGGGCCCTCGGCGGGGGCCACTCGGACGTTGTGCAGCAGCAGGCCGAGGGCGGGCAGCACCTCGGTGGACGGCTGCAGGGCATTGGTCAGCAGCAGGAGAGAGCTCATGCCCGACCACCTGCCCGGGTCGGGCGGTTGTGCACGGTTCGCTGGTCCATCACGTCGGTTCCTCCTCGGTCCCGTCGAGGACTTTCGCGGTACTGCTTCGTACGTGGTGCGTGTGGCGCCTCGCCGTCCCCGCGCCCTGAGGCCCGGCGGACACCACTGTTCTCGGTCCGTTCAACGTGCTGAAAGCACAAAAGGACCCGGGGGCAACGTTGCCCGGATCCTCTCGCCAGCAGAATAGCCCACCCGCCGGTGCGGGGCCGAGGCTTCGGCCTCTGCCTCTTCTGTGGTTCCTGCCACCCTTACGCTCAGCTTATGCCCCGCTTTCACCGGATCGATGGACGTACGGCGGTCCGCCCGGGCGCACACGGGGCGCGCGGAGGCACACCGGATCAGCGGGCCGGAGGGTTCATCATGGAGGCCGACGGTAGAGAGCCGACGATAGGAGCTGCAGTGGCAACCGGAACCATCCGCTACTGGGCGGCGGCCAAGGCCGCGGCCAAGACGGCGGAGGAGCCGTACTCGGCGCAGACACTGGCCGAGGCGCTCGACGCCGTGCGGGAACGCCACCCCGGGGAGCTGACCCGGGTCCTGCAGCGCTGCTCCTTCCTCGTGAACGAAGAGCCCGTGGGCAAGCGCCCGCACGATGCCGTTCCGCTGACCGAGGGGGGCACCGTCGAGGTGCTCCCGCCGTTCGCGGGCGGGTGAGCGGAAACCGATGAGCACCCCCGAGGAACAACAGCACCAGCAGCACCAGCAGCGCCAGCAGGACCCGTACGGGACCCAGACCTGGCAGTCGGACACCTGGGACACCGGCTACCAGCCGGTCCAGCCGGTCCAGGAGGTCCAGCAGGTCCAGCCGCCGCTGGGCGCGCTGCCCGGCCAGCCCGTGGCGCCCGAGGGCTGGTTCCGCGACGAGGCGCCGGCCGCCGCGGCCCACGCCCCCGAGGCCTGGTCCCAGGCCGGCGCCGGTGCGCCGTGGCCGGACGGGTCCGGGGCCGTGGCCGAGCAGGCGGCGTACCTGCCGCCCTACCCGGGCCCGGCGGCAGCCGACCCGCAGCCGCAGCCGATCGCCCCCGACGGTTGGTTCCGCGACGAGGCGCCCGCCGCCCAGGCCCCGGCCCCTGCGGCCGACTGGGCGCCGGGCGGGGGCTCCGGTGCGGCCTGGGGCGAGGGTTCCGCCGCCGAGCAGACGGCCTACCTGCCGCCCCAGGCGGCCGCCGCCGCCGAGCAGACCGCCTACCTGCCGCCGTACCCCGGCCCCGAGGCATCGGCGGCCGAGCAGACCGCGTACCTGCCGCCCTATCCCGGCCCCCATGCCGCCGACCCGCAGCCGCAGGCGCAGCCCGTGGCGCCCGAGGGCTGGTTCCGCGACGAGGCGCCCGCTGCCCAGGCCCCGGCCCCTGCGGCCGACTGGGCGCCGGGCGGGAGCTCCGGCGCGGCCTGGGGCGAGGGTTCCGCCGCCGAGCAGACGGCCTACCTGCCGCCCCAGGCGGCCGCCGCCCCCGCGGGCGACGCGGCCGAGCAGACCGCCTTCCTGCCGCCGTACCCCGGCCCCGGCCCCGAGGAGCCGGCCGGCGCGGCCGAGCCCACTGCGGCGGCCGAGGCCGCTCCCGCGGCGCAGCCCGCCGCCCCGGCCGGCGCCGCCGCACCCCTCGGCTCCGAGGTCCCGGGCGAGGAGCCCGCGTACTCCCCGCCCACCCTCGCCGGCAACACCCTGCGCGCCGTCGACCCCGCCCAGGCGCGCGCCGAGGGCCGGTCGCCGATCATCGACCCCGGCCCGCAGCCGGCCATACTGACCGCCGCCCTCGGGCTGCTGCTGGCCGGCGCCGCCGCCGTCGGGGAGCTCGCGCTGCTCGTCCCGCTGGTCGCCCTCCAGGGGCTCACCGCGGCCGGCTGGTTCCGGCTCAACGGCATGTGGCCCGCCCGGCAGGGCATCGCCCTCGCCTTCCTCGGGGCGCTCGTCGCCGACGGCGCCGTGCTCGCCGTGGACGACGCGTACGGCCCTGGCGCGATCATCGGCACCCTCGGGGCCTGGGTGCTGCTCACGCTGGTCCTCCAGCTGCGCAGCCACGCCGACCCCGACGAGCGGATGTACGGGCTGATGGCCTCCGTGGCCTCCGCCGCGCTCGCCATCGTCTGCGCCGGCTACCTGGCCGCCGACTCCGCCGCCGTCGGCGTCGGCGCCGCCGCCGTCGCGGTCGCCGTGTTCACCCGCGCGCTCCCGCTGCCGACGCCGGCCTCCGTCGGCGTCTCGCTGGCCGCGGCCACCGGAGCGGGCATCGCGGTCGGCGGACTGACCTCCGTCGGAGCGGGCGGGGCCCTGGTCGGCCTGGCCGCCGGGGTGTGCGCACTGATCGGGCTGCGCGTGGCCGCGTACGACTACCCGTCCAAGTTCGTCCACATGACGGCCGGTGTCGCGCTGCCGCTGGCGGCCGCCGCTCCCGCCGTCTACCTGATCGGACGGGTGGTCGGCTGACGCCGGATCTTCCGTACGGGAGGCCGCGGCGGGCGTCACACCGCCGCTGACGGCCTCCGTACGGCCGATCATGGTCCACTAGAACGCACGTACCGATCTACAGGGGGAGGGGCACGTGCGGTTCCTGCGTGTTGTTGTGATCATCGGAGTGGTGCTGGGCGCCCTGTTCGCGGGCGCCGACCGCTGGGCGGTCAACTATGCCGAGAACCGGCTGGCCGAGCGCATCCAGGCCCGCCAGGGGCTGGCGGGGAGCACGGAGGTGGACATCCACGGGTTCCCGTTCCTGACCCAGGCGCTCAGCCACGACCTCGACCGCGTCGACGTGAAGCTGAAGGGCGTCGAAGCCGTCTCGGACGGCCGCAAGACCCGGCTCTCGCAGCTCGACGCCAGTTTCCGCAGCGTGAAGCTGAACGGGGACTACAGCGGGGGCACCGCCGAGCGGGCCGAGGGCACGGCCCTCGTCACGTACCAGGACCTGACCGAGGCCTCCCAGAACGGTGTGACGGTCACCTACGGCGGGGCGCCGGGCAAGGTGAAGGTCACGGCGGCCGTGGAGGTCCTCGGCCGCAGGCTCTCCCCCAGCGTGGTGTCGACCGTCACGCTCGTGGACGCCCCGGGCGGCGGCAAGATGGTCCGGGTCCGGGCCGACGACGTGCCCGGCGAGGGCCTGCCCGGGATCGAGGGCGCGGTCCGCAAGAAGACCGACTTCGACCGCCGGCTCGACGGCGGACTGCCGTCCGGGCTCAAGCTGACCACGCTGACCTCGGACGAAGCGGGCGTGCACCTCACGCTGAGCGGCTCGGACCTGGTGCTGGCCGGATCGTGAGACGGTACGGTCCGATCCGTAGAAGGACGGGCCGTGCGAAGGCCCCCGGAGGCGGTGCGGCAGTCGCCCGGGGGCGTGTGCATCCCAGTATTCGGACGATCCTGTCTCGGAATATGACACGCCGGTGACAGGGCGGCCGATTCGTCCCTACGATCCATGGCTATGAAGCATCAGCAGGCGGACCTCACGAAGCGACGGGCAGTAGACCTGTGTCGCGTCGCCGCCATGCTCTGTCGATCCATGTGACCTGTGAGCGCTTCCGCTCCATCAGCCGGACGACCGTCCCTTCCCGCGTGACCGCACCGCAGCCGCCCCCTCCTACCCGCTGACGCCTCCCCGCGCGGCGTCCGAGGGGCCGCCGCCCGCAACGGCACGCACCAGCAGCACCCGCAGACCGCTCAGCAGCACCTGCACCTGCACAGCACGCCCCGCCGCACACTGCCCCGGAGGAGAACACCATGAGCCGCAGCGACGTCCTCGTAGACGCCGACTGGGTCGAGGCCCACCTGAACGACGCCGACGTCGTCATCGTCGAGGTGGACGAGGACACGTCCGCCTACGACAAGAACCACATCACCAACGCCGTCCGGATCGACTGGAAGCAGGACCTCCAGGACCCGGTCCGCCGCGACTTCGTGGACCAGGAGGGCTTCGAGAAGCTCCTCTCCGCCAAGGGCATCTCCAACGACGACACCGTCGTCCTCTACGGCGGCAACAACAACTGGTTCGCGTCCTACGCCTACTGGTACTTCAAGCTGTACGGCCACCAGGACGTCCGCCTCCTCGACGGCGGCCGCAAGAAGTGGGAGCTCGACTCCCGCGACCTGGTCGACGGCACCGAGGTCCCCAACCGCCCGGCCACCCAGTACAAGGCCCAGCCGCAGGACGCCTCGATCCGCGCGTTCCGCGACGACGTCGTGGCCGCGATCGGCGCCCAGAACCTGGTCGACGTCCGCTCGCCCGACGAGTTCTCCGGCAAGCTGCTCGCCCCGGCGCACCTCCCGCAGGAGCAGTCGCAGCGCCCCGGCCACGTGCCGAGCGCCCGCAACATCCCGTGGTCGAAGAACGCCAACGACGACGGCACCTTCAAGTCCGACGAGGAGCTCACCGCCCTCTACGAGGCCGAGCAGGTCGACCTGTCGAAGGACACCATCGCGTACTGCCGCATCGGTGAGCGCTCCGCGCTGACCTGGTTCGTGCTGCACGAGCTCCTGGGCCAGGAGAACGTCAAGAACTACGACGGCTCCTGGACCGAGTACGGCTCCCTGGTCGGCGTGCCGATCGAGCTCGGCGCGAACAAGTAGTTCCCGGGCACGCGACGCCCCGTAGACCGTAGACCTCTCTAGGACAGGACAGAGAACATGTGTGGAGCACAGATCGGCGGGCCCGACCTCGCGACGCTCAAGCCCGGTGAGACCGCCATCCAGGGTCAGGTGACCAAGGACGGCGAGCCCATCAGCGGGTACGTGCGCCTGCTCGACTCGACCGGCGAGTTCACGGCCGAGGTCCCGACCTCGGCGACCGGCCAGTTCCGCTTCTACGCGGCGACCGGCTCGTGGACCCTGCGCGCGCTGGTCCCCGGCGCCCAGGCGGACCGCGCCGTGGTCGTGGCCGAGGCCGGCGGCGTGACGGACGTGGCGATCGCGGTCTGACGACCACGCTGCACACGCAGCGGTAGCCGAACCGGCCGGAGGGCCGCACCCCAGGGGGTTGGACGCCACTGGAACGGGGTGCGGCCCTTCGCGCCGTCCCGGCCCTGCGCATCGTCCGCCTCCGGCCCTACCCTTGAGGCATGTACGCCCGGCGACGCCGCGTCTACTTCCTCCTCATGGGCGGATGCATCTTCCTGTTCGTCTCCGCCTGGTCCTTCGTGCGGCTGTTCTCGGTGGAGGCGGCCGTGGCCCTGTGCGTGGTCGCCATGGTCATCCCGCCGGTCGCCGCGATGATCGCGAACCGGCGCGGGCCGGACGACCGCTGGTGGGACGACCCCTCGGGCGACCCGAAGTCCGACGAGTGGTGGGACGAACTGGACGGAAAGCGGCGGCACGAGGATTGAAACCCCGAGAGATCAAAACGTAACAAGCATTCGTACAACTGCTCCCCTCGCGGACGGGTCATGGGTACGCACGGGTAACCACCCAGTGCCTCACGTCCTGTGGGGGGACTTCCTTGGAACACGAACAGACCCTTCCCGAGCAGCCGGAAGGGGAGGAGACCGCCGCCCGCCGCCCCCGCGGCCGCCGCCGCACGGTCCTCCTGATCGCCGGTGCCGCCGTGCTCGGCGTGCTCGCGGGCACGGTCACCGGCTACGCCGTCCAGTACGACCGCGAGCCCACCCCGCTGCCGCCGCTCGCGCAGCAGAAGATCGACCAGCCGAAGCCGCAGGCCCCGAACGAGTCGACGAGCGCCCGCGCCCTCAACGCCAACCGCTGGCACAAGACGGACGACGATCTGGTCAAGCTGCTGATCGAGGCCCCGGCCGGGGTGGAGGTCCGTTCCTCGGGGACGGTGTCCCCGGACGAGTTCTCGGCGGACTACTACGAGAAGCCGGGCGGCGGCCTCAGCAGCCAGCTCCGGCACGACGTACGGCGGATCGCCGAGCTGGAGTGGGCGCAGGACGACCGGAACTTCGTCACCGTCCGGCTCTTCCAGTACCGGGACCGCTCCGGTGCCGACTGGTACCAGCACGCCCACGACTACCTGGCGGAGGCGAGGTACACGGGCAACTCGGGCAAGGACCTGCCCGGCGTGCCCGCCGAATTCGGCCACCTGTGGGTGGACTCGGCGCAGCGGGAGAAGGCGGGCTACCTGCCGACGAAGTCGGCCCGGGTGCTCGCCCGGCGCGGCGACATCGTCATGGAGATCAGTTACATGAACAACCGCGGTGTCCTCGACGAGAAGGACGTCGTCGAGATCGCCAAGCGACAGTGGGAGCGGCTGTGAGCGACCCGCAGGACAGCAAGGACGTGACGGCCGAGGCGAGCGGGCCGGCCGAGGCGAGCGGGCCGGCCGAGGCGACCGGGGCCGCTGAGGTGACCGGGCAGGCCCGGGCGACCGAACCGGCCGTGCCGGCCGCAGCGGCCGAGGCGACCGCTCCCGAGGCGGCGCAGGCCGCCGCGCCGCGGGCGCGCAGCCGCCGGACCGTGGCGCTGATCGCGGGCGGGCTCGGCATCGCCGTCCTCGCGGGCGGCGCCCTCTGGGCCGCCGGGCGGATCGCCGACGCCGACCGCACCGCGCCGACCCGGTACTGGGTCGCGGCGGGCGCGGAGCCCACACGGACGCCGGAACCGGTCGCGACCGTGCCGCCGAACGAGCTGACGGGCAAGCTGCTGCCGGTCACGACCGATTTCGAGCTCGGCCCCGACCTCGACGGCGAGGGCAACGACTTCTACGTGTCGGGCGAGCGGGCGCTCCAGGCCGTCAAGGACGCGCGCACCGGGCTCTCCGGCGACGAGCGGGCGGAACGGGACAAGGCGCTGGCCGGCCTGAAGCTCAAGGGCGTGGCCGGACGCAGCTACCACCGGTCCCGCGACCAGCAGGTGATGGAGATCCAGCTGACCCAGGCCGACCCCCAGGCCCTCGCGAAGCTCTCCGAGTTCAGCAAGAGGCTCCTCGAACTGACCGGCCGCGGCCGCGACGCGCCGAAGATCGAGGGCTTCCCCGACGCCAAGTGCTCGGTGTCGGTCCTCGGCAAGGAGAAGCAGGAGGACCAGAACAAGATCGACACCATCGACTGCGAGGCCCTCCAGGGCGATGTGCTGGTCAGCTTCCGGATGTACGGGCCCAAGCCCCTCTCCGCGAACGACGCCGCAGACCTGTTCAAGCAGCAGCTGAACCACCTGAAGTCCCCCGGGGAGTCCGTGTGACCGAGCAGAACACCGCCCCCGTGGCGGACGCACCCCCCGCGCCCGACGCGGAAACCGTCGTACCGGCCGCTCCCAAGGACCGCCGGAAGCTGTTCGCCGCACTGCGCTGGACGGCCGCCGTCGTCGTCTTCGCCGCCGTCGGCAGCGGGGTCGCGTACGGGATCGGCCGGGCCGAACGCACCGACCTCCCCGGCCTGTCCACCAAGGGCGACGGCCGCTGGGCCTACCCGGCCCTGTCCAAGCCCGCACTGCCCGCGGGCGCCCCGCTGCCCGCGGGCAAGGACAACAGGGACGACACGCACTACGCGCCGCTCACCGGCCTGCTGCTGCCGGCCCCCGAGGGTGCCGAGCCGGATGCCGGGCTCAAGACGGACAAGGGCCAGCTGGTCTCCACCGACGCCTTCCTGGAGGAGTACGCCCCCGACAGCCGGGCGAAGCTGAAGGAGGGGCTGGAGTACGAGGGGCTGCGCCAGATCGTCGCCCGCGGCTGGACCACCCCCGACGGCACGCGCACCCACGTCTACCTGCTGCGCTTCCACTCCTCGGGCTTCGTGAACGCCTTCCGCGGCTGCGACGTCAACACACGGCTGGCCGGTGCCCCGGTCCTGGAGATGGACCTGGCCTGGAACAAGGTCAAGAGCACCCAGCCCAGCATGGACGGGCAGGCCGTCAGCCACACGCTCAAGAGCGGCGGCACCAGCCTGTACCAGGAGCCCAAGCCCGCGGACGGGGACGAGCAGACCAAGCTCGGATGCCTCCAGGCGGGTGACGTCCAGGCCGTGATCGTCCAGACCCGCAAGGGCGAGGTGGCCGCCGTTCCCTTCCACCAGACGGTGGTCCTGCAGAGCCAGCTGCTGGGCTGACCGCCCGCAGGACGCGGCTGCGGCCTACCTCACGGAGTGCGCCGGTCCCCGGGCCAGTAGGCTTGGGGACCGGCCCCGTACACGCCCACATCACTCCGAGGAGCACCCCGTGCTTGAGGCATTCTTCACCTCCCTGCTGGTTCTGGTCTGCGTCGGCGTGCTCGCCTTCACCGGCCTCGCAGTGAAGAAGCTGTACCAGGGCCAGCGCTGATCTCCGATCGGCCGCCCTCCCGGACCCGGAACCCCTCCCCACAGATCGCCTGAGCAGCCACACATGATCCAGATCCCGTCCGACCTGAACCCGGGCCTCGTCCCCCTCGCCTTCCTCCTCGGCACCTGGGAGGGCGCGGGCGTCTTCGACTTCCCCGGCGAGGAGAAGTGCAACTTCGGCCAGGAAGTCGTCTTCAGCCACGACGGCCGGGACTTCCTGGAGTACACCTCCCACAGCTGGGTCCTCGACGCCGAGGGCAACAAGGTGCGGCCGCTGGAGTCCGAGTCCGGCTACTGGCGCATCGACAAGGACCGCAAGGTCGAGATCGTCATGGTCCGCGACCAGGGCGTCGTCGAGGTCTGGTACGGCGAGCTCGCCGACCAGAAGCCCCAGATCGACCTGGTGACGGACGCCGTCGCCCGCACCGCGGCCTCCGGTCCGTACAGCGGCGGAAAGCGGCTCTACGGCTACGTGAAGAGCGACCTGATGTGGGTCGGCGAGAAGGCCACGCCGGACGTCGAGCTGCGCCCGTACATGTCGGCCCAGCTCAAGAAGGTCGTCACGCCCGAGGAGGTCGCCGAGATGGCGCGCAACCTCCCGGACATGCCGGACGACGGCATCGCCTTCTTCCGCTGAGCCGGCGAGCGTCGAACGGTTCTCCACAGACTGTGGAAGAAGGGGACCACGGGCCGGCCCGTGGTCCCCTTCGCGCGCTTACACTGGCCGGGTGGGGACCATCGGAGACACCGACAGTGCTGACTGGAAGACCGACCTGCGGCAGCGCGGATACCGGCTGACCCCGCAGCGCCAGCTCGTGCTGGAAGCGGTCGACACGCTGGAGCACGCGACCCCGGACGAGATCCTCGCGCACGTGCGCCAGACTGCCTCCGGAGTCAACATCTCCACCGTCTACCGGACGCTGGAGCTCCTGGAGGAGCTGAAGCTCGTCTCGCACGCCCACCTCGGGCACGGGGCCCCCACGTACCACCTCGCCGACCGGCACCACCACATCCACCTGGTCTGCCGCGAGTGCACCGAGGTGATCGAGGCGGACGTGGACATCGCCGCCGAGTTCACCGCGAAGCTGCGCGCCACCTTCGGCTTCGAGACCGACATGAAGCACTTCGCGATCTTCGGACTCTGCAAGAAGTGCGCCGCCAAGCAGCACGCCGCTCCGGCATAGGAGCGGGCCGGGCCGGGTCGTAGGCTTGGTGGCATGACCAGCAGCCCCTTGCTCCATCTCCCCGGCGCCGTACCGGCCGAAGGCCGCGACGAGGGCGTCGCCGCCCACTACGGAGAGCTGTACGGCGAACAACGCGCGCTCGCGGACGGCCGCGGTTTCGTCGACCTCTCGCACCGCGGAGTCGTCACCGTCACCGGACCGGAGCGGCTGAGCTGGCTGCACCTGCTGCTCACCCAGCACCTCACCGAACTCCCGCCCGGACAGGCCACCGAGGCGCTGATCCTCTCCGCCAACGGCCACATCGAGCACGCCCTCTACCTCGTCGACGACGGCGAGACCGTGTGGGCGCACGTGGAGCCCGGCACGCAGGAGGCGCTGATCGCCTACCTGGAGTCGATGAAGTTCTTCTACCGCGTCGAAGTCGCCGACCGCACCGCCGACTTCGCGGTCGTGCACCTGCCGGCCGGCTCCATCGCCGAGGTCGCCAAGGAGTACGCCGTACGGGAGACCGCGCACGGCCGCGACGTCTTCGTGCCCCGCGCCGAGCTGGAGGCCTTCGCCGCCGCGCACGGCCCCGCCGCCGGGCTCCTCGCGTACGAGGCCCTGCGCGTGGAGGCGCACCGGCCGCGGCTCGGCCTGGAGACCGACCACCGCACCATCCCGCACGAGCTGGGCTGGATCGGCACCGCCGTGCACCTCCAGAAGGGCTGCTACCGCGGCCAGGAGACGGTGGCCCGCGTCCACAACCTCGGCAAGCCCCCGCGCCGCCTGGTCTTCCTGCACCTGGACGGCTCCGAGGTGCTCCTCCCGGCGCACGGCACGCCGATCCGGCTCGCCGCCGACGGGGAGGAGGGCCGCCAGCTGGGCTTCGTGACCACCGCGGTCCGCCACCACGAGCTCGGCCCGATCGCCCTTGCCCTGGTCAAGCGGAACGTGCCGGTCGACGCCCCGCTGCTCGCCGGGAACACGGCCGCCGCGCAGGAGGTCGTCGTAGCGCCGTGACCGTCCCCCGGACGTCGATCAGACGTCGATGACGATGGTGAACGGGCCGTGGTTGGTCAGCGAGACACGCATGTCCGCGCCGAACCGGCCCGTCTCCACCGTCGCCCCCAGCGCGCGCAGCTGCGCGACGACCTCGTCGACCAGCGGCTCCGCGACCTCGCCGGGCGCCGCCGCGTTCCACGTGGGGCGGCGGCCCTTGCGGGCGTCCCCGTAGAGCGTGAACTGCGAGATCACCAGCAGCGGCGCCCCGATGTCACTGCAGGACTTCTCCGCCTCGAGGATCCGTACGGACCACAGCTTGCGCGCCAGCTGCGCCGCCTTCTCCGGGGTGTCGTCGTGGGTCACCCCCACCAGCACGCACAGCCCCTCGCCGACGATCTCGCCCACGGTCTCACCGGCCACGACGACGCTCGCGCCGTCCACCCTCTGCACCACTGCTCGCATACCACCTGTGTATCAGGCGTGCACCCATCAGGGGCCGATCGGGTGGCGTGGGACTGCACCGGCACCACGGAGAGTGGCACGATGCACGCAGGCGGTGCTTCCCTCCGGTCCCACGGGCCGGGGAGACCCCATGCACCGGTCGAGGGGACGGACACGTTCACATGAATACTTCTGGTACCTCCGTACCTGCAACACCCGTACCGGCATCACCCGCGGCCACTGCGGCGGGCGCGGTCCGGCCACCCGCGCAGCGCACGGGCGAGGGGCAGGCGCCGACCACGCCCGCCACCGCGCTCGGGCTGCCGGAACTGCGCGCCCTGCGCCGCGACGCGCAGCGCGACGAAGCCGATCTGAGCTACGTACGCAGGCTCCTCCAGGGCCGGATCGACATCCTGCGCGCCGAACTGGCCCGGCGCACCGACCCGGAGGCGCCGGTGACCCCGGAACCGCCGGTGGTCGACCGGCTCTCGGAGATCCTCGCCGACGCGCCCTCCAGCCGCAGCGCCTCCGCCCGGCACGTCACGCTCGGCACCCCGCACAGCGAGGAGTTCCGGCTGCTGGCCGCGGAGATGCTGTCCGACGTGGAGCTGTCGGACCTGGACGCCCGTACCGACGGCGAACTGCACGAGGCGATGGGCCGGTTGGTGCGCTACGAGCAGCAGGTCTCGCGGCGCCGGCAGCAGCTCCAGCGCACGGCGGACGACTGCAGCGCGGAGATCACCCGGCGCTACCGGGAGGGCGAGGCACAGGTGGACGACCTGCTGGCCTAGCCAACGCGGGGGCAGGGAAATTCAGGCGACTCGGCCGGGGGCTGCGGTTAGCGTGGCCGGTTATGAGTGCTGACGTCCGGCCGATCGCCGCATCCGAACTCCCCGAGTGGCTCCGGGCCGTGAACACCGGCTTCCTGCGCCCCGAACGCGTCACCGAGTCCGACCTCGCCCAGCGGGCCAAGTACACCGATCTGGACCGCACGCTGGGTGCCTTCGACGCGGGCACGGGCCACTGCGTGGCCACCTTGCGCTCCTTCGCCCAGGAGCTGACCGTCCCCGGCGGCGGGACCGTGCCCGCGAGCGCCGTCACCAACGTCGCCGTGCTGCCCACGCACCGCCGCCAAGGCCTGCTGACCCGGATGATGGCCACCGAGCTGGCGGCCGCGCAGGCACGCGGCGACGTGGTGTCCACGCTGATCTCCGCCGAGTACCCGATCTACGGGCGCTACGGCTACGGGTCCGCGGCCTCGATCGCCGAGTGGTCGATCGACGTGAGCCGCACCGGGCTCGACCCGCGCTGGTCCGGGCCCGCGGACGGCGGGCGCATCGAGCTGGTGGACGTGACCGAGGCGCACGCGCTCGGCCCCGGGCTGCACGAGCGGCTGCGGGCGGTCTCGCCCGGCACGGTCAGCCGGGACGAACGCTGGTGGCGGCTGGCCTGCGGGCTGGAGGAGATGTCGCTGCGCCCGTACAAGGACAAGTTCCACGCCGTGTACCGGACCGCGGACGGCGAGCCGGCCGGCATCGCCGTGTACACGTCCGACGACCACTGGACGGACGGGAAGGTCCCGCTCAACACCGTGCAGGTCACGGAGCTGATCGCGGTCACGCCGGACGCGGAGCGCGCCCTGTGGCACTTCCTGTGCTCCATCGACTGGGTGCTGAAGGTCCGCACCGGCTACCGCGCCCCCGACGACCTCGTCCCGCACCTGCTGCCCGACCCGCGCGCGGCCACGATCGTGACCGCCTCGGACTTCCTGTGGGTGCGGGTGATCGACGTCGTACGGGCCCTGAGCGCGCGGACGTACGCCGTGCCCGGGGTGCTCGTGCTCGAGGTGACGGACGCGGCGGGGCCGGCCGCCGGCCGCTACCGGCTCGACGCGGGCACGGGGGAGTGCACGGTCACCGAGGAGCCGGCGGACCTGCGCCTCGACGTGTCGGAGCTGGGCTCGATGTACCTCGGCGACGAGTCGGCGGTGCGGCTCGGGGCGCTGGGGCGGATCGCGGAGGAGCGGCCGGGGGCGCTGGCGCTCGCGGACGCGGTGTTCCGCACGGCCCGCCGCCCGTGGTGCCCGACGATGTTCTGATCCCGCGGGCCCGAGACGGCATGACACGGCATGGGATGGTTGATGCACGACCGAGAAGTGAGCTGAACTACGTGGCTTCGATTGTGGAAACCCTGCGCGCGGCGGGATGCGTCTTCGCGGAGGAGGAGGCGGAGCTGCTGACGGCTGCCGCCGAGGACGACGGCCACCTGGCGGACCTGGTGGCCCGCCGGGCCGGCGGCGAACCGCTGGAACACGTCGTCGGCTGGGCCGAGTTCTGCGGACTGCGCATGCGCGTGGGCGAGGGGGCCTTCGTACCGCGCCGGCGCACCGAGTTCCTGGTGCAGGAGGCGGTGGCCCTGGCCCGGCCGGACGCGGTGGTGCTGGACCTGTGCTGCGGGGTCGGCGCGCTGGGTGCGGCGGTGGCGGCGCAGCTGGGATCCCGGGTGGAGCTGCACGCGGCGGACATCGACCCGGCGGCGCTGGCGTACGCGCGGCTCAACGTGGCCCCGTACAGCGGGCGGGTCCACGAGGGCGACCTGTACGCGGCGCTCCCCGACTCGCTGCGCGGCCGGGTGGACCTGCTGGTGGTCAACGCCCCGTACGTGCCGACGGAGGAGATCGGGCTGCTCCCCTCGGAGGCCCGCGACCACGAGCCGCTGACCTCCCTGGACGGCGGAGCGGACGGCCTGGACATCCACCGCCGGGTCGCGGCGGGGGCGCTGCCCTGGCTGGCGCCGGGGGGCCGGCTGCTGATCGAGACGAGCGCCCGCCAGTCCCCGCAGACGGCCTCGGCCCTGTCGGCGGCGGGCCTGGCCGTCCGCGCATCGACCTCGGAGGAGCTGTACGCCACGGTGGTGATCGGCACCCGCGCGGCCTAGGCCGTCTCTTCCGGATCTTGCCTGACCCGCGTCGTCCGGCAAGATCCGAAAGAGACGACCCAGCCGAAAGGGCGGCAGGCCACCCCTCGTACGCCGCCTTAGGCTGGCAGCGTGAACCTCGAGGACCTCGTACGGCTGCGCCGGGCCCGGGACGCGATGGACCGGGACTACGCGCAGCCCCTCGACGTCCCGGCGCTGGCGCGCGTGGCCCTCATGTCGCCCGGGCACTTCTCCCGCAGCTTCCGCGCCGCCTTCGGGGAGACCCCGTACAGCTACCTGATGACCCGCCGCGTCGAGCGGGCCAAGGCGCTGCTGCGGCGGGGCGACCTCAGCGTGACGGAGGTCTGCTTCGCGGTCGGCTGTACCTCGCTGGGGTCGTTCAGCTCGCGCTTCAGCGAGCTGGTGGGCGAGAGCCCGAGCGCCTACCGGGCCCGCGCCCACGACCCCGGCGCGGCCATCCCGGCGTGCATCGCCAAGATCCACACCCGGCCGGTCAGAAAGGGAACGCTCGCGGGCGGAGAAGCGGAAACCGGCGCCCGCCCGTAGCGTCGATGGCATGGAGATCAAGCTGTCCCAGTGCTTCATCGCCGTCGACGACCACGACAGGGCGCTCGCCTTCTACCGCGACGCCCTCGGCATGGAGGTCCGCAACGACGTGGCGTTCGAGGGGATGCGCTGGGTGACCATCGGCTCACCCGCGCAGCCGGACGTGGAGATCGTCCTGGAACCGCCGGCCGCGAACCCGAACGCCTCGCCGGCCGACCGGCAGGCGATGGCCGAGCTGCTCGCCAAGGGCATGCTGCGCGGCGTGATCTTCTCAACGGACGACGTCGATGCCGCCTTCGAGCGCATCCGGGCCGCGGGCGGCGAGGTGCTCCAGGAGCCGATCGACCAGCCGTACGGGGTCCGCGACTGCGCCTTCCGCGACCCGGCCGGCAACATGCTGCGCTTCAACCAGCCGCGCGCCGGTGGGTGATTTTGCAAGCAGGTGCTTGCAATAGTTAGCAGAGTCCGGCAGGATCGAGGCATGGCATCGCTCAACGTCGGAAATCTCGGCGAGTACCTCCGCGAGCAGCGGCGGCAGGCCCAGCTCTCGCTGCGGCAGCTGGCCGACGCGGCGGGGGTGTCGAATCCGTACCTGAGCCAGATCGAGCGCGGGCTGCGCAAGCCGAGCGCGGACATCCTGCAGCAGCTCGCCAAGGCGCTGCGGATCTCCGCGGAGACGCTGTACGTGCAGGCCGGGATCCTCGACGAGCGGGATCGCGATGAGGTGGAGACGCGGGCCGCGATACTCGGCGACCCGTCCATCAACGAGCGGCAGAAGCAGGTGCTGCTCCAGATCTACGACTCGTTCCGCAAGGAGAACGCGACCGAGGCAGCCCCGGCCGGCGCGGACGACGACACCGACATGCACCCTACGAACTGAACTGTTGATCCGGGAGGACCAGCCACATGGCCATCGCCGATGACCTGAAGAAGACCCTCACCGACCCGACTCCGCTCTACTTCGCCGCCGGCACCGCCGACCTCGCGGTGCAGCAGGCGAAGAAGGTGCCCGGGCTCATCGAGCAGCTGCGTGCCGAGGCACCCGCGCGCATCGAGGCCGTGAAGAACACCGACCCGAAGATCGTGCAGGAGAAGGCCCGCGAGGCGCAGGAGGCGGTCACCGCCAAGTTCGCCGAGGTGCTCACCGCGATCGACCCGAAGAAGCTCGGGGAGACCGCGCAGGACCTGGCGCTGCGCGGGGTCGGAGTGGCCGCCGAGTACGCCGTGCGCGCCAAGGAGACGTACGACAAGGTCGCCGAGCACGGCGAGCAGGCCGTGCGGACCTGGCGGGGCGAGGTCTCCGAGGAGATCGTCGACATCGCGGTCGCCGTCGAGCCGAAGCAGGAGCCGGCGCACGCACCCGCCGCCGACGCCTCGGCCGAGGCCGCGGGCTCCAACGAGGAGAAGCCCGCAGGCCGCAAGGCCGCGGTGCGCAGGAACAACACGAAGAAGGCCGCCGTACTGGCGGGCGACGAGAGCTGAATCGCGGACCGCGAGCGGTTTCCGTGACGGCGGGCCGGGCACCAGCGGGGTGTCCGGCCCGTTGTCGTCTGCGAGGGCCGCTGTGCCGGTAGCGTGGAGGCAGGCGGCATCCGGCGTGCGAAGCGTGAGAAGGCGGTCGAGGCGATGTTGATGAACGGGTTCGATAACGGCGTGCTCCCGCTGCTCGGGTTCGCCATGCTGGCACTCGCCGTCGTGGCCCTCGTCTTCGCGGTGCTGGCGCGCGAGGACGCCTACCGCGCCGCCGACAAGCAGACCAAGACGTTCTGGCTGGTCATCCTCGGGGTCACCGTGCTGGTGGACTTCTTCCTGGGGATGCTGTTCCTGCAGATCGCCGGCCTCGTGGCCACCATCGTGTTCCTCGTCGACGTACGCCCCGCCCTCAAGCAGGTCTCGGGCGGCGGCGGTGGCGGCCGGCGCAAGGGCGGCAGCAGCAGCGACGGCCCGTACGGCCCGTACAACGGCGGGCGCTGACCCCTAACCCTCCGAGCGGGAGAGCAGGACCACGGCCACGTCGTCGGTGAGCTCGCCGCCGTTGAGGCGCCGGGCCTCGGTGACGGAGGCCTCCAGCAGGCTCTCGCCGCTCAGGCCGTCGCCGAGATGGCGGTTGATCATCTCGACCATGCCGTCCTGCCCGAGCCGCTCCTTGCCCTCGCCGATGCGGCCCTCGATCAGGCCGTCGGTGTAGAGCATCAGGCTCCAGGTGCCGCCCAGCTCGACCTGGCGGCGGGGCCAGCGGGCCTTGGGCAGCAGTCCGAGCGCCGGCCCGCTGTTCTCGTACGGGAGCAGCTGCGCGCGGCGGCCCGGCCGGGATATCAGCGGCGCCGGATGGCCGGCCAGGCACAGGCCCGCGCGGCGGCCGTCGGGGGAGATGTCCACCGTGCACAGGGTCGCGAAGATCTCCTCGCAGGGGCGCTCCACCTCCAGGACCTCCTGGAGGGTGGCCAGCAGGTCGTCGCCGCACAGGCCGGCCAGGGTCAGGGCGCGCCAGGCGATGCGGAGCTCGACGCCGAGGGCGGCCTCGTCGGGGCCGTGGCCGCAGACGTCGCCGATCATCGCGTGGACGGTGCCGTCGGGGGTGCGGACGGTGTCGTAGAAGTCCCCGCCGAGGAGGGCGCGGCTGCGGCCGGGGCGGTAGCGGGCGGCGAAGCGGAGGTCTGAGCCCTCGAGGAGGGGGTTGGGGAGCAGGCCGCGCTCGAGGCGGGCGTTCTCCTGGGCCCGAAGTTTCGATTCTGCGAGCTTGTACTGGGCGATGTCCGCCCGCTTTCTCTCCACGGCGTAGCGGATCGCCCGGCTCAGGAGGCGGCCGTCCAGCTCGTCCCGGAAGAGGAAGTCCTGCGCGCCGACCCGGACGGCCTCGGCGGCGCGCTCGGCGTCGGCCTCGGCGGTGAGGACGAGGACGGCGTGGCGGGGCGCGATCCGGAGCACCTCGCGCAGGGTGTCCAGCTGGTCGACGACCGCGGTGCGCGAGCCGCCGGCGGCGGTGGAACCCGGCCCGGAGAGGGAGAGGTCCAGCAGGATGCAGTGCACGTCCTGGGTGAGCAGGCGCGCGGCCTCGGTGAGGTTGCGGGCGGTGCGGAGCCGGATGCGGTGCCGGTCGGCGTCGAGGATCTCGGGCACGGTGAGCCCGCCTGCGGGGTCGTCCTCGATCACCAGCAGGGTCAGCGACGTCTGGGGTGCGGTGGCGTGCGGGGCTGCGGGCACGTGCGGGGCTGCGGGCAGCTGAGCGGCCTGGGCGCTCTCCGTGGCGGGGGTCTCCCTCTGCCGCGGTACGGGTACGGCCATCGTCTCCGGTTCCTTCCCTCCCCCCGAGGGTGCGTCCGGCCGACCCTAGCGGTCGGCGGCCGCAGAACGGAATGGTGTTCCGGGCCAGGGCCGCAGGCATATGCCGTTATCGCGGGGGAATCCGCCTCACTGAAAGACCACTGAATGACCAACGTCACGACGGAGGCCGTCGCCGTCCCGACTGACGAGACGCCCGGAACCCCCCGCGGGTTCCCTCCGCCGCGGCCCTTCCCACCCCGCGGATCCCCTTCGGCCGCAGGCCGGCGGTCGCAGCCGCAGCCGCAGCCGCAGCCCGGCTGCGGTTACGCGTCCGGGCGGACCACTGCCTTGATCGGCATCGAGCCCGCGCCCGTCAGGGTGACGTTGCGGCCCGGGCGGGGGGCGTGGACGATCGCGCCGTCGCCCACGTACATCCCCACATGGCTGGCGTCGTCGAAGTAGATGATCAGGTCACCCGGCCGCATGTCCTTGATCGCGACCTTCGGCAGCAGCCGCAGCTGCTCCTGCGAGGTGCGCGGGATGCCCTTGCCCGCCGCCCGCCAGGCCTGCGAGGTGAGGCCGGAGCAGTCGAACGAGTCCGGGCCCACGGCGCCCCACACGTACGGCTTGCCCATCTGCGCCGTGGCGTACTGGATCGCCTTCTTCCCCGACTCCGACGCCGAGCTGTTGATCTCCTTCAGCACACCCGTCGACAGCCACGCCGACTGCGCCTTGTACTGCGCCTCCTGCTCGAGCTGGATCAGCCGGGCCTTCTCCTCGGCCTGGAGCTTGCTCTCCAGCGCCTCCGCCGCCTTGATCTTCTCCTCGATCTGCTTCTTCGAGGTCTCCTGCTTGATCCGGTTGGCTTCGAGCTTCTCCCACTGCGCGCTCGCGTCCTTCGCATACTGCTGCAAGTCGCTCTGCGTGCGGTTCATTTCGGACATCAGGTCCGTGGCGGCCTTCTCGCCCCGGCGGATCCGGTCCGCCCCGTCGAGGAACTGGCTCGGGGTGCTGCTCAGAGCCAGCTGCGCGCCGGCCGGCATCCCGCCCGAGCGGTACTGGGCGCGCGCGGCGGCTCCCGCGCGGTTCTTCAGGGCCGTGATCCGGTCCTGCCCCGCCACCACCTGCTTCGCGATCTCGACGATCTTGGCGGACTGCGCCTTGGCCTCGCTGTCGGCGAGGTTGTAGGCGTCGGTCGCCGTGCCCGCCTGGCGGTACAGCTCGTCGATCTCCTTGCGCACCTGCTCGAGGGACTTGGCGCCCGGCTCCGGCAGCGGCGCCGCCTGCGCCACACCGCTCATGCCCGCCACGGCGAGCAGCGCCGTCGCACACAGCAGCGTGAGAGCGGACGCACCGCCGCGCCGCCTACGCTCCACGGTCCCCATGGATCCCCCCAAGGTGCCCCGAGTCCGACCCGACGCCGACCGGCACCGGATCCGACATCACATCTGACTATTCATCAGTAACTTTGCGCTGCCTTCGGGATGGTGCCACGAGTCGGTGAATTCCAACACCCTCACAGGTGTCGTCCCGATCTTCCCCAGTCCCCCACACGCATCCCGACGGCTCAACGGGCCACCCCGGCAACCGGTTCCCCCGCAGCGCCACATTCACCCCGCCGGGCGCAACGCCTCCCAGCGCACCGTCAGTTCCCCCTGCCGCCACCGCCCCGGCCCGTCCGCCAGCGGCCAGTCGACGGCCAGTGCCCGCGCCGTCCGGATCCAGCGCTGCCGCGCCCCGTACGAGGCGTACGGGGCCGCCGCCGCCCACGCCCGGTCGAAGTCGCGCAGGAACGCATGCACCGGCTCGCCCGGCACGTTGCGGTGGATGAGTGCCTTCGGCAGCCGCTCCGCCAGGTCCGAAGGGCGCTCGAGAGAGCCCAGCCGGGTCGCGAACGTCACCGTGCGCGCCCCCTCGGGCCCCAGTGCGACCCACACATGGCGCCGCCCGATCTCGTCACAGGTCCCCTCGACGAGCAGCCCGTCCGGGGCCAGGCGCGCGCACAGCCGCTCCCACACCGCCGCCACCTGCTCCTCGTCGTACTGGCGCAGGACGTTCGCCGCGCGGATCAGCGCCGGCCGGGCCCCGCCCTCCAGCGGCACCTCGAACCCGCCGTGCCGGAAACTGAGCCCCTCGCACTCGTACGGCTTCGCCGCCGCGACCCGCGCCGGCTCGATCTCGATGCCGACCACCCGCACCCGCGGCGCCGCCTCCCGCAGCCGGGCCAGCAGCTCCAACGCCGTCCACGGCGCGGCCCCGTAGCCGAGGTCCACCGCGACCGGCGCCTGCGAGCGCCGCAGCACCGCCCCGTGCGTGGCCGCGATCCAGCGGTCCATCCGGCGCAGCCGGTTCGGGTTCGTCGTCCCGCGGGTCACCGTGCCCACAGGGCGGCGCGGGGGCGGGGCGGGGCGGGAGGACATGCGCCGAGCGTAAGCGGAGGGGACCCGCCGGATGAAAAGAGGGCAGACCGCGCGGCAAACACCGAGGAAAAAACAGCGGCTCCCGGAATGCGGGACACGGCCGTCCGGGTTGCACTCCTTGGAGGGCGTCCCGCGCGCTCCGTCAGCCGTGCCCTGCCCCTGCCCGTCCCGTCCAGCACGCCGCCGTCCGAGCGAGAGGAACTGCTCTCTTGAGCCAGTACGTGTCCCGCCTCGGCGGCAGGATCGCCGCCGCCCGCGGCACCCGCCACGACCCGCCCCGCCTGCGCCTGCCGGCCGTCGGCCACCACCGCAAGCCGCGCCGCGTCGCCATGCTCAGCGTGCACACCTCACCGCTGCACCAGCCCGGCACCGGCGACGCCGGTGGTATGAACGTGTACATCGTGGAGCTGGCCAAGCGCCTCGCCGCGATCAACATCGAGGTCGAGATCTTCACCCGCGCCACCGAGGGCGGGCTCCCGCCCATGGTCGAGCTGGCCCCCGGGGTACTCGTACGGCACGTGGACGCGGGCCCGTACGAAGGCCTCGCCAAGGAGGAGCTCCCGGCCCAGCTGTGCGCCTTCACCCACGGCGTCATGCAGGCCTGGGCCGGCCACCGGCCCGGCTACTACGACCTCGTCCACTCCCATTACTGGCTCTCCGGCCACGTGGGCTGGCTCGCCGCCGAGCGCTGGGGCGTCCCCCTCGTCCACGCCATGCACACCATGGCCAAGGTCAAGAACGCCGCGCTGGCCGAGGGCGACACGCCCGAGCCCGCCGCCCGCGTCATCGGCGAGACGCAGATCGTCGCCGCCGCGGACCGGCTCATCGCGAACACCACCGAAGAGGCCGACGAGCTGGTCCGGCACTACGAGGCCGACCCGGGCAAGGTCGCCGTCGTCCACCCCGGCGTGAACCTCGACCGCTTCACCGTCGCCGACGGCCGGGCCGCCGCACGCGCCCGCCTCGGCCTGCCGCAGGACGCCGTCATCCCGCTCTTCGCCGGCCGGATCCAGCCGCTCAAGGCCCCCGACATCCTGCTCCGCGCGGTCGCCGAGCTCGTCGACCGGGACCCCTCGCTGCGCAACCGCCTCTTCGTCCCCGTCGTCGGCGGCCCCAGCGGCAGCGGCCTCTCCAAGCCGGAGGGGCTGCAGAAGCTCGCGGCGAAGCTCGGCATCGCCGACCTCGTCCACTTCCACCCGCCGGTCCGTCAGGACGCGCTCGCCGACTGGTTCCGGGCGGCGTCCGTGCTGGTCATGCCCTCGTACAGCGAGTCCTTCGGACTCGTCGCGATCGAGGCCCAGGCGACCGGCACGCCGGTGCTGGCCGCCGAGGTCGGCGGGCTGCCGGTCGCCGTCAACGACGGGGTGACGGGGATCCTCGTAGCCGGGCACGACCCGGTGGACTACGCGCGGGAGCTGCGGCGCTTCGTCGACGACCCGGGGCTCGCCGGCCGGATGGGCGCCGAGGCCGCGCGGCACGCGCAGTTCTTCGGCTGGGACACGGCGGCGAGCGGCACGGCGGACGTGTACACCGCAGCCATGCATGATCACCGCCGTCGCGTACGCTCCCACCATGGCTGACGCTGACACCGCCGACACCACCGCGATCATCGAGAGCACCCTCGCCGAGGCGGGACTCGCGTGGGAGAGCCCGGAGCCCGGCTCCTACGTGGTCCAGCTCCCCGGCACCCGCAAGCTGAGCACCACGTGCTCGGTCCGGGTCGGCCGGCACTCCCTGTCGGTGAACGCCTTCGTCATCCGGCACCCCGACGAGAACGAGGCGGGCGTCCACCGCTGGCTGCTGGAGCGCAACCTCAAGCTGTACGGGATGGCCTACGCGGTCGACGGCCTCGGCGACGTCTACCTGACGGCCCGGCTCCCGCTGTCCGTGGTCACCCCGCAGGACCTGGACCGGCTGCTCGGCACGGTCCTGGAGGCGGCGGACGGAGCCTTCAACACCCTGCTGGAGCTGGGCTTCGCGAGCGCGATCCGCCGCGAGTACGAATGGCGCGTCTCGCGCGGCGAACCGACCTACAACCTGGACGCCTTCAAGCACCTGACGCAGCCGTCGACCTAGGTGTATTGACCCGCAGCGTTGTTCACGCGGCTGATGGGCGGGTGTCCGCCCAGTGCGGTGTGGCAGCGGTGGTGGTTGTAGGTGTGGAGG
>NZ_JBIARX010000028.1:59616-65243 GCF_042890265.1 Streptomyces sp. NPDC002209 | reverse complement strand
GCCCGAGTACTGGACGTACTCGGGCGCCCCGACAACGCGGCGAGGTGCGGTGCCGGGCGGCGCGGGTCAGGCAAGATCCGGAAGAGACGGCCTAGGCGGCCAGGTCGCGGCGGCGCAGTGCCGTCAGGCCGGCCGCCAGCAGGGCCGCCGCCAGCGCGGTCAGCACCAGCATCGGGGCCCAGGACAGGGCCTGCGCGCCCGGCAGCTTGGGCAGGTGGGCGAACGGCGAGAGGTTCAGGACGGCCTGCGGGAGGTTCAGCGCCGGGCCGATCCAGCCCAGCGCCAGCGCGGTCCCGGCCACCGCCCAGGCGGCCGGCGCGTACTTCGGGGCGGCGCCGTGCAGGAGGGCCGCGAGGGCGCCGATCACCCACACCGCCGGGAGTTGGGCGAGCGTCGCGCCCACCACCGCACCGACACCCCGGCCGTGCCCGATGCCCAGGCCCAGCCCCGCCAGCAGCAGGATCAGCGCCGAGCCGCCGAAGGCCACGGCCAGGTGGCCGCCGGCCCACTGCAGCCGGCCGACCGCGTTCGCGAGCAGCGGTTCGGCGCGCTGCCCCGACTCCTCGGCGCTCAGCCGCAGCACCGCCGAGACGATGTACAGGGCGGCGACCATGCCGAGCATCCCGGCCATCGTCGCGAGGAAGGCGTCGGCGATACCGCTCTGCCCTCCCATCCGCTCGATGATCTCGCGGGTCCGTTCGTTGTCGCCGACCAGCTGCGTGGCCCCGTCCGTCATCCCGCCGAAGACCACCCCGGCCACCAGGAACCCGAGGCTCCAGCTGATCAGGCCGCCCCGCTGGAGCCGCCAGGCCAGCGCCCCCGCGCTGCCGAGCCGGCCCTGCGCCGGGCCCGGCCGGGCCGGCAGGAAGCTCATGCCGAGGTCACGGCGGCCGGCCAGCGCGTACGCCGCCGCCACCTGCACCGCCACGGCAGCCGCGAACAGGCCGAGCACCCACCAGCGTTCGGCCGCGAAGGCCCGTACGTGCTCCAGCCAGCCCAGCGGCGACACCCAGGTCAGCGCGCTCGAACCCCGGGCGCTCCCGGCGTCCCCGGCGGCGCGCAGCACGAACGCCGCGCCGATCAGTGCACCCGTGAGCCCCTTCGCGAGCCGCGCGCTCTCGGTGAGCTGCGCGGCGATGGCGGCCAGGGCCGCGAACAGCATGCCGGTCGCCCCGATGCCCAGCCCGAGGGCGAGCGCACCGCCCGCACCGCGCCCGGCGAGTCCGCCCGTCACCAGGAGCGCGGCCAGTGCGTTGGCCGTCAGGGCCGCCAGCAGCGCGGCCGTCAGCGGCGCCCGGCGCCCCACCATCGCGGCGGAGAGCATCTCCTGACGGCCCGTCTCCTCCTCCTCGCGGGTGTGCCTGACCACGACGACCAGGCTCATGATCCCGGCGAGCACCCCGGCGAAGATCCCGCCGCGCCATGCGGTCAGGGCGCCGATCGAGTCGCCGAAGACCGGCCCGTACAGGGCGCGCAGCGAGCCGTTGGTGTTCATCGTGCCGAGCAGGCGGGCCCGTTCGGCGGCCGTCCCGTACACCGACTCCAGCGAGGCGGGCAGGCTGAGCACCGTCATCGCCACGACCGTGATCCAGACCGGCATCATCACGCGGTCGCGGCGGAGCGCGAGCCTCAGCAGCGCTCCCGTGCCGGCCAGTTGGTTCTTCATCGCGACACGCCCGCCTTCGCGTTCCCGTTCGCGCTCGCGCCGGCGTTCGCGTCGTCCGCGTAGTGCCGCAGGAAGAGCTCCTCGAGCGTGGGCGGCGTCGAGGTCAGCGACCGCACACCGGACTCGGCGAGCGAGCGCAGTACGGCGTCCAGCTTGTCCGTGTCGGCCTGGAGCCGGACCTTCAGCCCCTGCACCTCCACGTCGTACACGCCCGGCAGGTGCGCGATGCCGTTCGGCGGGCCGGCGAGCTCGGCGCTGATCGACGTACGCGTCAGGTGCCGCAGATCGGCCAGCGTGCCCGTCTCCACCGTGCGGCCCTTGCGGATGATGCTGACCCGGTCGCAGAGGGCCTCGACCTCGCTGAGGAGGTGCGAGCTGAGCAGGACGGTCCGCCCGGCGGCGCGCGCCTCGGCGACACACCCCTGGAAGACCTCCTCCATCAGCGGGTCCAGCCCGGAGGTGGGCTCGTCGAGGATGAGCAGCTCGGCCTCGGAGGCGAAGGCGGCGACGAGCGCGACCTTCTGCCGGTTGCCCTTGGAGTACGTACGCCCCTTCTTGGTGGGGTCCAGCTCGAAGCGCTCGACGAGCTCGGCGCGACGGGCCCGGTCGAGGCCCCCGCGGAGCCGCCCGTAGAGGTCGATGACCTCGCCGCCGGAGAGGTTGCGCCACAGGGTGACGTCGCCGGGGACGTAGGCGACGCGGCGGTGCAGTTCCACGGCATCGGCCCAGGGGTCGCCGCCGAGCAGCTCGGCGGTTCCGGAGTCGGCGCGCAGCAGGCCCAGCAGGACCCGGATGGTGGTGGACTTGCCGGCCCCGTTGGGGCCGAGGAAGCCGTGGACCTCGCCGGTGGCGACGGAGAGGTCGAGTCCGTCCAGTGCGTGGGTGCGGCCGAACGCCTTGTGGAGTCCGGCGACGCTGATTGCCTTCGTCATGATTCCGAACGTACGCTACTTTCACAAACTTGTGAAGCTCGGGAAAGGTATAAAGTCGGGAGGGTGGCGGACGACATGGATGTACAGGCGCAGGCGCAGGGCGTACGGAGCGACGAAGCGGTCTCCCGCTTCGTGGAGCGGTTCGCCGCGCAGCTCACCGAGGCGGGGATGCAGCGGATGGCCTCACGGGTCTTCGCGCAGCTGCTCGCGAGCGACAGCGGGGCGATGACGTCGGCGGAGCTGAGCGAGGCCCTGCAGATCAGTCCGGCGGCGGTGTCGGGAGCGGTGGCGTACCTGACGCAGGTGACCATGGTCAGCCGGGAGCGGGAGCCCGGCTCGCGGCGGGACCGGTACGTGCTGCACAACGAGCTCTGGTACGAGACGTTCACCCGGCGGGACCAGGTGCTGACCCTCTTCGAGAAGACGCTGCGCGACGGTGTCGCCGGGCTCGGCGCGGACAGCCCGGCGGGGGTGCGGATGGCGGAGACGGCGGAGTTCTTCGAGTTCCTGCAGGGCGAGATGGCCGGGATGATGGACCGCTGGCGGGCCCACCGGGCCACCCTGAACCTCCCGTAGGCCCGGGGCGAAGGCCCCGGACCCACGGGTCCGGGGCTCAGCGGGGGACCGTCAGGGACCAGGCCGCCGGCCGCAGGGTCCAGGTGCGGCGCCGGACCGGGCCCGCCACCAGCGCGTCCGCCCGGTAGCGGAAGTCGGATCCCGACACCGTCACCGAACCCGCCCGCGCCAGCAGCGAAGGCCCGCCGGCCACCCGGACCGTCACCTCCGCCACACCGTCGGACGACACCGGCACCACCCGGAGGTCCTCCACCACCCGGTCCACGTCCACCAGGACCCGCCCGTCCACCTCCACCCGCAGCCGGTGGCCCGCCGGAGCCCCCGACGGGACCAGCGTCCGCACCAGCGAGCGGTACGCACTCCAGACCGACGGCCTCGCGGCCGCCCGGACGGGTGGAATCCGCAGGTCCCCGAGCACCACCCCGTCGCTGTCGTCGACGAGCAGGTCGCGCGTCCGGACGGACCCGTCCAGCACCGACCGCGCCGCCGCCACCGCGGACAGCGGCACACCCAGGGACCGGGCCAGCCCCAGCGAGCCCGCGGGACCGACCGGAACCAGCGACAGGGCGCCCTCACCCAGCCCCCGCGCCCGGTGCAGCAGCCCCACGGCCCGGACCAGCGCCCGGTCGTCGCCCACGATCACCGGCTGCCGATGACCCCGGCGGGCAAGTGCCCGCGCAAACTCCTCCTGCGAGTCCGGGAGGCAGATTTTCGCTGCCGCGCCCGCTGACAGAACATCCTTCGCGATCCGCACGGACTCGCCGTCAAGACGGCGGGCGACCGGGTCGACGAGCACGAGCAGGCCGCCTACCGGCGCGCCCGCATGGCTCATGGTGGGCTCTGGAGCCGACACCTCGGTCCTTCCTCGGGTAGCATCTTTGTGCAAGAGGCCCTTGCGCTATTGCGCCAGGGCCTTCGTCTATTCCGGGGCACCGGTCCGACGGCTCAGCCTGCGGTGTACATCGTCGTACGCCCCCTGACCTTGGACATGCCCCATCCGGAAGAGGTGTACGCCTGTGCCCGCTCTTGTGCTGCTCGGAGCTCAGTGGGGTGACGAGGGCAAGGGAAAGGCCACCGACCTGCTCGGTGGATCCGTTGACTATGTGGTGCGCTACCAGGGCGGCAACAACGCCGGCCACACGGTCGTCGTAGGCGACCAGAAGTACGCGCTGCACCTTCTCCCTTCCGGCATCCTCTCCCCCGGATGCACCCCTGTCATCGGCAACGGTGTCGTCGTCGACCCGGCCGTCCTGCTCTCCGAGCTGCGCGGTCTGAACGAGCGCGGCATCGACACCTCCAAGCTGCTGATCAGCGGTAACGCTCACCTGATCACGCCGTACAACGTCACCCTCGACAAGGTCGGCGAGCGCTTCCTCGGCAAGCGCAAGATCGGTACGACCGGCCGCGGCATCGGCCCGACGTACGCGGACAAGATCAACCGCATCGGCATCCGCGTCCAGGACCTGTACGACGAGTCGATCCTCACCCAGAAGGTCGAAGCGGCGCTCGAGGGCAAGAACCAGCTCCTCGCGAAGCTCTACAACCGCCGCGCCATCGAGGCCGCCGCGATCGTGGAGGAGATGCTCCAGTACGCGGAGCAGATCAAGCCGTACGTCGCCGACACCACGCTGATCCTCAACAACGCGCTCGACGAGGACAAGGTCGTGCTGTTCGAGGGCGGCCAGGGCACCCTGCTCGACGTCGACCACGGCACGTACCCCTTCGTCACCTCCTCGAACCCGACCGCCGGCGGCGCCTGCACCGGCACCGGCGTGGGCCCGACGAAGATCAGCCGCGTCATCGGCATCCTCAAGGCCTACACGACCCGCGTCGGCGCCGGCCCGTTCCCGACCGAGCTGTTCGACCAGGACGGCGAGGACCTGCGCCGCATCGGCGGCGAGCGCGGCGTGACCACCGGCCGCGACCGCCGCTGCGGCTGGTTCGACGCGCCGATCGCCCGTTACGCCACCCGCGTGAACGGTCTGACCGACTTCTTCCTCACCAAGCTGGACGTCCTGACCGGCTGGGAGCAGATCCCGGTCTGCGTCGCGTACGAGATCGACGGCAAGCGCGTCGAGGAGCTCCCGTACTCGCAGACGGACTTCCACCACGCGAAGCCGATCTACGAAAACCTCCCCGGCTGGTCCGAGGACATCACCAAGGCCAAGACGTTCTCGGACCTCCCGAAGAACGCCCAGGCGTACGTGAAGGCCCTCGAGGAGATGTCGGGCGCCCCGATCTCCGCGATCGGCGTCGGCCCCGGCCGTACCGAGACGATCGAGATCAACTCCTTCCTGTAGCGGCAGTGCGGAGGGGCGGGGGGGCCGGGGGGGCCCCCCCCCCCCCCCGGGGCCCCCCCCCCCCCGCCCGGGGGGCCCCCCCCCCCGGAACACATTGGCTCACGCCCCCCCCCCGGAGCCCCCGGGGGGCCCCCCCCCGGCCGCCCGCCCCCC
>NZ_JBIARX010000028.1:0-59606 GCF_042890265.1 Streptomyces sp. NPDC002209 | reverse complement strand
GGGGGGGGGGGGGGCCGGCCGCGCCCCTCCGCCTCCTAGCTACTCCGCCGGGTCGGGGGGGGGGGGGGGGGGGGGGGGGGGGGGGGGCCCCCCCCCCCCCCCCTCCGGCGTGTCCGCCGCCGAAAGGCCGTGGGAGCACCCCGCCGGTAAACTGATGGCATCAGGCCCGCGCCGTTCAGCCGCGGGAGCGCACCACTCGGTCAGGCCTCCGCGAGGGTGCGAGCACTTCTCCCCGATACGGCATGCGCATCGCATCGCGCCGGCAGCGGGCAATTCCCTTAGCCGGCACCGGAGTTTGCCATGAGCAACGTCCTGCCCCGGGCTGCGGCCCTTGCTGCCGCAGCCCTCCTGACCACCACCGGCGCCTTGGTGGGCGCCACCCAGGCGTCGGCCCTGCCGACGGCGACCCCGACCTGCCGTCTGGCCGACCTGGAACTGGCCATCGGCGAGCCGGAATCCGCAGGAGGGGCGATCGACTACCCCATCCTGTTCACCAACACCACGAGCCACAAGTGCGCGTTGCGCGGGTATCCGGGCGTCAGCGTCACCAATGCCGGGCACCGCCAGATCGGCACCTCCGCGATCCGCACCGGCGAGCCGATCAGCACGGTGGTCGTCGCCCCCGACGAAACCGTGACCGCCGTCATGCGCACCGACAGCGGGTCGAACTGCCGGCCCAAGTCGACCTACGTCAAGGTCTACCCGCCGAACAGCGGCGTGGCCGAGGAGATCCGCTACGCGCTGCGGGTGTGCGGGATGTTCGAGATCAGCCCGGTCCAAGCCTGGTGATGAGCGTCGACCGTGGGTGCACCGAAAGAGCGGTGCACCGTACGGCGCACCGCCCTTTTCGCCACCCGTCGTCCTTTCAGTCGCTCTCGTAGAAGCCGATGCAGTCGACGAGCAGGTCGACGTCCTCCCAGCCCTGGTTCCAGAAGTCGACGAGGTTGTCCCGGCCCCCGGACGTCTGGACCAGGTTCGGGACGCTCGTGCCCGCCGTCCAGTTCAGGGCGGAGGCGACCGGACGCGGCGGCTTGACCGCGACGCCCGAGGCGTAATCGATCTCCCTGTTCGGGTCGGGGGCGACAGACAGGAAGCCCGCGCCCTTGGTGTTGGTGACGGTGGCGTTCAGCACCCAGCCGTCGGCCGGACCGGATGAAAGGGAGTTGAGCGGCAGCGCAAGGTAATCGCGGGCCGCAATCGGCCCCCTCTCGCGGTGTCCGCTCTTCTCACGGGTGTCGAGCACCCGGTACGGCTCCTCAAGGGGCCGGAAGGCGGCCCGGCTGTCCGGGCTGTAGTAGCCGACGACATCGATGACGACATCGGCCGCGCTCCAGCTGCCGTTGCGGATGGTGATCTTCCCGTCGGGGCCGACCGGCACGATCACCGAGTTGGCGACCGTCTGACCGGCGGCGAAGTTCACGCTGGAGGTGGACGGCGCCGCCTGCCCGCTCGGGTACGCGGTCAGGTGCCCGGCCGCCCGGGGGTTGGTGGCCGTCAGGTTGAGCGCCACGGCGGTGGCGCCCTTCGGCACACCGTGGCGCTCGGCGATGCCGACCTCGAAGCTGCCGTAGCCGGCGACCTGACCCTTCGCCGTACCGAGACCCTCCCGGGTGTCGACGGCGCGGACCGGGTCCAGCGAGGTGTAGCCGCTGGCGGCCGACGCCGTGAAGTAGCCGGTGACGTCCGCGATCAGGTCGACGGGCGCCCAGCCGCCGTTGAACATCTGCACGTGCCCGTCCCGGACCGGGACGATCACCAGGTTCGGAACGGTCTGGCCTGCAACGTAGTTGAGGTTCGACGTCGCGGACCCGATGTATTCCTTGCCCGGCTGGACGGCGACGTGGCCCGCGTCGGTGGCGTTGGTGACGGTGACGTTGAGGGCCACGGCGACGACGTCGGCGGGGATCTGGGCGGCGCCGCCGACCTTCAGGGCCACCGAGCTGCGCCCCCCGACCTTGGCCTTGGCCGCGCCGAGGCCCGAGCGGGTGTCCAGCAGCCGGGTGGGCGCGTGCGGGGTGAACTCGGTACCGGCCGGGGCGGCCTTGATCTCCTTCACGACCGTGATGTCGTGCGCGGTGTCCTTCACCGTGACCGTGACGGTGTGCGAGCCCACCTCGGCGTACGAGTGGTGGGTGCTGCGCTGGACGGAACCGGCGGCGGTGGCCTTGTCCGTGGTGCCGTCGCCCCAGGCGATGGTGACGTCGAGCGCGGCGGCGGCGCTGGAGATGTCGTACGCCAGGAAGATGCCGTGCGCGGTGGCCGCGCGGGCGTTCAGCGCGATGGCCAGGTCCGGGTTGCCCGCCGCGGGCGCGGCCAGCGCCGTCGTGGGGAAGAGAGCAACACCGGCTGCCACGAGAGCAGCGGAGACTACGAGTCGGCGATTGAGCACCGGCCCCCCAGATTTCTGTGAGCGTACGAAGTGTGAAGCGTGGAATGTGAAGCAGCGCGAAGTGCGGAGCTAGACCGTCTGGTACCAGCCGAGCAGGTCGAAGACCAGGTCGATGTCCTGCCAGCCCTGGTTCCAGAAGTCGACCATGCCCCCCTTGCCGCCGGACGTCTGCACCAGGTTCGGGACCGTCGCGCCCGCCGTCCAGTTCAGGGACGAGGAGACGGGCCGCTGCGGTGTGACCGCGGTGCCCTTCAGGTAGTCGGGCCACGTGTTCGGGTCGGCCGCGACCGAAAGGAAGCCCGTCCCGGTGGTGTTGGTGACCGTGGTGTTCAGCACCCAGCCGTCGATATCGGAGTTCGTCGTGTCTCCGTCGAGCCGCACCGGGAGGAAGGTGCGGGCCGGGATCGGCCCGGCCTTGCGGCCCCAGCTGTCCTTGCGCGTGTCCATGATCCGGTACGGTCCCCCGATGGACACGAGGGCGGACCTGCTGTCGGTGCTGTAGTAGCCGACCACGTCGGCCACCACGTCGGCCCGGTCCCAGCTGCCGTTGCGGATGGTGATCTTCCCGTCGGGGCCGATCGGCACGATCACCGAGTTGGCGACCGTCTGACCGGCGGCGAAGTTCACGCTGGAGGTGGCCGGCGCCGCCTGCCCGCTCGGGTACGCGGTCAGGTGCCCGGCCGCCCGGGGGTTGGTGGCCGTCAGGTTGAGCGCCACGGCGGTGGCGCCCTTCGGTACGCCCCCGCGCCCGGCGATGTCGACCCCGAAGGTGCCGTAGCCGGCGACCTGGCCCTTCGCCGTACCGAGACCCTCGCGGGTGTCGACGGCGCGGACCGGGTCCAGCGAGGTGTAGCCGCTGGCGGCCGACGCCGTGAAGTAGCCGGTGACGTCCGCGATCAGGTCGACCGCGTCCCAGCCGCCGTTGATCAGCTGTACGGAGCCGTCCTCGCCGACCGGCACGATGACCTGGTTCGCCACGGTCTGCCCCGCGACGTAGTTCAGGTTCGACCCCTCGTCGAAGCCGTACGAGCGGGGCTGGACCACGACGTGGCCCGCTCCCGTGGCGTTGGTGGCGGTGACGTTGAGGGCCACCGCCCTGACCCCGGCGGGGACCTTGGCGGCGCCGGCGACCTTCAGGGCCACCGAGCCCCGCCCCGCGACCTTGGCCTGCGCGGCACCGAGGCCCGCGCGGGTGTCCAGCAGTCGGGTGGGCGCGTGCGGGGTGTACTCGGCGCCCGAGGTCACGAACTTGAGCTCGTTCACCGCCTCGCCGCCGTTCGTGGTGTCCTTCACCGTGACCTTGACGTCGTACGAGCCGACCGCGGCGTACGTGTGCTGGGTGTTGCGGTGGTCGACGGCGAAGCCGCCCACGGTGGCGGTGAACTTGTCCGTGGTCCCGTCGCCCCAGGAGATGGTGACGTCGAGTACGGCGTCGTCCCAGGGGACGATGATGGACTGTAGATCGATCGAGTGCGCGGTGGGCGCCGTGGCGCGCAGGTCGATCCCGAGACGCGAGTCGTCCCGGGCGTCCTGCGCACGCGCGGCCCCGGCCCGGGCGCCGAACGGCGATGTGACCACCGTACGGTCGGCGGGGCTGGAGAAGGTCTTGCCCCCGGGCAGCGTCCCGCCCTTGCCCGGGTTCGCACCGGGCGTCGCGGCGGCCCCGTGGGCGGCGGGCGCGACGGGCCCCGCCGCATGAGCCACGGTCCCCGGGACGAAAACAACACCCGCCGCCACGAGGGCAGCGGAAAACATGAGACGGCGACGGAGCACCGTTCCCCCCTTGGTCTGATGCAGAACCTTGAACAGGTTCGAAAAGTCCTGATCAGCCTACAGAAACGTCAGCGGCTTGATCCACCGGGTTCATGTCCCGGTCCACCGGGTTCCCGTCCGGCGCCGAGCAGGGCGTCGATGCCCGCCTTGATCTGCCCGACCGGCACGTCCTGCGCCGTGAGGTGCTCGAACAGACTCGGTACGAACGGGGCCAGCAGCAGGTGCGCCAGGACCGCCGCGTCGGCCTCGGGACGGGCCTGGCGCAACAGCATCGCGACGTGCGTGTGCATGGTCAGGTACGCACCGCTGGCGTACCGGGCGCCCGGCGACGCGGCTTCCGCCACGGCCATCACCGCCCGCTGCTCGACGAGCCGTTCGGCCAGGGTGTGCAGGAAGGCGCGCAGCCGCACCGCGGGCGGCGCGTCGGGGCCGAGCGGGGCCGGCCCGCTCATGAAGGCCTCCTGGAAGCGCCGCTCGTCGTCGTCGAGCAGCGCGAACAGCAGGCTGCTCACGTCGCCGAAGCGCCGGTAGACGGTCCCGACCCCCATGCCCGCGGCGTGGGCGACGGCGTTCATGGTCACCGCGTCCGGCCCCCGCTCGGCGACCAGCCGCGCCGCCGCGTCCAGGATCTTCCGCCTGTTCCTGGCGGCGTCCGCGCGCTCGGGCGGGGCCTGCCCCGTGACCGGGAGTTCGATGCGGCTCATACCCAGAGGCTACCGGACACCTCTTGCCAACCGGATGACTATCCGCTTTACTCTCACTCATTGAACCGGATAGCAATCCACTTATAGATGGGGTCCTCACCATGAGCGCCAAGGTCGCGGTCGTCTACTACTCCTCCACCGGAAACGTCCACGAGCTCGCCAAAGCCGTGGCCGAAGGCGCCGAGAAGGCGGGCGCCGAGGTCCGCCTGCGCCGGGTGCCCGAACTCGCCCCCGATGCGGCCATCGACTCCAACCCGGCATGGCGGGGGCACGTCGAGGACACCAAGGACGTCGAGGTCGCCACCCTGGACGACCTCGCCTGGGCCAACGCGTACGCGTTCGGTTCGCCGACCCGGTACGGCAACATCGCGGGCCAGCTGAAGCAGTTCCTCGACACCACCGGCGGCCTCTGGCAGCAGGGCGTCCTCTCCGACAAGCCGGCCACCGGCTTCACCAGCGCGCACAACGCGCACGGCGGCAACGAGTCCACACTGCTCGCCCTCTACAACACGTTCCACCACTGGGGCTCGGTCATCGTCGCCCCCGGATTCACCAGCCCGGACGTGTTCGCCGCCGGCGGCAACCCGTACGGCACCTCCCACCCGGGCAGCAGCGGCGCCGTCAGCGAGGAGACCCTGGCCGCGGCCCGCCACCAGGGCGAACGGCTCGCCCGGTTCGCCGCCCGCCTGGCCGCCACGACCGACCTCGTCTGACACCGACGGGAAGGGGCCCGTCCGATCAGCCGATCGGACGGGCCCCTCAGTGCTGTTCCGGGCTCCTGCGCGCCCGGGGGATCACCTGGTCTGGTAGACGCCGTAGACGTCGACGATGAGGTCGGCGTCCTTCCAGCCCTGGTTCCAGAAGTGGATCACACCGTGCTCACCGTCGCTCGCCTGTGCCAGGTTCGCGACGGTCTTGCCCGCGGTCCAGTTCAGGTTGGAGGACACCGGACGCGGCGGGACGGGTGCGCCGGGCTGGTCGTTCACCAGCCACGGGAACGGGCTCGGGGCCACCGAGAGGAACCCCGCGTCCGTCGTGTTGGTGACGGTCGTGTTCATGACGTAGGCCTCGTCGCCCGCCGGGTCGTCGATGACCGCGAACCCCTTCGCGATGTACCCGCGGGCCGGGAACTTCCCGCCCGGGTACCAGTCGCCGGGCACACGGGTGTCGAGGTACCGGTAGTTGCCCGTCGGCGAGTAGGCCGCCTTGCCGTCCTTGCTGTAGTAGCCGACGACGTCGACCACCACGTCGGCGGGGGACCACGAGCCGTTGAACACGTTGACCGACCCGTCGGGGCCGACCGGCACGATCACCGAGTTGGCCACCGTCTCACCGGTCGCGAAGTTCAGGCTGGACGCGGTCGGGACCGTGCCGCCGCCCGGGTACAGGGACAGGTGACCGGCGTCCTTGGGGTTGGTCGCCGTCACGTTGAGCGCCACCGCCGTGACCCCCTGGGGAACGCCCTTCACACCGCCGATCTGCGCGCCGAAGGACTTGCGGCCGGCGAGCTGGCCCTTGGGCGTACCGAGCCCGTCGCGGGTGTCGACGAACCGCGTCGGGGCCATCGTGGTGTAGCCGCTGGCCGGGGTGTGGGTGAAGTAGCCGGTGATGTCGACGACCAGGTCCACCGGGCCCCATCCGCCGTTGAAGAGGTCGACGTAGCCGTCGGCGCCGACCGGCACGATGACCAGGTTCGAGACGGACTGGCCGGCCGCGTAGTTGAGGTTCGACGTGTCGGGGATCCCGGTGTCGTCACCCCGCCACACCGTGATGTGGCCCGGCTCTGCCGTGTTCGTGACCGTGACGTTGAGGGCGACCGCCTCCACGCCGGTGGGCACGCCGGAACCGCCGGCGGGAATACCGCCGATGCCGGTCACCTTCACGCGGGTCGTGCCGCGACCGGCGACCTTGCCCGCCTTCGTGCCGGTGCCGTTGCGGGTGTCCAGCAGCCGGGTCGGGGCGTACGGGTTGAACTCGGTTCCCTGCGTGAGGTGCGAGAACCCGTTGACGGCCCGGACTCCGTTCGCGGCGTCGGTCACCGTCACCTTCACCTGGTACTCGCCGACCTCGGTGTACGTGTGGTTGTCCCACCGGTCGCCGGAGCCCTTGGTGGTCACCTTGTCCGTCTTGCCGTCGCCCCAGTCGATGGTCACGTCGAGCGGCACGTCCTCGCTCGTGATCGTGGACTTGATCTCGAGGCCGAGCGCGGTGTGGTCGGAGCCGGAGATGTCCAGGGCCAGCTGCGGGTTGCCGGCAGCGGACTGCGCCTGCGCGGCGGCAGCCTTGTTCCCCCCTGCGGGCAGCGCCGTGCGGACGGTCCGGTCGGCAGGGCTGTGATACGTCTTCAGTGCGGTCTTCCCGGGCTCCGCCCGGACGGGCGCGGCGGGTGCGGACGGGCCGTCCGCCGCCGAGGCCATGCCCGGGATGAGTCCGAGACCCGCCGCCATCAGGGCAGCGGACATTACGAGTCGGCGATTGCGCACCGGCCCCCCATGTTTTCGTTTTTGAACGCGATTCAGTGCGAAGCGCGATCAGCGTACACAGCGATTCGGACATCGCCTCCACGGGTTTCGGGCCAGGTCAGCGCACCTCCGGCTACGCCGCCACCCAGCCGGCGAAGCCGGCCCAGGCCGCGGGGGCCACGGCCAGGGCCGGGCCGGTGAGGTCCTTGGAGTCCCGCACGTGGACGGCGTGCGGGCAGGCGGCCACCTCGACGCAGTCACCACCACCGCCGTCGCTGTAGCTCGACTTGCGCCAGTCGTAGGCGACCTCGACGCAATCGCCGCCGCCGCCGTCGCTGTAACTGGACTTGAACCACTGCAGGGTGTTGGCGCTCATTTTTTCCGTTCTCCTGCCAACCGCTGGATGAGTTCCAGAGATTCATCGGGACTCAGTGCCTGTGAGCGGATCTTCGCATACCGCTGTGCGAGTCGGGACACCTTTGCCGGGTTGCTGATGAGGAGGCCCTCGTCGTTGATTTCCATGTAGACGACGTGATGATGATCCCCGGTTTCCACGACTTTCATCGGGCCGCGCTCGCCCGCGTGGGAGCCCTTCAGGCCCCGGCGCTTCGCCAGGACCTGCACCGATACGTTGTCGCGTTGGGCATCCTCCGCGAGCGACAGAAGCTGCCCTCGTTGGACGTCCCAGCTCCCGTACGGACGCTCGAGAACCCCTTCCTCGACGATCAGTTCGATCATCGCCACCGGGTCGCGATCGAACAGCGCCTTGCGCGCCATCCGGGCCTCGACGAGCTCCTCCGCCCGGGCGTCCGACACCGGCGGATAGCTGCCCTTGAACACCGCCCGGGCGTACGACTCCGTCTGGAACAGGCCGTCCATCACCATTGTCTGGTACGAGGAGAGCATGAGGGCCTCGGCTTCCACCTGCGAGAACTTCCGGAAGCGGACCGGGTACTTCTCCATCAGGACATACTTCCGCGCGCTCTCGAAGAAGCCGCGTCGGTCACCGATCGCCACCTCCAGGCCCACCAGCATGTTGTCGCTCACCGGCTGCGCACCCGTTTCCATGGCGCTGATCGCCGAGCCGGTGTAGCCGATCATCTCCCCCACCGCCACCTGCGTCAGTTTCTTCTCCAGCCGGAGGATACGGGCGATCTCTGCGACGTACGACGTCGCCGGTCGCTCGTCGTCGTTGTCATTTTCCCTGTCCTTGTTGGCCGCAGCCTTCGACATTGCGAACACCCCCGAAACTAAACGAACTCAAATGGTCTCCAGCACGTAATGCTCATATCCCAGACTTCTCACCTATCAAGTCCGAGACCTAGAAAACGGTAGACCTGAGCCCTCACGCTTGGCCCATGAACACTGAAAGTCACGCACCCAACTCCCGCACGCCCAGCTGGATTCCGGCCGCCGGTATCGGAATCCGCAAGGCAGGAGTGCTGTTTGACGCAGTACGTGTGGACGGTGACATGGGACGGGACCTGGCCGATCTCCTCGTCACGCTCACTGGCGGTGACCCCGGGCCGATCGTCGTCCAGGCCAACGGCAGGCGGCCCGTGTACTTCCTGATCCCGGTCGGGAGTGCCGCGTACCGGATCTGGCCACCGGGCTTCACACGGCTCGCTTCGGGGCCGCACCGGACCACGTACATCCCCGTCCCGGCCCTCGACGGCGCCTGGCCGCTGGCCTGGCGGTGTCCGCCGGCGCGGGAGGACCGGTTCGTGCACGCCCTGCTGCTGTACCGGGCCGCCGGCCTCTACCAGGCGAGCTGCGAGATCTCCTCGGCCACCACCGCGCAGGCGTCCGCGGCCGGGTCGATCAGCGGGAAGTGACCGACCCCGTCCAGCAGGGTCAGGCCCACGGTCTCCCCGGCCTTGGCCGCGGCGGCCACGTACGACTCGGCCACCGACGGCGGGACCACGATGTCCTCGCGGCCGTGCACGACGGCCGTCGCGATCCCGGTCGGCAGCAGGACCGCCGGGTCCGCGAACGGCAGGCGCTCCGCCCACTGGTCGGCGCCGCCCAGCAGCTGCGCGGACGCGCCGCCGCACACGCCCAACTCCTCCGCGGCCACGAAGTCCGCGATGGGGGCCAGCGCCACCACGCCGCGCAGCGGCGGCGGGGAAGGCAGCCTCCAGGCGGCCGGGGATTCGGGCGGCAGGACGTGCCGGGCGGCCGCCCACAGTGCGAGATGGCCGCCCGCCGAGTGGCCGGTGATGACCGTACGGCGGCGGTCGGCCTGCGGGAGGTGGGCCGAGGCCAGGCCCGGGAGGGCGTCCATCGCGGCGGCGACGTCGTCGAAGGTCTCCGGCCAGCGGCCGGCCACGTGGCCCCCGGCGTTCTGGCGGGGCAGGGAACTGCCGCGCCGGTACTCGACGTTGGCGACCGCGAAACCCCGGCGGGCCAGGAAGTCCGCGAGCGGGGTGATGTGGTGCCGGTCGTAGGGGGCCCGCCACGCACCGCCGTGCAGGACGACGACCAGCGGGGCCGCGCCCGCCTCGGTGTCGCCGCGCGGGACGTAGAAGTCGATCACCTGGTCGGGGTGGTCCCCGTACGACCCGGTCGCATCGGGGGCGACCGGCGGGTGGGAGAAGGCCGAGGCGGCCTCGGCGGCGTCCCGTTCGACTGCGGGGTCCGTCATCGGCTCGACCTCTCGGTAACGCGTGGGACTGGTGTTCCGGCAGAGCGGGACCGTATCAGGCCGGAACAGAACCTTCCGTGGTGGGCGGCGGCTACGGACGGAATGTGCGGGGGCGGACGGGGCCGAAGCCCCGCCCGCCCGGTTGCCGTGACGTTTCTCCCCTACATCACCCGAAAATGTGACCCAGTGTCCGGGCGGCCCGCTCCGCATCGGCGAAACCGACGTAGAGCGGGGTGAAACCGAAGCGCAGGACGTCCGGGGCACGGAAGTCCCCGATCACACCTCGGGAGATCAGGTCGTCCATGACCTCACGGGCGTTCTCGGTGCGCAGCGAGACCTGGCTGCCGCGCCGGTCGTGCTCGGCCGGGGTGACCGATTCGACCTTGCCGGCCGGGACGTACGCCGCCACGCACTCCAGGAAGAAGTCCGTCAGGGCGAGGGACTTGGCCCGTACGGCTTCCACCGGGACCCCGTCCCAGGCGTCGAGTGCGGCTTCCAGGGCCAGCATGGACAGGATGTCCGGGGTGCCGACCCGGCCGCGTATCGCACCGGCCGCCGGGGCGTAGTCCGGGGTCATCGCGAAGGGTTCCGCGTGGCCGTTCCAGCCGGGGAGCGGGGAGTCGAAGGCGGCCTGGTGCCGTGCGGAGATGTAGAGGTACGCCGGGGAACCGGGGCCTCCGTTCAGGTACTTGTACGTACAGCCGACCGCGAGGTCGACGCCGTGCTCGTCGAGGTCGACGGGGAGGGCTCCGGCCGAGTGGCACAGGTCCCAGACGCTGACGGCCCCGGCGGCGCGGGCCGCCGCGGTGAGGGCCGGCAGGTCGTGGAGGCGGCCGGTGCGGTAGTCGACGTGGTTGAGGAGGACGACGGCGGTGTCCTGCCCCATCGCCCCGGCCGCGTGGGACGGGTCGACCGGGACGACGGTGAGACCGGTCATCCGGGCGGCCGACTCGGCGATGTAGCCGTCGGTGGGGAAGGTGGACGCGTCGACCAGCAGCTGCGTGCGGCCGGGGCGGGCCAGGCGGGCGGCGCCGACCAGGGCCTTGAACAGGTTGACGCTGGTGGAGTCGCCGACGACCGTCTGGCCGGGGGCGGCGCCGATGAGCGGGGACAGCTTGTCGCCGATCCGCTCGGGGGCGGTCCACCAGGTGCCGCTGCTCCAGGACTGGATGAGCTCGGTGCCCCACTCGTGGGTGATGACCTGGGCGATGCGCTGGGCGACGCCGGTCGGCAGGGCGCCGAGGGAGTTGCCGTCCAGGTAGACGACGCCGTCGGGGAGGGTGAAGCGGTCGCGGAGCTTGCCGAGCTCGTCGGCGGTGTCCAGCTCTGCGGCGCGGGCGGCCAGGTCCGCAGGGAAGTTCGCGTCAGACATGGCTTCGCGCCGTCCAGAGCTCGGGGAAGACGTTCTTCGTGGCGCGCTTCTCGAGCCAGGTCACGCCGGCCGAGCCGCCCGTGCCGGTCTTGGCGCCCATCGCGCGGCGGGTGGCGACCAGGTGGTCGTTGCGCCAGCGCCAGACGAGCTCCGCGACGTCCGTGAGGACCTCGCCGAGGCGGTGGAGGTCGAGCTGGGCGTCGGGGTCCGCGTACAGGGAGGTCCAGACGGCCTCGACCTCGGGCGAGGGCTCGTACCGCTGGGAGAGGTCGCGGTCCAGGACCGCGGCCGGGACCGGCAGGCCGCGGCGGGCCAGCAGGCGCAGCACCTCGTCGTAGAGGCTGGGCTCCTGGAGGGCCTTCTCCAGCTCCGCGTGGACGCGCGGGGCGCCGCGGTGCGGGACGAGCATGGAGGCCGACTTCTCGCCGAGCAGGAACTCCATCCGGCGGTACATCGCCGACTGGAATCCGGAGCCCTCGCCCAGGGCGGCGCGGTAGGCGTTGAACTGGCCCGGGGTGAGCTGGGCGAGCGGGCGCCAGGAGGCGTTGAGGGCCTCGAGCTCGCGGAGGGATCGTTTCAGCGCATCCATCGCGACGGGGATGCGGTCCTCGCGGAGGGCCTTCGCGGCCGTCTCCCATTCGTGGACGATGACCGTGAACCACAGCTCCATGACCTGGGTCGTCACCAGGAAGACCATCTCGCCCGGGTCGTCCGAGCGCAGGTGCTGGAGGTGGGTGAGGACGTCCGCCTGGACGTAGTCCTCGTAGGGGGTCGTGCCGGCGAAGTCGAGGTTCGGGGTGTCCGAACCGGCTCCGGAGGCATCAAGGGTGTTCGACATCGCTGTCTCCTCGACACGTGCTTCCGGGTAGCGGTCCGCTCCTTCCGATGGGTGAGTGGAGCCCCGGTCCCCTGCCCGCATCATAGGACCGGTTGCCGGACTCCCTCCAGCGCGGTGTGACCGGGGTCACGGTCACTTTTCGGACACTACGGCCGGTCGGGGCCCCGCTGCGAGGGCCCCGACCGCGTACGCGTGCGCGCGGTTCAGGCGCCGAGGGTGTCCGCCGCCGTCTCGGACGAGTCGCGCAGGAAGGTCGAGCAGCGCTCGTACTCCTCCTTCTCGCCGATCGCCTCGGCCGCACGGGACAGGGCGTACAGGGCGCGCAGGAAGCCGCGGTTCGGCTCGTGCTCCCACGGCACCGGTCCGTGGCCCTTCCAGCCCGCGCGGCGCAGGGCGTCGAGGCCGCGGTGGTAGCCCGTACGGGCGTACGCGTACGACTCGACGGTGCGGCCGGCGGCGAACGCCTCGTCGGCGAGGGTCGCCCAGGCGAGGGAGGAGGTCGGGTGCGCGGCGGCCACCTCGACGGCGGGCGTGCCCGCGGCCAGGGCCTCGCGGCCCGGCTCGTCGGGGAGGTGGGTGGGGGCGGGGCCCCCGAGCAGGTTCTGGTGAATGGACATGGTCCAAGTCTGGGGCATCGGGCCCCTGTGCGGTGCGGTGGTGGCGCGTACCGGCGGTGGTCCAGCCACCGCTGCGGCTGCCGTGGGTGAGGGGTGGTGGGCGCCCCACCACCAGTCGGCCCAGTCGTGTGCCCGGCGCACCTCCCCGGCGAGGGGGCCCCGGGCGGACGGTAGGAGGGCCATCGACGAAGGGGGAGTCGTGAACACCAGCATCAGCAGCGCGAACAGCAGCACGTACCAGGGCGTCCGGGCGGGACGACGGAAGCTCGCGGACGAGGCCGTCGAGGAGCTGTGCGCGGCGGTGTTCACCTCTCTGCGGCGCAAGGACCAGCGGGAGCGGGGACGGCAGTACGTACGCGGGCTGCTCGCGGCGGAGGGCCGCAAGTCGATCCGCAACATCGCGCAGCAGCTGGGGGCGGGGGCCGGCGCCACGGCGGCGGAGCAGAGCCTGCACCACTTCATCGCCGCGTCGACGTGGGACTGGCAGCCGATCCGCGCGGCCCTGGCGCAGTACCTGGGGCAGGCGGCTCCGCTCAACGTGTGGGTCGCGCAGCCGATGGCGATCCCGAAGGGCGGGGAGCACTCGGTGGGGGCGGGGCACCGCTTCGACCCGCACCGGGGCCAGATGTTCCGCGGGCAGCAGGCGTTCGGGATGTGGTTCACGTCGCCGGGGGTGGTCACGCCGGTGGGCTGGCGGCTGTTCCTCGGCGAGGAGCCGGAGGCCGCGCAGACCGAGTCGTACGAGGGCTACGAGGAGTGCGCGGTGACGGGCGTGCTCGACACCCTGCGGGAGTCGGGCCTGGCGCCGCGGCCGGTGGTGCTGGACATCCGGGACATCGCGACGCGGGCCACCCTGAACCGGTTCGCCGGGGCGCGGGTGCCGGTGGTGGGGCGGATCAGCCCCGAGGCGCGACTGCTGGTGACCGACCCTCGGCTGCCGGGCTTCGGCGCGGGGACGCTCGCCGCGCGGGACATCCTGCAGAACGTCAGGGGGCTGCGGATGCCGGTGGAGTGGGCGGCTCCCGACGCTCCGGGGGCGCGGCGGACGTCGCTGGTGGCGGCGGTGCGGGTGATGGTGCCGGATCCGGCGCCCGGGCGGCGGCGCGAGGTGCTGCTGTTCGGCGAGTGGGAGTCGGCCCGGCGGCTGCCGACGCAGCTGTGGGTCACGGACATGGTGCGGACGGATCCGGGGGCGCTGGTGCGGATGACGAAGACGGCGCACCGGGTGTCGGCGGCGGCCGGCCTCAGCGTGCAGGAGATCGGGCTCCGGGACTTCTCCGGCCGCTCCCTGCCGGGCTGGCACCGGCACGTGACCCTCGCGTCGGTGGCCCACGCGGCCCGCAGCCTGGAGCCGATGGCGCCCCCGGTTCCCGGCCGGCACAGCCTGCTGCGCCGTCCCCGCCCGCACCCCGCCCTGGCGGCCCGCTGACCCGGCCCCGGCCGCCCCGGCCGGGCGACGAAGGGCCCGGCCCGCCGTTTCGGTACGGCGGGCCGGGCCCTTCGGCACAGCGGGTGGAGCGGGTGCTACTTCAGCTTCGTACCGGTCGAGCGCAGGTTCGCGCACGCCTCGGTGACGCGCTTGGCCATGCTCGCCTCGGCGAGCTTGCCCCAGGTGCGCGGGTCGTAGGTGGACTTCTTGCCGACCTCGCCGTCGACCTTCAGGACACCGTCGTAGTTGCGGAACATGTGGTCCGCAACCGGGCGGGTGAAGGCGTACTGGGTGTCGGTGTCGAGGTTCATCTTCACGACGCCGTTCTCCAGCGCGGTGGCGATCTCCTGCTCGGAGGAGCCGGAGCCGCCGTGGAAGACGAAGTCGAACGGGCTGGTCTTGCCGTACTTCTCGCCGACACCCTGCTGCAGGTCCTTCAGCAGCTCGGGGCGCAGGACGACGTTGCCCGGCTTGTAGACGCCGTGCACGTTGCCGAAGGAGGCGGCCAGCAGGTAGCGGCCCTTCTCGCCCAGGCCCAGGGCCTCGGCGGTGCGGATCGCGTCGTCGACGGTGGTGTACAGCTCGTCGTTGATCTCGTGGGTGACGCCGTCCTCCTCGCCGCCGGTCGGGGTGATCTCGACCTCGAGGATGATCTTCGCGGCGGCGGCCTTGGCGAGCAGCTCCTGACCGATCGCCAGGTTGTCGGCCAGGGTCTCGGCGGAGCCGTCCCACATGTGCGACTGGAAGAGCGGGTTCAGACCCTTGGCCACGCGCTCGGCGGAGACCTCGAGCAGCGGGCGGACGTAACCGTCCAGCTTGTCCTTGGGGCAGTGGTCGGTGTGCAGCGCGACGGTGACGTCGTACTTCGCCGCCACGATGTGCGCGAACTCGGCCAGGGCGACCGCACCCGTGACCATGTCCTTCTTGTACTGGCCACCCAGGAACTCCGCACCACCGGTGGAGATCTGGATGATGCCGTCGCTCTCCGCCTCCGCGAAGCCGCGCAGTGCAGCGTGCAGGGTCTGGGTCGAGGTCACGTTGATCGCCGGGTAGGCAAACTTGCCTGCCTTCGCCCGGTCGAGCATCTCGTTGTAGACCTCGGGGGTTGCGATGGGCATCTGTCCGCTCCTTGGATGTGCGGGGAGTGTGCGATTGCTGGCCCTGACCTGGGGGCGACGTAACCGTCGGGCTCATCTTTCCAGACTCCGCGCGACACTCCACCCGTGCCGACCGGACCGTTTCACGTGAAACATCGGGCCCGGTCGGGAAAGAGCAGGTCAGGACCTGTGCCCGGAGCCCCGGGGAGCTGAGTCATCAGTTCTCCGGGGGGCCAGAATGCGAGATCGGGCGAGATCGGGCGGGATCAGGCCAGGTCGAGGTCGGCGAGCTGGTAGCCGGTGAGGTAGGGCAGTCCCGCTGCGGCGATGGCGTCCGCGGCCCCGCGGTCCACGATCGTGGCGACGGCGACGACCTCGCCGCCGGCCTCGCGGACGGCCTCGACGGCGGTCAGCGGGGACCCGCCGGTGGTCGAGGTGTCCTCGACGACCAGGCAGCGCTTGCCCTTCACGTCGGTGCCCTCGATGCGGCGCTGCATGCCGTGGGCCTTCTGCGCCTTGCGGACGACGAAGGCGTCGAGGCGGCCGCCGCGCGCGGCGGAGGCGTGGAGCATCGAGGTCGCGACCGGGTCGGCGCCCAGGGTCAGACCGCCGACGCAGTCGAAGTCCAGGTCGGCGGTCAGGTCGAGCATGACCTGGCCGACCATCGGGGCAGCCTCGCCGTCCAGGGTGATCCGGCGGAGGTCGATGTAGTAGTCGGCCTCCTTGCCGGAGGAGAGGGTCACCTTGCCGTGCACGACGGCCTTGTCCTTGATCTGCTGCAGAAGCGCATCGCGTACATCACTCATGACCCCGAGCTTAATTGGGCGCCGGTGCTACGAGAGCCGCCGCCAGGTCCACGTCGTGGAGATCTCCAGCGGGTCCACGGGGCTGACCAGGCGCGGCAGGGTGTTCAGCCCGTTCGGCGGGCCGGACTGCGGCTCCACGCAGACGGCCTCGGGCTGCTCGTCGTACACGACGACCCATTCCGCCCGGCTGGTGATCTTCAGTTCGAGTGCGCCGGGCCAGGTCAGGGTCGCCTCGACGCCGTCCGGCATGCCGAAGCAGTCGTCCCAGGGGCCGGGCAGGGGGTCGATGCGCTTGCCGGTGGGCAGGTGGTCGGCGCCGCGCTCCTCCTGCCAGGCGGGTGCGAAGTCGAGGCGCACATCCTCGCCGCCGGTGCCGAGGTTGCGGTGGAACCAGGGGTGCCAGCCCGCCTGGGCCGGAAAGGAGTCCCCGTACGTCTCGACGCCCAGGGTGAGGGTCAGCGAGTCGGGGCCCAGCTCGACGATCTGCGTGACCCGGCCCGGGTACGGCCAGGGCTCGGCGAGGTCGTACGTGAACGCCGCGTCGGTGGCGGTGACGCGGGCGGGGCGCCAGGACGCGTCGCGGCCGAGGCCGTGGATGGCGTGCGGCGGATGGTTGGCCGGCAGCTGGTGGACGACGGCCCCGTCCCGGAACTGCCCGTTCGCCGTGCGCCCGCACCACGGCACCATCGGAAAGCATCCGTAGTGGGGGCCTTGGCGCAACAGCTCCGTGCCGTCGATGCGCAGGCTGCTGATCCGGCAGCCGTTCTCCTGGTCGACGGTCACCTCGGCGCCGCCTGCGCTCAGTTGCGTACTCATGCCGCCGACTCTAGGGGGTGTCGTGGGGATCCAACCCGGCATGATCCACAGGACACCCCTGGCGGGGCGTCAGCGGCGGCGGCGCAGGGCTCGGCCGACCACGACCGCCGAGGCCAGCGCCAGGGCGGCGGCCGGGGCGATCCAGCGCAGGTTCGCGCCGGCGCCGGCGGCCGCGGGGGCCGGGACCGGGGCGTAGCGGCCGCGCGGGGGTGCGTGGTCCACCTCCTCGGCGCTTCGGCCGATCATGGTGCGGCGGGCGTGGGCGGCCTCGGCGGGGGGCTGCGCGGCAGCACCGAACCCGTCGATCCCCCCGCTCTCCCCGCTCTCCCCGATCTCGCCGCCCTCCCCGATCCGGCCGAAGTCCGGGAGGCCCTCGAAGTCGCCGTCCATGAACGGGTCCAGGGACGGGGGCGGCACGTCGGTGTCGAAGACGGATGCCGTGACCTCCGTGACGCCGCCGTCCTCCCCGTCGGGTACGTCGCCTTCCGCCTCCTCGGCCTCGGCGATGACGTCGGTGACCGGCTCCGCCGCTTCGCCCGCCAGCGCCGCGAGCTGTTCGGCGGCCCGCTCCAGGAGCCGCTGGACGGCGGTCGCGGTGGCTTCCGGCGGGAAGGCGGCGGCGCGCCCGTCGGCGGCGGCCTCGGCGGTGAACCCCAGCCGGGTCCCGTCGTCCACCGGGGTCAGCAGCAGCGCCAGCGACAGCTTGACGGTCCCGCTGCCGCGGATCTCCGTGCCCTCACCGGCCACGGTGAAGACGTACGGATCCCGTTCGGTGACGGACAGGGCCCCGCGGTAGGTGACGGTGTTCCCGCCGACCCGCAGTTTGAGGCGCCCCGACACGGGCCCGGACGCCGCGTCGGCGTCCTGCTGGAGCCCGGGGACGCAGCGGGCCACCCGGGCGGGGTCGCGCAGCACGGCGCGCAGATCGTCTGCCGGTACCGGAACGAACACCTGATGCTCCATGTGGTCGAGCCTACCGACGAGAGACCCTCCCGCACCCGGTCCGGCGCTTACGAATACCGCGGGTGCGGGAGCGTCGAGGGCGGCAGGCCCGCCACCCGGGTGCGCTCCGCATCGCGCGCGGCGTCCTGCAGGGACTGCGTGGACAGCGAGCGCAGCCCCGGCGTGTCGCGGCCCACGCGCAGCTCGGGGACCCGGTCCCGGCCGGCCAGTACCAAGCCCCAGTCCTGCGGCGGCCCGCCGGTCGTGCCGAGGCTGCGGTCGGGGCCGGCGGCGAAGCCGGAGAGCCGGCCGCCCGCGCTGTAGGGAGCGGTGTGCAGGCCGGCCGCGCGCAGGGTGGCCTCGACCGTCCAGTACGTGCGCGGGCGCGTGACCAGCGGCCCGGCGTGTACGGCGAGCCGCCCGCCGGGGCGCAGCGCCCGGGCGGCGAGCCCGTAGAACTCCTGCGAGTACAGCTTCGTGCTGGGCGTGATGCCCGGGTCGGGGAGGTCGGAGACGATGACGTCGTACCGGTCCCGGGCGGCGGGCCCCCGCAGCCAGCGGAACGCGTCCTGGGTGACGACCCCGAGGCGCGGGTCCTCGTACACCCGGCCGTTGAGCGCCGACAGCATCGGGTCGGTGCGGGCGAGCCGGACCACGCCGGGGTCGAGCTCGACGACGGTGACGGAGGTGACGTCGCGGTAGCGCAGCACCTCGCGCGCGGCGAGCCCGTCGCCGCCGCCGAGGACCAGCACCCGGGCGTGCGGGCCGGTCATCGCGGGGTGCACGAGGGCCTCGTGGTAGCGGTACTCGTCGTAGCCGCTGACCCGCAGCCGGCCGTCGAGGAACAGGTCGAGGGAGCGCGGGGAGCCGGTGGCGGGACCGGTCAGCACGAGCTCCTGGACGCCGGTCTGCTGCGCGACCCGGACCTCTGCGCCGTAGACGGCGCGCCGGGCGACCCGCTCGAAGTCGTCGGCGAGGACCGTCGCGCAGGCGAGGACCGCCAGCACGGTGACGTTCGCCGTGATCAGCAGCCAGCGCGAGCGCCTGCTCAGGTCACGGCGGAACAGCCACAGGACGAGGCCCGCGCCGACGACCGCGTTGACCGTCCCCGTCAGCATGGCGCCGGTGAGCTGGCCGAGCACGGGCAGCAGCAGGAACGGGAAGGCCAGCCCGCCGACCAGGGCGCCCACGTAGTCGGCGGCGAACAGGTCGGCGACGGCGCCGCCCGCGTCCTGCCTGCGGATCCGCTGGATGAGGACCATCAGCAGCGGGATCTCGGCGCCGATGAGCACGCCGATCGCGAAGGAGAAGGCCACGAGGGCGGGCCGGGACTCGCCCAGCCACGCGAAGCTCGCGTACAGCGCTATCGCCGAGAGCCCGCCGAGCAGGGCCAGGCCCGCCTCGATGACGGCGAATCCGAACGCGGGCCGCCTGCGCAGCCGTTTGGCCAGCAGGGAACCGACCCCCATCGCGAAGACCATGACGGACAGCACGACGGACGCCTGGGTGACGGAATCGCCGATGAGGTAGGAGCCGAGGGCGAGCAGCTCCAGTTCGTACACGAGCCCGCAGGCGGCACAGACGAACACGGTGGCCAGGACGAGGAGTCGGCCGGTCCGGGGCCGTACGGGCAGGGCGGCCGGGAGGGCCGCCACGCCCCGCGGCTCCGGAGCCGGGAGCACCCGGCGCGGGACGGAACGGTCGATCATGAAGCGAACGGTACGTCACCGCACACTCGCATCCCGTCACCCACATGGGTGCAAGTGACCTGCCGTTCCAGCCAGTTGGCGCAACCATGTGGGGACGCACGCGGCGCACGCGCCCCGGAACTCCCAGCCCAGTCCCGCACTACCGTGCGGCGGACTCCACGGCGCCCGCGGGTGCGCCCGTGCGCACACCGACCCTCGTACGAGTGGCCACCAACTGGCCTTCCTGCGGGTACGCGTGCCAGGTCCGCCAGCGCACCTGCCCCTCGTGGCGCTGCGCGAGCAGGGCGGTGAAGGCGTGCGGGCTGCCGGGAAAGGTTCCGGCCAATCCGTTCGGGTGATCCGCGACCAGCGCCAGCAGCTCCTGCGCACGCCCCGCGAAGGAGCCCTGCGACAGGGTCTCGACCCGCGCGGCGAACTCGTACTCCCAGCCCCCCATCCGCTTGGCCACGCCGAGCGGCAGCGGCGTGCTGCTGCCGGGCATGCAGGCGACCGTCTCCGAGCAGAGCACCCGGCCCTCCTCCAGGAGCACCTGGTGCGAGGCGCCGAGCAGGCGCAACTCCACCTTCGCGCCCGCCAGTTCGAGGTTCAGTACGGCCAGGGCGGGCAGTCGGTCCCGACCCAGGGCCCAGGCGAGGTCGGCGGCACGCGTGTCGGTGTAGGTGGTCTGGAGGGTCGTGAGCATGAGTCGGCTCCGCAAACGCGCGAGGGAGATGGGCCGGGGCCCGCCAGCGGTAGTCAACGGGTGGGGGGACACCGGCACGGGTCCACAGGAAGTCCAGGGAGGTCCGAGGACTGGTCTACTCAACCGAGGGAATCATGAAAGGCACGGCACTCACAGCGTTTTTACCCAACTTGATTGGGTTTACATCCCCCCGGGGGCTACACAGTTCACGTGTTCAACCACGGGCGTCCCGCGCGTCGCACCACGGCCGGCCGGGGAGCCCGAACATGAGGGCGCCCGACGGCAGTTAGCACCGCCGGGCGCCCCGACGCACGCGGCGCCAGCTGCCCCGTGTCAGCTGGAACCGCAACCTCCGCCGCCGCAGGAGGACGATCCTCCTCCGCACGACGAGGAGGAACCGCAGGAGGACGAGGAACCGCAGGACGAGCCGCCCCCGCACGAGCTGGAGGACCCGCTGCCGTTCGCCCACCACGACGAGCGGGAGCCGGAACCGGAGCCGGTCCAGGCGCGGACCACCTTCCGCACCAGGAGCACGAAGCCCAGGACGACCAGCGCCACGAACCCCAAACCGAAGACAGACATGACACCCAACCCCCGTTCACGTTCAGCGCCCCGGTCCCCCGGGGTGTGAAGGGGGGATGCCCGCACGCCACCCGGGCCAAAGCACACTTGAGCAAGTCCAGAGGTTCCCCGCAGGATGGCGCCCATGAGCGCACCTGTGGGCGGCAGCCGCCCCCTCCTGAACCGCCGCCTGGCCTCCTTCGGCACGACGATCTTCGCGGAGATGTCGGCCCTGGCCGCCCGCACCGGGTCGATCAACCTCGGCCAGGGCTTCCCCGACACGGACGGCCCCGCCGAGATCGCCGAGGCCGCCTCCCGCGCCGTGCTCTCGGGCCTGGGCAACCAGTACCCGCCCGGCCCCGGCATCCCGGAGCTGCGCACCGCGATCGCCGAGCACCAGCAGCGGTTCTACGGCCTGGCCCACGACCCGGACACGGAGGTGCTGGTCACCGCCGGCGCGACGGAGGCCATCGCCGCCTCGCTGCTCGCCCTGCTCGAACCGGGCGACGAGGTCATCGCCCTGGAGCCGTACTACGACTCGTACGCGGCCTGCATCGCGATGGCCGGCGCCACCCGCGTGCCGGTCACCCTGCGCCCGGACGCCGGAGCCTTCACCCTCGACCTCGACGAACTGCGGGCCGCGGTCACCCCGCGTACCCGGCTGCTCCTGCTGAACACCCCGCACAACCCGACGGGCACGGTCCTGACCCCGGCCGAGCTCGCGGCGATCGCGGAGCTGGCGGTGGAGCGCAACCTCCTCGTCGTCACGGACGAGGTCTACGAGCACCTCGTCTTCGAGGGCGCCCACGTCCCGCTGGCCTCGCTGCCCGGCATGCGCGAGCGCACGGTCACCATCAGCTCCGCCGGCAAGACGTTCTCCTTCACGGGCTGGAAGGTCGGCTGGATCACCGCCCCGCCGGAGCTCGTCTCGGCGGTCCGCTCGGCGAAGCAGTTCCTGACGTACGTCTCCTCGGGCCCCTTCCAGTACGCCATCGCCGAGGCCCTCAACCTCCCCGACAGCTACTACGAGGGCTTCCGCGCCGACCTGGCCGCCAAGCGCGACATCCTCGCCGACGGCCTCACGGCGGCCGGCTTCGAGGTCTTCCGCCCCCGGGGCACGTACTTCATCACCACCGACATCACCCCGCTCGGCGAGAAGGACGGCCTCGCCTTCTGCCGTGCGCTCCCGGAACGCTGCGGTGTCGTCGCCATCCCGAACCAGGTCTTCTACGACCACCGGTCGGCAGGAGCCACCCAGGTCCGCTGGGCCTTCTGCAAGAAGGACGAGGTCCTCGAAGAGGCCGCCGCGCGCCTGCGGCGGCTCTGAGCGGGGCGCTCATCGCGGGGACGCCTGCGGGCCGGGCTGATTTCACCGGAGATTCCGGGGGCATTCACGCCCGCGGGCAGGTGGTGAGCTTTAGGGTGCCCGAGGCTCTCCTCGTCGGGATGGGCGTACGCACGCAGCGCGGGAAAGACGGGGTTCATGACGGCGACGGGCAGTGCGTCGGTTTCCGTGCGGCCGCAGCAGCTCCGGACCGGCAGGGTGCCCGCCGCCCTCGTCGCGCTCGGGGTGTTCGCCGCCGTCCGGGCCGGCGGGGCCCTGGTGCTCACCGTCGGGGCGTGGTGGGCCGGCCGGAGCCCCGTACGCGTGCTCGGGCACTCCTGGGACTCCGTCTGGTACCTCGGGATCGCCGTGCACGGCTACGGCCGCACCCAGATGTGGGCCGGGTCGGGGCTGGTGCAGAGCGACTACGCCTTCTTCCCGCTGTACCCGCTGCTCGTCCGGCTGGCCGGGGCCACCCCCTGGGCCGGGCTGTTCGTCGCCTGGACCGCCGCGGCGGTGGCCGCCCTCGGGGTGTACCGGGTCGGGGAGCTGGTGCTCGGCCCGCGCGCCGGGGTGCTGCTGGTGGCGCTGTGGGCGGCGACCCCGTACGCGGTGGTGCTCACCCTCGCCTACACCGAGCCGCTGCTGGCCGCGCTCGCCGCGTGGGCCCTGTACGCCGTACTGCGCGGGCGCTGGGTGTGGGCCACGGGCCTCGCCGTTCTCGCCGGACTGACCCGCCCGACCGGGATCGCCGTCGCCGCCGCCGTGTCCGCCCTGGCCCTGCACGCGCTGCTCGTCCGCAGGTCCCGCGCGCCCGAGGTGTGGGCGGCCGCGCTGCTGGCCCCGGCGGGCTGGGCGGCGTACGTCACGGCCGTCGGGATACGCATCGGGGATCCGGCCGGGTACTTCACCGTGCAGCGGCGCTGGGGCTCCCGCTTCGACTTCGGCTCGTACACGACGGGCACCGTCTGGCGGGTCCTGACCGGCGGGCACGTACCGCTCGCCACCGTCGTGACCGTGGCCGTGCTGGCCGCGGCCGGGCTCCTGGCGGTGCTCCTGCTGCTCGACCGGATGCCTCCGGCGCTGCTCGTGTACACCGCCGTACTGCTGCTGATCACCTACGGCGGGGCCGGCTACTTCGAGTCGAAGCCGCGCTTCCTGCTGCCGGGGTTCCCGCTGCTCCTGCCGGTCGCCGCCGCAATGGCGCGAGCCCGGCCGCGCTCCGCGGTCGTGGTGACCGCGGGGCTGGCCGGGCTCTCGTACGGCTACGGGCTGTACCTGCTGCTGATCGCCCGCGTGCCGCTGTGACGGGTGGCGACGACTAGTTGTCGTCGTCCCCGTCCTTGTCGTCACCGTCGGTGGAGTCGATCTCCTTCTCCAGTCCGAGCTGCTCCACGAGCCACTTGTCGAACTCGATGGAGGCACGGACCCAGCTGACCGTGGAGGAAACGAAGTGCTCCAGGTTGACGCCGGTGCCGATCAGCATCTGCGCCTCGCCGATCAGGCGGACGGAGCCGTCGTCGTGCGTGTGGCTGTAGACCTTCGGCCACAGGGTGCGGCGGTTCCAGTCGTCGATCGACTCGAGGAGCTGGGGCTTGTCCTCGATCGCGTGCGGACGGTCGTAGAAGGTCCGCACCGAGAAGACCTGCTGCTCGTCCTCGCCGCGGAACATGAAGTACGTACGGAACTCCTCCCACGGCGCCGCGAGGTCACCCTCGTCGTCGACGACGTACTTGAGCTCCATCTGCTCCAGCAGCTGCTTGACCAGATCCTGGTCGGGGACGACGGGGCCCGCCGGTCCTGTGGCCTGCGGATCGGGCTGCTGCCCTCCGAAGTTCGGAATCGAGGCCGGGTCGATGCTCACCGTGATTTCCCTTCGTGCGGATGATGTCATCCTCCCCCATGGCTCCCACCCCCTGTCCACCCCCGGCCGCTACGATCCGCGCAGGGCGGACAAGGAGTGGGCCGCCGACGCGGTGGAAGACGGGGACCCATGGCGGGGCGGGGCGGCATACGCGGGCTCGCGGTCGCGGTGCCGGCCGCACCGCTGATCATCGGCGTCGCCGGTGCGGTGTGGCTGTGGTGGGCGATGGGCCACTGGGGCGACGACGCCGCGGACGGCCCCGGGAGCACCGGTACGGCGATCGCCTGCGCGCAGGCCATGGAGTTCGCCCGCGCGAGCCGTTCCGGATGGACCGGAGCGGGCTGGACGCGTGGCTGGCCGCCGCCTTCCCGCAGAGGCAGGAGCACGGGCGCAAGCAGCGTCCGGTTCGTCGCGCACGACGCGTGAGGGCCCGGCCGCACGAGGGGGGCCCTGGCCCCCCTCGTGCGGCCGGAGCGCACCAGGGCTTGTCAGAGGGTCTCAGAGGGCCTTGCCGACGATGAGGTCCTCGCCGGCCACGTCGACGCGGACCGTGTCGCCGTCGCGGACCTCGCCCGCCAGGATCTCCTTGGCCAGGCGGTCGCCGATCGCCGTCTGGATCAGGCGGCGCAGCGGGCGGGCGCCGTACGCCGGGTCGTTGCCCCTGTCCGCCAGCCAGGCCAGGGCGTCGGGGGTGACGTCCAGGGTCAGGCGGCGCTGCGCCAGGCGCTTGGCGAGGCTGCCGATCTGGAGCTCGGCGATGTGGGCCAGCTCGTCCTTCGTCAGCGCGGAGAAGACCACCAGGTCGTCGAGGCGGTTGAGGAACTCCGGCTTGAAGGAGGCGCGGACCACGTCCAGCACCCGGTCGCGCTTCTCCTGCGCCGAGGTCGAGGGGTCCATCAGGAACTGGCTGCCCAGGTTCGAGGTCAGGATCAGGATCGTGTTGCGGAAGTCCACGGTGCGGCCCTGGCCGTCCGTGAGGCGGCCGTCGTCCAGGACCTGGAGCAGGATGTCGAAGACCTCGGGGTGGGCCTTCTCCACCTCGTCCAGGAGCACCACGGAGTACGGGCGGCGGCGCACGGCCTCGGTGAGCTGGCCGCCCTCCTCGTAGCCGACGTACCCGGGCGGGGCGCCGACCAGGCGGGCCACGCTGTGCTTCTCCGAGTACTCCGACATGTCGATGCGGACCATGGCCCGCTCGTCGTCGAAGAGGAAGTCCGCGAGGGCCTTGGCCAGCTCCGTCTTGCCCACGCCCGTCGGGCCCAGGAAGAGGAACGAGCCGGTCGGGCGGTCCGGGTCCGCGATTCCGGCCCGGGTGCGGCGTACGGCGTCCGAGACGGCCCGTACGGCCTCGCCCTGGCCGATCAGGCGGCGGCCCAGCTCGTCCTCCATGCGCAGCAGCTTCTGCGTCTCCCCTTCGAGGAGCCGGCCCGCCGGGATGCCCGTCCAGGCGCCCACCACGTCCGCGATGTCGTCGGGGCCGACCTCGTCCTTGACCATCGTGCCCTTGGAGGTTCCGGTCTTGGAGGCCTCTTCCTCCTCCTCGGTGGCCTCCGCCAGCTCGCGTTCGAGGGTCGGGATCTCCCCGTAGAGCAGCTTGGAGGCGGTGTCGAAGTCGCCGTCGCGCTGTGCGCGCTCGGCCTGGCCGCGCAGGTCGTCGAGGCGCTCCTTGAGCTCGCCGACGCGGTTGAGGGACTGCTTCTCCTTCTCCCAGCGGGCGGTCAGGCCCCGCAGGTCCTCCTCCTTGTCCGCGAGGTCCTTGCGGATCTTCTCCAGGCGCTCGATCGAGGCCGGGTCGGACTCGTTCTTCAGCGCCAGCTCCTCCATCCGCAGCCGGTCGACCGAGCGCTGGAGCTCGTCGATCTCCAGCGGCGAGGAGTCGATCTCCATGCGCAGCCGGGACGCGGCCTCGTCGACCAGGTCGATGGCCTTGTCGGGCAGGAAGCGGGAGGTGATGTACCGGTCGGAGAGGGTCGCGGCGGCCACCAGGGCGCTGTCGTTGATGACGACCTTGTGGTGGGCCTCGTAGCGTCCCTTGAGCCCGCGCAGGATCGCGATGGTGTCCTCGACGGACGGCTCGGCGACCAGCACTTGCTGGAAGCGCCGCTCCAGCGCCGGGTCCTTCTCGATCCGCTCGCGGTACTCGTCGAGCGTGGTCGCGCCGACCATCCGCAGCTCGCCGCGGGCCAGCATGGGCTTGAGCATGTTGCCCGCGTCCATGGCGGAATCGCCGCCGGCGCCAGCGCCGACGACGGTGTGCAGCTCGTCGATGAAGGTGATGATCTGGCCGTCGCTGGACTTGATCTCGGCGAGGACCGTCTTCAGCCGCTCCTCGAACTCGCCGCGGTACTTCGCGCCCGCGACCATCGCGCCGAGGTCGAGGGAGACCAGCCGCTTGTTCTTGAGGGACTCGGGGACGTCGCCCTTCACGATGCGCTGCGCGAGGCCCTCGACGACGGCCGTCTTGCCGACGCCGGGCTCGCCGATGAGCACCGGGTTGTTCTTCGTACGGCGCGACAGGACCTGGACGACGCGCCGGATCTCCTGGTCGCGGCCGATGACGGGGTCGAGCTTGCCCTCACGCGCGGCCGCCGTGAAGTCCGTGCCGAACTTCTCGAGGGCCTTGTACTGACCCTCGGGGTCGGGGGTGGTCACCCGCCGTCCTCCTCGTGCGTTCTCGAAGGCGTCCAGCAGCTTCTTCGCCGTCGCGCCCTGGGTGGAAAGGACCTCACCGGCCGCGCCGCCCTTGGCGGCGATGGCGATGAGGAGGTGTTCGGTGGAGAGGTATTCGTCGCCGAGCTTCCCGGCCTGCTGGTCGGCCTCCGCGAGTACGGCGAGCAGCTCGCGGGTGGGCTGCGGGGGCGCGACCGTGGAGCCCGTGACGCTGGGCAGGGCCGCCAGCAGCCGCTCGGCGCCGCCCCGGACCGCCGCCTGGTCGGCCTCGGTGGCCGCGAGGAGGTCGGTGATGTTCTCGTTGTCCTCGCCGGCGAGCAGGGCCAGCAGCAGGTGCGCCGGGGTCAGGTCCGCGTGGCCGTCCTTCACGGCCCGGCTGGTGGCCGCGTTCAGGGCGTCCCGGCTCTTGTTGGTCAGCTCGGCATCCACGTGCGACTTCTCCTCTCAGACAGGTCGGGCACGGGCTTGAGTCCCGCTCTTCGAGTCTCGTTGCTTCGAGTCTCGCGCTTTGACTATGGCAGCGTGCGCAAAGTTGAGTCTATTCCACTCAAGGGCGAATTCGGCGCCCTCCCGTACCCTCGGGCCATGGCTCTTGACGTACTCAACCCGACGCCCGAGTACCTCGCCTTCTGGCGGGAGCGGCACGTCTGCACGCTGACCACCCCGCGCCCCGACGGGACCCCGCACATGGTGCCGGTGGGCGTCACGTACGACCCGGAGGCCGGCCTGGCCCGGGTGATCAGCAACAAGAACAGCAAGAAGATCCGCAACGTGCTGGCGGCCCAGGGGACGGCTCAGGGCCCGGCCCGGGTGGCGGTGTGCCAGATGGCGGGACGCCGCTGGGCGACGCTGGAGGGGCACGCGGTGATCCGTACGGACGAGGCCTCGGTCGCCGAGGCGGTGGCGCGCTACGCGGAGCGCTACGGACGGACGCCCTCGCCCAACCCGGACCGGGTCGTCATGGAGATCGCCCTCGACCGGGCGATGGGCCGCGCCTGAACCGACGCAGGCACCCGAGCCCGCACGGACGCGGAAACAGTTCAGCTTTCACCTTGTCCGGTTCAAGGACTGGACGCGGACATCACAACGGCGCCATCGTGGTCAGGTCCACGATGGCGCCGTTGTGTGGGGGAAGCACCTGGAGCGATCTGCAACGACGGGGGAATCGCTTCAGGCACTGCGGGGGGTGGCGGTGGTGATATCGGGTTCGAAGAGCTGGTGGTCGCGCTGATCAAGGTTGACGAAGACCATTCCGTAGCGCACCTCGCAGCGGACGGGCTGCGGCGCGCCGCGGGGGCGGCGCAGGCACCGGTACGCCCGGACGTCCTCGTCCTCCTCGCGCGTGATGACGATGGGCTGTCCGAACAGGGTGACCATCAACGAGTCGCCAGGGTGGGGGATGGCCGTGGCGAGATCGATGAACTGCCAGCCGGAGCGGTAGGCAGAGGCCATTTCGCGACGGAATCCGCGGTCGTCGGGGGTCATACCGCGGTCTCCACAGCAAGGGTGCCGGCATCGGCGTCGACGGGGGCCGAGCGCCATCCGCTGTCCATCGGTGCCGCGCGCCATCCGCTGTCCTCGAGCGGTGCCGCCTGGAGGCCTGCGGCACCCCCTTCGGCGCCCCCCAGGGTGACCCCGGCAAGTCCCAGACCGGCCACAGCCGAGAAGATGACGGTGGCAAGCGCCGAGCGAAGCATTCTCTTGTTCATGGTCGGCTTCGTCCTCACTTGATGAAATCCTCTCCCCCGCCTGTCAGACGATGGCTCATTCAGGCACATCACTGCCACAGGGACGATGCATCATGTTCTTGCATGTTCAGGACCCTGGGGGGTGGAGATTTGACCATAAACAGAACAAAAGCGACACATCCCCACTCGGTCACGGAGCTGTGCAGCGAGGGGGCGCGGCTCTACACGAGCGCGCTGCGGACCGGACGTATCGCACGTGGGGACGTCAAAACGGCACCCTGCCTGCTCGATCTGGCGTTGTTGCAGCCAGACCCTGATGACGCCAATTCGCTCCGTCCGGTTCCACCGGCGGTGGCACTCGCACAGCGGCTGCATCCGATCGAACGGGAGATCCGCGACAGGCGCCGGGATTCCCTCGAACTGTCCGAGGCTTTCGAGCCGTTTCTCGCCATCAGTGCGCAGAATCCGGCGAGCACCCACGCCATCACCGTGCTCGAAGGCTTCGACCCCATCAACGCGGCCCTCAACCTCGCCACGGCCGAGTGCCACACCGAGATGCTCACCATCCAGCCCGGCGGCGCCCGCCCCAGCCTCGAGCTCACGGAGGCCCTGGAGCGCGACCAGCCGCTGACCGACCGCGGTGTCCGGATCCGGACCCTCTACCAGCACACCGTCCGGCACAGCCGCGGCACGCTCGCGTACGTCGACCTCCTCAAGGCGGGCAAGGTCGAGGTGCGCACGCTGGAGGAGCTCTTCGAGCGCCTCATCATCTTCGACCGGACGGTCGCCTTCATCCCGGCCAGCGACGACCGCCAGGTCGCCCTGGAGCTGCGCCACCCGGGGCTCGTCGACTACCTCATCAAGGTGTTCGAGCAGCTGTGGCACCGCGCCGTGCCCCTCCAGGAGGAGGTCACGTACCAGCACACCCGCGGCGGCATCTCGGGCGTGCAGCGCACCATCGCGCAGCTCCTCATCGAGGGCCACGTGGACGAGGCCATCGCCCGCCGGCTGGGCATGAACGTACGCACCTGCCGCGCGCACATCGCGAAGCTCGCCAGCACCCTCGGCAGCGGCAGCCGCGCCCAGCTCGGCTTCCTCATCGCCCGCTCCGGGATCCTCGAGGACGAGGGCGACTGAACCGCACCGCAGCGCGCAGGCCCCGCCCGGGGATCCCGGGCGGGGCCTGTGCGTTCGGGTACGCGGACGAAGCCGGCGCGGGCGTCAGTCGCTCTGCCGCTTCGGCGCGGGGCGCCAGACGACCAGGGCGTTGCCCGGCACCGGCGGCTGGTACTTGACCAGATCTCGCCGGTACGAGGCGTGCACCTGGGCCTCGCGCTGCTGGAGCACGGCCGCCGCGCCGTCCACCGCCGCCGAGAGCTCGGCCACGCGCTGCTGGAGCGCGGCGACCTGGTTCTCCAGCTCGATGATCCGCTTGATGCCCGCCAGGTTGATGCCCTCGTCCTGGGACAGCGCCTGCACCGTGCGGAGCAGTTCGATGTCGCGGGCCGAATAGCGCCGGCCGCGGCCGGCCGTCCGGTCCGGGGAGACCAGGCCGAGGCGGTCGTACTGGCGCAGGGTCTGCGGATGCAGGCCCGAGAGCTGGGCGGCCACCGAGATCACGTAGACCGGGGTCTCGTCGGTCAGTTCGTACGCCCCGCTGCCGAACCGGGGCGGTCGTCGGCGGCCGTCCATGTCATGCTCCCTTCGCGGACTCGAACAGCACGGCGCGCGGGTCCTCCGACTCCGTCGCGTCGCGGTACATCTCCAGCGCCTCGCGGGCCTTGTCCGACAGGGAGGCCGGAACGGCGACCTCCACCGTCACCAGCAGGTCCCCGCGGGTGCCGTCCTTGCGGACCGCTCCCTTGCCGCGGGCCCGCATCGTGCGTCCGCTGGGGGTGCCCGGCGGGAGTTTCAGCGTCACCGAGGGGCCGTTCAGGGTCGGGACCTTGATGTCGGCGCCCAGGGCGGCCTCGGCGATGGTCACCGGGACGGTGACCGTCAGGTTGTCGCCCTTGCGGCCGAACACCGGGTGGTCGTCCACGTGGACCACCACGTAGAGGTCGCCGGCGGGACCGCCGCGCTCGCCCGGAGCGCCCTTGCCGCGCAGCCGGATCCGCTGGCTGTCGGAGACGCCCGCCGGGATCCGGACCTGCATGGTGCGGGAGGACTTGGCCCGCCCGCTGCCCTTGCAGACGTCGCAGGGGGTCTCCGCGATCAGGCCGCGGCCCTTGCAGTCCGCACAGGGGTCGGTCAGCGAGAAGCCGCCGCCGCTGCCCCGCGAGACCTGGCCGGTGCCGACGCAGGTCGGGCACACGCGCGGCGTGCCGTTCTTGTCGCCGGTGCCCGAGCAGGCCTTGCAGGGCGCCTGGGAGGACATCCGGAGCGGGACCGTGGCCCCGTCCACCGCCTCCGTGAAGGAGAGGGTGACCTCCGACTCGATGTCCTGGCCGCGGCGCGGCTGGACCCGCGTCCCGGGGCCCGCGCCGCCGCGGTTGAACAGCCCGCCGAAGACGTCGCCCAGACCGCCGCCGCCGAAACCGCCGCCCGCGCCGCCACCCGGCTGGGTGCCGCCGAAGAGGTCGCCCAGGTCGAAGTTGAACGAGCCGCCCCCGCCGGGACCGGGGCGGAAGCCACCGTTCCCGAACAGGGCGCGGGCCTCGTCGTACTCCTTGCGCTTCTTGGCGTCGCCGAGGATGTCGTTCGCCTCGGAGATCTCCTTGAAGCGCTCCTCGGCCGAGGCGTCGCCCTTGTTGGCGTCCGGGTGGAACTCGCGCGCGAGCTTCCGGTACGCCTTCTTGATCTCGGCCTCGGTGGCGTCCTTCGGGACACCGAGGACCTTGTAGTAGTCCTTCTCGACGAAGTCCTTCGTGCTCATCCCCGGTGTCCCTCCTCTCGGGCCTCTACGGTTGCTGCGTCAGCCCTTGTCGGGGGCATCCGCGTCCTTGTCCGAAGGCGTGTCGCCGTCCGCGGACTCGGACTTGGGGGCCGCCCCGGGCTGGGGCTCGGCCACCGCGACCCGCGCGGGGCGGATCGTACGCTCGCCGATCCGGTACCCCGGCTGCAGGATCGCCACGCAGGTGTCCTCGGTGACGTCCGGCGCGTACGAGTGCATCAGGGCCTCGTGGATCGTCGGGTCGAAGGGCTCGCCCTCCTTGCCGAACTGCTGCAGGCCCATCTTGGCCGCGGCGGTCTCCAGCGATTCGGCCACCGACTTGAAGCCGCCGACCAGCTCGCCATGGTCCCGCGCCCGGCCGATGTCGTCCAGGGTCGGGAGCAGCTCCGTCAGGAGGGACGCGACCGCGATCTCCTTGACGGCGATCCGGTCCCGCTCCACCCGGCGGCGGTAGTTCTGGTACTCCGCCTGGAGCCGCTGGAGGTCCGCGGTGCGCTCACCGAGCGCGGTGCGGGCCTGGTCCAGCTGCGCCAGCAGAGCCGTGTCCTGGGCGGACTGGGCTGCGGAGTCCCCGGCCGGGGCCGCGGCCTCCTCCTCGGAGGAAGCAGCGGCCTTCGGCTCGGCGGCGTCGTCAGGCGTGCCGTCGGCGGGGACTTCGGGCTTCTCCTCGAAACCCGGGGTCTCCTCCGACATCAGGCAGCGCCGCCCTTCGGCTTGTCCTCGTCCACGATCTCGGCGTCGACGACGTCGTCCTCGGGCTTGGCCTGACCCGCGTCACCCGCGCCGCCGGCGGCACCCTGGGCGGCCTGCGCGTCGGCGTAGATGGCCTGGCCGAGCTTCTGGCTGACCGCGGCGAGCTTCTCGGTCGCGGTGCGGATCTCGGCGGTGTCCTCGCCCTTGAGCTTTTCCTTCAGCTCGGCGACGGCGGCCTCGACCTCGGTCTTGACCTCGGCCGGGACCTTGTCCTCGTTGTCCTTGACGAACTTCTCCGTCTGGTAGACGAGCTGCTCGCCCTGGTTGCGGGACTCGGCCGCCTCCTTGCGGCGCAGGTCCTCGTCCGCGTACTGCTCCGCCTCCTGGCGCATGCGGTCGACCTCGTCCTTGCCGAGCGAGGAGCCGCCGGTGACGGTCATCTTCTGCTCCTTGCCCGTGCCAAGGTCCTTGGCCGTGACGTGCATGATGCCGTTCGCGTCGATGTCGAAGGAGACCTCGATCTGCGGGACGCCACGCGGGGCCGGCGGCAGGCCGGTCAGCTCGAACATGCCGAGCTTCTTGTTGTACGCCGCGATCTCGCGCTCACCCTGGTAGACCTGGATCTGCACGGACGGCTGGTTGTCCTCGGCCGTCGTGAAGATCTCGGACCGCTTGGTCGGGATCGTGGTGTTGCGCTCGATGAGCTTGGTCATGATGCCGCCCTTGGTCTCGATGCCGAGGGACAGCGGGGTCACGTCGAGGAGCAGGACGTCCTTGACCTCACCCTTGAGGACACCGGCCTGGAGGGTGGCGCCGATGGCGACGACCTCGTCCGGGTTGACGCCCTTGTTGGCGTCCTGACCGCCGGTCAGCTCCTTGACGAGCTCGGCGACGGCCGGCATGCGGGTGGAGCCGCCGACCAGGACCACGTGGTCGATCTCGGACAGCTGGATGCCGGCGTCCTTGATGACGTTGTGGAACGGGGTCTTGCAGCGGTCCAGCAGGTCCGCGGTCAGCTGCTGGAACTGGGCGCGCGTGAGCTTCTCGTCCAGGTGCAGCGGGCCCTCGGCGGAAGCCGTGATGTAGGGCAGGTTGATCGTGGTCTCCGTGGAGGAGGACAGCTCGATCTTCGCCTTCTCGGCGGCCTCGCGCAGACGCTGGAGCGCCATCTTGTCCTTGGAGAGGTCCACGCCGTGGCCGTTGGCGAACTGCTTCACCAGGTAGTCGACGACGCGCTGGTCCCAGTCGTCACCACCGAGGTGGTTGTCGCCGTTGGTGGCCTTGACCTCGACGACGCCGTCGCCGATCTCGAGGAGCGACACGTCGAAGGTGCCGCCACCGAGGTCGAAGACGAGAATGGTCTGGTCGTCCTTGTCGAGGCCGTAGGCCAGGGCGGCGGCGGTCGGCTCGTTGACGATGCGCAGGACGTTCAGACCCGCGATCTCGCCGGCCTCCTTCGTCGCCTGGCGCTCGGAGTCGTTGAAGTAGGCCGGGACGGTGATGACCGCGTCCGTGACCTTCTCGCCCAGGTACGCCTCGGCGTCGCGCTTCAGCTTCTGCAGGATGAAGGCGCTCATCTGCTGCGGGTTGAAGTCCTTGCCATCCAGGTTGATCTTCCAGTCAGTGCCCATGTGGCGCTTGACGGAGCGGATGGTCCGGTCCACGTTCGTGACCGCCTGGCGCTTGGCCACCTCGCCGACGAGGACCTCGCCGTTCTTGGCGAAGGCGACGACGGACGGCGTGGTCCTGGCGCCCTCGGCGTTGGTGATGACGGTGGGCTCGCCGCCTTCGAGAACGCTGACGACGGAGTTAGTGGTGCCCAGGTCGATGCCGACCGCACGTGCCATTTTGATTTCCTCCAGCTGACTTGAGTGGAACAGACTCAACCATGCCGTAACGCCGCGCCGTCGTCAACAGAGGTGAGTCCATGCGGCTCAACTTTTATCGGCGCCTTACGCTCACACGGGCCTCGGGGGCGGCCCGGCACAGTCGGCGGGGCGACCGGCCACAGGGGGTCCCACCTGCGGAAACACCCCACGGGGGCGGGCGGCCGAGGCGGGCCGGGAGCGGGTACAGGACCGCTCGAGGCGGGGCTCCGGGGATCCACCAGGGGGGTCTCCCGGGGGCCTCTCGGGGGCCTCGCCCGGGCCTCGCCGGGGGCCTCGGCAGGGGCCTCGCCGGGGGCCGAGCGGGCGATGCTGGGGCCGGCCGCTGCGCGGCGTCCGGCAACCGCCGGGGGCGCAGGGCAGGGTGCCCCCATGCCGCTGCCGCCGCTCCCGCTCCCCCCGATCCGGCGCCTCGTGCGGCGGCGACCGGCGACTCCACGCCCGTCCGCACCCCCGACGGCGTCTGCGTCCACGCCTCCGCCCGCCCCTGCGTCCGCGTCCCGGTTCCCGTTCCCGCACCGCCCGGACCTCTCGGCGAAGCGGGTGGTCGACCTCCTCGGGGCCGCGCTGCTGCTCGGGGTCTTCGCGGTGCCGCTGCTGTGCGCCGCCGCCCTGCTGTACGCAGCCCAGGGCGGCCGGGTCTTCGTACGGGAGCCGGCGGCCGGGCTGGCCGGGCGGCCGTTCCGGACCTGGCGGCTGCGTACGGACGCGGCGGGCCGGCTCGGCGCGGCCGTGGAGCGGTGCGCCCTGGACGGCATCCCGCAGGTGCTGAACGTGCTCCGCGGCGAGATGTCACTGGTCGGGCCGCGCGCGCAGGCGCGTACGGACCGGGCCGACCGGCTCCTCGTACGGCCCGGAATGACCGGTTTGTGGCAGGTCAGCGCACGTTCCGACCTCCCCTGGGAGGAGATGGCCCTGCTGGACCGGCACTATGTGGAGAGCCATTGGCTGGGGATGGATCTCGCGATCCTGGCTCAGACCCCTCGGGCGGCCTACCGACAGCGGTACCGACAGAGGCATGCCTGAGCGACACAGATCACCGCACGCTCACCTACATTGCGGCGCGGGGAATGGGTAACCTCAAGCCTTGACTCAATAAGTTACCGCTTAGTAAGTCCCGCCCGAGGAGCCCTCCCATGCAACTCGCCGCGATCATCGTGTCGCTGGTCCTGACCGTGGTCGGCGTCGCGCTGCTCGCCCGAGCCGTGGCGCAGATCTACCGGTTCGTGAAGCTCGGACAGCCCGTACCGGCAGGCAGCCGTACGGACGACCCGAAGGCACGAACGCTCACCCTGGTCCGGGAGTTCCTCGGCCACAGCCGGATGAACCGCTGGGGCATCGTCGGCTTCGCGCACTGGTTCGTCGCGATCGGCTTCCTGACGCTGCCGCCGACGCTGGTCCAGGCGTACGGGCAGCTCTTCCAGGCCGACTGGACGCTCCCGATCATCGGCGGCTTCCTGCCGTTCGAGCTCTACATCGAGTTCATCGGCATCATGACGATCCTCGGCATCGCCGTGCTGATCGTCATCCGCCTGCTGTCGCTGCCGTCGCGGGCGGGCCGCAAGTCGCGCTTCACGGGCTCCAAGGCCTGGCAGGCGTACTTCGTCGAGTACGTGATCCTCACCATCGGCCTCGCGATCCTGACGCTGCGCGGGCTCGAGGGCGCGATCCACCACGTGGACTCGTACGAGCCCGCGTACTTCGCCTCGTACCCGCTGGTCCTGGCGTTCAAGAGCCTCTCGCTCGGCACCCTGCAGAACGCGATCTACTTCACCGCGATGATCAAGATCGGCGTCTCGCTGATCTGGATGATCGTCGTCTCGCTCAACACCAACATGGGTGTGGCCTGGCACCGCTTCCTCGGCTTCCCGAACATCTGGTTCAAGCGCAACGCCGACGGCGCGACCGCGCTGGGCGCGCTCCAGCCGATGACGAGCGGCGGCAAGGAGATCGACTTCGAGGAGCCGGGCGAGGACGACGTCTTCGGCGTCTCCCAGGTCGAGCAGTTCTCCTGGAAGGGCATCCTCGACTTCTCCACGTGCACGGAGTGCGGCCGCTGCCAGTCGCAGTGCCCGGCGTGGAACACCGGCAAGCCCCTCTCGCCGAAGCTCCTGATCATGTCGCTGCGCGACCACGCGCACGCCAAGGCCCCGTACCTGCTCGCCGGCGGCGGCAAGGACATGGAGGGCAACGAGAAGGCGACGGCGGAGCAGCTGGCGAACGTCCCGGCGGCGGCACTGGCGGAGGCGGAGCGCCCGCTCATCGGCACGGCCGAGGAGAACGGCGTCATCGACCCGGACGTGCTGTGGTCCTGCACGACCTGCGGTGCCTGCGTGGAGCAGTGCCCGGTCGACATCGAGCACATCGACCACATCGTCGACATGCGGCGCTACCAGGTGATGATCGAGAGCGCGTTCCCGTCGGAGGCGGGCACGATGCTCAAGAACCTGGAGAAGAAGGGCAACCCCTGGGGTCTGGCCAAGAAGCAGCGCGTGGAGTGGACCAAGGAGGTCGACTTCGAGGTCCCGATCGTCGGCAAGGACGCCGAGGACCTCTCCGAGTACGACTACCTGTACTGGGTCGGCTGCGCGGGCGCTCTCGAGGACCGCGCGAAGAAGACCACGAAGGCCTTCGCCGAGCTGCTGAACATCGCGGGCGTCAAGTTCGCGATCATGGGCGGCGACGAGAAGTGCACCGGTGACTCCCCGCGCCGCCTGGGCAACGAGCCGCTGTTCCAGCAGCTGGCCCAGGAGAACGTGGCCATGCTGAACATGGCCTTCGGCGAGGACGACGACGACCCGTCGACGAAGAAGCCGAAGTCGGCGAAGCGGATCGTCTCCACCTGCCCGCACTGCTTCAACACCATCGCGAACGAGTACCCGCAGCTGGGCGGCGAGTACGAGGTCATCCACCACACGCAGCTGCTCCAGCACCTGATCGACGAGGGCCGGCTGACGCCGGTCACGCCGGTGGACGGCCTGATCACGTACCACGACCCCTGCTACCTGGGCCGGCACAACAAGGTCTACACGCCGCCGCGCGAGATCATGTCGGCCGTGCCGGGGCTGCGCCAGCAGGAGATGCACCGCCACAAGGAGCGGGGCTTCTGCTGTGGCGCCGGTGGCGCCCGGATGTGGATGGAAGAGCGGATCGGCAAGCGCATCAACAACGAGCGCGTCGACGAGGCCCTGTCCCTGAACCCGGACATCGTCTCGACGGCCTGCCCGTTCTGCCTGGTGATGCTGACGGACTCGGTCAACGGCAAGAAGAACGACGGCCAGGCCAAGGAATCCGTCCAGGTCGTCGACGTGGCCCAGCTCCTCCTGGAGTCGGTGAAGGCCCCGGCCCCGACGGAGGCGGAACTGGCGGCCGAGGCCCTGGCCGCCGAACAGGCGGCGGAAGCCGCGGCGAAGGCCAAGGCCGAGGCGGAAGCCAAGGCCAAGGCCGAGGCTGCCGCCAAGGCCGAAGCGGAAGCCGCGGCCGCCGCAGAGGCGGAGGCTGTTGCGAAGGCCGAGGCGGAGGCGGAGACCGAGGCTGCGGCCGCCGCGAAGACCGAAGCCGAGGCCGAGGCGGGGGCTGCCGCGAAGGCTGAGACCGAAGCCGAGGCCGAGGCGGAGGCTGACGCGAAGTCCGAGGCTGCGGCCGCCGCAGAGGCGGGGGCGGAAGCCGAGGCCACGGCGGAGGCCGGCACCGAAGCCGAGGCGGAGACCGAAGCGGAGGCGAAGGCCGAGACGGCGGCTGCGGCAGAGGCCGAGACGGCCGCCGCAGAGCCCGAGGCCGAGCCGAAGGCCGGGACCGCCGCCGAGGCGAAGCCTGAGGCAGGGGCTGCCGAGGCCGAGCCGAAGGCGTCGGCCGAGGGCGGCAACGCCAAGTAGTCCGTCCGTCCGCACGCACGGACAACGCGACGCCGGAACGGCCGGTCCCCGCTCGGGGGACCGGCCGTTCCGGCGTTCGGGGGCCCGGGGGCGCAGCCCCCGGTTTCGGGAAGGGGCGGGGTGGGGGAGACGGCCCCGCGCAGCGGCCGGCCCGGCCCCGGCCCCGGCCCGGTCAGGACCGCTCGGCGCGCCCCCGCTTCAGCAGGGCGAAGCCCAGCCCCGCCGCCCCCACGGCAGCCATCCCCCCGCCGGAGGCAACCAGCATCGGCGTGTCACCCGCAGAGGCCCCCTCCGCCCCGGCCTTCACGCCGCCCTTCGGCACCACACGCTCCCCCGCCACCACCTTCTTCGCGTTCGCGCCCGCGCCCGCGCCCGCCGCCTCGGCGGTGTACTTCTCGATCAGCTTCCCGTCGAAGTCGTACACCCAGCTGCTCGCGCCGCCCTTCCCGTCGATGACGACGAACTTCACGCGCTTCCCGTCCCGGACTAGCCGGTACGTCCAGCCGTCGTTCTGCACGCTCGGACGCTTCCGGTCGACCGTCCCGAGCAGGTTCCCGTTCGGCATCGAGATCTCGACGCGCTTGCCCTTCGGACCGTCGATCAGCTTCGCGATCCGACCGTCCGGCATGGTGATCCGGACCGAGCTCTCCTTCGTGACCTCGTGCTTCGGCTTCTCGACGGGCTTCGGCTTCTCCACCGGCCTCGGCCTCGGCGTCGGCTTCTGCTCCCCCTCCACCCACGAGGTCACGGTCCCGTTCGGCTGCAGGACGACGTGCAGGCCGTTGTTCTGCCCGTACGCCGGTTTGCCCCCCTTGCTGACCAGCGTGTCCTGCTTCGTCGACCCGGCGAGGATCTCGGCCTCGAAGTGGCTGTCGCCGATCTTGTAGACCTTGGCGATCGACCCGTCCGCGAGCTTGACCGTGGTCACGAACGCCCGGGTCGGCTTCTCCGGCTCGACCGGCGGCGTGGTCGGGCGGACCGTCGGGGCCACGGACGGCACGGGGTCGGCCGGCGGAACCGGATCCGTCGGACCCGTCGGGTCGGTCGCGGGCTGCTCCACCCCGGGCAGAACCTCCGGCCCCGGCACGGACGGCGAATCCGCGAACGCGGACCCGACCGGAAGGGCCAGAACGGTGGCCGCGCCGGCGAAGACGGCGGCGGTACGAAGGGTGGTGCGGCGAGTGCTGCGCATGTGGGGGCTCTTCTCGTAGCTCGATGCTCTGTGCTCGTTGCTCGTTGCTCGTTGCTCGGAGTCGGTGCCAACTGCTCATGGCTCGTCGGCGACAGACACGAAGCTACGGACCCGACATCTACGTAATCCGTAGGCAATGTAACGAACCACCACAGGCACCCCAACAGCCAGGTAAACCCGACAATTCACCCCCCTCCTCCTCGGTGGGGACAGCCCCCCGGGGTTCCCCTAGGGGATGTCACAGGTCAGCCGCAAAGGGTGCTTATTCCACCGGCCCGCCCACCACCGCTCGCCGGACCAGGTACGTTCGATCACGTGGCTGGATTCAGGATCGGACGCGGCAGGGACAACAACCGCGCTCCCCAACAACCCCCGCGGCAGCAGCCGTACGGTCAGCAGCAACCGCAGCAGGCGCCGTACGGCCAGCAGCCCTACCCTCCCCAGCAGCAGTGGCCTCAGCAGCCCGCCGCCGGAGGCCATGGCGAGCCCGAGTACTTCGACCCGTACGGACAGCCGTACGGACAGCAGCAGCCGCCTCCCCCGGGGCAGCAGCAGCCCCCGTACGACCAGGGAGGCGCGGGCGGCGGCTCGTACGCGAACGACAACCCGGGGCACACCCAGGTGTTCGCGTACGGCGAGGACCCGTACAGCCAGGGCGCGACGTACCACGCGGGCGCCGCGGCGGCCGCGCCGACGGGTCCGCGGCTGCCGTGGAAGGAGCTGCTCCGCGGCATCGTGATGCGGCCGGGGCCGACGTTCCTGCAGATGCGCGACTACGCCGTCTGGGGCCCCGCGCTGATCGTGACGTTCCTGTACGGCCTGCTCGCGGTCTTCGGCCTCGACGACGCCCGCAAGGACGTCATGGGCGCCACCCTCGCCAACGCCGTCCCGATCGTCCTCAGCGCGGGCGTGGCCTTCGTCATCTGCGGGCTGATCCTGGGCGCCGTCACGCACACCCTGGCCCGCCAGCTGGGCGGCGACGGCGCGTGGCAGCCGACCGTGGGCCTGTCGATGCTGGTCATGTCCATCACGGACGCGCCGCGCCTGCTCTTCGCCGTGTTCCTGGGCGGGGACAACATGCTCGTGCAGGTGCTGGGCTGGGTCACCTGGCTGGCGGCCGGCGCCCTGTTCACCTCGCTCGTCAGCAAGTCGCACGACCTGCCCTGGCCGAAGGCGCTGGGCGCGTCCGCGATCCAGCTGGTCGCACTGCTGTCGATCATCAAGCTGGGCACGCTGTAGCAACGCGAAAGGGCCCCGGCGCAACAGCACCGGGGCCCTTCCGAGCACTCAGGCGTCGAGAACCTGGCCCTCGCGCTTCACGACGGGCGGCTCGACCGACCACGGGAAGTTGATCCACTCGTCGGTCTTCTTCCACACGTACTCGCACTTCACGAGCGAGTGCGACTTCTCGTAGATCACGGCGGAGCGGACCTCGGCGACGTGGCCCAGACAGAAGTCGTGGACGAGCTTCAGCGTCTTACCGGTGTCGGCCACGTCATCGGCGATCAGCACCTTCTTGTCGGTGAAGTCGATCGCCTCGGGCACGGGCGCCAGCATGACCGGCATCTCCAACGTGGTCCCGACGCCCGTGTAGAACTCGACGTTCACCAGGTGGATGTTCTTGCAGTCGAGCGCGTACGCCAGACCGCCTGCGACGAAGACGCCGCCGCGGGCGATGCTCAGGATGATGTCGGGCTCGTAGCCGTCGTCGGCGATGGTCTGCGCGAGCTCGCGGACGGCGCGCCCGAAGCCCTCGTAGTTCAGGTTCTCGCGTACTACGTCACTCATGCCTCGTGCCTCACCTGGGTGCGGTGGAAGTTCTGGAAGGAGCGCGAGGCCGTGGGGCCGCGCTGGCCCTGGTACCGCGATCCGTACCGCTCGCTCCCGTACGGGAACTCGGCGGGCGAGCTGAGCCGGAACATGCACAGCTGCCCGATCTTCATCCCGGGCCACAGCTTGATCGGGAGGGTGGCGAGGTTCGACAGCTCGAGCGTGACGTGCCCCGAGAACCCCGGGTCGATGAACCCGGCGGTCGAATGCGTCACCAGCCCCAGGCGGCCCAGGCTGGACTTCCCCTCCAGTCTGGAGGCGATGTCCTCGGGCAGCGAGATGACCTCGTACGTCGAGGCGAGTACGAACTCCCCCGGGTGCAGGATGAAGGCCTCGTCGCCCTCCGGCTCGACCATCCGGGTCAGATCCGGCTGCTCGGTGGCGGGGTCGATGTGGGCGTAGCGGTGGTTCTCGAACACCCGGAAGAAGCGGTCGAGACGTACATCGATGCTGGAGGGCTGCACCATCGATTCCTCGAACGGGTCGATGCGAACCCGTCCGCTGTCGATCTCGGCCCGGATGTCTTTGTCTGAGAGAAGCACGTCCCGAGGATACGCAGTGCGCGCGGGCCTCCCGCAATCGAGAGCGGGCGCCCGCGCGCCTCTCGGACTATCGCTTGACAGCCGCACCGACGGGCACGGCATGCCTCAGCCGCGCACACCGCGGGCACCGCAGCAGCCGCCCGGGCCCGATCCGGCCGGCACCGAGGTGCTGCAGCGGGAACGAAGCGGTACTGAAAACGTGCCCTTCGGCACAACGGACGACGGTGTTCTCCATCGAGTCCCTTTCCCCAACCTGCCGTACTGCGACGAATCGCCACATTAGGGGATGATCGCGACCTGCTCCAGCCGCCACTCCAGCGGCCCTCGAGCACCACTGCACACCCGTACGTTACGCCCCAACTCCCGCCCCCACGACCCTCCGTGCACCCCACACACGACGACGACCCCGCGGCCGATTCACCGGGGGTCGATCATGGGGTAGAGTGTGGAACGCTACCGATCCAGGCAACTGGAACGTTATGCGGATGTAGTTTAATGGTAGAACATGAGCTTCCCAAGCTTATAGCGCGGGTTCGATTCCCGTCATCCGCTCCACTGCAAAGCCCCAGGTCAACGACCTGGGGCTTTCGCGTTGCCTAGACCTTTCTAAAGGTCCCGTGCCAGATCCGCGCCAGACGCCTTGGCCCGGCCCGCACCATCGTGTCCCTGCCCGCCCGGCGACACACCCAGCGGGACGGCCGCGGCCCCCGGAACTCCGTTCAGAAGGCGCTCAGCGCATCGCGGGTGTTGGTGCGGTACAGGCCGACCTTCGGGTTGGCGACGCTGCCCGGCTTGGTCAGCTGGAGGCTGACGCCGTCCGCGTTCGGCATGTGCTCCTTGTCGGCGAGGACGTTGACCTCGTCGGCCACCGGGCCGTTGCCACCCGACGGGTTGAGGTCCACGGCCGCGTACGCGGTGGCGCCGGGGTGCACCGGGTACGCCGGGGCGCCGCCCAGTCCACCGGGGGCAGTGGCCTGGAGACCGAGCGCGCCGCCCTTGGCGCTGAAGCCGACGGTGGGGAAGTAGTCCAGACCGCAGGAGGTGGAACCGTTGTTGGTCACGGTGATGACGCGGACGGTGGCCGGAGTGCCCGTCGGGGAAGTGACCTTGACGGTCAGGTCGCGCGCCGAGCAGGGGTGGGTGTAGGCGTAGGAGTCACCGGTGGTGTCCCCCTTGTTCTTGCCGCCCGAACCGGCCTTCGCCGGGGTGGCGGTGGCCGTGCCGGTTCCGGTGACCTTGCCGGCGGACGGGGCGGTGGAGGCGCCCTCCCCGGACGGCGTCACGCTCCCGGTCGAAACCTGCTTGTCCGCGCTCTTGGTCGCAGCGGGGTTCGCGGTCGGCCCGGCGGCGCTGTCCGAGCCGCCGCAGGCGGTCAGGGCCAGAGCGAGGCCGGCGGTGGCGGCGGCCAGGGCGGTGGTGCGGAGTCGGTAGGTGCGCATGGGGAACTCTCCGTATCGGTGCGGTCGTCAGACGGAGGCTTCCGCTTTCCGCCTGACGGACGTTGGGTGGGGCTGCTGTTCCGGTCGGCTGCTGCCGCAAGCGGCCGAGGGCGGTCGGTGGGGCGGGTGGGAGCCCTCCCGTTGCGACCGCCGAATCCGAGGGCGGACCGACCGGCTGATGACGCAACTGTGGGGCCGGTTTCGTCCCAGTGGCGTCTGGACCTGGATAGTTGGAACCCTGGAACGCTCCCGACCCCTCTCACCTGGGCGATCGGGCGACCCTGGAACGTGCTTCCGGGATGAGGGGGAGGGTGGAATGGCCACGGAGACGGAGCGGTTCGCGGAGCTGATGCGCGGATTCAAAGAGCGCTCGGGGCGCAGCTACGGCACGCTCGCGAAGCGTCTGCACTCCAGCAACTCGACGCTGCACCGCTATTGCAGCGGCGCGGCGGTGCCGACGGACTACGCCCCGGTGGAGCGGTTCGCCCGAGTCTGCGGTGCCTCGGCCGACGAGCTGCTCGCGCTGCACCGACAGTGGCTGCTGGCGGTGGTGGAGCGGCGGCGGGGGGCGACGGAGGGGCAGGCCTCGGGGGCGGGGGCCGCGAACTCCGCGGCGCCGCAGGGCGGTGACGCCTCGCCGGAGGTGCCGCCTGCATCGGCGGTGGTGGTGGCGGCTGGGGAGGCTTCGGAGGTCCGGCCGCAGGCGGAGACCGACCCCGAACCGGCCCCGGCGTCCTCGGCCGGGTCCGCCCCAGCACCCGGACCTGCCGCTGCGGAGACACCCGCCCCCGCAGCGGCAACGGACGCACCCGAACCGGCGGAGCCACCCACCCCAACGCCTACCCCCGCTCCCGCGCCGGCACCGGCGGAGGCCCCCGCCGCCGTTGTCCAGCCGGGCCCCGCCCGGGCCTCCGTACCGGGGGCCCGGCGTCCTCGGCTGCTGCTCGCCGTTGCGGCCGCCGTGGCCACCGCCGCGGTGGCGGGGACCGCCGCCGCCGTCTCCGCCACGGGAGACACGGGTCACGGGGACACGCGCCACGGCGCCGCCCAGCCGTCCTCGCGCGAGCGGGCGGCGGGCCCGGCCTTGCCGTCCGGCGGGTCGTCGTCACCCATGCCCACAGCCGATTCCGCACCCCCGTCCAGCCCCGGACCGTCGTCCCCCTCGACGACGTCCGCGTCCACCTCGCCGGCCACCGCCAAGGAGGGGGCCTCCCCCACCGCCCCGTTCACGGTCAACGTCCTGCCCGACAACTGGGACAGCCCCTGCGACCAGTGGTTCGCCCTGGACAAGGCACCCGGCACGGTCCCCCCACCCCCCGCCGGGCAGGCGACCGAAGGGTGGGCACGGGCCCTGGACGCCGTCCCGGCGGGGCACCTGCGCATGCAGCTGACCGTCCAGGGCACCGAGGGCAAGGCCGCGGTCCTGCACGGGCTGTACGTCCATGTCGTGAGCGGCCGCAAGGCTCCCGGCTGGAACGCGTACACCATGGGCGCCGGTTGCGGCGGCGCACTGGTGCCGGCGTCCTTCGCCGTGGACCTGGACGACGCCTCCCCGAGGGCCAGGCCCGTACCTGGCAAGGAGGGCGAGCGGCCGACGGCCTCGACCGACTTCCCGTACAAGGTCTCCGCCACCGACCCCCAGGTGCTGAACATCGACGCCGCCACACTCGGTCAGGACGTCAGCTGGTACCTGGAGCTGGCCTGGAGCAGTGGCGACCGCAAGGGCACCACCCGCATCGACGACCACGGCCGCCCGTTCCGCACGGTCGCCCTGAACGCAGGCCACAGCTACTGGTACAACGCGAATAACAACGCCTGGCTGCCGTACACGGAATGAAAGGGACCAACGCGAAGGGCGTGCCCCAACCGTGCCCTCAAGGACGGTCAAGAGCGGCCACAACCGGTTCGAGACAGGGTCCCGAAAGTCACCCCGCAGATCCTATCCATGCAGGTCAGCACCCATGCGAGTGCGCCAAGGGCAGTAGATTCCCAAGCTCATAGCGCGGGTTCGATTCCCGTCATCCGCTCCACTGCAAAGCCCCAGGTCAACGACCTGGGGCTTTTTGTATTGCCCAGACCTATCGGGGCCCGCATGCCATTCGCGCGCCACAACTGCCCTCACAGGGCAGTGGGTTGTCGCCAAGCCCCGCGCGGAGGACCTTCAGGCCCATATGATATTGGATCGATAGCGCTATCGTCATTAGCATCATGTTGCTGAGACTGGATACCACGGACAGTCGTCCCCTTCACGAGCAGGTAGCGGGGGCGATCCGACGGGCCATTGCCGAGGGCGAGTGCGCGCCGGGGGACCGACTGCCTCCGGCGCGGGACCTGTCCCGGGCGCTGGGCGTGAACGCGAACACCGTTCTCCGCGGCCTGCGCGCCCTGCGCGACGAGGGAGTGCTGGAGTTCCGGCGCGGCCGCGGCGTCACCGTTGCCCAGGCCGCCGACCAGCGGGCGCAGCTTCTCGAGCGGGCACGGCAGTTGGTTGCCGACGCGGCGCACCTCGGATACAGCAAGAACGATCTCATCGAGATGCTCAGGGGGCTTTCGTGACCGACCGTACGAAGAAGAACGGCGCCCAATGGGGGGCGGCGGCATGGGTGGCCGGGGTGTTGGCCGTCTTGGCCGCCCTTCCGTTCGCCGCAAGCGGGCGCCTGCCGGACCGGCTCGCCACGCACTGGGGTGGCGCGACTCCGAACGGCTCGATGCCCCTGTGGGCAGCGGCGCTGTTACCGGCGCTCGTCTGGGCCGTTCTGGCGCTGTCCATCGCCTTCGCCGGCCGACGTGGAGGATCTCCCTCGGGACCCTGGGTGGGCGCATCGCTGCTGTCCGGCGGGGTGTTCCTGGCAGGTGCCCAGGCGTCGATCGTGAGGGCCAACCTGGACCGGACCGACTGGAAGGACGCCGCGTCGGTCGGCACGGGAGTCGCGATCACGGCTGTCGTTGCGGTGGCCGCGGGCGCGCTCGGCCGGCTGGCCGGTCGGCGTGCGGAGCTGCCGACCGGGCCGATCCGGCCCGCCGAGGGTGACGTCATGGAGATCCCTGCGGGTGAGCGCCGCGTCTGGCTCTCCCGCACGTCGAACCCCTGGCTCCACCTCATCGGCGTGCTCACGGGCCTGGTGGCCGCGGCCGGCACTGCGGCAGCCGCGGGCGGCCTGATCGGCGTGGAGTGGGCCCTGATCGCTCCGTTCGCATTCGCCTCACTCGGGATGTTCGCCTTCGCCTCGGTGCAAGCACGCGTGACGGAGGCCGGGCTGGAGGTTTCCTTCGGCCCCCTGGGCTGGCCGGCGCGCCGTTGGACGGCCGGCAACATCGTCTCGGCGCGCGTGGAAAACCGCAGGCCGGCGCAGGTAGGAGGCTGGGGCTACCGGCTCAGTGGGCTGGGAACCACCGTCATGCTCCGGTCCGGCGAATGCCTGGTCATCCACGCCCGCAAGGGCCCCGAGTTCGCCGTGAGCATCGACGATGCCGAACGCGGCGCCGCGCTCCTCAACGCTCTCGCCACGAAGCAGCAAGCGGGCGCATGAGCCAGACTTTCGCGGCCCTCGGCCCCGCCGTTCAAACCTGGCCCGGCGCCTTCTCGAATCTTGCCGACGGCGCCGGTCCGCACAGCGTGCAGCGGCGCGCCGGCCGGCCTGGAGAGGTCTGCTGCCTCCGACACCCGTGACCACATGACCACGCAGGTCATCCACCGCTCCCTACGGGCCCCAACAGCCCCTCACCTTCCCGCGGGTCAGCGGGGGCTGGGCGGGATCAGGCCGGCCTCGTGCGCGGCGATGGCCGCCTCCACCCGGTTGCGCGCGTCCAGCTTCGTCAGCACGGCGCTGACGTGTGCCTTCACCGTGCCCTCGACGAGGTGCAGTCGGCTCGCGATCTCCGCGTTGGACAGCCCTGCGCCGAGCCCGGCCAGCACATCGCGCTCCCGCTCCGTCAGCCGGTCGAGGGAGCGGTGGGGGTGTGCCGACCGGTGGGCGCGCATCCCGGCGATGACCCGGCCGGCGACACGCGGCGACAGGTAGGCACCGCCGGCGGCAACCGCCCGTACGCCATTGAGGAGTTCCCTCGGATCGTCCGCCTTGAGCAGGAAGCCGTCCGCGCCTTCCTCCAACGCCCTGGTGATGTAGTCGTCCTGGCCGAAGGTCGTCAGCATGATCACACCGACCGGCGTCGGTTCCCCGCGGAGCCGCGCCACCGCCGTCAGCCCGTCGAGGCCCGGCATCTGGATGTCGAGCAGGACCACGTCCGGCCGGTGCCGGCGGGTGAGTGCGATGGCCTCGCGCCCGTCGCCCGCCTCGCCGACCACGTCAACGTGCGGGTCCCGAGCCAGGATGGCGCGTACGCCGGCCCGGACCATCGCCTCGTCGTCGGCCACCAGGACCCGGACCGGACGGTTGTGCGGTGTCGTCTCTTCCACGCGACGAGCCTACGGTCGTCCCACCGCCCCGCGGGGCGCCGCGATCCGCGGATCCGTCCCGGGTCGCAGCGCCCCCCGACGAAAGGCAGGGCGCCCCTTCCCTTCGGCCCATGGGCGTCGGCCGCGGGCGCTCGTAGCGTCGCTGCCGTACGGAGGTCGTGGCCGCTGCCACGTGCCGTACGCCGCGCTCCGCGTCCCGTGCGCCGAGCTCCGCGGCCGACAGCGAAGGAACTTCCGTGATCAGCCTCCGAGGACTGACCAAACGCTACGGCGACACCCTGGCCGTGGACGACCTGACGCTCGACATCCGTGCCGGTCGGGTGACCGGCTTCCTCGGCCCCAACGGGGCCGGGAAGTCGACGACGATGCGCATGATCCTGGGCCTCGACCACCCCACGCGCGGACGGGCGTTGGTCGCCGGCCGGCCCTACGCGGACCTGCGTCGTCCGTTGCGGGCGGTCGGCGCGATGCTGGACGCCCGGGGCGTCCACCCGGCCCGCTCCGGCCGCGCGCACCTGCTGGCCCAGGCCCGGTCCAACGGCATCCCGGCTCGCCGCGTGGACGAGGTACTGGAGACGGTGGGCCTGACGAAGGCGGCCCGCAGGCCGGCCGGCACGTACTCGCTGGGCATGAGCGGGCGCCTGGGAGTGGCGGGCGCTCTGCTCGGCGACCCGCCCGTACTGATCCTGGACGAACCGGTCAACGGTCTCGACCCGGACGGTGTGCGGTGGATCCGCCGACTCGTGCGCGACCAGGCAGCGGAGGGGCGCACCGTGTTCCTCTCCAGCCATCTGATGAGCGAGATGCAGGTGACGGCCGATCACCTCGTCGTCATCGGGCGGGGGCAGCTACTGAGCGACACCTCCATGGCGGAGTTCCTGGCCGCCGCGTCGCCCTCGTCGGCGCGCGCCTCGGTGCCCGATCCGGAGGAGCGGTCCAGGTTGGTGCGCCGCCTGGTGGCGGTGGACGGCGTGAGCGTCGAGACAGCGGCGGACGGCACGGTGGCCGTTGCGGGCAGGACCGCTGCCGAGGTCGGCGACCTCGCCCACCACTGCGGAGTACGGCTGCATGCGCTGAGCGACATGCGGGTGTCGCTGGAGCAGGCGTACATGGACCTGACCGCGCGAAGCGTCGAGTACGCGACGGGCACCATCGACGATGGGGGACGACGGTGAGCACGACGACGGCGGGGATGACCGACGGTGGGCGGAGCGTGGGCGACGGGCCGGAGCCGGAACGGCGCTCGACCGGCGGTTTCGCCGGGGCCGTCGCCTCGGAGTGGACGAAGCTGTGGTCCGTCCGGGCCGCCTCCCTCAGCCTCGTGGCGGGCCTGGTGATCACCGGGGTCTTCACCTTCTACTACGCCTCGATCGCCCGCATCAACGAGCATCCGGTCCAGCCCGTCGGGAACGCGGCGGCCTCCTCCGTCGTCGTCACACAGTTCCTCTTCGTCGTCCTGGCCATGGTCGCGGTGACCTCCGAGTACACAGCGGGAACGGTGCGCGCCTCGCTGCTGTGGGTGCCGCGGCGGCATCGGGTCCAGGCGGCCAAGGCGCTGGTGGCGGGCGCGGTCGCGTTCTTCGGCGGTGCCTCGTTCGCCGTCGTGGGGACGGTCGTCGCCTGGTCGGCATTCGACGGTCGGGCCTCGTTCGACGCGGGCACGACCCTCGGGCAGGCCGTCGCCGTCGGCGTCTACCAGGGGCTCGTCTCCGTGCTCACCGTCGGCGTGGCCTTCGCCGCGCGGCACCCGGCCGGCGCGCTGTCGGTCCTGGTCGCGCTGTTGTGGGCGCTGCCGAGCGTGCTCCTGGGGCTCGGCGGCGACACGCTCGCGGCCGTGAACGACCGCCTGCCCTACGGAGCGGGCGACCACTTCATGCGCGTCGGCGGCGACGGCCCGTACTCCTCGGCGACAGCCGTCCTCACCGTGGCCGCGTGGACCGCGGCGGCCCACGCGATCGGCCTGTACGTGCTGCGCCACAGGGACGCCTGACGCGGCGTCGTCCCCGGTCCGGTCACCTGCCGGTGCCGGCGGCCCGGCGGGCGACCGGGCACGTCCCACAGAATCGACCGAGTACGTACGCCATGTCATCGGCCGGAAGGACATCCACGCACCATGCGGCACCCGCGCCATCCCCCGGTCAGGTTCGTACTCGTCGACGGGGCGCTGTGGGGCGTGCTCGCCGCCGCTACCGGGTACGGGTTCCGGGACGCGGGCGGGACCTCGCCGGTCGTGGACCTGCTGCTCCCGCTGTCCGTGCTGGCGGTGGCGGTGCCGCTGTCCCGCGCCCGGCCGGGAGCCTCGGTGCTCCTCGTCAACGGGCTGTGCGCGCTGGGCCTGGCCGACACGGCGACCCCTGCCAACGCCCATGTCCTGTCGCTGGCGGTGGTGAGCTGTCTGCTCGGTGGCCGGGTCGCCCGTGCCCGGGGCCCGCTGCTGGTGCTCGCCTCCTGCCTCGCCGTCGACATGACGGCCTGCGCGGTGCTGCAGGTACCGGCCGTGTGGTGGTTCTACGCGCTGGCCGTGCTGCCCACCGCCCTCCTGTTGCCGTGGCTGGCGGGACGGCACTGGCGCGGCCGGCGTGAACTCGTACGGGAAGGGTGGCGGCTGGCCCGAAGCCTGGAGGAGCGGCAGCACCTCGTGGCGGAACGGGCCCGGCTGACCGAACGGGCGGACATCGCCACCGACATGCACGATTCACTCGGCCATGCGCTGAGCCTGGTCGCCCTGCGCGCCGGGGCCCTGGAGCTCTCCCCCGACCTCACCGAAGGCGACCGCGCCGACCTCGCCGAGCTGCGCGGCACGATCGCGGACGCCGTCGAGCAGCTGCGGGAGACCGTCGCCGTCCTGCACGAACCGCGCGAACCGGGGACGGGCCCCTCCGGCTCGCCCGTCAAGGACACCGTGGAGGACCTTCTCAGCCGGGCGGTCGCCTCGGGGGTGCCGGTGCGCTGGGAGCGGCGTGGAGCGGTACCCGCGCTCCCGCCGATGGTCGAACACGGGATGTACCGGGTGGTGCAGGAGGCCCTCACCAACGCCTTGAAACACGCCCCGGACAGCAAGGTCAGCCTGGCGATCGACCACGAGTCCGACCGCACCCGCGTGACCGTCGTGAACGCGGCCTCGCCGGGGGCCGGGGGGTCGGGGCGGTCCGGAGGCCGGGCGGCGGACATCGGCGGCCGGGGACTGACCGGGCTGCGGGAGCGGGTGACGGTCCTCGGTGGCACCCTGCGGACCGGCCCGCACCGGGGCGGCTTCCGTGTCACCGCCGTCCTCCCGCACCGGCCCCCGGCCCGAGCGACGCCCCCCGGCACCGGTACGGCCGTCGGCCCCGCCCAGGAGGCCACCGAACGGCACGCGGCGGTACGGCGCTCCGCACACCGCCGGTCGATCGCGGCCTTCGCGGCGCCGGTCGTCGCGGCGGCGTTCTTCGTACCGGCCGCCGTCTACCTGGCCTGGCAGCTGACGACCGGTGTGCTGCCACCGTCCCGGTTCGACGAGCTGGAACCGGGCCGGTCCCGCACCGAGCTCACCCGTCTGATCCCGGACCGTGCCTTCCCGTACCCTCCCGACCACGCCCGCTCCGCACCCCGACCGCCGGGCGCCGCTTGCGAGTTCTACCGCTCGGGCCGCGACCTGTTCGACCAGGTCGACCTCTACCGCCTCTGCTGGAGCGACGGCCGCCTCGTTGCCAAGGACACCTTGGAGGCGACCGACACCGGCCGTAAGTCCGGATGATCCGGGCTTCCTTCCACTTCCGTCCAAAGGTCGTCCGCTTCCCGCCATTGAGCTCGCGCTCCGCGGACCGTACCCGGACACCGACGTTCGCGGGGATCGACGTCGTGCCGGCGCAGGGCGGCCTGCTCCCCCGGCGGGGGCGCTCCGACTCCGGGATGGCGGGGGCGCCGTACACAGGTGCCGGCTGTGAATGGCCGGGACGGGAGTTGGGGCGGGTACTGAGTAGCGGACGATGGTGAAGTGCGGCTCTGAGAACGGGTACACGAGCCAACCGTCGAAGACTCCGCCGCCCTAGACGTCAAGCTCACAGCCGGGCCGAGGCCACCGCTTTATGACCTTTGCCGGAAATTCCGGGGCCGGCCACACCTGGATACGGATCTTCTCAGTCGTTTCGGGGCTCTCGTCAGAGTCGATGTCGGCCTGAGTTGCCCGAGCCAAGTTGCTCCGAGACACGCGAGCGCGATTCCAGCCCGACGGGACCTCGAACGTGGCCGCATCGGGGGCATGGTCCGTGCAGCCCAGAACCATCAGACGCCCCAACGACACGTTGAGGCCGGCCTCAACCACGTGATCGAATTCCGAGCTGTCATCACTCGGCTCCTGAGTCAGGACAACGACAGTTACGGATACGTCGACATTGACCGACGTGCCGATGCCCAGCGCATCCGGTGCAACCGCGAGGTGGTCAGCAACGGCCTGATCCGTCCACGCGTCGCTTAGATCACCGTCCGAATCCGCATCGGACATGTGTATCTGAAAGTAGTCGGCGAAGAGGGTGAGCTCTGTCGTTGTCGTCATGGCGGCACAGTGCCATGCAGCACTGACTGCCGAGATGCGGTACAGCAACCCCAGCAACCGGCCCCGCCCGGCAAGATTCACTGAGGACCATTGGGGGAGGCCCAGGCCGACTCCCTCTTCCTACCGCTGTGCTGCTTCCGGCTGCGGGGCCGGTCGCTCTTCGGCGAGCGGCGGGGTGATGCCTCGTCGCGGGCGGAGGAGTAGCGCGACGAGGAGCGCTGCGGCGGCCAGAGTGGCGCTGCCGCAGCGCAGCGCCAGGTGGAGGGCGTCGATGAAGGCGGCGTTGACTGCGTCGCGGACTGGGGCGGGGAGGGTTGTGGTGCTGTCCGGGGCCATGCCGGGGAGATGGCGGCCGAGTTCGGACGGTGCGCCGAGGCGGTGCAGTGAGTCGGTCAGGGTGGTGGTGAGCCGGCTACTGAGGACGGCTCCGAGGACGGCGACGCCGATGACTCCGCCGATCTCCCGCAGGGTGTTGAGGGTTGCGGAGGCCATGCCGGCCCGCGCCGGGTCGACGCGGTGCATGACCGTGATGGACACGGGGGTGAACGTCACCCCCATGCCGAGGCCCATGGCGAGCAGTACCCAGACGTACTGCGCGTAGTGGGCCTGTGCGCCGTAGAGCGAGAGAGCGCCGAGCCCCGTGGCGCACAGGGCCAGGCCGGTGACCAGCGGGAGGCGGGGGCCGTGACGTGAGGTGAGGGCGCTCGACAGCGGCGCGGCGACGACGATCATCGCGGTCATCGGCAGGCCCGCCAGGCCGGCGTCCGACGGGGACCAGCCCATCACGTCCTGCATGAGCAGGGGCAGGAAGAAGGCGGCTCCGAACATGCCGAAGCTGATCATGAACCCGCTGACCGCGGCACCGGTGAGCACCCGGTCCCGGAAGAAGCGCAGGTCGAGCATGGGGTCGGCGCTGCGGGCCTCGACGGCGACGAAGGCGGGCAGGGCCAGCGTCGCGACGGCGGCGAGGGTGAGCACCCGGGTGTCGGTCCAGCCCCGGCTGGACCCCTCGATGAGCGCGTACACCAGCGCGCCGAATCCCAGCGCGGAGAGCGCCTGGCCCGGCAGGTCCAGCCGCTTGGTGCGGGCGGCGAACTCGGGGAGGACTCGGGACGCGAGCAGCAGGCCCGACATGCCGATGGGGACGTTGACCCAGAAGACGGCGGCCCAGCCGAAGGCGTCCACGATCGGCCCGCCCAGGACCGGGCCGACGGCCAGGCCCAGTGCGGAGACGCCGGACCAGAGGCCGACGGCCCTGGCCCGCTCCTTCTCGTCCGTGAAGACGTGGCGCAGGATGGACAGGCTGCCGGGTGTGAGGAGAGCCGCGCCGAGGCCCTGGAACATCCGGGCGGCGATCAGCGTGCCGGTCGTACCGGACAGCGCCGCGGCAGCCGAGCCCGCGGTGAAGACGGCCAGGCCGGTGAGGAAGATCCGCCTGCGGCCGTACCGGTCGCCGAGGGTGCCGCCGGTGAGCAGCAGGGCCGCGTAGACCAGGCTGTAGCCCTCGACCACCCACTGGAGTCCGCTGAGGCCGGAGTGCAACTGCTGCCCGATGCGGGGCAGGGCGTTGTTGACGATGACGTTGTCGAGCATCGCCATGAACATCGTGGCGCACAGTGTGGCGAGCACGAGCCCTTTGTGTCGGGCGGGCGGCTTCGTCATCACGCTCCCTAACGGTGTTAGTCGATCGGTCGGTGCGCCTAGACTGCCCCTAACGGTGTTAGTCGCGCAAGCGGGATTCCCGACGGGACCCGCGTACGGAGGTGGCCGATGGCAGTGGAGAGCAAGAGCGACGACGCCCCGTCACAGCCGGGGCTGACCCGCCAGGCGCTCGTCCAGGCCGCCCTGCGGGTGCTGGAGCAGGAGGGCGTCAACGGCCTGTCGATGCGCAAGGTCGCCGCGGAGCTGGGGGTGAAGGCGGCCTCGCTGTACTGGCACGTGCGCAACAAGGAGGAACTGCTCGACCTGCTCACCGACGAGCTCATGGCCGACGCCGAGGCGCCGCCCCGGGAGGGCGGCTGGCGAGAGCAGTTGCGCGAGTACTGCGTGCGCTACCGCCGGCATCTGCTCGGCAAGCGCGACGCAGCCAAGGTCGTCGCGGGCCGGCTCGTACCGGGCCCGCACCTGCTGCGCCTGATGGAGGACCAGCTCGGCCGCCTGCGGGAGGCCGGCTTCTCCGACGCCGACGCCGCCATGGTCAACTACGCACTCGGCGCTTTCGTCCAGGGCTTCGTGCTCCAGGAGCAGGGGCCCCTCTCGGCGTCCGAGGCCATGGGTGCCGACCGCCGAGAGGTCGCCACGGCCGCAGGGGAGCAGCTGCGCCGGCTGCCGCAGGAGACCTTCCCCAACCTGGTCGCGCTCGCCGGCGACCTGACCGACCCGTCCATGGAGGCCCGCTTCTCGTTCGCCCTCGAACGCCTCCTGGACGGATTGTCCACTCTGCTGGAGCAGGGCTCCGACGTACGAACTGAAGGGACGTCCCATGAGTGAGCGCACCTACCGGGTCATCGTCCGCGGCGTGTTCGCCGACCTGGACGACACCCAACGCACCGAATGAGGGAGATCCGCTCCACGGCCTCGTGCACCGCCCGGGGGCGGGAGGCGAAGTCGTAGTCCGCCGCCCCCTCATCAGCATCCAGGGCAGCCTCCGCGGCCTTGAGGATGTCGTGTTCGTCAGCGGACGCGAGGCTCTCCTGACCACGGGGAGAGGCGCGGCGCGACCACCTCGACAGGCTGGGGCGTGGATACGCCGATGGGCCGGGCACGGCGTGCCTGGCCCATCGGAGGGAACCGCCCGGGCCATCTCCAGGACCAGTGTCTTCTCGTACGCGGCGACAACCGCTGCATCGCCGCTTTGCACTCATTCCAGGCCGGTGGCTTCGAGGTGGGCGATGAAGGCTGCGATGAGCCGGGGGCGCGTCACTTCGGGGACGGCCGCGTCAGGCAGATCCTCTTCCAGACCCCACGCGGTGTTGAACGTCATCGCCACACCTTCCGGGACGACGTGCTCCCTGAGCCAGCCTACGAAGTTCGCAGCCGCCTGGGCGGTGGAGTCGAGGATCGAGATGCCTTCCGGCTGGACCCGTGCGTACCCTTCGAGCTCTTCGCCGTCGAGGGTGATGCCGTAATGCATGGCCGAGCCGCGGATCTGCCCGCCCTCCTGGATCCGGATGAACTCGTCCGGATCGCGCTCCAGGAGCCTGGCCTTCAGGCTGTCGTACGTCAGCCCCCAGGTCTGTCCCTCTACGGGGGTGAAGACGTACATGGTGCGCAGTTCGGCGAGCTGGGACGCGTCCACGGGTGTACTCCTTGGCGGTGCAGGGTGGGTCAGGGAACGTAGCGGGCATAGCCCTTGACGCCGTGTGCCGCCATCATCACGCGCCAGTAGGCGACGGAGTCGGGATTGTTGGTGACCGTTTCCACTCCGCGCATCTCGGTGTTACGCGGGTCGTTCAGTGCGGCGGCGTACTTCCGCAGCTCGTTCCGGTCGGGGTCGAAGAGGAACTCCTTCTTGCCCGTCTGGTGGTTGGCGCGGAGCTCTTCGAGCGACCGGTAGCACTTCCTGCCCGGGTTGTTGACGTACTTGGCCTCGACGGCCATGCCGTCGCTGTCGCGGAAGCCGTCGACCATCAGCGTGGTGCCTTTGCCGGTGCCGGGGGCGATGGGGACTTCGTACTCGGGATAGCCGGCCACGCGCAGTTGATAGGCGACCTCGGCAGGCTTGCCGCCCGAGACGTCGCCCGCACGCAGCGAGTTCAGCCAGGTCTGGAAGTTCTGCTGCTGCGGTGGCGTGAGGGGAGGAAACCGCGGGTTGGGCGGCGTCGGTGGCGCTATCGGCTGCACCCGGGGCCCGTTCGCGGGGCGGTACGCCACCGGGACCAGGAGGGGCGCACGGACGAGGGGCGCCAGGAAGGGCGGCAGCGATGGCAGGAAGCCGCCGCCGTCGGGCTGGGGCATGGGGACACGGGCCTGGGAGCTGTCCATGGCGGGCGGGATCTTGCCCAGGCTCGCGATGCGTATGTCGGCGGAGACCAGCTCGTGCAGCCCGCCGTCGTGGCCGTCGCCGCCGAATCGGGCACGGTCCCAGGGGAGCAAGGTGTCACCCGTGATGGGGTTCGACTCCTGGGGTATGCGCTTCGATGCCGTTTCGACGTGGTCCGCGTACGCCTCACACGCCTTGGCGATCATGCGACATGCGGTGGGGAGGTTCGCCATCAGGGTCTCTTCGCCACCCACTTCGCTGGGTGGCGGCGTCTTTCCCACGAACAGGTTGAAGAACTGCTCCACCGCGGTCGCCGTCTCGCCCTGTTGGTTGGCGGTCGCGGTCTTCCATGCTGTCCCGGAGTCCCAGTAGGCGTCTTCGAAGATCTTGGCGGCCGAGTTCCAGACAGCTGCTGTCTTGCGCAGCTTGTCGCGTTGCCCGTGGAAGGCGTTTATCGAGCAGGTACTGGTCGGTCCAGCTTGTCTCGCCGACGACCTCGGGAAGATCCTCGGCCTTGTGACTGGCGCGTGGGTTGCAGTCCGGGCCGGACGGCTGCGAACCGATACCGGGGGCGGCCGGGCTCTGATCGAGGAACGACGCAGCGATCTCGCTGTTCTGCCGGACGAAGTCCTCGGCAGCCTTGAGAAGGGTGCCAGCTCCGTTCGCCATGACTTGGTGCGCGCGGCCCACCGAGGCGAACACGGTCGCCACCGCCGGCTTGTACACAGCGGCGAAAGCCCGCCCGGCGCCGTCGTCTCCCGCCATCCCACCTTGCTGGCTCAGCTCGGTGAACAGCAGGCCCACCATGTCGTAGATGAGGTCCCGGAGATCCACCATGGACCATGACGCGTTGACAAAGTTCTCTGTCCGGTGCTCCAGGTCCAAAGCTCCCCCTCCTGATGCCTGATCGCTCTGGAACCGTACACGCGTACTACGACTTCTCCCTGGCGCCGGGATGGGCTTCCGCCATCCCGGCCCAGATCATCAGGCTTCGCGGACCTGCCTCGGCGGGGCTTCGCCTTGTCACGGGCTGCTCGCACCCGCGCGTCGATGCCCCCAGCGACCTCCTGCTGGCGTTCGTCGTCGGAGGGCTGGTAGATCATCGCGGCTTTCTCCGAGGACTGGCCGGCTCGGACCATCGTGCCCTTCAGCGTCGCGCCGGACTGCGTCGACAGGGTGGCCCGTGTGGCGCAGGTCGTAGAAGCGGAGGTCCTTCGGCAGGCCGACCTTCGCGCGGGCCTTGGCCCGCTTCCGGCCGAAGGTCGTGCGCCGGAACGGCGCCCCCTTCACCCCCACGAACAGCAGCCCGTCGGGCTCCTTCTCGGCGAACCAGTCCAGGTGCCGCTTGACCTCCATGCAGAGGAAGGCCGGCAGGTGGATGGTGCGGACGCCCGCTGCCGACTTGGTGTCGCTCTCGACGCGGCGGCCGGTGTTCAGTTCCGGGGCCGCCTCGGCGATCCGCACGACGAGGGGATCGAGGGTGACCGAGGTCGGGCGCAGGGCCGCCTGCTCTTTCGGGCGCATCGGGCCGTAGGCGCAGAAGTAGACCGTCAGCCGCCACCGTGGGCCCATGGCCTCGGCGAGTTCGTCGACCTGGGCGACGGTCGTGGTAGAGCGCTCCTTGGCCTGCTCGCTTCCCGCGCCCCTGATGCGGCACGGGTTGCGGCGGATCAGCTCGTCGCCGGTCGCCGTCTCCACCGATGGCCGCAAAGATCCGTACGTGGTCGGGCCGATCGTCTTCGGGAACGGCAGCACGACCGTGGGGGCGGGTACGGGGCCAGGACAGGAGTTACCCCGGCAGCAATCGGCGGTGGTCTACCCGGTCAAGTGGCCCGCGTGGGACAACCGGCCGGCACCCCGGCCGGTGCCGACGGTCTCGTATCCGATCGTCTTCCCCAGCCTGGGGAGCGGCCGGTGACCCGACGGGCGCCCGCAAGGTGGCGCAATCGCGGTGGCGCCTCACGGCGCCGCAGGACCACGGGCTCGCAGGAGCCGGGACTGCTCGGGTTGGCGGCCCTGGCGGCCGTCAGCCTGGTCGTGGCGATCCTGGCGTGGCTGGCCGCCCACCCGTGGGTCTTGGCCTTGATCTCGGTCGCCGCAGTCAGTGCCGGCTGGCTGCGGCGGCGCCAGGAGGCGGCCCGGTGGGAGCGGGTCCGGGCACAGGGGCCGCGCTACGCCGTCGAGCACCTCGACGCGCTGCACTACAACGACTTCGAGTTCGCCATACGGGACCTCACCCCGCTCGAGTGGCTGCCGCCGGGCTCCCGGGGCGTCGTCCTCGTGCCTCGCTTCGCCGTCGACGTGATGCAGACCTTCGCTGTGCGTGTCAGCGTGATCAGAGAGGCATCCACACCCCACGCATCACGAGGAGTCGCCGTCATGGACGGTAGGCAGGACAAGCGCCAGGAGCCGGGCAAGGGGCGCGAGGCGCAGGAACACCATCGTCCCGGAGACCCCGCGCAGCCCCGGCCCGGCAAGGCCACCCGCGAGAAGGGACAGAAGCCCGGTCACCAGGAGACCTCGCGCCGCCGCGAGGACGACCTGCTGCGGGAAGAGGACCTGCACGACGAGGGGCTCTGACCAGCGCACCACTCGCCCACACTCCCCGGAGCCCGGCCGTTCGGCCGTCACTGAGACCGGGCCCTGTTGCAGGTGCAGGGATCCGGGGTCGGCCTGCCGCATCGGCGGCGCCGTCCCCGGATTCGGGTCCCGGCGGAAAATGGCTGGTCAGATCGGGTCATGGCCAGCCGTACGGGCGTACAGTGAAGGCACCGGGAGTACTTCGCGCACCGGCTTTCATGCCGGTGTCATTTCCGGCGATCGCCTAAAAGCCGGGCTGCCGACAGGCAGTCCGGGGGCAGGTCCGCATCATGACCACCACCCTCGGCCGGACCGCGCCCCGCGACCTCGCCGCAGAAGTCCCGGCCCGCTTGTCCCTCACCCCGAAGACCACGCTCGCCGGCCTGCTGGACGGGGCCTGGTGGCCCCGCTCCCGCGACCTCGAAGCCGAGCTCCCGCCGCTCGCCGCCGCCCTGGAGGCACCCTGGGGACGCGTCACCCGCGTCACCGTGAATCCCGCCCGCTGGCCCGTCGAACCGCGCAGGGTTGCCCTGGACGGACGCACGCTGCACGTCGGCTGGTTCACCGAACAGGACCCCGACAAGCTGATCCTGCTCTCCTACACCGTCGGCCGCTGGGACCTCCTCGTCATCCCGCCCGAGACCGCACCCGCAGCTGCGGCCCGTCTGATGGCCGCCGCGGCGATCCCGGGCAGCGTCCTCACCGCCGAAGTCCTGATGGCCAACGAAACCGTCATCGGGCGCGGCATCCGCGACGCCCGCAGCCGGGAAGCCGCCTGGGAGGGCGAAGGCGGGGCCTGCATGTCCCCCTTCGGGGAGCCGATGGGACGAAGCGCACTCCCGCTGCCCGCGAACGGCCTGCCGGCCGACCGGTGAGCAACAGACCTTCCTCCGACCGGGGGCAGCGGCCGGGGCGCCACGGCGCTCCGGCCCGCCGGCCCCACGCCCGCTCCGAAGGGAACCACGCCCACGTGAAGTACATCGAGACCCAGACACTGCCATCGCTCGGGCACGCCGAGGTACGGATCATCGCGCACACGCCCGAAGCCGCCCGAGCCGTCGCGGAGGCGCTCCGCCGCTGCTTCGCGGGCACGGAACAGCGCAGCTATCCCGGCCTCGACGGCGACACCCGCCTCCACCTCACCGTGGACACTGCAACACCCGCCGGCCCCGCCCGCTCCTGGCTGGCCACCAGCAGGACCCCCGTCGGCACCGGCGCCCACTCCGACGAGACCTGAGAGCCCCGATCCGGAAGAGACGGCCTAGTGTCCTGAGTCTGAGGTTGGTCGTTAGTTCGGTATGAGTCGTCCGGGTCCGAAGATTCCGCCGTTGTCGGTCACTGATGCCCAGCGGGCAG
>NZ_JBIARX010000027.1:0-69828 GCF_042890265.1 Streptomyces sp. NPDC002209 | reverse complement strand
GCCCGGTTACATTCCGAACCCGGAAGCTAAGCCTTTCAGCGCCGATGGTACTGCAGGGGGGACCCTGTGGGAGAGTAGGACGCCGCCGAACAATCTTTCAAAGGACCCTTGGTCCAGCGTTCAACGCTGGACCAAGGGTCCTTTTTGTTTTTCACCTTTTTACGCCGAAGCGCGGCCATGGGTTGGTTGCGCGAGAATGACTAGCGGTACCCCGAAGACAGGAGTCACACCCATGTCCAACTCTCCCGACGATCGTCCGGAGCGCGAGCCTCGGCGCAACGACGGCGGTGACAGGGGCGGCTACCGCGGGGGCCGTGACGACCGTGGCGGTGACCGTGGCGGCTTCCGCCGCGACGACCGCGGTGGCCGTCCGACCGGTGGCGGTGCCGGCGCCGGCGGCGGTTTCCGCCGTGACGACCGCGGTGGCCGTCCCTCCGGCGGCGGTGGCGGCGGTTTCCGCCGTGACGACCGCGGTGGCGACCGCCCGTCCTACCCGCGTCGTGATGACGACCGTGGTGGGCGTCCTTCGTACCCGCGTCGCGACGACGACCGTGGTGGATTCCGCGGTGGCCGTGACGACCGTGGCGGCGACCGCCCGTCCTACCCCCGCCGCGATGACCGTGGCGAGCGTCCCTCCGGCGGCGGTGGCGGCGGTTTCCGCCGTGACGACCGCGGTGGCGACCGCCCGTCCTACCCGCGTCGTGATGACGACCGTGGTGGGCGTCCTTCGTACCCGCGTCGCGACGACGACCGTGGTGGATTCCGCGGTGGCCGTGACGACCGTGGCGGCGACCGCCCGTCCTACCCCCGCCGCGATGACCGTGGCGAGCGTCCCTCCGGCGGCGGTGGCGGCGGTTTCCGCCGTGACGACCGCGGTGGCGACCGTCCCACCGGTGGCGGCTTCCGCGGCCGCGAGGACCGTCCCTCCTACCCGCGTCGTGACGACCGCGGTGGCGGCGACCGTCCGAGCTACCCGCGTCGTGACGACCGTGGTGAGCGTCCCTCCGGCGGCGGCTTCCGCCGTGACGACCGGGGCGAGCGTCCCTCGTACCCCCGTCGCGACGACGACCGTGGTGGTTTCCGCGGCGGTCGTGACGACCGCGGTGGCGACCGCCCGTCCTACCCCCGCCGTGACGACCGCGGTGGCGACCGTCCGAGCTACCCGCGTCGTGACGACCGTGGTGAGCGTCCCTCCGGCGGCGGCTTCCGTCGCGACGACCGGGGCGAGCGTCCCTCGTACCCGCGTCGCGACGACGACCGTGGTGGGCGTCCTTCGTACCCGCGCCGTGATGACGACCGTGGTGGTTTCCGCGGTGGCCGTGACGACCGCGGTGGCGACCGCCCGTCCTACCCGCGTCGTGACGACCGTGGTGAGCGTCCCTCCGGCGGCGGCTTCCGTCGCGACGACCGGGGCGAGCGTCCCTCGTACCCGCGTCGCGACGACGACCGTGGTGGGCGTCCTTCGTACCCGCGCCGTGATGACGACCGTGGTGGTTTCCGCGGTGGCCGTGACGACCGTGGCGGCGACCGCCCGTCCTACCCGCGCCGCGACGACCGCGGTGGAGACCGTGGCGGTTTCCGCGGCCGCGATGACCGTGGTGGCGACCGCGGTGGCTACCGTGGCGGCCGTGACGACCGCGGCGGCGACCGCGACTACCGTGCGGACCGCGACCGGGACCCGGTCAAGCGGCTTCCGATCGACGAGGACGTCACCGGTCTCGAGATCGACGCCGATGTCCGCCAGGAGCTCCTGAGCCTGCCCAAGGGTCTGGCCGAGGAGGTCTCCCGGAACCTGGTCATGGTGGCCCGGCTGATCGACGAGGACCCGGAGCAGGCGTACGCGTACTCGCGCATCGCCCTGCGCCTGGCCTCCCGCGTCGCCGCCGTGCGCGAGGCCGCCGGCTTCGCCGCGTACGCCACGCAGAAGTACAGCGAGGCGCTCGCGGAGTTCCGCGCCGCCAAGCGCATGACCGGATCCGTCGAGCTGTGGCCCGTCATGGCCGACTGCGAGCGCGGCCTGGGCCGCCCCGAGCGCGCGCTGGCCATGGCCGGCGAGCCCGAGGTGCAGAAGCTGGACAAGGCCGGCCAGGTCGAGATGCGCCTGGTCGCCGCCGGTGCGCGGCGGGACATGGGGCAGCTCGAAGCCGCCATCGTGACCCTGCAGAGCCCGGAGCTGGCCTCCCACTCCATCCAGCCGTGGACCGCGCGTCTGCGGTACGCCTACGCCGACGCCCTGCTGGCGGCCGGCCGTGAGGACGAGGCGCGCGAGTGGTTCGCCAAGACGGTCGAGGCGGACAAGGACGGCGCGATGGACGCCTCCGACCGGCTCGCCGAGCTGGACGGGGTCGAGTTCGTCGACGCGCTCGTCGGCGATGAGCCGGACGAGATCGACGACGAGGACGACGAGCAGGATGCCGCCGAGGTGGCTGCTGCCGAGCGCGCGTCGGACCAGGCCGAGTACTACGACGAGGACGACGAGGAGTACGAGCCCCTCGAGCGGTCCGAGGCGGACGCCGACGTCGACGTCACCGACGAGATCGTGGTCGTCGAGGACGAGGACCGGGACGACGAGCAGGACCAGGCCCGCGACAAGGGCTGAGCGCTGAACCGGATCGACTGAAAAAGGGCGGTACCCCTCCGGGGGTACCGCCCTTTTTCGCGTCCGGGGTCAGTCCAGGCTGCGCAGCACCAGGCCGGTGGCCGGCTTCGGGCCGAAGGAGGTGGACTTGCGGGGCATCGTGACGCCCTGGCGGGCCAGGTCCCGGACCACGTCCTCCCGTACGGGGTGCAGTAGGACCGCGGTGCCGCCGTGGCGCTCGGCCATGGCGACGGTGGCCGCCGCGTCGTGGATGTACGTGATCTGGTCGGGGGTGTCGGGGATCTGCCACAGGGCGTCGAGGAGCGTCGCGTGCAGGACGGTCGCGTCGAGCCGGCGCCAGGCCTCGGGGCGGTCGCGGCGTACGGTGCGCTCGAGGAGGTCCAGGTCCGGGTCGGTGACCAGGTGGAAGGTCCCGTCGCCGGTCAGCAGGAAGGCGTTGCCCCGCTCCGCGGCGTCGGCGAGGGCCTCCAGGGCGAGCGGCAGCGGGCCCTCGACCGGGCGGACCCGGAAGCGGCCCTCGACGGCGGCCAGGGCGTCCGCGAGCGGGAGGCGGCGCAGCATCCGGTGGATCGCGCGGACCTGGAGCGGGTAGCGGGCCGTGTCGACGAGCAGGACGAGGCCGAAGTCCCATGCGGTGGGGGACTGGTGCTCCTCCTGGAGGCGCAGGTACGTCGCCCAGCGGTGGTGTCCGTCGGCGATGAGGGCCTGACGGTGGCCCAGGTCGGCGGTGACGGCGGCCAGGTCGGCGGGGTCGGTGATGGCCCAGAGCCGGTGCCGGAAGCCGTCCTCGGTGGTGGTGGCCAGCAGGGGCGGGCCCCCGGCGGTCCGCTCGACGACCTCCGCCGCGCCGGCCGCGGGGTCGCCGCCGCGGTAGGTGAGGAGGAGGGGCTCGAGATTGGCCGACGCGGCACGCATCAGGCCGGCCCGGTCGGTGACCACGTCCGGCATGACGTCCTCGTGCGGGAGCACGATGCCCGCGTCGGGCTGCGTGAGGGCGAGGGCGCCGATGAGGCCGCGCTGGAGCAGGCCGCCCTTGCGCTGCTCGTAGACGTAGAGCGCCGGCTCGGGGTCGGCGCTGAGGACGCCCTTGGCGAGCCAGTCGTGCAGGGTGCGCGCGGCCTGTTCGTTGCGCGCGGCGGGGGTGTCGGCCTGCGGAAGGATCAGGCGGACGATGTTGTGCGGGTCGGCGGACTCGAGGTGGTCGACGCCGTCGGGGCGTACGACCACGTCGTACGGCGGTGAGGTGACGGCGGCCAGGCTGCCGACACGCTCCGGGACGTAGCGCAGTCCATGGAAGGGGATCAGGCGCAGCCCGTCGTCCGCGGTACCAGATGTGGTCATTGGTGCATGGTAAGACGCGTCTCGCGATGCGGGATGATCGGGTGAGGAAGACCTCGGCGCAAATGCAACCGAGGTCGATCGAGGACCGAACGGACAGGGAGCCGACAGGATGACGCGGCAGAGCAGGACGAGTCCGGCGGGCAGCGAGCGCAGCCTGCACCAGGCGTACGACACGGCCCTGCTGGACCTGGACGGTGTCGTGTACGCGGGCGGCGAGGCCATCGCGTACGCGGCGCCGTCCCTCGCCGCCGCCCGGGCCGGCGGGATGCACCTCGCGTACGTCACGAACAACGCGCTGCGCACTCCCGACGCGGTTGCCGAGCACCTGGGCGAGCTGGGCATCCCGACCGAGGCCGGCGAGGTGATCACTTCGGCGCAGGCCGTGGCCCGGCTGATCTCGGAGCAGGTGGAGCCGGGGTCGAAGGTGCTGGTGATCGGCGGCGAGGGGCTGCGGGTCGCACTGCGCGAGCGGGGGCTGGTGCCGGTGGAGTCCGCCGACGAGGCGGGCCTCGCGGCGGTCGTCCAGGGGTACGGGGGACCGGATCTGCCGTGGTCGCGGTTCGCGGAGGCCTCGTACGCGATCCACCGCGGGGTGCCGTGGTTCGCGTCGAACACCGATCTGACGATTCCGGGGGCGCGCGGGATCGGGCCCGGGAACGGGGCCGCGGTGGAGGTCGTACGGATCGCCACGGGCGCGCAGCCGCAGGTGGCGGGGAAGCCGCTGCCCCCGATGCACCGGGAGACGGTGCTGCGGACCGGGGCGGAGCGGCCGCTGGTGGTCGGTGACCGGCTGGACACGGACATCGAGGGGGCCTTCAACGGGGAGGTGGACTCGCTGCTGGTGCTGACCGGGGTGACGGACGCGGCGCAGCTGCTGCGGGCCGAGCCGCGGCACCGGCCGACGTACGTGGACCGGGACCTGCGCGGGCTGCTGACGGGTCAGCCGGAGGTCGTGGCGGCCGGGGAGGGTTTCCGCTGCGGGGGGTGGACCGCGGTGGCCGCGGCGGGCGTCCTGGAGCTGCGGGGCGAGGGGGATCCGGACGGTTCCGTCGACGGGTTGCGGGCGCTGTGCGCGGCGGCCTGGACGCAGGCGGGGGACGGCTCGTGCGGTCTGGACGCGGGGAAGGCGCTGGCCCGGATCGGGTTGTGAGGCCCCGGGGGATCCCGAAGACAAGATCGGGAGCAGGGTAGGCTAACCTAACTTCCGTGTTGGTCGAGAGTCCCCCCGAACAGAGCGCGGCGCCGGTCGCCGCCGTCCGCCCGCGCCATGCGGCGCGCGCCGCCGGTCTGCTCGGCGCCCTTGCGGTGCTGGCGTTGATCGCGGTGGCGAGCATCGCCGTGGGCGCCAGGCAGATGCCCCTCGACCAGGTCTGGCACGGCCTGTTCCACTACGCGGGGACGCCCTCCGACGTGGTGGTGCGCGATCTGCGCGTCCCGCGCACCCTCCTCGGGCTGATGGTCGGGCTCGGGCTCGGCCTGTCCGGTGCGGTGATGCAGGCGCTGACCCGCAATCCGCTGGCCGAGCCCGGCATCCTCGGCGTCAACGCGGGCGCCGCGGCCGCCGTGGTCTCGGCGATCACGTTCCTCGGGGCCTCCTCGCTCGGCGAGTTCGTGTGGTGGGCCTTCCTCGGCGCCGCCGTCGTGTCCGTCGTGGTCTACGTGCTCGGCGGCAGCCGCAGCGCGACACCGGTGCGCCTCGCGCTCGCCGGTACGGCGGCCAGCGCGGCCTTGGTCGGCTACATCAACGCCGTGCAGCTGATGGACAGCAAGGCGCTGGACAAGCTCCGCTTCTGGACCGTGGGTTCGCTGGCCTCCGCGAACATGGACACCGTCCGGCAGGTCGCGCCCTTCCTGCTGGTGGGCGCGGTGATCGCGCTGTCGCTGGGCCGGCCGCTCAACGCGATGGCCATGGGCGACGACACCGCGCGGGCCCTCGGCGCCCACCTGACGCGGACCCGGATCGGCGCCATGGTGGCCATCACCCTGCTGTGCGGGGCGGCGACCGCCGCCTGCGGACCGATCGTCTTCATCGGGCTGATGATCCCGCACCTGGTGCGGATCATCACCGGGCCCGACATGCGGTGGGTGCTCGCCTACTCGGCGGTCCTCGCGCCGGTGCTGCTGCTGGGCGCGGACGTCATCGGCAGGGTCGTCACCCGGCCCGCCGAGCTCCAGGTCGGCATCGTCACCGCCCTGATCGGCGGACCCGTCTTCATCCACCTCGTCCGGCGCAAGAGGATGGCCCAGCTGTGAGCGTCGACCTTCGGGCGGACAAGCCCGGATCCCGTGCCCTGCGCGGCCCCGGCGGGCTGTCCCTGCGGATGGAGCCGCGTGCGCTGGCGGTCGGGCTGCTGCTCACCGCGGCCGCGCTGGCGATGGGCGTCGTGCTCATCGGCACCGGCGACTTCGAGATCGCGCCGTGGGACGTCGTGCAGACCCTGCTGGGCAACGGCACCCCGGCGCACGACTTCATCGTCAACGACCTGCGGCTGCCGCGGGTGCTGGTCGCGCTGCTGGTGGGCGCCGCCCTCGGCATGGCCGGCTCGGTCTTCCAGTCCGTCTCCCGCAACCCCCTGGGCTCCCCGGACCTGCTCGGCTTCGGCTACGGCTCCTCGGTCGGCGCGCTCATCGTGATCGTCCTGTTCAAGGGCGGTGCGACCGAGGTGGCGGCGGGCGCGCTGGTGGGCGGGCTGCTCACCGGCGTCCTCGTCTACCTGCTGTCGTACAAGCGGGGCATCCACGGCTACCGGCTGGTGCTGGTCGGCATCGGCGTCTCCGCGATGCTCGTCGCCGTCATCAACTACCTGCTGACCAAGGCCCAGCTCGTCGAGGCCACCCGGGCGATGGTCTGGCTGACCGGCTCGCTCGCGGGCCGGGACTGGAGCCAGGTCTGGCCCCTGCTGGGGACCTGCGCGGTGCTGTTCCCGCTGGTCCTCGGGCAGGGCCGGGCCCTGCGGATGATGGAAATGGGCGACGACGCCGCGTACGCCCTCGGGGTACGGGTCGAGCGCACGCGGATGCTGCTGATGCTCGCGGCCGTCCTGCTGACCACCGCGGCCGCCGCGGCCGCCGGGCCCGTCTCCTTCGTCGCCCTGGCCGCGCCCCAGCTGGCCCGGCGCCTGACCCGCTCGCCGGGTTCGAACCTGCTCACCGGCGCGCTGATGGGCTCCGTCCTGCTGCTCGTGTCCGACTGGGCCTCGCAGCGCGCCTTCGGCGCCGACCAGCTGCCGGTGGGTGTGGTGACCGGGCTGGTCGGCGGTGTCTACCTGCTCTGGCTGCTCGTCACCGAGCGCAGGGCGGGACGTATATGAGCACGGATACGAGCAACTCAAGGAGTACGCAGGTGCAGCGGCTGACCGCGCAGAACGTGACCCTCGGCTACGAGCAGCGGGTCATCGCCGAGAACCTGTCGGTGGAGATCCCCGACCACTCCTTCACGGTGATCGTCGGACCCAACGCGTGCGGCAAGTCCACGCTGCTGCGGGCCCTGTCGCGGATGCTGAAGCCGTCCGCCGGGCAGGTGCTGCTGGACGGGCAGGCCATCGGGTCGATGCCGGCGAAGAAGGTCGCCAAGACGCTGGGCCTGCTGCCGCAGTCCTCGATCGCGCCGGACGGGATCACCGTCGCCGACCTGGTCTCGCGGGGCCGGTACCCGCACCAGGGGCTGCTGCGGCAGTGGTCGCCCGAGGACGAGCGGATCGTCCTCGAGTCGATGGCCTCGACCGGGGTCGCCGAGCTCGCGGACCGGTCGGTGGACGAGCTGTCGGGCGGGCAGCGGCAGCGCGTGTGGATCGCGATGGCGCTGGCGCAGCAGACGCCGCTGCTGCTGCTGGACGAGCCGACCACGTACCTGGACATCCAGCACCAGATCGACGTGCTGGACCTGTGCGCGGAGCTGCACGAGACGCAGGGGCGGACGCTGGTGGCGGTGCTGCACGATCTGAACCACGCGGCCCGGTACGCCACGCACCTGATCGCGATGCGGGGCGGCAAGATCGTCGCCGAGGGTCCGCCGGCCGAGGTGGTCACGGCGGAGCTGGTGGAGGAGGTGTTCGGGCTGCGCTGCCAGATCATCGACGACCCGGAGACGGGGACGCCGCTGGTGATCCCCGCCGCGCGCAAGCCACTGGCCGGGCGCCTGACGGGGTCCGCCGCGGCGGGCTGAGCGCCGGGGGGCGTGTGGCGCCGTTGCCGGGGGCTCTGCCCCCGGACCCTCCCGGGCCGGCGCCGGGGGTGCCCCCGCTACAGCAGGCTCTTGAGGCGGAGCAGGTCGCGGAAGCCGGCCTCCAGGCGGACCCGGCCGGAGGCCCAGGCCTTGGCGAACTTCAGCTCGCCCGCGACCATCGCGACCAGGTCGTCGCCGGTCATCGCCAGCCGGATCTCGGCCTTGGCGGCGGGCGGGCCGGGGGAGACCGCGTCGACCCTGATCCGGCCGCCGTCGAGGCGGCCGGTGAAGGTCTGGTCGAGGTCGGTGATGTGGCAGCTCAGGGAGCGGTCCAGCGCGGCGGCGCCGCGCACGTTGCCGTCGGCCTGTGCGAGGTTGCCCGAGAGTTGGTGGAGTGCGGCTCGGCACTCGTCGATCGTAGCCATCGTGATCTCGACCGTACCGCAGAGCCGTGCGTGGCCGCCCGGGTGCTTCGGGGTAGCGTCGGGGCATGACCGACGACTTGGCCGAAGCGGTGGCTGGCGTACCGGACGCATCGGATGTTCCGGGTGAAACGGGTGCATCTGATGCGCCCGGCGCATCCGGGGAAACGGCGCCCGAGCCTGCGCTCGGGCCCGCCGGGCCCGAACCCCTCGGCCTCGTCCGCACGCCCACCGGCCATGGCGGGGTCGACGCGCACCTGGAGCGGCTGGCCGACGCCGATCACCTCACGGCGGACGGACACGTCGCGGTGTACGAGGATGTGCACAGGGGGTTGCGCGACGCGCTGACCGCGCTGGACGCACCGCCCGTCCCCGGACCGTACGAAAACAGGAGCTGAACCGAACGTGGCAGGAGTGGCACGCCGCCGCCTGGACGCCGAACTGGTACGCCGCAGCATGGCCCGCTCGCGCGAGCACGCCGCCCAGCTGATCGCCGCGGGCCGGGTGACCGTCGGCGGCGCCACCGCGACCAAGGCGGCCACCCAGGTCGAGACCAGCGCGGCCCTGGTGGTCCTCAAGGACGACAGCGACCCCGACTACGTCTCCCGGGGCGGCCACAAGCTGGCCGGCGCACTGGCGGCCTTCCAGCCGCAGGGGCTGGCCGTCGAAGGCCGCCGGGCGCTGGACGCCGGCGCCTCCACCGGCGGGTTCACCGACGTGCTGCTGCGCGCGGGCGTGGCCCACGTCATGGCCGTCGACGTCGGCTACGGGCAGCTCGCCTGGTCGCTGCAGAGCGACGACCGGGTCACCGTCAAGGACCGTACGAACGTCCGAGAGCTGACGGTCGAGCAGCTCGACGGGGTCCCCGTCGACCTCGTCGTCGGCGACCTGTCCTTCATCTCCATCGGCCTGGTGCTGCCGGCGCTGGTGCGCTGCTGTGCCCCGGACGCGGACCTGGTGCTGATGGTCAAGCCGCAGTTCGAGGTCGGCAAGGACCGGCTCGGCAGCGGCGGCGTGGTGCGCAGCCCGGAGCTGCGGGCCGAGGCCGTGCGCGAGGTGGCGGCCCGGGCGGCGAAGCTGGGGCTCGGCGTTCTCGGGGTGACCGCGAGTCCGCTGCCGGGGCCGTCGGGGAACGTCGAGTACTTTCTGTGGCTGCGGGCGGGGGCACCGGCACTCGACCCGGCGGATGTTGACCGTGCAGTGGCGGAGGGGCCGCAGTGACTGATTCAGCGGATACACCGGGTACATCGGAGACGTCTGGTTCGACGGGGCGGACCGTCTTCCTGCTCGCGCACACGGGGCGGCCGGCGGCCATCCGCAGCGCCGAGCTGGTCGTGCAGGGCCTGCTGAAGAGCGGGCTGGGCGTACGGGTCGTGGAGTACGAGGCGAGAGACCTGCCACTGCCGCCCGAGGTGGAGCTGGTCTCCGAATGCACCCCCGCGGTGCTCGAGGGCTGTGAGCTGCTGATCGTGCTGGGCGGCGACGGGACCCTGCTGCGCGGCGCGGAGTTCGCGCGCGGCTCCGGGGTGCCGATGCTGGGCGTGAACCTGGGCCGGGTGGGCTTCCTCGCGGAGGCCGAGCGGGACGACCTGGACAAGGTCGTGGACCGGGTCGTGACGCGCGCGTACGAGGTCGAGGAGCGGATGACGCTCGACGTGCTCGTACGGACGAACGGCGACGTGGTCCACCGGGACTGGGCGCTGAACGAGGCCGCGGTCCAGAAGGTGTCCCCCGAGCGGATGCTCGAGGTGGTCCTGGAGATCGACGGACGCCCGGTGTCCGGCTTCGGCTGTGACGGGATCGTCTGCGCGACGCCGACGGGTTCGACGGCGTACGCCTTCTCCGCGGGCGGGCCGGTGGTCTGGCCGGAGGTGGAGGCGCTGCTGATGGTGCCGATCAGCGCCCACGCGCTGTTCGCGAAGCCGCTGGTGACCTCGCCGGACTCGGTGCTGGCGGTGGAGGTGCAGACCGGGGTCCCGCACGGGGTGCTGTGGTGCGACGGCCGCCGGATGCTGGAGCTGCCGGCCGGGGCCCGGGTGGAGGTCCGGCGGGGGGCGGTGCCGGTGCGGCTCGCCCGGCTGCACCACGCGTCGTTCACGGACCGGCTGGTCGCGAAGTTCGCGCTGCCGGTGTCGGGCTGGCGTGGGGCGCCCCACTAGGAGTCCGCCAATAGCACATGCGTTCGGGAAACTCTCGACGGGTGACGTCACATGGCACCGGCGAAACCTCGGTATCGTCGTCCCGTGCTTGAGGAGATGCGGATACGGTCGCTCGGGGTCATCGACGACGCGGTGGTCGAGCTGTCGCCCGGTTTCACCGCGGTGACCGGCGAGACCGGCGCGGGCAAGACGATGGTCGTCACCAGCCTCGGCCTGCTGCTCGGCGGTCGCGCCGACCCGGCCCTGGTACGGATCGGGGCCAAGGCGGCGGTCGTGGAGGGCCGCATCGTCATGCCCCCCGGCGCGCCTGCCGCCCTGCGCGCGCAGGAGGCCGGGGCCGAGCTCGACGACGGCGCCCTGCTCATCAGCCGGACCGTGTCCGCCGAGGGGCGCTCGCGCGCCCACGTCGGCGGCCGCTCCGTGCCCGTCGGCCTGCTCGGCGAACTCGCGGACGACCTGGTCGCCGTACACGGGCAGACCGACCAGCAGGGGCTGCTGCGGCCGGCCCGGCAGCGCCAGGCCCTCGACCGGTACGCGGGCGACGCCGTCGCCGTCCCGCTGGAGAAGTACGGGGCCGCCTACCGGCGGCTGCGCACGGTGGCCGTCGAACTCGAAGAGATCACCACCCGGGCCCGGGAACGGGCCCAGGAGGCCGACCTGCTGCGCTTCGGCCTGGAGGAGATCGCGGCCGTGGAGCCGCTGGCCGGCGAGGACGCCGAGCTGGCGGCGGAGGCCGAACGGCTCGGCCACGCCGAATCGCTGGCATCGGCGGCGCAGATCGCGCACGCGGCGCTCGCCGGCGACGTCGAGGACCCGGAGGGCGTCGACGCGAACACGCTCGTCGCGGGCGCACACCGGGCCCTGGACGCCGTACGGTCGCACGACCCGGCCCTCGGCGCGCTCGCGGAGCGGATCGGGGAGCTCGGGATCCTGCTGGCCGACGTGGCCGGGGAGCTGGCGGGCTACGCCGACGACCTGGACGCCGATCCGCTGCGGCTGGCCGCCGTGGAGGAGCGGCGGGCGGCGCTGACCCAGCTGACGCGCAAGTACGGCGACTCGATCGACTCCGTACTGGAGTGGGCCGAGCGGGGTTCGGCGCGGCTGCTGGAGCTGGACGGCGACGACGAGCGGATCACCGAGCTGACCGCCGAGCGGGACGGGCTGCGGGCCGAACTGTCGCTGCTGGCGCAGGCGCTGACGGACGCGCGGGTGGAGGCGGCGACGCGGTTCGCGTCGGCCGTCACGGAGGAGCTGGCCTCGCTGGCGATGCCGCACGCGCGGGTGACGATCGACATCCGGCAGGTGGAGGACCCCGAGGGCGTGGAGGTCGACGGCCGCCCCGTCGCGTACGGGCCCTCGGGCACGGACGAGGTCGAACTGCTGCTGGCCCCGCACCCGGGCGCCCAGCCGAGGCCGATCGCCAAGGGAGCCTCCGGCGGTGAGCTGTCGCGCGTGATGCTGGCGGTGGAGGTCGTGTTCGCGGGCTCCGACCCGGTGCCGACGTACCTCTTCGACGAGGTCGACGCGGGCGTCGGCGGCAAGGCGGCCGTCGAGGTCGGGCGGCGCCTCGCGAAGCTGGCCAGGTCGGCGCAGGTCGTGGTCGTCACGCACCTTCCGCAGGTCGCGGCCTTCGCGGACCGGCAGCTGCTGGTCGAGAAGACCAACGACGGGTCGGTGACGCGGAGCGGGGTCAAGGTCCTGGAGGGCGAGGACCGCGTCCGCGAGCTCTCGCGCATGCTGGCGGGGCACGAGGACTCGGTGTCCGCGCGGGCGCACGCCGAGGAACTGCTGGCGGCGGCGCGCGCGGACGCCTAGGTCGTCTCTTTCGGATCTTGCCGGTCAGGCCCGCGTCGTCTGGTGCCGTGCATCGCAAGGCGGAGGGGTGCCCGAGTACTGGACGTACTCGGGCGCCCCGACAACGCGGCGAGGTGCGGTGCCAGGCGGCGCGGGTCAGGCAAGATCCGGAAGAGACGGCCTAGCGGTCGGCGGTGCTGTTGCCGCTGCGGGCCCGGGACGGATGCGTCCCGGGCCCGCGCAGCACGTGCCCCGGGGGTGACGATCGCTACGCCGTGTGGGTGAGCCTCGGGGGTGTGTCGCGGTATCTCCTGCGGGATCCGTACCCGTATGGTCCCGGAACGTGCGTGCGGACTGGCATCCTGGGCGACGTCTCTGCCTCCCTCACCCTGGAGCTTCGGCCCGTGAGCAGCTCCCCGGTCTCGATCCCGGCCCCCGCGCAGCCGTACGGGCGGCCACCGCTCCGCACCGTCCAAGTACTCGGCGGTGCGGGCGCGGGCAGCAGCGCGCACGTGCGGTCGCTCACGACCGGGCTCGCCGCGCGCGGGGTCGGGGTCACGGTGTGCGCGCCCGTGGAGGCGGAGGGGGAGTACGACTTCACCGGCGCCGGGGCGCAGTTCACCCCGGACGCGGTGAGTGCGCTGCGGGCCGTGTGCGCCGGGGCGGACGTGGTGCATGCGCACGGGGTACGGGCCGGGATGCGGGCCGCGCTGGCGCTGCGCGGGCGCCGGGTGCCGCTGGTGGTGACCTGGCACGGCGGCGGACCGGCGGCCGAGGGGACCTTCGGGCGGCTGGGCCGGGTGCTGGAGCGGCACGTGGCGCGGGCGGCGGCGGTGGTGCTGGGCGCCTCCTCGGACCAGGTGGACCTGGCCCGGGCGCGGGGCGCGCGCGATGCGCGGCTGGCGCCGGTGGCCGTGCCGATGGGCGCGGCGGGCCCGGACGCCGGGGCGGATCCGGGCAAGGTGCGGGCGGAACTGGGCGCGGTGGAGCGGCCGTTGCTGATCGCGGTCGGCAGTCTGGTGGAGCGCCGGGGGTACTCCGTACTGCTGGACGCGGCGCGGGCGTGGCGGGTGCTGGAGCCGCTGCCGCTGGTGGTGATCGCCGGGGAGGGACCGCAGCGGGCCGAGCTGGCCCGGCGGATCGAGGCCGAAGGGCTGCCGGTACGGCTGCTGGGGCGGCGCCGGGACGCGGCCCAGCTGCTGGCGTCGGCGGACGTGGCGGTGCTGCCGAGCCGGTGGGAGGCGCGGTCCCTGCTGGCGCAGGAGGCGCTGCGGGTGGGCGTACCGCTGGTCGCCACGGCGGTCGGCGGCGTGCCGGAGCTGGTCGGGGACGCGGGGGTGCTGGTGCCGTACGGGGACGCGGCCGCACTGGCCTCGGCGGTGACGGACCTCCTGTCGGACCCGCCCCGACGCGCGGCACTGGCGGCGGCCGGCCGCGCCCAGGCGGCGACCTGGCCGTCCGAGGACGACACGGTGGCCCAGATCCTGTCGGTCTACGACGAACTGATGGACCGCCGCCGCCCCTGACCCCACCGCGCCGCTCCCCGCCGGGGCCGAGCGGTGCGCGGAGGGCGTCAGGAAGCAGAGGGCGTGTGGCGGCGGGCGCGGAGGGCCAGGCTCAGGGACAGGACCGTCTCCGGGTCGTCCAGGTCGGCGCCCAGGAGCTCCGAGATGCGGGCCAGGCGGTTGTACAGCGTCTGGCGGTTGAGATGGAGCTCGCGGGCCGTCTCCGCCTTGCGGCCCGCGTGGGCCAGGTACGTCTCCAGGGTGGGCAGCAGCGGCGGGCGGGACGTCGCGTCGTGGGTGCGCAGCGCGCCGATCGCGCGGTCCACGAACGCCGCCAGGTCGGGGTGTTCACGCAGTCGCCACAGGAGCAGGTCGATGTCCAGGCGGCGGGCGTCGTACCAGGGGCGGGACGGCAGGCCGTGGGCCGCCGTCGCCGTTTCCGCCGCGTGCCGCAGACCCGAGGAGGCCGCCGCCCAGCCGCCCGCCACGCCCACGACCACCGCCGGCGGGGCCGCCGCGCGGTCCAGGCCGGCCCGTTCCACGCCCGCCCGCAGCGCCGCCGCGACCCGGTCCGCCACCGTCGTGCGCTCCGCTTCGGAGCGGAGGGAGACCAGCAGGGGCACCCGGCCTTCCACCGGGCGGACGCCCAGGAGCACCGGGACGCCCACCGAGGAGAGCTCCTCCAGGACCGCCCTGGCCAGGACCGCCCAATTGCCCGCGGGGCCCAGGCCCGAGGACAGGCGCATGACGACCGGCAGGAGCGGGCCCGAACCCGGCTTGAAGCCCAGGACGCGGGCCTGCGCCGGGGCGTCCTCCGCCGAGATGCGGCCCTCCGCCAGGTCCGTCAGGAAGTCGCCGCGGCCGCGCGCCGCCAGTTCCTCCTCCTGGCGGGCCTGCATCAGGACCACGGCCAGTACGCCCGCCGTCCGCTCGGCCGCCATCCGGTGGACGGGCAGCAGCGGCGCCGAGACGCCGAGCAGCACCACCCGGGCGCGGACCGAGCCCGTGCCGTGGCCGCCGCCGGGGACGTCGACGAGCACCGCGTTGGCCGACGGCCCCGCCTCGCGCTGGCCCCGCAGCCCCTCCCAGACCTGGAGCGGGTCCGCCGCGGCCTCCCCGGCGACCGGGCCCGCCGCGTACAGGAGTTGGCCGTCGGGGGTCTCCAGGAACACCGGGTTCCCCGTGAAGTCGGCCAGGATGTGCAGGACTTGGGGGATGCCGCCGCCGCTGAGCAGGGCCTCCGTACAGCGCCGGTGGACCTCCTCGGCCCGTTGGAGCAGGGCGTAGTGGTGGTTGACGATCTCGGTGTGGATCTCCTCGGTCACCGCCACGAACGGCACCTCGCGGTGCAGCTGGACCAGCGGCAGCCCGGCCGTCCGCGCCGTCTCGACCAGCGTGGCCGGGAGCCGGGTGAAGCGCGGGCCCAGCTCGACCACCAGCGCGGCGATCCCCCGGTCCGCGAGGCGCCGTACGAACGCACGCTGTTCGGCGGGCCGGGTGCCGAGGCCCAGCCCCGTGGTCAGCAGCAGCTCCCCGCCCTTGAGCAGGGACGCGATGTTCGGCACCTCGCCCGCGTGCACCCAGCGCACGGTCCGGCCGAGGCGGTCGGCGCAGGCCATCACCTCCGGCAGTCCGCTGCGCAGTCCGGGCAGCTCCAGTGCCCGCTGAACGGTGATCCCGCCCTGGTTGTCCATGTCGCGGGACGCTATCAGGGGGTCAGGCCGGCTTGATGTTGTGGTTGAAGCGGAACACGTTGTCCGGGTCGTACGCCCGCTTCACCGCGCCCAGCCTGGCCAGATTCTCCGCTCCGAGACCCGCCGCCACGCGCTCGGAACCCTCGTCGCCGGTGAAGTTGAGGTAGACCGCGCCGGTGCTCCACGGCTTCACGTGGCCGCGTACGTCCTGCACCCACTGCCGGCAGCGGTCGTCCTCGGCCGGGTCCTCCCAGATCCCGAACGGGTGCACGGCCCAGGGCGCGTCCCGGTACGGAACGGGGAACTCCGAGGGCCCGTCCGCGATGGCCCCGCCCAGCGGGAACAGCACGTGCTGGGTGCCGCCCGACGGCATCACGTCGCCGAGGGCGCAGAAGACGCCGACGAGCTCGTCCGGCAGACCGGTCAGGTACTCCGCGGACCAGTAGTTCCGCAGGCCCGGCGGGTCGTCCAGCATGCACTGGAAGTCCGCGTACGGGAGGGCGGTGAGCACCTCCACCTCGTGCGGCAGCGCGAGCAGCGGCCCGGCGAGCCGGCGCAGCGCCTCTTCGCCGCCCGCGTACGTGAGCAGCGCGCCCGCCATCACGGTTCCGACGAGGTGTTCGGGTACGAAGGGTTCCGGCGGGGCGGTCAGGTAGATCATGCCGCCGCCCGCCTCGTCGGGGCCGTTCTCGACGACGTCGCGGTAGGTGCGCAGCACCTCGGGCCCGGCCTCCGGCGGGTACAGCAGCATGCAGATCGCGAACTGCGGCAGCTCGTGCAGGCGCAGCGTGATCGAGGTCGCGACCCCGAAGTTCCCGCCGCCGCTGTGCAGCGCCCAGAACAGCTCGGGGTTGTCCTCGGCGGTCGCCGTCAGGGTGCTGCCGTCGGCGGTGACCAGGTCCACGCCGAGCAGGTTGTCGACGGCCAGCCCGAACTTCCGGTCCAGCCAGCCCGAGCCGCCGCCGAGGACGAAACCGGTGGCTCCGGTGGTGGAGACGCGGCCGCCGGTGGTGGCGAGCCCGTACGGCTGGCAGGCCCGGTCCAGCACGCTCATCACCGCACCGCCCCCGACGCGTGCGGCCTTCGCCGCGGGATGGACGGTGACCTCCTGCATCCGGCGCATGTCGACGACCACGCCGCCGTCGTTGAGGGACATCCCGGCGACGCTGTGGCCGCCGCCGCGCACCGCGACGGGCAGGTCCAGCTCGCGGGCGAAACGGACGGTGGTGACGACGTCCGCCTCGCTCTCGCAGCGGGCGATCACGGCCGGCCTGCGGTCGATCATCGCGTTGAAGACCGTCCGGGCCTCGTCGTACCCGGGATCGTCGGGGGCGAAGACCTCACCGGCCAGATCCTCGCGGAGTGCGACCAGGGCCTGGCCGGCCTTTGAACGGGGAGCCATGGCTGCGGCCCTCCTTCCGCAGGAGGCATAGGACCTATCCAGCGTAGGCGGGAGCCGGCAGCCGGGCGCGGCGGAGCCGGGGGCGGCCGTGCGGCGCCGTCGGCCGGGGGCACTGCCCCGGACCCTCCCCGGCTACCGCAGGAGGCGCCCCCGGCCCCCCCCGGCGCCTCGGGCGCAGGCGGGGCCGGTCGTGCCGGCGTCAGCCCCCGTACGCCCCGCTCGCCGTCAGGCGCAGGGCCGTGTCGATCAGGGGGACGTGGCTGAACGCCTGCGGGAAGTTGCCCACCTGGCGCTGGAGGCGCGGGTCCCATTCCTCCGCCAGCAGCCCCAGGTCGTTGCGGAGCGCCAGCAGCCGCTCGAAGAGGTGCCGGGCCTCGTCGACGCGGCCGATCATCGCCAGGTCGTCCGCCATCCAGAACGAGCACGCCAGGAAGGCCCCCTCGTCGCCCTCGAGTCCGTCCACACCGGCCTCCTCGCCGGTCGTCGGATAGCGCAGGATGAACCCGTCGGGCGTGGACAGTTCGCGCTGGATCGCCTCGATGGTGCCGATGACCCGCTTGTCGTCCGGCGGCAGGAAGCCCATCTGCGGGATCAGCAGCAGGGAGGCGTCCAACTCCTTCGACCCGTAGGACTGGGTGAACGTGTTGCGCTCCTTGTCGTAGCCCTTCTCGCACACGTCCTCGTGGATCTCGTCGCGCAGTTCGCGCCACCGATCCAGCGGGCCGTCCGCGTCCCCGCTCTCGATCAGCTTGATCGTGCGGTCCACGGCCACCCAGGCCATGACCTTCGAGTGCACGAAGTGGCGGCGCGGGCCGCGCACCTCCCAGATGCCCTCGTCCGGCTGGTCCCAGTGGGCCTCGAGGTAGCGGATCAGCTTCAACTGGAGGACCGAGGCGTAGTCGTTGCGCGCCAGGCCCGTCATGTGGCCCAGGTGCAGGGCCTCGGTGACCTCGCCGTACACGTCCAGCTGGAGCTGGTGCGCGGCGCCGTTGCCGACCCGGACCGGGCGGGAGTTCTCGTACCCCGGCAGCCAGTCCAGCTCGGTCTCGCCGAGTTCACGCTCGCCCGCGATCCCGTACATGATCTGCAGGTTCTCCGGGTCGCCTGCGACCGCGCGCAGCAGCCACTCGCGCCAGGCCTGGGCCTCCTCGCGGTAGCCGGTGCGCAGCAGCGAGGAGAGGGTGATGGCGGCGTCGCGCAGCCACGTGTAGCGGTAGTCCCAGTTGCGGACGCCGCCGATCTCCTCCGGCAGGGAGGTGGTGGGCGCGGCGACGATGCCGCCGGTGGGGCCGTACGTGAGCGCCTTGAGGGTGATCAGGGAGCGGATCACGGCCTCGCGGTAAGGACCGTGGTAGGTGCAGTGGTCGACCCACTCGCGCCAGAACGCGGCGGTGGTCGCCAGCGCCTCCTGCGCGTCGGGGGTCTCCGGGGCGCCCTTGTGGGAGGGCTGCCAGCTGATGCAGAAGGCCTTGCGGTCGCCGGGGCCGACGGTGAAGTCGGAGTACGTCGTCAGGTCCTTGCCGTACGTCTGCGCGTCGGTGTCCAGCCAGACCGAGTCCGGGCCGGCGACGGCGACGGTGCGCCCGTCGACCTTGTGCACCCAGGGCACGACCCGGCCGTAGCTGAACCGCATGCGCAGCGCGGAGTGCATCGGGACGCGCCCGCTGACGCCCTCCACGATGCGCACCAGCTGCGGTGCGTGGTCCTCGCGGGGCGGCATGAAGTCGATCACGCGGACCGTGCCGCGCGGCGTCTCCCACTCCGATTCCAGGATCAGCGAATCGCCCTGGTAGCGGCGGCGCGTCGCGGCAGGAGCCTCGGCGCCCCCCGGGAACGCCGGGCCGATCCGCCAGAAGCCGTGGTCCTCGGTGCCGAGAAGGCCCGCGAAAACGGCATGGGAGTCGAAACGTGGCAGACACAGCCAGTCCACCGATCCGTCCCGGCAGACCAGCGCGGCGGTCTGCATGTCCCCGATCAGTGCGTAATCCTCGATGCGCCCGGACACGTAGATCTCCAGTCGAACGGCCACGTCCGCCCCGAAGGGCGCTTGCATTGCGCGGTTGCGCGGTCCCGTGGGTGTGGATCCCCGCACTGAGCTCATGATTCCGGATGCGGCCGGGTTACGCCGTCTGCCGGACTGCTCGGCGGCGATGTGAAGCGATATCCGAGCAGGATATGACGGCACCCTAGTGATCTCCTGAAGCCGGGGGACAATGTGACTCGACCAAATGGGTGACCCGACGGGTGACCAGCGCGAACGGCGGCGTGACCGGCCGCAGGACCGGCCGGGGGCCGGGCGGTGGCGCTCGGTCGAGCACCCGTAGCGGCGCGTGGCCGGAGGCGGACGGGCCCGGGCGCTGATAGGCTGGTACCCCGTGGACCGGTGGTCTGCCTGTGCGAATCAGGAGCCCCGAAACCGCAGCTTCGGCGCCCCCTGAGAGCCTCCGGTTCGATGGTGGCCGGCGCCGGACGCACCTCAACTTCGCGACCACGGGAGCCCCCTCTTGGCGACGCCGCCCGCTGCTTTTCGAAACAGCACAGCCATGACGACCAAGCACATCTTCGTCACCGGGGGTGTCGCTTCGTCCCTCGGCAAGGGCCTGACGGCCTCCAGCCTGGGTGCGCTGCTCAAGGCGCGCGGCCTGCGGGTCACGATGCAGAAGCTCGACCCGTACCTGAACGTCGACCCGGGCACGATGAACCCGTTCCAGCACGGCGAGGTGTTCGTCACCAACGACGGTGCCGAGACGGACCTGGACATCGGCCACTACGAGCGCTTCCTCGACGTCGACCTCGACGGCTCGGCCAACGTCACCACCGGCCAGGTCTACTCGCAGGTCATCGCCAAGGAGCGGCGCGGCGAGTACCTCGGCGACACCGTGCAGGTCATCCCGCACATCACCAACGAGATCAAGCACCGCATCCGGCGCATGGCGACCGAGGACGTCGACGTCGTCATCACCGAAGTCGGCGGCACCGTCGGCGACATCGAGTCGCTGCCCTTCCTGGAGACCGTCCGCCAGGTCCGCCACGAGGTCGGCCGCGACAACGTCTTCGTCGTGCACATCTCGCTGCTGCCCTACATCGGCCCCTCCGGCGAGCTGAAGACCAAGCCGACCCAGCACTCGGTCGCGGCCCTGCGCAACATCGGCATCCAGCCCGACGCGATCGTGCTGCGCGCCGACCGCGACGTCCCCACCTCCATCAAGCGCAAGATCTCGCTGATGTGCGACGTGGACGAGGCGGCCGTCGTCGCGGCGATCGACGCCAAGTCGATCTACGACATCCCCAAGGTGCTGCACACCGAGGGCCTCGACGCGTACGTCGTGCGCAAGCTCGACCTGCCGTTCCGCGACGTCGACTGGACGGTCTGGGAGGACCTCCTCGACCGCGTCCACAACCCCGACCACGAGGTCAAGGTCGCGCTCGTCGGCAAGTACATCGACCTGCCCGACGCGTACCTGTCGGTGACCGAGGCGCTGCGCGCCGGCGGCTTCGCCAACAAGGCCCGCGTGCAGATCAAGTGGGTCACCTCGGACGACTGCAAGACCCCGGCCGGCGCGGCGGCGCAGCTCGGCGACGTGGACGCGATCTGCGTGCCCGGCGGCTTCGGCGACCGCGGTGTCAACGGCAAGGTCGGCGCCATCACCTACGCCCGCGAGAACAAGATCCCGCTGCTCGGCCTGTGCCTGGGCCTGCAGTGCGTGGTCATCGAGGCCGCGCGCAACCTGGCGGGCATCGAGGACGCGAACTCCACCGAGTTCGACGCCTCCACCCCGCACCCGGTGATCTCCACGATGGAGGAGCAGCTGGCCTTCGTCGAGGGCGCGGGCGACCTGGGCGGAACGATGCGCCTGGGCATGTACCCGGCGAAGCTCGCCGAGGGTTCGATCGTGCGCGAGGTCTACGGCGACCAGGCGTACGTGGACGAGCGCCACCGCCACCGCTACGAGGTCAACAACGCGTACCGCGGCGAGCTGGAGAAGAAGGCGGGCATCGTCTTCTCCGGCACCTCCCCGGACAACAAGCTCGTCGAGTACGTCGAGTACCCGCGCGAGGTGCACCCCTACCTGGTGGCCACCCAGGCCCACCCGGAGCTGCGCTCGCGCCCGACGCGGCCGCACCCGCTGTTCGCGGGCCTGGTCAAGGCGGCGGTGGAGCGCCAGCAGGCCGCCGGGGCCAAGTGACGGCCCTGAGCAGCCCGACCGCATAACGTAGACAGCCGGGGCACGGAACGTGCCCCGGCTGTCGCGTTTTCCGGAAGGGTACGGGGTACGGATCATGGCCATGGGCATCGCAGACGCGGGGGAGTCGTGGGAGGTCATCGCCTCGCGGACCCCGTTCGAAGGCGCGAAGACGGCGGTCCGCTCGGAGCAGGTGAGCATGCCGGACGGTTCGGTGGTGCGCCGGGACTACCAGGTGCATCCGGGATCGGTGTGCGTCCTGGCACTGGACGAGGAGGGCGGCGTACTGGTCCTGCGCCAGTACCGGCACCCCGTACGGCACAAGCTGTGGGAGCTCCCGGCCGGGCTGCTCGACGTACCCGGTGAGAACCCGCTGCACGCGGCGCAGCGGGAGCTGTACGAGGAGGCCCACGTCAAGGCCGAGGACTGGCGGGTGCTCGCGGACTTCTTCGCGTCCCCCGGCGGGTCGGACGAGGCGATCCGGATCTTCCTGGCCCGCGGGCTCTCGGAGGCGGAGGGAGAGCGGTACGAGGTCTCGGAGGAGGAAGCGGACATGGAGATCGCCCGCGTTCCGCTCGCCGACCTGGTCCGCGGGGTCCTGGAGGGCCGGCTGGGGAACCCGGGGCTGGTGACGGGGGCGCTGGCGCTGTCCGCCGCGCTGGCCGCCCCGGGCGGCCTCGACGCCCTCCGCCCGCCCCAGACCCCCTGGCCGGCCCGCCCGTACGAGGCCTAGCCCTCCCGGCCCGCCGCCCCGTGGCCCCGCCCCGGACCCCGCCTCTGCGCGGCCCCGGAGCCGGGGCCGCGGCTCCGGCGGCGTGGTGTGACCATCTGTTGATCCGATCGGGCGATGTGTCCGCCGCGCTCCACACGGGTCGTCGCTCTGCGTGAACTACGCTCGCAACCCGAAGGCAGGGAGAGGAGCGGATCCGTGACGGATTTCGTCGGGCGGCGGCGTGAGCTCAAGGAGCTGCGCGAGGACATCGCACGGACCGGGCTCGACACCCTCTCGGGCCGCAAGGCCAAGTCGCCCAGGGCGCGCGTGCTGCTCATCGCCGGCCGTCCGGGATCGGGCCGCACCGCCCTCGCCGAGGCGTTCGTCCGCGAGGTCGCCGAGGACTACCCCGACGGGGTCATCAAGGTACGCCTCACCGCCCCCGGCGGGGAGACCGTCGCCACCGAGCGGGCGATCCGGACCCTGCTGGAGGCGCTGGGGGAGGCCACACCCCCCGGCGCCGCCGAGGACGAGCTCAGCTCCGCCCTGCGCACCGCCCTCGCAGGGCGGCGGACGATCCTGCTCGTCGACGACGCCGCCGACCCGTACCAGGTCGATGCCCTGCTGCCGGACACCCCCGAGTGCCTCGTCGTCATCACCGCCGAAGGGCCCCTCACCGGCATTCCGGATGTCCGCCCCTGCACCCTCGGCGGGCTGGACACCCCCTCCGGGGTCCAGATGCTCGCCCAGCGCATCGGGGACACCCGGATCACCGTCGACCCCCGCGCCGCCGAGGCCCTCGCCGAGGAGTGCGGGGGCCAGCCCGCCGCGCTGGCCCTGGTCGGCGGCTGGCTCGCCGCGCACCCCAAGGCCTCCGTCTCCGACGTGGCCAAGCAGCTCCACGACATGCCCCCCGGCACCAGCGGCCCGCTCGGGCGCGGCTTCCGGCTCGTCTACGAGTCCCTGCCGCAGCCCGCCCAGCGCACCCTCCGGTTGCTGCCGCTCGCCCCCGCCGGCATCCTCGACTCGCACACCGCCTCCGCCCTCGCCGGCTGCTCCGTGGCCGCAGCGCAGTCCACCCTGGAGGACTTCGCCGGGCTGGGCCTCGTCCGCCATGCCGCGGGCGGGCTCTTCCTGCTGCCCGGCTGCCTCGCGCCGCTGCTCCGGGCCCTGCTGGAGACGAAGGAGCGCGCCGCCGAGGTCCAGCTGGCCCGGGCCCGGATGCTGGAGCGCACCGTACGCCTGCTGCACTCGTGCCGGGTCATGGCCGAGCCCGACGACGACACCGCGGGTGACGTACGGGAGAAGCTGGACGGGCTGCCGCGCGCCCTGCGGTTCCCCGACCGGCGGGCCGCCGCCACCTGGCTCGACACCCGGCTGCCCGCACTGTCCGCGGCCGCCGCCCTGGCCGTGGCCGACGGCGGGCTGGACACCCTGGCCCGCCGCCTGGTCGCAGCCCTCGTACGGGCCCTCGCCGAGCACCGCGGCACCGCCGCGGCCGCCCCCGAGCTGTACGGGCTGCACCGTCTGGTCCTGGACGTGGCCGAGCGCCGCAACCTGCACCGGGAACAGGCCGCGGCCCTGCTGAACCTGGCCGACCTGGACGCCGAGACGGGCCGCACCCACGAGGCGCTGGAGCGCTACCGGGCCGCGCTGGACGCGGGACGGGCGGCGAACGACCCGTACGCGACCGGCCGCGCGATGGAATCCGTAGGCGGCGCCTACCAGGAACTCACGGACTGGCACCGGGCCGCCGACTGGTTCGGCCGGGCCCTGTCCCAGGCCCTCGCGCGCGGGGAGCGGGCGGACGAGGCCCGGCTGTACGGACGGCTCGGCAACGTGCACACGTACGCGGGCCGCTACGGGGACGCGCTGCGCAGCTGGCGGACCGCCGCCGCGGGGTACCGAAAACTGGCCGATGTGCCGGGCCAGGCAAAGGCGTTGAGCGAGATGGCGCGAATCCAGGAGTACGCCGGACGGCCCGAGGAATCGCTGCACACCTGCCGCGAGGCGGTGGAGCTCGCGCGCCGGGCCGGAGACCTGCGGCTTCAGGCCGCGCTCCAGGTGCGCCTCGCCGACACCCTCGACCGGCTGGGCGACCCGGCCGCCGCAAGGCTGCACCGCTCGGCGGCCGACAGATTGCTGGGAGACGACCCCGCAGCCTGCGAAATCCGTAGTGGTTCCGACTGAGATTATTGGTTTGCAAGGCTAGACAGCGCGTCGTCCTTCATTAGACTGGCTTCACCACGACATCCCGTGGTGCATCCCGTTGCGCGTTCTTGTGGGCGGGTATGTATGGAAGTGCCCCGAAAAATCCCCTGAGCCAAGGACCGTGATCGACGATGAAGGTCGGCATCCCCCGCGAGGTCAAGAACAACGAGTTCCGGGTCGCCATCACGCCCGCCGGCGTGCATGAGCTGGTCCGCAACGGCCACCAGGTCTTCATCGAGCAGAACGCCGGTGTCGGCTCCTCGATCACGGACGCGGAGTACGTCGCCGCCGGCGCAGAGATCCTCGGCACCGCCGACGAGGTCTGGGCCACCGCCGACCTGCTGCTGAAGGTCAAGGAGCCCATTGCCGAGGAGTACCACCGCCTCCGCAAGGACCAGACCCTCTTCACCTACCTGCACCTGGCGGCCTCCCGCGAGTGCACGGACGCCCTCCTGGAGTCCGGCACCACCGCCATCGCGTACGAGACGGTCGAGCTCGCCAACCGCGCGCTCCCGCTGCTCGCCCCGATGTCCGAGGTCGCGGGCCGCCTGGCCCCGCAGGTCGGCGCCTACCACCTGATGCGCTCGGCCGGCGGCCGTGGCGTGCTCCCCGGCGGTGTCCCCGGCACCCACGCCGGCGAGTGCGTGGTCATCGGCGGCGGCGTCTCCGGCTGGAACGCCGCGCAGATCGCCATCGGCATGGGCTTCCACGTGACCCTGCTCGACAGGGACATCAACAAGCTCCGCGAGGCCGACAAGATCTTCGGTACGAAGATCAAGACGATCGTCTCCAACGCCTACGAGCTGGAGAAGGCCGTCATCGAGGCCGACCTGGTCATCGGCGCGGTGCTGATCCCGGGTGCGAAGGCCCCGAAGCTGGTCACCAACGAGCTCGTCGCCAAGATGAAGCCCGGAAGTGTCCTTGTCGACATTGCGATCGACCAGGGCGGCTGCTTCGAGGACTCCCGTCCGACCACCCACGCCGAGCCGACCTTCCAGGTCCACAACTCGGTCTTCTACTGCGTCGCCAACATGCCGGGCGCGGTGCCGAACACCTCCACCTACGCGCTGACCAACGCCACGCTGCCCTACATCGTGCAGCTCGCGAACCTCGGCTGGGTCGAGGCGCTGCGTCGTGACCCCGCGCTCGCGCTGGGCCTCAACACCCATGACGGCCAGGTCGTTTACGGCCCGGTCGCCGAGGCCCACGGCCTCGAGACCCTCGAGCTGAGCACGCTGCTCGGCTGATCGGTCAGACCCCGTCAACGACTGACGTCAATCTCACGTATCCGGCCGGACCTTGCCCGCAAGGTCCGGCCGGACGCGTTTGCGAGGGGCGAACGGGCGCGGTTCAACTCGCCTCGAACGTAACCCTTTAACCCTTTCGCACACCCGCGAAACTTCGCAGCGACAGCCCGGACGCCCTTGACAGAGTGGTGTTCGGTTGCCGACACATCGTTGCCGGTCCGACGGATTGTGTTGCCGCTGAGCGGTGACACGCCATAGAGTCGCCAACCGTCGGCATGGTGCCACGCTGACCTATCGATAAGTGTCCTGGTCACGTCCGAGGAGGTAAGACGACTTGTGAATGAGTCGACATTTGCTCCCGGAGGTGGTCGGGCAGGGACGCGCCCCCAGCGCCCTGCAGGCGCGGAGGAACCCCCGGACCGGGGCCAAGGATCCGCCGGACTCGAAGCGGTCGGCTCCGTCGCGGTCCGCACCTTCGCAAACCACCAGCACATGACGACGCCCCAAAAGAGCATGGACGGCCTAGACGTGAACTCCAGGGCCGGCGACCTGAGCGGCGAAAAGCCCGTGGGTTTCGCCGACTACGAAAACGTGCCCGAGGGGCACTTCTACGACCCGGACGCGGAGTACGAGCCCGACCCCGAGTACGCGGCCACCCTCGCCCCCGACGCTGCCCGCCAGCGCCGGGAGCGGATCGGCCCGACCGGACGGCCGCTGCCGTACTTCCCGATCCCGGGTCCGCTGACCGACCACGGTCCGGCGAAGATCATCGCGATGTGCAACCAGAAGGGCGGCGTGGGCAAGACCACGTCGACCATCAACCTGGGCGCCGCACTCGCCGAGTACGGGCGCCGCGTGCTGCTCGTCGACTTCGACCCGCAGGGCGCGCTGTCCGTGGGCCTCGGCGTGAACCCGATGGAACTCGACCTGACGGTCTACAACCTGCTCATGGAGCGGGGCATGTCGGCCGACGAGGTGCTGCTCAAGACGGCGGTCCCCAACATGGACCTGCTGCCGAGCAACATCGACCTGTCCGCTGCAGAGGTGCAGTTGGTCAGCGAGGTCGCGAGAGAGTCGACGCTGCAGCGGGCGCTGAAGCCCCTGATGGCCGACTACGACTACATCGTGATCGACTGTCAGCCCTCGCTCGGCCTGCTGACCGTGAACGCCCTGACGGCGGCTCACAAGGTCATCGTGCCGCTGGAGTGCGAGTTCTTCGCGCTGCGCGGGGTGGCGCTGCTGACCGAGACCATCGAGAAGGTGCAGGAGCGGCTCAACCCCGAGCTGGAGCTCGACGGCATCCTCGCCACGATGTACGACTCCCGTACGGTGCACAGCCGCGAGGTGCTGGCGCGCGTCGTCGAGGCCTTCGACGACCACGTCTACCACACGGTCATCGGCCGGACGGTGCGCTTCCCGGAGACCACGGTCGCCGGCGAGCCGATCACCACGTACGCCTCCAACTCCGTCGGGGCCGCCGCCTATCGCCAGCTGGCCAGGGAGGTGCTCGCCCGGTGTCACGCCGAGTGAGTCTGCCCGGAGCCGACGAACTGTTCCGTACGACCGGGGGGATGGCGCTGCAGTCGTCCTCGCCGAGACGGGGCCCGGAGGAGACACCCGCCGGGGAGCACACGGCGGCTTCGGCGGAGGGCACGGCGGGGGAGGGTCGCAGCCGGGAGGCGGCGGCCGGTACGGAGCCGGTGGTGGCTGCACCCCGGCGCCCGCAGGAAGGTTCTGTCAGTCCGGAACCCCGGCGGGGCAAGGGCCAGGGCCGCGGGGCGAACCGCCGGCCCAGCGGGCGTGAACGGCACGACGAGAAGATCACGGTCTACGTCTCCGCCGAGGAGCTCATGGACCTGGAGCACGCGCGGCTGGTGCTGCGCGGGGAGCACGGCCTGGCCGTGGACCGCGGCCGCATCGTCCGCGAGGCGGTGGCGGTGGTCCTGGCGGACCTGGAGTCCCGCGGCGACGCGAGCATCCTGGTCCGCAGACTCCGCGGCCGCTGACCGTCCGGCCGACTCCGGCGGGGCCTGCATGCGGAGCGCGGGCCGGCTGGGCGGTGTTGTGGCCCGGTGGCGAGTGGCGGCGGCGTGTGGCGGTGGTTTCGGCGGGGCGGTGTCGGTGGAGTACGGGGCGCGGCCCCGCAAGCAGGCCCGCAGCCGCCCCTGCCCGCCGGGCCTGCGGCCGTCTGCGGCCTGCGGCCCGTCCTCCCCGCACCTCAAGACGCCCCACCGTCGTCCCGCCCCAGGTACCCGCACCATCCCCACCCCTGGCTGCCGTCTGTCGGTCGTGACCGTGGCTGACGTCGGCCCGGCGGTCTTCTTCCCTCCTCCCACCCGCGGTGACCACCGGCCCCGTCGGCATGCGGCTCCGGTGCGGGCCGGCCGCTCCTCCGGCCCGTCGTGACCGTGGTTGATGTCGACGCAACGGCGCTCCGGCGGCCGCACTGCCCACTCACCCGTGGTGACCGGTGCCCCAGCCGGCCGGAGGGCCCGTGACGAGGGGTCGGAAGGCGAGGAGGGCGGGCCGCCGGGCCTGCTTCGACTGCATCCCGGTGGGGATTTCGCGCTCCCGCCCCGGTGGCTTCCGCCCGTGCTCGCGCCCGATTCTGTGCCCCGGCCGCGCAGCTGCCGCCCCTTCCGCCCAGCTGCCTCCCGATCCGATCTCGCGCTCCCGGCCGCCCGGCTGCCGCCCCGTCCCCGTCCCCGTCCCCGGATGCGGTGCGCGTCCCGCACCCGCGGCTTCCGGTCCCCGGGCGGGTCCGGGGGAGCGGGGTGGAGGGAGCGTGGCAGCCTTGGGGGTGGCCGCCGCCCCCCTCCGTACCGCCTTGGACCGTGATGCCCCTTCCCGCCGATCCCGGCCGACCCGCCCGCCGCAGTCTGGGGCGCGGGCCGGGCGCCCAGACCGCGTCCGAGCCGCGAGACGCTCACGTGCCCCCTGCCGGGCCCGTGACCCCCGGGCCGGTCGAGGACCCCGTCCGGCCCCCTGCGGCCGCTGACGCGCCCGCAGGGGCCCCGCAGGAGCCCGTGGAGGGCGGAGCGGGAGCGTCCGGCGGGACCGACGGGCGGTTCACGCTGCGGCTCGCCAACTTCGAGGGGCCCTTCGACCTGCTGCTCCAGCTGATCTCCCGGCACAAGCTCGACGTCACCGAGGTCGCCCTCTCGAAGGTCACCGACGAGTTCATGGCACACATCCGCGCCATGGGCCCCGACTGGGACCTCGACCAGACCACCGAGTTCCTCGTGGTCGCCGCCACCCTGCTCGACCTGAAGGCCGCCCGCCTGCTGCCCGCCGCCGAGGTCGAGGACGAGGCCGACCTCGCCCTGCTCGAGGCCCGCGACCTGCTCTTCGCCCGCCTGCTCCAGTACCGCGCGTACAAGCAGATCGCCGAGATCTTCGAGCAGCGGGCCGAGGCCGAGGGCCGCCGCTACCCCCGTACGGTCGGCCTCGAGGACCACCACGCGGAGCTGCTCCCCGAGGTCGTCATCAGCATCGGCGCCGAGGGGTTCGCCCGGCTCGCGGTCAAGGCCATGCAGCCCAGGGCCAAGCCCCAGGTGTACGTCGACCACATCCACGCACCGCTCGTCAGCGTGCGCGAGCAGGCCGCCGTGGTGGTCGCACTGCTCAAGGCGCGCGGCGAGGCCACCTTCCAGGAGCTCACCGAGGACGCCGACGACACCCTCACCGTCGTCGCGCGCTTCCTGGCCCTCCTGGAGCTCTACCGCGAGAAGGCGGTGGTCCTCGACCAGGAAGAGGCCCTGCGGACGCTCACCGTCCGATGGAGCGGCGGGGACGGCGACGGCATGCCGACCGTCACCGACGAGTTCGACCAGGTCGTGGAGGCCAAGGAATGACCGGAACCACTCCGCCGCAGACGGCGCCGCAGACGCCGCTGCAGGCTCTCGCGCTGAAGCCGGCCCTGGAGGCCGTCCTCATGGTCGTGGACGAGCCCGCGACCGAGGCGCACCTCGCCAAGGTGCTGGACCGCACCCCGCGCGAGGTCGCGGACGCCCTGCGCGAGCTGGCCGACGAGTACACCGTGCAGGGGCGGGGCTTCGAGCTGCGGCTCGTCGCCGGCGGCTGGCGCTTCTACACCCGGGCGGAGTACGCCGCCGCCGTCGAGCGCTTCGTACTGGACGGCCAGCAGGCCCGGCTGACCCAGGCCGCACTGGAGACCCTGGCGGTCGTCGCGTACCGCCAGCCGGTGAGCCGCTCGCGGGTCTCGGCGGTCCGCGGAGTGAACTGCGACGGGGTCATGCGGACCCTGCTCCAGCGCGGTCTGGTGGCCGAGGCGGGCACGGAACCCGAAACAGGTGCGATCCTGTACAGGACGACGAACTACTTTCTGGAGCGGATGGGCCTGCGAGGCCTGGACGAGCTCCCGGAGCTCGCGCCCTTCCTCCCCGAGGCGGACGCGATCGAAGCCGAGACGCAAGAGGGTGTTCCGTCGTTCGATCCGGATGCACCGGATACCGATGAAGACGACAAGACGACGGAACTTTGATGCGAAGCAGCGGCAACGGCAACGGTGGCAACAGGAACAGCGGCGGCGGTGGCGGCGGCGGGCGTGGTAACGCCCGCGGCGGCAGCTCCAGCGGCGGCGGTGGCGGCTACCGCGGTGGCGGCTCCGGCGGCAGCGGCTCGGGAGGCGGCTCCCGTGGCGGCAGCTCCGGTGGCGGCTACCAGGGCGGCTCGCGCGGCGGCAGCTCCGGCGGTGGCTACCAGGGCGGCTCCCGTGGCGGCAGCTCCGGCGGTGGCTACCAGGGCGGCTCCCGTGGCGGCAGCTCCGGCGGTGGCTACCAGGGCGGCGGCTCCGACCGTGACCGCGAGCCCGCGCCCCGCATCCGCAACCCCCGCCCCGAGGAGCGCCGCTACGACGTCGGCCCCGAGGGCGAGCGCAGCCGCGGCGGTGCCAAGGCCGGCGGCGGCGGCGCCCGCGGCGCGGCCGACGGCAACCGCGGCGGCGGTGCCCGCGGCGACGCGGCGCGCGGCGGAGCCAAGGGCGGACCCCGCACCTCCAAGACCCCCGGCATCGGCGGGGCCGGCGGCCCGCGCCGCGGCCCCGGCAGCCGCAGCGGCCAGTCCCGGCCGCGCGAGCTGGACGCGCGGATCGAGGAGCGCGTGCGCGACCGGTACGCCGACAAGCCCGTGATCAAGACCCCGAAGACCTTCCCGGGCGCCGAGCAGGAAGGCGAGCGCCTGCAGAAGGTGCTCGCCCGCGCCGGCATGGGCTCGCGCCGCGCGTGCGAGGAGCTCATCGAGCAGGCCCGCGTCGAGGTCAACGGCGAGATCGTGCTGGAGCAGGGCAAGCGCGTCCAGCCGAAGGACGAGATCAAGGTGGACGGCCTGACCGTCGCCACCCAGTCGTACCTGTTCTTCGCGCTGAACAAGCCCGCCGGCGTCGTCTCCACCATGGAGGACCCGGACGGCCGCCAGTGCCTCGGCGACTACGTCACCAACCGCGAGACCCGGCTCTTCCACGTCGGCCGGCTCGACACCGAGACCGAGGGCATCATCCTCCTCACCAATCACGGTGAGCTGGCCCACCGCCTCACGCACCCGAAGTACGGCGTGAAGAAGACGTACGTCGCCGCCATCACCGGCCCGCTGCCGCGTGAGATCGGCAAGCGGCTCAAGGACGGCATCGAGCTGGAGGACGGGTACGCCCGCGCCGACCACTTCCGCGTCGTCGACCAGGTCGGCAAGAACTACCTGGTCGAGGTGACCCTCCACGAGGGCCGCAAGCACATCGTCCGCCGCATGATGGCCGAGGCCGGCTTCCCGGTCGAGAAGCTCGTCCGGACCTCCTTCGGCCCGATCGAGCTGGGCGACCAGAAGTCCGGCTGGCTGCGCCGCCTGACGAACACCGAGGTCGGCATGCTCATGCGCGAGGTCGGTCTGTAACCCCTGCGCGTCCGAGACCCGAAAGCCCGCAGTGCCCCCGTGGCACTGCGGGCTTTTCGCTTGTCAGGGACCCGCCCTCGTGTTTATAGTCAACATGACTATTAAAGAACGAGGAGGGTCGGCCATGAGCTGGACCGAAATCCTGGGGTTCGCCACCGGAGCCCTGTGCGTCTGGCTCGTCGCCCGGCAGCACGTCGCGAACTGGCCGATCGGCATCGCCAACAACGTCTTCTTCATCGTGCTCTTCGCCCAGTCCGGCCTGTACGCCGACGCCGGGCTCCAGATCGTCTTCATCGCCCTCGCCGCGTACGGCTGGTGGTCCTGGACCCACGGGGGTGGACCAGGATCCGCAGAGGCCCTGCCGGTGCGCCGCACCACGCGCACCGAATGGGCCGTACTGGCCGCGGCGGGGGCGGTGGGGGTGCTCGGGCTGACGCTCCTGCTGGGCCGGGTCACCGACTCCACCGTCCCCTTCTGGGACGCGCTGACCACCGGGCTCTCGCTCATGGCCACGTACGGCCAGTGCCGCAAGCTCGTCGAGTCGTGGTGGCTGTGGATCGCCGCCGACCTCGTGTACATCCCGCTCTACGCCTACAAGGGGCTGTACCTGACCTCGGCCCTCTACGCCGGCTTCCTCGCGCTCTGCGTGGTCGGCCTGCTCGGCTGGCGGCGCACGCTGCCGGCGCAGGGCGCCCGTACGGTGGCGGAGGCGGCGGCGTGAGCGGCGCGAACGGGACCGAGCGCTTCGGGCACGGCCTGGTGCTCGGCAAGTTCTACCCGCCGCACGCCGGGCACCACCACCTCGTGCGCACCGCCCAGGAGCAGTGCGAGCGGCTGACCGTGCTGGTGTGCGCGGCCTCGGTGGAGTCGGTCCCGCTCGCCGACCGGGTGGCCTGGATGCGCGAGGCGCACCCGGGTGCGCAGGTCCTCGGCGCGGTCGACGACGTCCCGGTCGACCTGCACGACCCGGAGATCTGGGCGGCGCACATGGCGGTCTTCCGCAGCGCGGTCCCCGGGCCGGTCGACGCCGTCTTCACCTCGGAGGAGTACGGGACGGAACTCGCCCGGCGGTTCGGCGCCGAAGAGGTCCGCGTGGACCAGGGGCGCACCCGCTTCCCCGTCTCCGGCACGGCGGTACGGGCGGACCCGGTCGGGAACTGGCAGTTCCTGGGACCGGGCGTACGGGCCGCCCTGACCCGGCGGATCGTCGTGCTCGGCGCCGAGTCGACCGGCACGACGACCCTGTCGCGGGCGCTCGCGGCCCACTACCGGGCGCGCGGCGGGGTCTGGGCCGGGACGGGCTGGGTCGCGGAGTACGGGCGCACGTACAGCGAGGAGAAGCTGGCGGCGGCGCGTACCGCGGACCCGGCGGCGACCTGGGAGGACGTGTCGTTCACCTCCGCCGAGTTCCCGGTGATCGCGCGGCGGCAGGACGCGGAGGAGGAGCGGGCGGCCCGGACGGGCTCGCCGGTGCTGATCTGCGACACCGACTCCTTCGCGACCGGCATCTGGCACGAGCGGTACATCGGAGGGCGCAGCGAGGAGGTCGAGAAGATCGCCGCCCTGACGCCCCGGGACCTGTACCTCCTCACGGACCACGCGGACGTGCCCTTCGAGGACGACGGCCTGCGCGACGGACCGCAGCTGAGACCCTGGATGACGGACCGGTTCCGCGAGGAACTCGAGCGGACCGGCAGGCGTTTCCTGGTCATGCGCGGGGACCGCGGGGCACGGCTGGCGACGGCCGTCGCAGCCGTCGACGAACTGCTGGCCGGGGGCTGGCACTTCGCGGACCCGTTGCCGGAGCACCGGTGATGACGACGGCCTACGACCCGCACGCGTTCGAACCCTTCGCGGTGACGGTCGACCTGGCGGTGTTCACCGTACGGGGCGGGGCGCTGCACGTCCTGCTGATCCGGCGCGGCCAGGAGCCGTACGCGGGAGCCTGGGCGCTGCCCGGCGGCTTCCTGCTGCCCAGGGAGTCCGCGGAGACGGCGGCCCGCCGGGAACTGGCCGAGGAGACCGGCCTGCCGGAGGCGGTCGTCGCAGCCCTCCACCTGGAGCAGCTGCGCACGTACAGCGAACCGGACCGCGATCCCCGGATGCGGGTCGTCTCGGTGGCCTTCACCGCCCTGGTCCCGGACATGCCGGAGCCCGCGGCGGACGGCGGCGGCGACGCTGCCCAGGCGCGCTGGGTGCCGGTGGGCGAGGCCGGGAAGGCTGCGGAGGACCTGGCCTTCGACCACGCGCTGATCCTGGCGGACGCGCGGTCCCGGGTCGGCGCGAAGCTCGAGTACACCTGCCTGGCGACGGGGTTCTGTCCGCCCGAATTCACCCTCGGGGAGCTCCAGTCCGTCTACGAGACCGTCTGGGGCACCGCCCTGGACCGCCCCAACTTCCGCCGCAAGGTCCTGGCGACGCCTGGCTTCGTCGAGGCCGTGCCGGGAGCCGCCCGGCTGACCGGAGGCCGCGGCAAACCGGCCGCGTTGTACCGGGCGGGCCCGGCGACCACCCTCCACCCCCCGCTGCTGCGCCCCACGGAAGGACACCCGAAATGACTCCGACCCCGAAGAAGCGGGCGGCGACGGGAGCCCTCCTCGGCCTCGCCCTCGGCGACGCGCTGGGCTTCCCGACCGAGTTCAACGACGTCCCGTCGATCCTGGCGAAGACGGGCCCGTGGCGGGACATGGCGCTCCCCCGCCCGGCGATCGTCACGGACGACACCCAGATGACGCTGGCCCTGGCGCGCGGCATACGGACGGCGAACGACCGCGGCCGGGTCGGCCCGCTCCGCCTGGCCCGTCCGGTCCGGGAGGAGTTCGTCGACTGGTACCACTCCCCGGAGAACAACAGGGCGCCCGGCAACACCTGCCTGCGGGCGTGCAATCTGCTGAACGACCCTTCCCGGGACTGGCGGGACGCGAGCCAGATCGGCTCGAAGGGCTGCGGGGCGAACATGCGGGTGGCCCCGGTGGGCCTGGTCCCCGGCTGGACGCAGGAGGAACGCGCCGGCGCGGCCCAGCTCCAGTCCGCCCTGACCCACGGCCACCCGACGGCGCTGGCCGCCTCGGACCTGACGGCCCGGGCGGTGTACCTGCTCGCGCAGGGCACGGAGGTGACGGGCCTGGTCGGCCAACTCCGCTCGTACGCCCTGCACCACCGCACCCACTACCACGAGCGCTGGCTGGGCGACCTCTGGATGCGCACGGCCTCGGACGCGACCCCGGAGTCCTTCATCGCGCGCGGCTGGGACGACTGCCTGTCGGTCCTGGACCGCCTGACGGCCGCCCTGCGGACCCCGTCCCCGGAAACGGACCCGTGCCTGACGACGGGCGACGGCTGGATCGCGGAAGAGGCCCTGGCCACGGCCCTCCAGTGCTTCCTCCTCTTCCCGGAGGACCCCCTGACGGCCCTGCGCCGCGCAGCCTGCACGCGGGGCGACTCGGACTCCATCGCCTGCCTGGCCGGCGCCTTCGCCGGCGCCCACCTCGGCGCGGACGTCTGGCCCCGCGACTGGGAGGGCCGCATCGAGTACCGCGACGAACTCCTGTCCTTCGGCGCCCTCTGGGACGAGTGACAGGAGCCCGACACGAGAGCCCTCGCCGGAGTGTGATTCCGGCGAGGGCTCTCGCGCGTACGTCGGGTCAGGAGCCGACGACGAGGACCAGCGCGATGCAAATGACCATACAGACGGCACAGCCGTCGTGCTGGTCATGCCCGCGTCCAGCGCTGGACCGTGGGGTGTCCGCCGTGGAGGCCCAGCCTCGCTGCTCCGCCGTCGGCCAGTGCTGTCGCAAGCTGCTCTCCCCGCCGACGGTCACCTACCCCCACTCCGTGCCCAAGTCCGCCCAGAGCACGCCGTACGTGAGGAAGAGATCACGCGCAATGTCGCCCGCAACGTCCGCACGGGTACGCCGCGCCCCCGTCGGCTCGAACCGCTCACGACAGATGAAGCCCGCCAGTTCCTCGCTGCTGTCCGCGACGACCGCCTGTTCGCGCTGTACGAACTCGCCCTCCGCACCGGACTCCGCAAGGGCGAACTCCTCGGACGCCAGTGGGAAGAGCTCGACCTCCATAAGGGCACTGCCAGCATTCGCCGCACCCTCCAACGCAGCCAGACCGGCGGGCTGACTGCCCTGCCCACCAAGACCCGTGCATCCGAACGCCGCATCGCCCTCCCCGGCGAGTGCATCCACTCGTTGAAGGAACACCGTGAAGTACAGAAGCGAGAGCGTGGGGCGACAGTGGAGGGCTGGAAAGGCAACGGCCTCGTCTTCAGCACGCCGGCAGGAGGGCCGATCGATCCGGCGAACCTCAATCGCGGCTTCCGCACTCTCCTCGATCGGGCAGGGCTCCGCCACATCCGCTTCCACGACCTCCGCCACTCCAGGGCCACCCTGCTCCTGGAGCAAGGCGTCGAACTCGTCGTGATCAAAGAGCTTCTCGGCCACGCCCACATCGGCGTCACGACCACCGTGTACGCCCACGTCCGACTCCGCCTCCAGCGCAACGCCGTCGACCTCCTCAGCCGCGCTCTCCAGGTCTCCAACGAGACCACCAGCCAGCACGACGACCGCGACGAGCCACCACTCCGTGCACCTCCCATCCGCTGACGTTGCCGTCAACTACTGCCGTCAGACGCCCCAACACACACAAGAGGCCCCACCGGAATCAAACCCGGTGGGGCCTCTCATATTTCGCTGCTATTGCTCAGCCCAGCGCCACATTCCAAACGCCGAATACCTCAACAAAATCCGGAGTCCGAATGATCAGATTCGGCGATCCTGGCCTGGAGGACAGGAGCTCATCGACGATGCTGCGCGCCTTGGCCGAGCCGAGTCCGCCAGATACCGGCCAAACATGGCCGCCTTGATCGTTCTCCCCGAACTCTTCGCGCAGGATTGAGCTATCCGGATCCGGAATCACCCAGAGGGCGAAGAGTCGGTCGTCGAGAGTCGTAGTTTCCAGCCGCTCCGCAAACAGCTTGAAGTACCAGCAGGAGTTTCCACCCCTGCGCCTCGCGATCCCTTCGATTGGCCCATCGCGCCAATCGAAGATGACTAGAACCTGCAGGTGGTCAAGCTTCTCTACCGAGCTCTCGCTCACCTTACCTCCGCCCAAACACGGTATTGAAATCTCTTTGAACCGTCGAGTCTACCGGTTTCGGAATTATCAGCGTGTGATGCATAGGGAGATTTCGAGTGGGGGTGAAGATTAGCGAGAACCCTGCCGCCTCTATTTGCTCCTTGGTTGCTATAGATGCACCTTCAAACCGACCGTCGACCGCTCGCACCGACAGTCCATGCCCGAATGACTTCGGGTTCTCTTCCGCCTTTTGCGCTTGGGTGGAGAGTCGCCCGGTGCTTTCCTTGCTGGTTCCGAGCCTCGCAAAGCTCTGATCAGAACTGCATATGCATGGCTGGCCAAACTCCGGGCCGCCGGGACCACAGTTGTGGACGAGGACTGGGGTGGCGCCTGCCAGCACATAGTACGTGTGGAGGTCGGCGATAGTTAGGTTGTATGTCTTGGCGTGCTGGGTGTACGGCTCATTGCCTGTGATGATGGCCGTATCGCCGGAGCTGGTGAGCAGTGACATGCCCGGGGTCAGCTCTGCAGCTGCCATCCATGCGTTCTGGGACGGCGACCAGAACGGGTGCTCGTGGGTGGCGGTGAGTTGTTCGATGCCATCGCGCGTCGCGATGGACAGCTTGTTGAAATGCTTGTCGTCTTCTGTGACGATCAGGCTGGTTACCGGATGATCTGAGGTTTCTCCGGAGCGAGGGTCGGTCGACAGTACTTCATCGCCGACTTCGATCGTTTCAATATTCTTGGTGGTACCGTCGGCCATCAAGACTTTGGTACCTGCGAGGAAGCATTTGTTGCAATCCCCAGAGGACCTCTTTCCGTCGCGAAGTCTGATGCCGCCTGCGCTCCCTCCAGGGATCTCGAAGGGGGCAATGTCTCCATGTTTTAGCTTTGCTAGTTGGTTCTGCTCGGTGTAGTAGGCGTAATCGGCGCAGTCGGTTTCCTGGCATGCGTTGAGAAGTGCCACGGTTTGCGCAACCCACAGGGATTCCCTGTCGTCGTCAATGAGGAACCTTATCTCGTTGTCCAGCTGCCTCCTGTATATGTTGAGGAACTTTGCCGTTACCTTCTTGGGCAGGTGGATCGATGTGTTTCGCGGTGTGAGCCAGATGTGGTCGTTTCTCGTGCCTCTGTAGCTGACATCGCGGCTGCTGTTGTAGTCCCCCGTTATTCCCTTTTTGCGGGTCTCGTCGTCGACGTCCTTCTTGTCGTCGCGGGGGTTGTAGTGGCCGTCGCAGTGGCCGTGGTAGCAGTCGGCCTCCTGGAGGCCCGACGGGTCGCTCAGGGAGACCGGGTTGTTGCTGGAGTAGACGTACCCGTGCAGCTGCTGCGAGTTGGTCAGGTCCATGATCGGGTCGACCGAGATGAAGCGGCCCGTGGACGGGTCGTATTCGCGGGCTCCGAGGTGGGTGAGGCCGGTGTCGGTGTCCTTGGTGCCGCCGACGAAGCCCTTGTCGCCTGCCCACGCGGTGGGTTTGGGGCCGCGGTCGTCGCCGAAGATGCCGGTCTTGCGGCGGGTGACGGCCTGGGTGGCGTCCGCCGTGATCTGGGTGGTGCCCGTGCCCTGGTAGTTGGCCAGCAGGAACGTCAGCTTGCCGTTCTCCCGCATCGCCACACCGCCGTAGTAGCGGGTGCCCTTGACCGCACCGGTCTTGTCGAGGCGGAGTTCATTGCCGCCCGGCAGGTAGAGGGTGGTGCCCGTCGAGTCCTTCCGGAGCAGGCGCTGGCCGGAGGCGTCGTAGGTGAAGTTGTCGCTCGAGGTGCCCTGGTTGAGGGCCTTGAGGTGGCCTTCGGCGTCCCAGTCCAGGTACTGGGTCTCGTTGGTGCCGCTCTTGCGGGTCTTGGTGTTGCCGGAGGCGTCGTAGGTGAAGGTCTCGTCGTGCGGGTCGGTGCCGGTCTGGGTGACCTTGGGCAGGTCGTGCTTGCCCGCAGTCGGAGCAGTGTAGGTGCGGACGGTGTCGGCGGTCGGGCCCGAGGCCGTCTTGTGCTTGGTCTCGGTCTTGCGGTTGCCGACCGCGTCGTACGTATACGTGGTCCAGTACGGGTCCTCGCCACCGATGACCGGGGCTGACGGGGACGCCGCACAGGTTTCGCCGGTGTTGGTCCAGGCCTGGGTGATGCGGTTCAGGGCGTCGAGGTTGACGCACTGGGTGTCGGTGGTGCGAGTGGTGTCCTGACCGTAGGCCGTGGCGATCGAGGTGATCCCTCCGGCCAGGTTGTAGCCGTACTTGGTGTCCTCGATGCGCTGCGGTGCGGCGTCGCGGTCGGTGTAGGAGCGACTGATCGCACCGGTGTGCTCGTCGTACTCCGTGGACCTGTACAGCCGCTGGCCGAGGGCACCCATTTCCTGTCGGGTGCTGCGGCCGTAGTGGTCGTACGTCATGGCCGACACCAGTCGGCTGTTGCCGGCGGCCATGCTGTTGAGCAGGCCGGAGACGCTCTTGTACGTGCTGCTGACCGTCTCGGCGGGCAGGTCGCCCATGGCGGGCTGCTTGGACGTCAGGAGCTGACCGGAGTTGTTGTAGGTGTTCGTCCAGTTGTAGGTGCCGGCCAGGGCACCCGTGTCGGACGTGGCCGGGACGGTCACCTTCGAGGTGAGCGGCTGGTAGAAGGCGTCGTAGCCCGTCACCTCCGACTCGAAGGCCTTGCCGTCCACATAGCGGGTCGACTTCGTCGGCTGGCCCTTGGCGACCGTGTCGTAGACGGTCGAGGTCAGGGTGGTCGCGCCCTGGTTGGTCGCAACCGCCCGGCCGAGCACGTCGTAGTCGGTGTGCAGGGTGACGTTACGGGCGTCGGTCACATCGGTGACCCGGCCGCCGACGTCGTAGGCGGTCCTGGTGGTGCCCTTGTCGGGGTCGCTCGACTCCGTCTGCAGGCCGCGGACGTCGTAGGTGTACGTCCACTTCGCGTCGCCCGGGTCGGTGACCTGGGCCAGCTGCCCGAGCTTGTTGTAGGTGTACGAGGTGGCCTGGGACGTGGTCCGGGCCGCGTCCGTGTACTGCCTGAGCTCCACCGTGCGGCCCAGCGCATCGATGACGGTGGTGCTTGCCGTCCCGCCCTGCGGCGGGACGACCGTGGTCGTGTCGCCCGTGTAGCTGGTGTCGGTTCGCTTGGTCGCCGTGCCGAACTTCTTGGCGATGACCGCGGTGACGCGGCCCGCCCCGTCGTACTCGGTGTCCACGGAGGCCGGATATGCCGTCTGCTGGCCCGTGACCAGTACGGCTTCGGGTGCCCCCTCGGCGTAGTAGGTCCCGGAATTTCGCCAGGCCAGGCCACGGGTGTCGTAGAACACCTCGGAGATCAGACGGCCGGCAAGGTCGGGCGACTGCGTCTGGGTCTGCCGCTCGCGCAGCAGACCGTCCTGGATGGAGTAGGTGACGGAGTACTTGGAGTCGTGGGTGAGCGTTTTCGACGTCACGACGATCGGGCCGTCGTTGCGGACGAGGTACTCGAAGACGCGGCTCGGCCCGGCGGGGTACGTGGCCGCCGGGCGGTTCGGCAGCCACACCTTGGTGAGGCGGCCCAGGGCGTCGTACTCCGACTCCGTGACCTTGCCGTTGGCATCGGTGACCTGACGCGGCAAGGAGCGGAGCGGGTCGACCGACGAGGACGTGGCGTGGCCCATGGGGTTGGTCACCACCATGGCGGTCGGCGCCTCGCCGGCGGCCGGGGTGTACGCGGTCGTCGACACCTTGCCGTACGCATCGGCCGATGCGAGCTGGCGGCCGTAGATGTCGTAGCAGGGCTGGTCCTTGGCGGGACCGCAGGTGCTGGGGACCGAGGACACCGGGTCGTAGCCGTCACCCGTGCCGTTGATCTTTTCGATCTTGGTCATCAGGCCGGGGCCCGGAACCGTACCGAGCGCTCCGTTGTCGAAGTACGTACGGGCGTCGTTGATGACATCCGCCGGGCGCGACACTGCCGCACCGCAGGGAGCTGCGACCGTCTCGACCCGGCTGACCTTGTTCAGGATCCACGACGTGGTGTTGCGCGCGTAGCTGGTGGCGGTGCACTGCTCGTCGCCGGTCTTGGCCGTGTCTCCACTCAACGAGACCCAGTCGATCATTCCGTAGTCGTCGGCGTGCATGGTCTTGTCGGTGGTACGGGTACCGCCGGTGACCGTGGTGCGCGTCGACTCCTTCTCCGTGCCGGTCTTGTACGAGACGAGGTCGGGGAGACCAGGGCGGGTGCGGGTCGCGCCGGGTGCCGAACGCCACGGGGTGTACGAGGTGGCGGTGATCAGCTTGCTGGTGTCGTCGCCGTTGTACGTCGCCGTCTCGCGCGGGCTGCCCGCGAACTCCGGGCGGTCGGTCACCGCCACGCCGGCCGAGTCCTTGACCTCCTTGCCGTCGAGGCCGCGGAAGTAGCGGGTCTCCGAGAGGGTCTTGAGGTCGCTTGCGGCGCCGGTGCGGGTCTGGACCCGCTCGTAGCCGCGAGCCACCGAGTGGACCCGGTCCTCGGCCTTGGTGAGCTCATCCGTGCTCTTCTCCCAGGCGGCTCCGCCCAGGTAGTCGTACGAGGTCACCTTGTCCGGTGAGTCCGCCAGGTTGTCGCCCTCGACGATCTGGGTCACCACGTAGGTGTTGAACCAGTCCAGCTTGGCCGTGTCACCTTCGAACACCCACTTGACCGGGTAGCAGCGCGTCGTGTTCGTCTCGTCGGGCTTGGGCAGCGTGGCGGCCGTGCAGTCGGGCTTGGAGTAGGTGACACCGATGGTGCCCCCGGTCTCCGTGGTCACCTGGTACATGCGCAGCCGGTAGAACGCTGCAAGGCCGTCGCCCGTTTCGTCGACGCGGTTGGCCTTCTGCTCGCCGGCGAAGGTGACCGGCTTCAGGGGGACGTCCTCGCCGTCGCCGGCCTTGCCCGTGCGCGTGATGGACTTCAGCCACAGCGGAGTGGACAGGCCGTCACCGGACGGCGGGAAGTCCTGCTCCAGGGTCCAGGAGTCGACGTCCTTGTACGCTCCGCCGGTCAGGATCTTCGTGTCGATCCCGGTGAGGCGTACGCGCGACCAGAAGGTGGGCGAGTTCTGGTCCTTGCACGCGGTCGAGCCGTCCTTGCAGAACAGGTCGAACGGGGAGTCCTTCCAGTTCGGCGCGTTCGTCTCGTCGAAGGTGGAGCAGCCGGTCAGGCAGCGCTCCGACACACCGAACGTGACCTGCCCCATCGCCTTGGCGGTGTACACCGAGTCGGCGCGCAGGCCGTAGTCGATGTGGTCGAGCCAACCGCCGCGGACGTACGGCGTGACCGTGCCCTTGCCCGTCGTCGCCGACACATTGCGCGTGTAGTTGTTCGTTTCGGTCTTCCAGTAGTACGCCATGGCGTCACCGCCGGGAGCGACCACGTAGTCGAGCTGCCAGCGCCAGGCCTGCTGGCACCAGCCGTTCGCGAACGAGGCGTTGTAGCACGGCTCGCCCGCCTGGTTGCCGAACACCGGGACGGTCCACGTGGAGTTCGTCGTCGGTGTGGTCGAGTCCTTCCAGCCCGGAAGCCGGTTCAGGCCGAAGAAGTACTGGGTGCCGTCGGCCGTGGTGACCTTCCAGTGCTCACCCACGCCGTCGGCACCGGCGGTGCCCTGGTCTCCGTTCGACGCGCCGGTGAGCTTTTCCACCTTCTCGTTCGAGTCGGACGCCGGGTGCCAGCCCTTCCCCTGCTGGTACACCAGCTCCGTGGACTTGCCGTTCAGCGACAGCGTGGCGTTGTCGTTGAACCAGCACAGGTCCCCGACCTTGGTGGTGTTCGTCCCACCGGTCTTGTCGTCCTCGCAGGACTTGTACTTGCGCTCGATGAAGCCGGGCTCCCAGGACCAGCCGTCACCGATCCAGGAGGCCTGCGTGTTCGACGCGGCGGTCTTCCCGTCCACCGACTGGGAGCTGTAGCCCAGGCTGATCTTCGGGTCCAGGCCGCCCGGGACGGTCGGCACGTCGACGTTGTACGACCAGGAGAACGCGCCGGTCGAACCGCCCGCGTTCCAGGACCCGGAGGACTGCAGCGAGGTCGCCTTGTAGTCGCCCGTCGGGCCGGACGTGTCAGCCGTGGCCGCAAGGACCATGGAGCTCGGCGTGGCGGCTGCCGTCGCGGACATCGACTTGTCGGCCGACTTGCCTGCGGGTGCCGTCGTGCCCGGGGCGCTGATCTGCGCCGAGAGCTTGCCAGTGCGGGTGTCGTTCTTCGTCTTCAGCGGCTTCTGGGTACGGCACTCCGCGCGCTCGGGACTGGTCAGCGCACAGGCCGGGAGCTCCACCAGGTGCAGGCGGGCGGCATAGTCGCCGCCGTACGCACCGCGGAAGGAGTCGTAGTCCACCTCGACCTTGGCCGGGACGGAGTTCGGCGCGCCGTCCGATCGGCCGACCGACAGCAATAAGCCGTCGACGCCCGCCTTGCGGGCGGCGTCCTTGTCGGCCACCGAGACCTTGACCCTGCCGGGGTCGGTGACACCGGCTGTCGGAGCGCTCCGTGAAAGGGCCGACTTGGCCAGCCCCGCATCGGCAGGGGAGACCGTGACCGGCAGCTTGCCGGCGCGCCCACCCGTGGCCAGAGCGACCTCGGCCGAGCCGGGAGCCGGCCAGGATGCCTTTGGTTTCTGTTTCTTCGATGAATTGGCGGCCGCCGCGTCCGGGCGCTTCGTACCACCTGCGGCGACCTTCGTCACCGGGACCGCCTTGGGCTGCTTGAGCCCCGGCAGCGGCAGGCCGTTCTTGACTTCTGCTGCTACTGCTGCACCGGGCAGCACGCCGGCGAGGACCACGGCAGTCAATGCTGCAGAAAGTCCTCGCGTGCGAAATCGTCTCACACCCCACCCCAACTGCTGTATTGAAATTATCGGAGCGCAGACTAACAGGGTTTATTCGGGGAATCGGACGTGCCGTCAGATCGCATGAATTGCCGTTGTTTGCTCCTAATAAATGCAAAGACGACGTTGTTGTGAAAAAACGGACACACCTGTGCCGGTGCGGTGAAGCCGCAGGTGGGGATGCCTGGCGTGGGTGGTGTGGCGGTAGAGTCGCGCCCGTTATCAACCCAGTATCAAATGGTGGGGAGTTTGCGTGGTGGAGGGGAGACCCCTTTGGGGTCGGCGAAAAATGGGCCCTATTTCGGCCGGTATCTCTCTTGCTCTTGTGGGGGGAATGACTGCGACGGGATTGTTCGTTCTGGCTCCGACGGCAGCTGTCGCAGCGTCGGCCGATCCTGTTGCCGACGGTTCGATGAGTGCAGAGGACTTCGCTCTGAAGAAAGCGAAGGAGACCGGGCAGCCTTACGAACTGGTCAAGGCGCGGACACAGTCTTCGGACACATGGGCCATGCCGACGGGCAAGTGGTCCGTGAAGCGGTACGGAACTCCCGTGCGCGTGCGGCGCGGCGGTGCCTGGGTGGCGACCGACCCGACGCTGCAGTTCACGGCGAACGGGACCGTCGCCTCGAAGGCGGTCGCCGGTTCGGTGACGTTCTCCGGCGGCGGCACCGGGCCGTTCCTGTCAGGCGTGAAGGACGGCCGGACGTTCTCGCTGACGTGGCCGAAGGCATTGCCGAAGCCGACGCTGTCCGGGAACGTGGCGACGTACGCGAACGTGCTGCCCGATGTGGACCTGCAGCTGAAGGCCGAGGTCGAGGGCTTCTCGCAGCTGCTGATCGTGAAGACGGCCGCTGCTGCCAAGCACCCTGACCTTGCGACGCTGAAGTTCAAGCTGGACGTGGTGGGCCTCAACGTCTCCACGGACGGAACGACCGGGCTGATCAAGGCGGTCAACCCGGCCGGACAGGACGTGTTCACCGCGTCCACGCCGATGATGTGGGACTCCACGACCACCGCGGGCCCGGCTCCCACGGCCAAGACCGCCGCGTCCCGTGCGCTGGTGGCCGCGGAAGGCACCCCGCCGGCGCCGTCGGACGTGTTCGTGGCGCCGTCCGGGGCCAAGGACGCCCAGATGCCCACGACCGTCTCGGGCGGAACGCTGGAGATCAAGCCGGACCAGGCACTGCTGACCGGCGCAGCCACCAAGTACCCCGTCTACATCGACCCCTCCGTCGCGTGGAGCGAGCACCACAACTGGGCCTGGGCCTACCGCAGCTGGCCGAACAACTCCTACTGGAACACCAAGGAAGACGTCCGGGTCGGCTACGAGAGCGACACGAACGGCCTGTCGCGTTCGTTCTTCGAGCTCGACACCGCCAAGCTCAAGGGCACCCGGATCACCAAGTCGACGTTCCGGATCAAGGAGACGTGGGCCTGGTCCTGTACGCCGACCCCGATCGAGCTGTGGAGCACCGAGGCGATCTCACCGAAGACGACCTGGAACAACCAGCCCAAAAGGGGCCGCATGCTCGACACCGTGAAGGCCGCCAAGGGCCGTCCCGAATGCGGTGCGGGCAATCTGGAGTTCGATGCGACCTCCATCGCACAGGAGGCGGCCTCCAACGGCTGGAACTCCGTCACGCTCGGCCTCTACGCGCCGGAGGAGAGCGACCAGTACCAGTGGAAGCGCTTCGACCCGAAGACCATCATGCTGGAGACCGAGTACAACAACCCGCCCGGAACTCCGTCCGGTCTGGGTACCTCGCCCGCAACGTCGTGCACCGATGGCGGAGCGATCGGCAACACTCGCATCGCTCTGTACGCGAAGGCCGAAGACGCGGACGGCGGCAACCTGCAGGCCGAGTTCCAGCTCTTCAAGGCCGGCCAGAGCACGCCGGTCGCCACACAGGCGCTTCCGGCGCTCAGGGGGCGCGTGGTGACGTGGGCGGTCCCTGACGAGACCTTGGCGAGCGGGTCCTACAGCTGGAACGTCCGCGTCACGGACCAGGACAATGCGTCTTCCGCCTGGTCTCCCACCTGCACGTTCGCAGTGGACCGGGACAGGCCCAGCCGTCCGCCCGCGGTCAGTTCCGCCCAGTTCCCCGACGGGTCGGCGGGATGGCCCCCCACGACCGGCGTGGCTCGTAAGCCGGGCTCCTTCACTTTCGGTGCCAATGGTGCGACGGACCTGAAGGAGATCTGGTACTACACCGATGACCAGCCGCGGCTGAAGTCGGTGGCACCCAACGCCAGCGTCGACATCACCCCGCCCGGTGCCGGCCCGCACCACGTCTACGCCTACAGCGTCGACAAGGCCGGCAACCGCTCCGACACGTCCACCTACACGTACTACGCCAAGCGCTCGCAGGCGTTGGACGGTCCGGGTGACCTCAACGGCGACGGCAACCCCGACATCTGGACCCTCGACGCCAAGGACCAACTCCTGACCTACACCGGACAGGGGAACGGCACCTTCGTCCGGGCGAAGACGGAAGACGGCAGGACGGCGTTCGGCGGAGCCCAGATCGCCTACCAGGGCGACTGGGACGATGACGGCGACAACGACCTCGTCTCCCTGCAGTACGTTTCGATCGAGGGCAAGAAGCAGCTCTCGAGGTATTCGAACACCGGTCTGGGATCGGTGGACAACCAAATCGTTCTGAACGTGAACCGGGCGGAGAACGACCACTGGTACAACGCGGAACAGGTCGTCGCTCCCGGAGACATCGACGGGGACGGGTCGCAGGACCTGTTGGTCAAGCAGGGCAAGCAGCTCTGGGCGTACTACGGCAGCCTCGGCGCCCTTGACGAGACGGAACCCGTGCTCGTCGGCAACGGCGATTGGGACAGGTTCACCGTCATCGCACCCGGTGACCTCAACGGCGACAAGGTCCCGGACCTCTGGCTGCGGGAAAACGTCACCGGCGACCTCTTCCGGACTTACGGGAGCAAGGGACCGGACGGCAACCTCGACCCCACTGCTTGGGGCAGCACCGCCGCGCGTGTCAAGATCGGAACCGGCTTCGACGAAGCCACGTATCCGAGCCTGGGCTCGGTCGGTGACATCACCAGCGATACGTTCCCCGACCTGTGGGCCCGCAAGGGCGGCAAGGTCGTGGCGTGGCCGGGCAAGGAGCCCGACGCCAACGGACTGTCCTTCGGAGCCGAGTTGGTGATTGCCGCCCAGCTCGGCGACGTACCGGTGGCCGGCACTGAAGTAGGAAACGCCGACGACCGCGTCCGCTGGGCGGACTTCGACGGTGACGGCAGGCTCGACTACACCCTGATCGCAGATGACGGGACCGTTTCGGTCTGGGTCAACAACGGTGGCGACGGAGCCGGCGGCTGGAAGCTGCTGGGCCAGGTCTTCAAGGGCCCTGCCGCCGACCGCTCGCAGGTGCACCTCGTGGACTTCGACGGAGACGGCAAGTCCGACTACGTGCTGGTCAATGCCAACGGATCGTTGAGCGTCCATCTCAACAAGGGCGGGGGCAGCAGCGGTTGGAAGGACATCGGCCAGGTCTTCGCCGGTGCGACCACCGACCGCACGAAGGTCCGCCTCGTCGACTTCGACGGCGACGGCAAGTCCGACTACCTGGTCTACGGCGACGGCGGCGACGTGAGCGTCCACCTCAACAAGGGCGGCGACGGAAACGGTGGCTGGCAGGCCCTCGGCAGGGTGGCGGGAGGCGCGACCTCGGACCGTACCCGCGTGCGCTGGGCCGACTCCAACGGTGACGGCAAGGCCGACTACCACGACATCAAGGACAACGGCGGAGTCGACGCCTACCTCAACCAGGGCGGCGACGGAGCCGGCGGCTGGAAGTCGCTCGGCCAGGTCACCACCGGCTTCACCACGAACCGCCAGCTCGTCCAGTTCGGGGACTTCACCGGCGACGCCAAGGCCGACTACATCCTCGCCGGGCCGAACGACAGCGCCACCGTCCACGCCTGGAACGGTGGAGACAACAACAGCAGCAGCGGCTGGATCGCGCTCGGCACCGTCATGGCGGGAGCCGACGCCCACCCCGCGCCGTCCTCGGCCTTCTTCCACTCCATCAAATCGGCGACCGGCGGCTGGGCACCCTTCAGCCAGCTCGAAGGTGTGGGCCATGCCGGCTACTTCCAGGGATCCGAAAGCGCGATCACCTCGACGCCGGACGGGTCGGTCCAGGTGCTGGGTACAGGCACGGACGGGAAGCTCTACCACGTGGCCCGATACCCCAACGGCCACTGGAGCAGCTGGGGAGCGATCGGCGGGGCGACCAGCGGCTCGACGTGGGCCTCTAGGGGCGAGGCCATCGCAGGCATGCCCAACGGCGACGCGCAGGTGATCTCCATCGGATCCGACGGACGGATCTACCACAACGCCCGCTACCGCAACGGTTCCTGGCAGGGCTGGAATCCCGTCTCGACCTGGAGCGCCCGCGCCGTTGCCGCGACGGGGATGCCGAACGGCGATCTGCAGGTCGTGATCATCGGACTCGACGGCAAGCTCTACCACGCCGCCCGCTACGCCAACGGCTCCTGGCAGGGCTCGAACGCACTCACCGGGTACCAGGGCGCGACCGGGTTCGCCGCGTCGGCAGTGGCCATCGCCGGCATGCCCAACGGTGACGCCCAGCTCGTCGCCGTCGGCAACGACGGGCGTCAGTACCACGACATCCGTTTCGTCAACGGCTCCTGGCAGGGCTGGAGCCCGATCGGCGGAGCGGACAACGCCACCAGCGTGGCCATCACCGGCATGCCCAACGGTGATGCGAACCTCGTGGCCGTGGCCCCGGACGGGATCACTTACCACAACGCCCGCTATGCCGGCCGCAGCTGGCAGGGCTGGGTTGCCCCGGGGTTCGTTGCGAACGATGCAGGGATCACCGGAACCGCCAACGGGGACGTGCACATGCTCGTCAGCCATCGCTGACCCCGTGCGCCCCTTGGGGGCCACCTGAAACCCGACCGGCCCGGACTGCTCGAAGTCCGGGCCGGTCGGCCGTTGTGGTCGGCTACGCGGAGGCGCCGGCCCGGCGGGTGCGGAGGAGGAAGTCCTCTACTCGGGCCAGGTCCGGTTCCGGGGGCAGGGGGGTGGTCGCCAGGGCCGATTCCGATTCCGCCGTCAGGCGGGTCATCCAGGTGTCGACCTCCGGCCAGGTGAGTTCGCCGCGTTTGACCGACAGGAGGCGGTCACGGTGCTCGGTGGCGTCGATCGTCAGCCGGCCCGTGCGCAGGAGGTCGCGGCAGGACAGGAGCAGGCGCAGCAGGTGCATGGCGTGCTTCCAGCGCGGGGCGCCGTGGACGCGGACGTCCGCGACGAGTTTGGCGTGCTGGGAGGCCGCGTACCGGGTGAAGGTGGTGTGGGCCCGGCGGGAGAGGAAGGCCTCCCGGAGGGAGAGGAGTTCCTCGCCCACCGGGGTCAGCCGTTCCACCAGCGGGGAGTGCAGGCACTCCAGGATGTTCGGGTTGGCGCGCAGGGCGAGTTCGCAGAAGCGTTCCAGCTCCCAGGAGAACTCCTCCTCCCGCGGGCCCTCCACGTGCGTCGGCGGCTTCTCGAAGCGCCAGAAGAGAGGGGTCGGGGCCAGGTAGACCCCGCGCCGGTCGGTGTCGCTCGCCTCCGTCGCCAGGCCGAACGCCCGGGAGCCCATGACGCACGCGTAGACCGTGTGGTCGCGTACGAGGGTGAGGTCCAGGGCTTCCGCGGGCGTCGTCGGCTCGTTCATCCGGGGAGCGTAGGCGGGCGCGGCCGCTCTACGCGAGCGAGATATTGCCGTCCGGGGCCACCGTGATCTGCTTCTCCGCCAGGGGGCGGGTGGCCGGGCCGTGCGCCACGGCGCCGTCCGCGATCTGGAACTTGCTGCCGTGGCAGGGGCAGTCGATGGTGCCGGCCTCGACCTTGTTCACGAGGCAGCCCTGGTGCGTGCACACCGCCGTGAAGCAGCGGAAGGACCCGGCCGTGGGCTGGGTGACGACCAGCTTCTCCTCCTTGAGGATCGTGCCGCCGCCCACCGGTACGGCAGAGGACTTCAGCAGGGCCTTGCCCGCACCCGTCCCGGACGAGGGGGACTGCGCCGCCTGCGCGGTGGAGGCGCTGCCCGGCTCGCTCTTCGGGTTCTTCTCCTCGCCGCCGCACGCGGTGAGCGTGCCGCCGGCCAGCGCGGCGGCGGCACCTGCCACCAGTACCGTGCGGCGGGCTGTCGGCGTGGGGTCGCTCATGGGGTTGCTCCTCGATCCGGTCCGGGATGGGGGGATGGCGAGCAGCATCCTGGCGTGTCCCGGGCCGCAGGAGAAGCCCCCGCGCCGCCCGGCTCAGGAGCCCTGCCCCCACGGGGCCAGTTCCGCCGGACCGCCCGGCGCGCGGACGACCTCCCAGACGCGGACCACGGCCGCCCGGTCCAGCGGGCCGTGGACGTGCGGGTAACGGCCGCCGGATTCACCCTCGCGGCGGACCTCCGAGGTCAGGGCCCGCTCGTCGAGCTCGACGGCCAGCAGCGGACCCGGTACGTCGCGGTAGTGCGCATCCGCGATCTCGAGCACCGTCGGGCGGTCAGCCGAGCAGTGCACGAAGCCCTCCGAGTCGAGGGAGGAGGGGGCGTACGGAAGCTCGGGCGCGGCGGTCCAGTCGGCGAGCGGAACGATGTGGAAGATCATGCCGACGGTTCTACCGCAGCCGCCGCCGACTTCCCGTACGGCCCGGCCGCCGTCCCACATGACGGGCTGCCGGGCCCCCCTGCCGTCTGCGCTGGCTACGCTGGCCCTGACGTGCCGTTACCCGTCACCCGTCACGCACCCGTACCCGCATCCCTGGAGCGCCCCGTGAGAACCGCCGTCGTCATCGGAACCGGACTGATCGGCACCTCCGCGGCGCTCGCCCTGGCCGCCCGCGGCATCACCGTCCACCTCGCCGACCACGATCCCGCCCAGGCCCGTACGGCCGCCGCGCTCGGCGCCGGCACCGACGAGGCCCCCGAAGGCCAGGTCGACCTCGCGATCGTCGCCGTACCGCCGGCCCACGTGGCCGCGACCCTGGCCGACGCGATCGGCCGCGGCGTGGCCCGCGCGTACGTGGACGTGGCCAGCGTCAAGGGCGGGCCGCGCCGGGAGCTGGCGGCCCTCGGCGTGGACGTCACCGCGTACATCGGGACCCACCCCATGGCCGGCAAGGAGCAGTCGGGGCCGCTGGCCGCGACGGCCGACCTCTTCGAGGGCCGGCCCTGGGTGCTGACCCCGACCCGCGACACCGAACACGAGGTGCTCAACCTGGCGCTCGAGCTGGTGGCCCTGTGCAAGGCCGTACCGGTGGTCATGGACGCCGACGCGCACGACCGGGCGGTGGCGCTGGTCTCGCACACCCCGCAGCTGGTGTCCAGCATGGTCGCGGCGCGCCTCGAGGAGGCCGACGAGACGGCGGTGCGGCTGTGCGGGCAGGGGATCCGCGACGTGACGCGGATCGCCGCCTCCGATCCGCGGATGTGGGTGGAGATCCTCTCGGCGAACCCGGGCCCGGTGGCCGACGTCCTCGCCGGGATCGCCTCCGACCTGGAGACGACGGTCGACGCGCTGCGCGCCCTCCAGTCGGCGGACGTCGAGAAGCGGCGCGGCGGCGCGGCCGGCATCGAGGACGTGCTGAAGCGGGGCAACGCGGGCCGCGTGCGGGTACCGGGCAAGCACGGAGCGGCGCCCGTCGCGTACGAGACGGTCGCGGTCCTGATCAGCGACCAGCCGGGCGAGCTCGCGCGGATCTTCGCCGACGCCGGGCGGGCCGGGGTCAACATCGAGGACGTGCGCATCGAGCACGCCACGGGCCAGCAGGCCGGTCTCGTGCAGCTGATGGTCGACCCGAGGGCGGCCGCCGCCCTCACCGCGGAGCTGCGCGAACGGGGCTGGGCCCTGCGCCAGCAGTAGTCCCGCGGACCGCCTCCCCGGTACTGGGCGGCGCCGGTGCCGGGGGCCGGTAACCTTGGTGAGGGGCGCTTTGGCGCGCCCGGACACGTACGCGCAACCAGGAAGGTGCCCGCACCGTGGAAACCGCAGCTCCGTCCGCCGTGATCGTCGCCATCGACGGTCCCTCCGGCACGGGCAAGTCCAGCACCTCCAAGGCCGTGGCCGCCAAGCTCGGGCTGCGCTACCTGGACACCGGTGCCCAGTACCGGGCCATCACCTGGTGGATGATCAGCAACGGGATCGACACCGACGACCCGCACGCCATCGCCGTGGCCGCCGGCAAGCCCGGCATCGTCTCCGGTACGGACCCGGCCGCGCCGACCATCACGGTCGACGGCCTGGACGCCTCCGGCCCGATCCGCACGCAGGAGGTCACCTCCAAGGTCAGCGCCGTCAGCGCCGTCCCCGAGGTGCGCACCCTGATCACCGAGCTCCAGCGCAGCATCGCCGCCTCGGCGGAGGGCGGGATCGTCGTCGAGGGGCGGGACATCGGCACCACCGTCCTGCCCGACGCCGACCTCAAGATCTTCCTGACCGCGTCCCCCGAGGCCCGCGCCGCGCGCCGCAGCGGTGAGCTGCGCGGCAAGGAGGCCACGGACCTCGCGGCCACCAAGGAAGCCCTGATCAAGCGCGACGCCGCCGACTCGGGCCGCAAGACCTCCCCGCTGGCCAAGGCGGGCGACGCCGTCGAGGTCGACACCACCGAGCTCACGCTCGACCAGGTGATCGAGTGCGTCGTGACGCTCGTGGAGGAGAAGCGGGCGGGGCGCAAGTGAGCGGAACGCCCTCCCTCAAGGGTGCGGCGCTCGGTCGGCGGATCGGCATCGGCCTCATGTACGGGCTGTGGAAGCCGCGCGTACTGGGCGCCTGGCGCGTGCCCGCCTCGGGCCCCGTCATCCTTGCCGTGAATCACGCGCACAACATCGACGGGCCCATGGTCATGGGCACCGCCCCGCGGCCGCTGCACTTCCTCATCAAGAAGGAGGCGTACATCGGCCCGCTCGGCCCGTTCCTGGACGGCATCGGCCAGGTCAAGGTCGACCGTGCGGGCACGGACCGGGGCGCGATCACCAAGGCGCTGGCGGTGCTCGAGAACGGCGGCGCCCTGGGGATCTTCCCCGAGGGCACCCGCGGCGAGGGCGACTTCGCCTCGCTGCGCGCCGGGCTCGCGTACTTCGCGGTCCGCAGCGGCGCGCCCGTCGTGCCCGTGGCCGTGCTGGGGAGCACCGAACGCCAAGGGCGGCTGGTCCGCGGACTGCCGCCGTTCAAGAGCCGGGTCGACGTCGTCTTCGGCTCCGCCTTCGACGCGGGCGACGGCACCGGCCGCCGCACCCGTACGGCCCTGGACGAGGCCACCGTACGCATCCAGAGCAGGCTGACCGCCCATCTGGCCGACGCCAAGCGCCTCACCGGGCGCTGAGCGAGACTTGACCTAGTAGTGGAACCGCGCTGCGCGGGCACCACCGACCACCACGAACGACGAGGAACGGACTTCATGAACGACCAGCACGACCACGGAGCGCTCGGCGATGCCGAGTACGCGGAGTTCATGGAGCTCGCCGCGGAGGAAGGCTTCGACGTAGAGGACGTCGAGGGCGCGATCGCGGAGGCCGGCCACGGGCCGCTGCCCGTGCTCGCCGTCGTCGGCCGTCCCAATGTCGGCAAGTCGACCCTGGTGAACCGCATCATCGGCCGCCGCGAGGCGGTCGTCGAGGACAAGCCCGGCGTCACCCGCGACCGCGTCACGTACGAGGCCGAGTGGGCCGGCCGCCGGTTCAAGGTCGTCGACACCGGCGGCTGGGAGCAGGACGTCCTCGGCATCGACGCCTCCGTCGCCGCCCAGGCCGAGTACGCCATCGACACCGCCGACGCGGTCGTCTTCGTCGTCGACGCCAAGGTCGGCGCCACCGACACCGACGAGGCCGTCGTCAAGCTGCTGCGCCGGGCCGGCAAGCCCGTCGTCCTGTGCGCGAACAAGGTCGACGGCCAGAGCGGCGAGTCCGACGCGGCCTCCCTGTGGTCCCTGGGCCTCGGCCAGCCGCACCCGGTCTCCTCGCTGCACGGCCGCGGTACGGGCGACATGCTCGACGCCGTCCTCGAGGCGCTGCCCGAAGCGCCCGAGCAGACCTTCGGCGGCGCGCCGGTGGGCGGGCCCCGGCGCATCGCGCTCATCGGGCGCCCGAACGTCGGCAAGTCCTCGCTGCTCAACAAGGTCGCGAAGGAGGAGCGGGTCGTCGTCAACGAGCTGGCCGGCACCACCCGCGACCCGGTCGACGAGCTGATCGAGCTCGGCGGCGTCACCTGGAAGTTCGTGGACACCGCGGGCATCCGCAAGAAGGTGCACCTCCAGCAGGGCGCCGACTACTACGCCTCGCTGCGCACGGCCGCCGCCGTCGAGAAGGCGGAGGTCGCGGTCATCCTGATCGACACCACCGAGACGATCAGCGTCCAGGACCAGCGCATCATCACCATGGCCGTCGACGCCGGTCGCGCGATCGTGATCGCGTACAACAAGTGGGACGAGCTCGACGAGGAGCGCCGCTACTACCTCGAGCGCGAGATCGAGACCGAGATGCAGCAGGTCGCCTGGGCGCCCCGCGTCAACGTCTCGGCGCTCACCGGCCGTCACATGGAGAAGCTGGTCCCCGCGATCGAGACGGCCCTCGCGGGCTGGGAGACGCGCATCCCGACCGGCCGGCTGAACGCCTTCCTCGGCGAGGTCGTCGCGGCCCACCCGCACCCGATCCGCGGCGGCAAGCAGCCCCGCATCCTGTTCGGCACCCAGGCGGGGAGCAAGCCGCCGCGGTTCGTCCTCTTCGCCTCCGGCTTCCTGGAGCACGGCTACCGGCGCTTCATCGAGCGCCGCCTGCGCGAGGAGTTCGGCTTCGAGGGGACGCCGATCCACATCTCCGTGCGGGTGCGCGAGAAGCGCGGCGCGCAGTACAAGAAGAAGTAGCAGCGGCGGTGGTCCGGGGTCAGTAGCCCCGGCGCGGAGCGGGCGGCAGGGCCGCCGGGATGTGCTGCATCCCGGGCTGGTGCTGCCGCCCGCCGGCGTATGCGGAGCCGGCGGCGGAGGAGCCGCCGTGATCGCTGCCGGCCGCGGAGGACCCGGCGTACGCGTACGAGGGCTGCGGCGCCGGGGCGTACGCGGCCGGCCACGGGTCCGTCTGCCATGCGGAACCATTCCAGCCGCTTCCGTACGAGCCGCCCCCGTACGCGCCGCCACCGCCCCCGCCGCCGCTGCCGTACGCGCTGCCGGCGCCGTACGCCGAGCCGCCGGTGCCCGCGTACCAGCCGCCGTACGAGAACGCCGTGAACCCGAGGTCCTCCTCGCCCGTGCGATCGCCCGGCAGGGCCCGGAAGGCACGCAGGTACTCCGTGTACAGCGTGTCGTAGATCGGGGTGTGCGAGAGGGCGGCCGGAGCGTTGTCCCGGTCCCTTGCGTGGCGCATCGGGGAGACGGTGCTCGCGTGGGCAGGGGCGCGGGAGGGGTCGTATGAATGCACGTATCAGCCAACGAACCCGGGGCCCTGCGGATGCGGGCCAGGGGGCAGAAAACGCAGATGGCCGGTGGGGGTCTCCCCACCGGCACACGGCTGCGCCGCCCCTGGTGGGAGGGGCGGCGCAGCCGTTCCGGGATCCGCGACGGCGTCAGGCGCCGGGGGTGCCTGCCAGCGGCATCGAGGCCGCCACGAGCTTGCCGCCGGCGGCGGCCTTGTCCAGCGCGTCGCGGAGCAGGTCCTCACGGGGCTGCTGGCCGATGGAGCCGACGGGGGCGGCGTAGATCAGGACGCGCTGGGTCTTGTTGACGGCGGCCCGCCAGCCGTCGGTGACCGACAGCGGCTGGTGCGCCTGCCACCAGGCGACCTGGCCGCCGCCCTCGCTGCCGGGCTGGAGCACGGCGTGCAGCAGGCCCGCGGCGAGCAGCACCGACCAGCCGGCGAGCGGGGAGGGCAGCTCGGCGGTGTCGGTGACCGGGATGAACCCCTGCTCGATGAGGAGCGGCAGGAAGTCGTCACCGGGGCCGGTGGTGCCGGGGCGGGCGATCGGCGCGGTCGGCTCGACCACGAGGGCGGGGTGCAGGTCGCCGCCGATCAGCACCAGGCCGCTGGTGATGCCGAGGACGGCCTGGCCGCCGGGCACGTTCTGCGGGGCCCCGCCGCCGGCGGAGCTGTCGCCCGTGATGCTGCGGACCGCGCCCTGCAGCTGCTCCTCGGAGACGGTGACCACCTGCGAGGGGATGCAGCCGGCGTGGGCGAACGCGAGGACGGCCGTCTCCTCGCCGACGAACAGCACCGTGCTGGTGCGGTCGGTCTCGGGGTCCCCGGGAGTGCGGCAGGAAGTGCAGTCGTAGCTGCGCGGTGCGTCGTCGCCGGTGAGCAGCCTCTCGGCTTCTTCGTCACCGATCTCGGCACGTACCTCATCACTGACGTCGAGCATGCGGGGCACGGGCTGGCTCCTCGGACTAGGCGAGCGGGGGCCGGGCGGTTCCCGGCTCGCCGGGCTCAACGGCCGAGCGGCTGCCGGGGTCACGCCGTTGGAGGGAACGGAATCGAACCTGGCCCCCGGAGGGGTGAACGGTCGGACCGGGGCTTTGTTTTCCTGCCAACTGTTGTCCGGGTGCGCGCAGTTGGTGGCCGGTCCTGGCCGTTTCGCGAGGGGTGGCGGATCGGCCGACCGGGTGGGGTGCGGGACGGGCCGCGTGGCGGGCCCGGGCGGGAGGCGCGGCGCTGCGTAGCGTGACGCGATGCCCGACCTCCGGATCCGGCGGGCCGTATCGGCCGCTGCTGCCGCCGCGCTGGCTCTCGTCCTCGTACTCCCGTCGAGGGCCGGCGCGGCCCCTCCGCCCCCCGCGCCCGGGCCCGCGGGGGCGGCCCACCCCGGCTCGCCCGGGATCATCGGGAACGGGCCGGGGGACTGCGGGCCGGGCGGGCAATGGCCCTGGGACTGCGTGGCCGACTGCGAGAGCAGCGGGCGCTGGGCGGTCAACACCGGCAACGGCTTCTACGGGGGCCTGCAGTTCTGGCAGCCGACGTGGGAGGAGTACGGGGGGCTGGTGTTCGCGGCGCGGGCCGATCTGGCGAGCCGGGAGCAGCAGATCCGGGTGGCGGAGGACGTGGTGGGCGCCCAGGGGTGGGACGCGTGGCCGGTGTGCTCGAAGCGGTACGGGCTGGCGGGGCGGATGCACGCGGTGCGGGCCGGGGACACGCTGGACGGGATCGCCCGGCGGTACCGGGTGAAGGGCGGGTGGAAGGCGCTGTACGAGGCGAACCGGGCGGTGATCGGGCCGGAGCCGCGGGCGCTGGTGGTCGGCATGCTGCTGGCGCTGCCGCCTTCGCCCCCGGCGGTCCCGGTCCCGAAGCCGGTCCCGACGGCTCCGACGGCTCCGGCGGCCCCGGCGGCCCCGGCCCCCGCGCCGGTCCCGGCCCCGAAGCCGTCGGCGGCTGCGAAGCCACCGGCCGCTGCACCGGCCGGACCCGCCGCCCCCACGCCGGCACCGGCCCCCGGCCCGACGCGTACGCCGGCCCCGGCGGCCGTACCCCGTCCCTGACGGGGTTTCGGCCCGGCGGCCCGCGGGGGCGATTCGGCAGGCGGCCGGGCTACCGGCAGACTGCTCGGCATGCTGGAGACCTCCGCACGACTGTTGCGCCTGCTGTCCCTGTTGCAGGCCCACCGCGAATGGACCGGCGCCGATCTCGCGGAGCGCCTCGGCGTGACCCCGAGGACGGTGCGGCGCGATGTGGACCGGCTCCGGGAGCTCGGCTACCCGGTGAACGCCAGCCCCGGCACCGGCGGCGGCTACCAGCTGGGCGCCGGGGCCGAGCTGCCGCCGCTGCTGCTCGACGACGACGAGGCCGTGGCCGTCGCGGTGGGCCTGCGGACGGCCGCGGGGAACGGCGTCGAGGGGATCGGGGAGGCCTCCGTACGGGCGCTCGCCAAGCTCGAGCAGGTGCTGCCGGGGAGGCTGCGGCGCCGGGTGTCGGCCCTCAACGAGTTCACCGTGCCGATGCTGCGCGGGCCGGGCCGGGCCACCGTCGACCCCTCCGTGCTGACCGAGCTCGCCGCCGCGTGCCGGGACAGCGAGCGGCTGCGCTTCGGGTACCGCGACCACGAGGGCGACGTCAGCCGCCGCGTGGTGGAGCCGCACCGGCTGGTGTGCACCGAGCGGCGCTGGTACCTGGTCGCCTGGGACGTGGACCGGGAGGACTGGCGGACCTTCCGCGCCGACCGGATCGAGCCCAGACCGCCGCACGGACCGCGTTTCACCCCGCGTCCCGCGCCCGCCGACGACCTCGCCGCGTACGTGTCGCACGGCGTTTCGCAGGCGGCGTACGCGGCCAGGGCGGTGCTGCGGCTGAAGATGCCGGCGGAGGCTGCGGCCGGGATCGTGGGGCCGAGCGACGGGGTCCTCGAGCCGGTCGACGCCGAGAGCTGCCTGCTGCGCACCGGGGCCGTGAACCTCGATGTACTCGTCATTCACGTGATGCTGCTCGGCTGTGAGTTCGAGGTGCTCGAGCCGCCGGAGCTGACCGACCGCATCAGAGCGGCCCGGGACCTTCTCGGGCGAGCCGTGGAGAAGATGTAAGGAAACCGAGGGGTGTTCGGGTGGCCGGGCAGGGTGGGCCACGGCAATCCCCGGGGAAATTCCGGAGCTCTCGGGCGGAATGCGAAACAGGACGTGCGGAGGGCATCTCGCGCGCCGGAAAAAGAATGGCCGGCACTCACTTCCACGGCTTCCCGGACGAAGCCGGCCCCGTCAAAGAACTGTCGACATTCCGTGACACAAGCGTGACCCGGTACGGACGAACGTCCGGGCGCGGAGCTGACGTTCCGGTCGTACGCACGGCGCGGACCGCCGAAACGGCCGAGGCGGGCCGGGTGATGACCCGGCCCGCCTCGGTGGTGCGGGGTGAGGTGGTGCGTACCGTCCCGCGAAGTCCCGTACGGGGGTGGCTCAGCCGCCGGTGGCCGGACGGGCCGCGGCGCGTCCGGCGGCGGGCCGCTCGGTGTGTGCCGGGCGGCGGCTGCCGGCCGGCGTGACCGGGGTCCGCTCGGACCGGATCAGGTGCGGCCGGCCGGAGACGTGCGCGGCGGGCCGGGGCGCGGGGGCGTGCGCCTGGCCGGCTGCCGCCGGAACGGCCGCGGGGGCGGACGCCGGTGCGGCCGCGGTGGCGGGCTCCTGGGGGCCGGCGGGCTCGGTGGCGAGCCGGAGCTGCCACTTGCCGCCCGCGGAGAGCATCGGGGTGAGCACGGCGGCGACCGGTACGGGCACGCTCCCGGTCTCCAGCCGACGGCGCAGCCGCTCCCGCAGTGCGAAGACGCGGGCCTCGGCCCCGGCGATCAGCGGCTCGAACCAGGGCAGCGCCAGCATGATCAGCAGACCTGCGGACCAGCCGAGCAGCACGTCGCTGACCCAGTGGGTGCCGAGGTACACGGTGGTGGCGCCGACGCTCAGCGAGACGACCGCGGACACCACGGACAGCACCCGCCGGGTGACCGTGGTCGAGGCCAGATAGGCCAGGATTCCCCAGGTCACGACGGCATTGGCGGTGTGGCCCGAAGGAAATATATCGCCGCCGGCGAAGAGCTCGGCGGAGCCGATCTGCGTGGCGTAGTGCGGCCCGAGCCGGCCGAGGCCGAGCTTGACGGCGCCGACGGTGATGTTGAGCAGGAGCAGCGCCACGCCGAGGGTGATCAGCGGGCGGAGGGTGTGCTGGCGCCAGGAGCGCCAGCCGAGCCATGCGGCGACCATGACCGCGGTGGGTCCGCGCTGGCCCAGGACCACGAGGTAGTCGAGGAAGGCGTGCAGCTGCGGCCACTGCTCGTAGGGCCGGAAGAACATGACCTGCCAGTCCAGGCGGACGAGCCAGGACGTGGTCAGGACGGCCACCACGATCGCGAGGTAGAACGCGAGGGTCGATCCGAGGAGCACGACGCGGTGCCGGCTCATCTGCGGTGTCTGCAGATGAGCCGGTCGCTCTGGTTCCCGGTCCAGCCGGGCGAACACCCGCTCCAGACGGGTCAGGATTTGGTCGGTACGCACTCAATCGACGTTACCGCGCGCCGATGGGCGGCCCGGTCGAATCACGGGCTTTGTGATGACCATGTGATGTGGAGTTGGTCTCACGCGCGGCTTAATTCCTCGGATTTAGGCATTAGTTGGAGCCGCGTCGATCCATTGCCCTGGCCATTGTTTCGCACACTTCCCCGGGGTTTATCACTGCCGCTCAATTACTTTGCTCAAAGATGGATCGGAATGATCCATTCCGTGATGCGGGCCCTCCGTGAGCACCGCGCGGGCCGCTACGGGTCCCGAACGGCCCGGCCCCTACGGGGGGCCCGAGCCGTTCAGCCAGAAGGCCCCGTAGACCGCCGAGGCCAGCGCCGCCGCGCCGAGCACCGCGGCCGCCCGCCCGGTCCGCAGGCGGGCCAGTGCCACCGCCGCCGGCAGCAGCAGCGGGAACGCGGGCAGCAGCAGCCGCGGCTTGGATCCGAAGTACCCCGACGCGCACAGCGCCAGCGCGACGACGATCCCGCAGTAGACGAGCAGCGGGGCCGGCTGGCGCTCGCGCACGCACAGGGCGTACAGCCACAGCACCAGCAGGACGCCCGCGATCAGCCCGACCCCGGCCGGGAACGCGGACGAGGCCAGCTTCGCCCCGATGAACCGGGCGAAGGCCCAGCCGCCGTCGAAGCCGTTGCCCCAGCCGCCCTGCACGTCCAGGTAGCCGAGCAGCCCGCCGCCGGTGCGCGCCCCGACCCACAGCACGTACGCGGCCGCGCCGAGCGGGGCCAGCAGCATCCCGGCCGCCATCCGCCAGGACCGCTCCCCGCGCCGATGGGCCAGTACGGCCGCCACCCACACCGCCGCCACCACCGCGGCGCCGACCGGGCGGGTCAGCCCCGCGCCGGCCGCGAGCAGGCCGGCGGTCAGCCACCGGCCGCGCAGGGCCCCGTACAGCGCCCAGGCGGCCAGCGCCGTGAACAGCGACTCGCTGTACGCCATCGACTGCACGATCCCGACGGGCAGCGCGGCCCAGACCCCGGCGGCGAACACCCCGGCCCGGCGGCCGTGGAGCAGGTCCGCGACCGCGAAGATCCCCCAGGCCGCCGCGAGCCCGGCCACCACCGAGACCACCAGGCCCGCGGAGCCGTACGACAGCCCGGTCGGCGCCGCGACCAGCCGCTCCAGCCAGGGCAGCAGCGGGAAGAAGGCCAGGTTCGAGTGCACGTCCCCGTTCGGGAGCACCACCTCGTACCCGTATCCCCCGGCGGCGATACGGGCGTACCAGAGCGAGTCCCAGCGCGCCGACAGCAGCGTGTGCGGACTGCTGCCGACGGCCGCGCCCCAGGCCGCGAGCACGGCCAGCCCGAGGAGCCGGACCGCCGCGAAGACGGCCAGGGCGGGCGCGGCCCGGCGAAATCCAAGATCTTCCACGGGCATGATTATCGGTGGCGCCGGTGCATGCCGTCGGCGCAGAACCACAGGTCGTGACCGCGCGTGTACGCGGTGGGGACACCTCCCGGCGGTGGATCGGGGGAGGAGGGGGAGGAGGGGGTGATGCGAGTGGCGCACACCACACCGCGGGCTCCTCCGCTATGAGAGCTTGACCACGTGTCGGACAGGCGAACTCGCGTACGCTGACCCTTCACTCGCGTGTCGATGCCGGACCCCGTAGGACGCCGCACAGTGCCCACCACCACCGTGGCTCCGCAAAACGCTGGTCCGCCGAGTGCGAGCGATCATCTGGAGGTACATGCATGTCGGGGACGAACGCTGCCGCCTTCCGGCTGCGGCTGCACGCCGCCTCCGGCGGGACCAACCGCTGGCTCGTCCTCGCGGTCCTCTGCGTCAGCCTGGTCCTCGTCGCGCTCGACGCGACGATCCTGCACGTCGCCGTCCCTTCCGTCACCGAGGACCTGCGCCCCGGCGCGGTCGAGCTCCTGTGGATCGTCGACGCCTACCCGCTGGTCTGCGCCGCCCTGCTGATCCTCTTCGGCACCCTCGGCGACCGGGTCGGCCGCCGCCGGATACTCCTGATCGGCTACGGGCTCTTCGGCGCGGCCTCCGCCCTCGCGGCCCTCGCCGACAACGCCCAGGTCCTGATCGCCGCCCGCGCCCTGCTCGGCGTCGGCGGCGCGATGATCATGCCCGCCACCCTGTCGATCCTGCGGCAGGTCTTCCCCGACCGGCGCGAGCGGGCCCTCGCCATCGGCATCTGGACCGCCGTCGCCGCCATCGGCGCGGCCAGCGGGCCGGTGCTCGGCGGCTTCCTGGTCCAGCACTTCTGGTGGGGCTCGGTCTTCCTGATCAACATCCCGCTGATGGCCCTGATCCTGCCGCTCGGCCGCTGGCTGCTGCCCGAGTCCAAGGGGTCCTGCGACGGGCCCTGGGACGTGCTCGGCGCGCTGACGGCCGCCGGCGGTGTGCTCGGCGTGGTCCTCGGGGTCAAGCGGATCGGCGCGGAGCGCCGGCTCCTCGACGCCGAGGCGCTGGTGCCGCTGCTGCTGGGTGCGGTGCTGCTGATCCTGTTCGTACGGCGGCAGAAGCGGCGTACCCACCCGCTCATCGACATGCGGATGTTCTCGCGCGCCGCCTTCTCGACGTCCGTCGGGTGCATCGTGCTCGCCATGCTGGCGCTGGTCGGGCTGGAGCTGATCGCGGTCCAGTACCTCCAGCTGGTGCTGCACCTCAGCCCGCTGGAGACGGGGCTGCGGCTGCTGCCGCTCACCTTCGCCGCGATGGCCGCCGGCGCCACCGGGTCGTACACGCTGGCCCGGATCGGGCCGCGCCTGATGGTGTCGCTCGGGTTCGTGCTGACGGCGTTCGCCGTGCTGCTGCTGACGTTCATGGGGCAGCACGACCGGCCCGTGCTCCTCACGGTCGGGTTCGTCCTGCTCGGCTTCGGGCTGCAGACCACGCTGTTCGCGGCCTACGAGTCGATGCTGAGCGAGGCGCCCGCGGCCACGGCCGGCGGGGCGGCCTCCATAGGCGAGACCTCGTACCAGCTGGGCGCGGGGATGGGCATCGCGCTGCTCGGCAGTGTCATGAACGCGGCCTACGCGCCGGGGTTGCTGCACGTGCCGGGGGTGTCGGCCTCGGACGCGGCGGGGGCGGCGAATTCCCTGGGCGAGGCGTACCAGATCGCGGGGTCCCTCGGGGGCGCTGCGGGTGAGTCGCTGTTCGCGGCGGCGCGGCACTCGTTCGTGCACGGGTTGCACGTCACGCTCGTCGTCAGTGCGGGGCTGCTGCTGGCCGGTGCCGTGATGGCGCTGAAGCTGCCGCGGGCCATGGAGTGCGCCGACTCCGCCGAGTGCGACGCCGAGCCCGTACGGCTCCCCGCCCAGGCGGGCCCCGAAGCCCCGCGCGTCCCGGCCCCGGCGACGGACCGGGACCCGGCCGTACGCCCCGCCTGACGGAGCCCGCGCGGTGCGGGGGCCGGGTGGGGGTGGACCGCGGGCGGCCGCACGGACAAACTTGCACCGCTAGGTTTCGAACCGCAGGTCCGCACCAGGAGGCGCCGTGCCCTTCGTACCCACCGATCCGCTCGGGCTCGACGAGCTCCTCGCGCCCGAGGACCTCGCCATCCGCGACACCGTCCGCGGCTGGGCCGCCGACCGCGTGCTGCCGCACATCGCCGGCTGGTACGAGAGCGGCGAGCTGCCCGGGATCCGGGAGCTGGCGAAAGAGCTCGGGGCGCTCGGGGCGCTCGGGATGTCGCTCGAGGGGTACGGCTGCGCCGGGGCCTCCGCCGTGCAGTACGGGCTCGCCTGCCTCGAGCTGGAGGCCGCCGACTCCGGGATCCGGTCCCTCGTCTCCGTGCAGGGGTCGCTCGCCATGTACGCGATCTGGAAGTACGGCTCCGAGGAGCAGAAGCAGCGCTGGCTCCCCGGCATGGCCGCCGGCGAGCTGATCGGCTGCTTCGGGCTGACCGAGCCCGACGTCGGCTCCGACCCGGCCGCGATGCGCACGTACGCCAAGCGCGACGGCACGGACTGGGTGCTCAACGGGCGCAAGATGTGGATCACCAACGGCAGCGTCGCGGCGGTGGCCGTCGTGTGGGCGCAGACCGACGAGGGGATCCGCGGGTTCGCCGTTCCCACCGACTCGGCCGGGTTCTCCGCGCCCGAGATCAAGCACAAGTGGTCGCTCCGGGCGTCCGTGACGAGTGAGCTCGTGATGGACGACGTGCGGCTGCCCGCCGACGCGGTGCTTCCGGGGGTCACCGGGCTCAAGGGGCCGCTGGGCTGCCTCAGCCACGCGCGGTACGGGATCGTCTGGGGGGCCATGGGAGCGGCGCGCGCCAGCTTCGAGGCCGCGCTCGACTACGCGCGGACGCGGGAGCAGTTCGGCAAGCCCATCGGCGGTTTCCAGCTGACCCAGGCGAAGCTCGCCGACATGGCGCTGGAACTCCACAAGGGCATCCTGCTCGCCCACCACCTGGGGCGGCGGATGGACGCGGGCACCCTGCGGCCGGAGCAGATCAGTTTCGGAAAGCTCAACAACGTCCGCGAGGCCATCGAGATCTGCCGCACCGCGCGGACCATCCTCGGCGCCAACGGGATCTCGCTCGAATACCCCGTCATGCGGCACGCCACGAACCTCGAGTCGGTGCTCACCTACGAGGGCACCGTCGAGATGCACCAGTTGGTGCTGGGCAAGGCGCTCACCGGGCTCGACGCCTTCCGGTGAGGGCCCTGCTCAGCTCTGGTTGAAGAAGTCGCGCGAGCGGCCGGCGGGCTCGCCGCTCACGATCTGGGTGTCGGCCGGGGTCAGCAGGAAGACCCTGGTCGCCACCCGCTCGATCGAACCGCGCAGGCCGAAGGTCAGGCCGGCCGCGAAGTCGACCACGCGCTTGGCGTCGGCCGGGTCCATGGACGACAGGTTCACGATCACCGGGACGCCCTCGCGGAACAGTTCGCCGATGCCGCGCGCGTCACGGAAGCCGTCCGGGGTGACCGTCGCGATGCGCCGGCCCTGATCGACGGCCGACTCCGACGCTACCCTGACCCGGGGGTCGGTGACCCACTGGTCGCCGGGGCCCGAGACGGAACCCTGCGCGGCCTCCGCGTAGTCGTCGTCGTAGTAACGCTCGTCGTCGCTGTCCTCCACGAGACCCAACCAGGCACTCGCCTTGCGTACCGAACCCATGGACGCCTCCTTTCACCGCAGTCGGTTGTCTTCTCTCCGCTGCCCCTATGGTCGTCCATGATGCTGACAACGCGCCAAGTGGATAGCCGCCGCGCAGGGGTTTCGTGACGGTACTGGTGCAGAACATCCGTTGCACCGTCAAGGATCCTGATGGCTACCGCTGCTGTCTGAGTGAAAATACGACTGCTGCCTCCGTGTGGGTGACCGACAGGGACGTACGAGTGAACGATCCGGCTCGATACGATGCGCATCACGCACGCGTATGACACACGGGGGACCGGTTTGTTCGGCATCGTCAGACCCTGCACGCACCGGCTGGGGGAGCGGTTCAAGACGGAGTGGATGGCCCATCTCTGCGGACTGTGCCTGGCACTTCGCGGGGACCACGGGCAGTTCGCCCGCATCGTGACCAACTACGACGGGCTGCTCGTCTCCGTTCTGACGGAGGCTCAGTCGGGACCGGCGCCCGGCTCGCGGCGCACCGCCGGCCCCTGCCCGCTGCGCGGGATGCGCACCGCCGCGGTGGCCAAGGGCGAAGGTGCGCGGCTCGCGGCCGCCGTTTCGCTCGTGCTCGCCTCGGCGAAGGTACGGGACCACGTGGCGGACCGGGACGGCCTGTTGGCCCGCGCGCCCATCGCCGCCGCCGCGCGCCGGGTGGCCCGCGGCTGGGACCGGGCCGGCGCCCGCACCGGGGCCTCGCTCGGCTTCGACACGGCGGTCCTCGTCGACGCCGTGGACCGGCAGGCGGGCATCGAGACGCTGGCCGGCCCCGGCACGCCGGTGCTCGTGGTGACCGAGCCCACGGAGACCGCGACGGCCGCCGCGTTCGCCCATACCGCGCAGCTGGCCGGACGGCCAGGCAACGCGCCCGCGCTCGCCGAGGCCGGCCGCTACTTCGGGCGCCTCGCGCACCTGCTGGACGCCGTCGAGGACCAGGCCGCGGACGCCGCGGCGGGCGCCTGGAACCCGCTGACGGCCACCGGGACCCCGCTCACCGAGGCCCGGCGGCTGGCCGACGACGCCCTGCACGGCATCAGGCTGGCGCTGCGCGAGGTCGAGTTCGCGGACGCCGGGCTGGCCCACCGGCTGCTCGTGCACGAGCTGAAGACCTCGGTGGACCGGGCCTTCGGGGTCACGGGCTGCGCGCACACGGGCGGACACGCGGCCATGAACGCCGCGGGGCAGGGCGGGTACGGGGCGCCGCCGCAGGGCTACGGCCCGGACCAGGGCGCCCCGTACGGCAGCGGTCCGTACGCCGGCGCCCCGTACGGCGGCCAGGGCGGCCAAGGCGGCCAGGGCGGGAATCCGTACGGGGGGAATCCGTACGGCGGCGGCGCGGGCGGCCCCGGCGGGCCCTGGATGCCCGGACCGCCCATGGGACCCGGCGGCGGCCTGCCTCCGCAGAAGCCGCGCCGCGGGCTGCTCGCCGGCTGCGCGGTGGCCCTCGGGCTGTTCTGCACCTGCCAGCTGTGCTGCACCGACCACGAGGGCCCGTGGTCCCGCAAGAAGCGGGACGCGTGGTGCGACGCCTGCGACGGCTGCGACGGCTGCCCCGACTGCAGCGGATGCTGTGACTGCTGCAACTGCGACGGGTGCTGCTGCGACGGCTGCGGCTGCGACTGCTGAGCTCCCGTCAGACTCGCACGGGGCCGGACGGCGTACAGGGAGATTCCCGTCCGGGCCCGCGTGGAAGGGTTGAGCGGCATGAGCGATGACGCAGATGACGCAGACGATCCGAAGACAGCCTGGCGGAAATGGCACGAGCATCGGGTGGCTTCCGTGTCCGCCCCCTACGGCCCCCTGTCCCTCATCGGCACCCACTGGCTCTCCGACCACCCGGAAGGTCGAATTCCGGCCGTTCCGGGGCGCTGGCGCGCCACCGAGGGCGGGGTGGCGCTGAGCGCCTGCGCCGAGGACGGTCTCGCCCTCGACGGCGAGCCCTTCACCGGCGTCGCCGTTCTGGCCGCCGACCAGGCCCCGCCCGCGCAGTCCCGGATCGCCGCTGCCGGGGACGTCCGGATCACGGTGATCCGGCGCGAGGGGGAGTGGGCGGTACGGGTCTTCGACCCCGCCTCCGCGGCGCGCCGGGCCTTCGCCGGCATCGAGGCCACCGCGTACGACCCGGACTTCGTGCTGCCGGGGCGCTTCCGGCCGTACGGCGAGGACCGGATCGTCCAGGTGGCGAACGCCGACGGGCGGACGCGCGGGTTCGGCCTCGGCGGCGAGCTGAGCTTCGCGTACCGGGGCGCCGCACACACCCTCCAGGTCGCCGTCGACGAGGACGACGGCAGCCTCTGGGCCGTGATCGGCGATGCCACCGGGGGGAGCGGCAGCTACCGCTTCCGCTTCCTCAGGCCGGGAGTTCCGGACCCGGCGGACGGCTCGATCACCGTCGACTTCAACCGGACCGTGCTGCCGCCCTGCGCCTTCGCGGACCATTTCATCTGCCCGTTCCCGCCATCCGGGAACACCCTGCCCTTCGAGGTCGCGGCGGGCGAGCGGAGGCTGAAAGATGCCCTTGCCGCCCGAATCTGACGCCGAGACACTCCCGACAGCGCCTTCCGGGGGCTTGTCAGGGGCACGACGAAATCCTGTGCGCCCGCCGTACCCCCGGCTGCGCCTCACGGGCTCCGGCGCCCCCCACTGTCCGCCGGGCCCCCGATCCCTCCCGGGAGGACGAGAAGTGAGGATCAAAAGCATCACCCGTACCCGGCTGCTCGCCGTGGCCGCAGGCCTGGCAGCCGTCGCCGGGCTGGCCGCCCCCACCGCGGCGAGCGCGGACAGCGGCTTCAGCGCAGCGCGGCTCGCTGCGGCCGGCGCCTCCGTCCAGCGTGCCGACGTCGCCGGCACCGCCTGGTACACCGACCCCGCCAGCGGGACCCTCGTGGTCACCGCCGACTCCACCGTCACCGCCGCGGACCTCGCCAGGATCCGTACCGAGGCCGGAGCCGACGCCGCAGCCCTGCGCATCGAGCGCACCCCCGGCAAGCTGCGCAAGCTGACCTCCGGCGGCGACGCCATCTACACCTCCGGCTGGCGCTGCTCGCTCGGCTTCAACGTGCGCAGCGGGAACACGTACTACGTGCTGACCGCCGGGCACTGCACCGACGGCGCCGGCACCTGGTGGACCAACTCCTCGCACACCACCACGATCGGCGCGACCGTGGGCTCGAGCTTCCCGAACAACGACTACGGCCTCGTCCGCTACGACAACACCGCCCTGGCCCACTCGGGCACCGTCGGCAGCCAGGACATCACCAGCGCCGCCAACGCCACCGTCGGGATGTCCGTGACCCGGCGCGGCTCCACCACCGGCACCCACAGCGGCTCGGTGACCGGCCTCAACGCCACCGTCAACTACGGCGGCGGCGACATCGTCTACGGCATGATCCGCACCAACGTCTGCGCCGAGCCCGGCGACAGCGGCGGCCCGCTCTACTCCGGCACCCGCGCGATCGGCCTCACCTCGGGCGGCAGCGGAGACTGCTCCTCGGGCGGAACCACCTTCTTCCAGCCCGTCGTCGAGGCCCTCAACGCCTATGGCGTGAGCGTCTACTGACGGAGCGGGCGGGTGCCGCCCGCCCGGACCGGGCACAATCATGAGCCCCCGCCCGAACTCCCGGGCGGGGGCCCGTGTCCGAGGGAGTGAGGCGGCGCTCATGAGCAGTGCACCATCCGGCCGGGGCGGCGGCCCCGTTTCCGATGCGCAGCGGCGCATCCGGCGCAACCCCTGGCTGTTCACCGCGCCCCTGGTGCTGCTGTGCCTGCTCGTCGCCGTCCTCGCCTGGGAGGTCATCTGCGGCAACCTGTCCGAGGCGACCCGCGCCCACTGGCCCTGGCGGCTCCGGCTGATGCCCGAGGAACCCCTGGCCAGCCTGCTGGCCGTGGCGGCCGGCGCCGTGCTCGCCCGCGCCCAGTACGCCCGTACGGTCCGGCCGGTGCTGGGGTGGCGCTCCGAGTACGTGGCGGGGGAGCTGCCGGGCGAGTCGAAGGCCTGGGTCACGGGCATCCTCAACGGCGGCCAGCACAACGCGGGGCTGCACCGCGCCGACTACTTCCCGGTGATGGACGGCGATCCGCACGAGGGGCCGGTTCCCGAGGAGGCCTGGATGAGCGCGGGCGAGGTCGGCGAACGGCTCGGCGCGGTGGGGCTGCGACCCGCGGCGGACTTCCGCCTCATCGCGTTGGGGGCCGGATTCCCGCTGGTGGCCACCGGTACGTACGAGACGATACGGGTGGGGGTGTTCTCGAAGCGGTTCATCGACGAGGTGCGGGCGTTCCACCTGCGCATCCAGGTCGTGGACAGCGTCGGGGACACGCACGAGCGGATCATCGACTGCCTCAAGGGAGCCCGGGAGGCGGTGGCGGCGCCCGTGGAGCGGTCCCGGGTGACTCCGCCCGTGCCCGTACCCCGGACGGGGACGCCCGCCGAATGACCCCGGCGTGACCTCAGCGCAGCCAGTCCAGCGCCTCCGAGAGGGCGTACTGGGCCGCGAGATGGCCGGCTCCGGGCGCGAGCACCGCCGTGCTGTGCCGGATGTGCCGAGCCAGCCAGTGGAAATGGCCCACCGGTGAGAACACGTCCTCGGCGCCGTGCCACAGCATCACCCGGCCGGTGATCCCGCCCGGCTCGAACCCCCAGGGCCGGCAGAACGCGAGGGAGTCGTCCAGCCAGCCGTACGCGGAAGTCCGCAGCGCCTCGCGGAAGTTGTCCAGGACGGAGCGGCGAACCCGGTCGTCGGCCAGGACCGCGAGGTCGACGTCGGGGAGGTCCGCGCGAAGGTCCTCGATCAGCCGGCCGGGATCGCGGCGGATCACCTCCGCCCGGGGGGTGAGGCGCAGCTCCAGAGCCGCCGGGTCGCGGTCCGCGAGGGTGTAGTGCTCCACGTTGTACGGGGTCATGCCGGCGTACCAGTCGAGTCCGGTGCCGTCGCGGGGCGCGAGACCGACCAGGCAGGCCGCCGCCGTCACCCGGTCGGGGAGCAGGGCGGCGCAGGCGAGTGCGTGCGGACCGCCCCCGGAGCGGCCGACGACCGCGAAGCGGTCGATGCCCAGGGCGTCCGCGACGGCTGCGGAGTCGGCGGCCGCATCGGCCACGCGCCGCCCCGGCGCCCGGTCGGACTCCCCGTAGCCGGGCCGGTCGTAGGCGAGGAAGCGGACGTGCGGATGGCGCTCGGCGGCGTCGTCGAGCGCGACGCCGAGGCGGCTGCCCGGCATGCCGTGGTGGAGCAGGACCGGCGAGCCGTCGGGAGCCCCCCACTCCTGCGCGATCAGCTTCCGCCCGTCGCCCCGGCTCACCTCGATGCGCATCCCGGCCCCCTCCCGCTCCGACACCCCGCTCGTGCGATGGAAGCACGGCCCGATGGCACGGGAGCGGGAAACGGGGAATGCGGGGCGGGCGAAAGGGCCGCAAAGACCGCGCCCTAGATGTATTGACCACGAGCGTTGTTAACGGTGCTGGGTCTTGATCATGGCGAAGACCTCCGGTGTGGTGGAGGTGTCTAGGCTCCACACCACGCACGG
>NZ_JBIARX010000026.1:0-76578 GCF_042890265.1 Streptomyces sp. NPDC002209 | reverse complement strand
GCGGCGTACGAGCCCGCGAAACCGATCCCCGCGATGACCACGGCTCCTGCGACCACGACGCCGATGAGTATCCGGTGCGTACGAGTCAGCTGCATGCGAGCAAGGCCGCCTCTCCTCCACCTGGTCTACATCCTGATCACGATCACCGTCTCACGTACGGCTGACAGTTGGACCAGATTCCGATCCCAGGGCGTTTTCTGCGCAGACCAGACTCTCGAAGCTTGCCGGCAAGGACTCCACAAGCGGAATCTTGCAGAGGGGAAGCCTTTGCCCCGTTTAGCTCGGCACTTCAGTTGGCCGTTGACTGCTTCAATTTGGTCATCCCTGCTGGGGCCTTCAGCATGGCGAACCGGCTCCTGAGCAGTCACTCAGGGGCCTGTGAACCTTTCTGCCTCGAATGCCGACTGTCCCAGTGAGTCGTGGCGCCAGGCAGGGAGGTGCGGTGGGCGGGGATGGGCGTCGCGACGGGCTGTTGGTAGTGCGCTGCCAGCTCGGGGAGCGGGAAGCCTTCCCCGATCTGGTGCGGGTCTGGCATAGCCCGCTATGGCGCTATATGCGGGGCATGGTCGGTTCGCCGTACTTTGGGACGATCTTACCCAAGAGGCGTGGGTCGCCGTGGTGCGCGGGCCGCCACGGCTGTGGCAGCCCGAGCGGTTCGCTCCGTAGCTGTTCACCACCGCTCGCCGCACGGTTGCCAGCCACCTGCGGCAGACGTACCACGCTTCGGAGCCGTCCGTGGAGGAGACGGGCGCCGTCGTCGATGACGATGACTCTCTCAGCGGCGTGCTGACGACGATGCAGGTGGAAGCTAGGCGGGGCCCCGGATCCGCACCGGTGACTCACCGGCCGCGCCGTTGCCCGGCTGTGATGCCACGCTGGGTGCATCGGTGATCAGGCCGGTGGCATCGGTGCCGTTGTGTAGGGCGTGACGATGTCCCCCGAACCTGCGAGCCCCGCCATGGGTGGTGGGGCTCCAGGTCCTTGTACAGGCCTGGCCCGCCTGCACGAGGAAGGGCACCCAGTTGTGTGAACTGAGAGGTGCGCTGAGCCATGAGCGTATGCGGAACGAGCCCGAGGCCGCCACAGGACCCCTCCCGCGAGGTCAACAGACTCGCCGTGAATGTGGTGGTGCACGGTGGCGCTTGAACCAATCCTGTGGGCTTTGCACGACAGCCCCGTGAACAGTACGACGGACCGGATGCTGCTGGCCGGCCTGGCAGAGAAGGCGGATCCGGACGGCACCAATGCCTTCCCGTCAAGACGGACACTGGCCCGGATCGCACTCTGCGACGTCAAGACCGTGCAGCGGCGTCTGGCCTGGCTCACCGATCGGGGTGTGATCACTCTGGGAGACCAGCAAGCCGCCCGGTACATCCCCGCGCACGCCCGCCCCAAGGTCTACGACCTGCAGATCCCGGCAGCCTGGTACGGCCCCGAAAGGCTGGCACGGGTCAACGAGGACCGGGCGTACCGCGGCCTGCCCCCACTCACACAGCAGACCCGCCCCGCACTGCCGCCCGCCCCGCCGCGGACGGAGCGCAGCGACAAGGGAAGGCCGCGCCAGAAGGGAGGGGACTCTCAGTCCCCTCCCTCAAAACCCCTCGAATCCGGTGGACGGGGGGACTCTGAGTCCCGCGGAAGGGGGGACTGCCAATCCCCGCAGGGGGGACTGACAGTCCCCCAACCCTCCCCTATAACCCTTCCCTCTCCAGAAACCCCCGTAGCGCCTGCGGCGCGTAGCGCCGATGACGCCCGCAGGGCCACTACAGGTAGTAGGCCGCGTGGAGCCGCCGACTGCGCCGCGCCCCCGGGTGCTGGCGCGCCCGTCCCGGCAGCCAGGTCGCGGAAGACGACCCGGCTGCGGATGTCTCCGGGACTGGATGACTCGGTCAGAGCCGTTGAGGCGGGATGGCCGCGGGAGCTGGCAGCCCTGCTGCCGCCTCACCGCCCGGCCGTGCTGCGTGAGGCGATCCTGCACGCCCTGGACGGAGGACGGACCCCTCAGCAGCTACTCGAGCGGATCCAACGCCGTTGGTGGGCGCACGGCTACGCCCGTGCTCTGGCCGAAGGAGAGCTCTCCTCCCCCGTCGGGGTCGCCGTGGGGCTGGTGCGCCCGTCCACGGACTGCCCTGACCCGATGTGCGAGGACGGAGTGACTCTGCACCTGGAGGATGCATGCCCCAAGTGCGCAGAACGCCGGGCGGACCGCCGACGGGGCCCAGTGCCTGCGCAACGGGAGAACGCCCCGGAGCTCCGGTGGTGGGAATGCGAGGGCAAGGACTGCTCGGCGGCCGGCAAGGGACCACGACCCGACGACGGGCTGTGTCGGCAGTGCCGGGACCGGGCGGAGCAGACTGAGATCCAGCGCGCGACGGCAGGACTCGTAGCCGAGGCCGAGGCAGCACGGGAAGTCGAACGGCTACGACAGGCAATCCGCTCGGAACGCATGCTCGATAAAGCCTATGCCGAGCACACCGAACGGACCCGCACAGCGCAAGACCGAGCCAGAGCCGAACAGCGCGCCGCCACCGATGCTGAACCCAGCCCAAAGGCGCCTGCGGGCGCTCCTGGCCCTAGCCATACTGAACTGCGGACCCCGCGCCGCCTGGCTCACCGAAACCCGACTCTATGAACTAAGCCTGTACACCTTCGTCGTCTCCCCACGCCTTCCGCACGGCACCTCCCCCGAAACCCGGCATGCCACAGCCCTGTTAAAACCCAATGAACTATCCGCCCGTTGAATCCTCATCTATCACCCGGACACTGTGCCGGACGCCACCTTAAGGGGGCCCGGTTGACCGGGAACACACGCTCAGCGTCCTACTCATAACAGCATTACTCGCGCTGCTCACGACGGCCTGTGGCCCCGATACAGAAGCCGCAACTCAGGCAATGAGGGAACAAGCCACTCCCTTGGTGGGCGGCATCTGGTCGTACATGACACCCGACGCGCGGCAGGGAGCGTGCGCGGCGTGGACCAAGGACCCTGACGGGACGGTGGAGCGGATCTTGACATCCTCCCCTCCCTCGTGCGCCACCGCCATCAAGTCCTGGAGGGCGGGGCCTCCTGGGAGAGATCCGGTGAGACCAAGGTCCTCGCCCTCGGCGGAACTTTGTGTCCTGGCTGCCGCACCTGGCCGCGGTCGTCGGGAGCCGGTCCCTCGCGGGGTACGCAGTCGCGACCGATCAGTGCATCAAGTTCAAGATCAACCCCGGGCTGGCGACCCTTTCACCGGCGGCAGCCCTGGCCGGAAGCGGCACATACAGCGGCAGTGCCGACGACGGATACTGCAGGTAAACAGACCGGCAGCCAAGTGATCCCGAACAGGGAGCACAGCTGACCCTGGCGGCCGAAGACACACACCTCGGCTTCCGATTCTGAAAGGTTGCGGCATGAATACTCTAACCGCTCTGGCGTCAGCCGCTTTCGGCTCCACCGTATATCTCACGACTCTCTCGACGGTGAAATGGCTGAACCAGCTAACCCCGCGCGTTAAGGTCACGGGCCTGGTTGTGACCGGCTTGGTTCTGTGCGCAGTCATCGGGCTTATCGCGTTCGCGAGCCAGAGCGTCGTGCTCGGATTCATCGTGGGTGCCGGCCTGACACCGCCCGCACACCAGTGGATCTTGCAACGACGCAGGCACGTCGCCGGTTCTTGACCTTCCGACTCATAGCCATGCAGCTTCTGCCGTCGGCCTTGGTGACCGAAGGCTCCCTGCGCAAGCCTTAAGGGCTCCGGCGTTGGCGCATAGGTGTCGGCCGTCGCCGGTCCCAGCCAGCACACGAACGCCGGTCAGTCGTATCTCGACCGCTCACGGAACGTGTGGGTCGAACAGTGATCCTGGCCGGGCAATCTTCCAATGGCGCGCGCATGGGGGCAGGGCCACCTGGTAGTTCGGGGTTACAGGAACAACCGAACAGTCGGGTCTGGCTATGGCGACCTGGCTAAAGTCCCGCGACCAGTAGTCCGGCAAGCGGCGGCTGGTGGCCGCCGGGAGTGAGGGAGGCTGGCCAGGCTCCAGGGCCAGTATTAGGGCAGAGGCCCTTCAGGCGGTGCGCGCTTTGGCGATGAGGCTGGCGAGGGCGGGCTTGTCGAGGTAGCGGTGGACGTCGTGGCAGAAGGGGAACGCCCCGTTGTTCACCTCGATGTCCGTGACGCCTGCCGCGAAGCGTGACAGGCCTGCGCATCCTGTGACGAAGTCCTTCGCGGCGTGCAGGTTGGTCCACTCCACACCGGTGGGGACGGCCAGCGGCTCGTCTTCCGTATGGATGCCCTTGCGGCCGGCCAGCCAGCCGAGCGGGGACCCGCATGTCACCAGTGTGGTCACCTCTGTGGCCTCTCCGCGGCGGAGCATGTCGTAGAACACCACGCTGCCCAGGGAGTGGGCAACGACGAAGCGGGCGCCCGTGGCGGCCAGTGCCCCGGCAACCGCCGCGCGTACGGCGGCAGCCGTCTCCTCGTTGCGCAGGTAGGCGTGGGCTTCGCGTACCAGCCACAGGATGTGGCCCGTCACGCCTTTGCCCATCCGGCGGTCCACGGCCTGGATCCTGCGCACGATCCGGGGTGTGAGCGGCCCTTCCCCGAGAGTGAGACCGGATTCGGGGGACTCGTCCTCGGCAGCGCAGGGCGCGTAGGCAGCCAGTGACCGGAGGATGAAGGCCTCTTCCTCCTCGTCGATGGGGGCGTCGTCCGACAGTGCGCCCGCCTCCTGGCCGCCGAGCCGCACGAACCGGGTAGGCGTCCGCGGGAAGACGGTCTGGTAGGAGGGGACCGTGACCACGGCGCTGATCCCGCCGCCAGGCTCAGCGGACAGTGTCGCGTCAAGGGTGGTCTGCCAGCTGTCGCTCAGCCCTGCGGTCGTCGCAGCCGATCCCTGCCTGATTCCGTGCACTCCGACGATCTGCAGCGCGCCCATGACTCCCCCGTCCGCCGGATTTCGGCCGTAGGAGGCTGATCGTAGCCAGAGCCAACGGCGGGCCGCACGGGCCGGGTTAGGCTGGCGCCGCTGAGCAGGGGGACGCAGTTGAGCGCGGAAGCAATGGACGGCATCGTCCGCAGGCGGCTGGTGGTCGTCGCGGTCGACGGCTACGAGGACGGGCAGGCGGGGTTCCTGGAGGGTGTCGCCGCCCAGGTGGAGCGGGTCACCGGATGGCTGGCGGATCCCTCGCTCGGGGACGAGCGGCGCTTCGAGGTGGTGCGGGCGGATCCCCCGCCGCGCTCCGTGGACGAGCTGCGCGCTTTCCTGCAGGCCCAGAATCTCGCGGCGGCCAGCTACAAGGAGGCCGTCGTCGTGTACATCACCGGCCACGGGCTTCGCCGCCGTGCACCCCGCCACTATCTGATGCTGCCCAAGACGAAGGAGGAGCGGCTGCTGGCGACTGCGTTCCCGACGAGCGAGCTCATCACCGCGGCGCTCGACAGTGAGTCCGAGCATGTGCTGGTGCTCGTCGACTCGTGCGAGTCCGGCACACTCCGGGCTGAGCTCAGTACTCTGTTCGAGGACCTGTCCCCCGAGCGCCACAGTCTGAAGGGGACGGCTGTCGTCACGGCCGGAAACCACTACGAGCGGCCGCTGGTCGGTTCCTTCACGCGGCGCATCGCCTTGGCCTGTGAGCGGATGCGGGACGAGGCCGCCGGCTACACCGCCCCCTACCTGTCGTTCGCGGAGTGGGAACAGCTTTTGCACCAGGTGGGCGTGGACGAGCAGGGCGTGGAGAAGGATCTGGTCAGCGCCGAGTGGATCGTGCCGCACTCGCGCGGGAGGGGTCCAAGTGCCTGTCTGCCCAACCCGCGCTTCCAGGCAGTGGAGAGTACGGCGAGTCCGGCGCTGCGCCAGCTCACGCTTGAGGCCGGCCCGCTGGAGGAGTTCTGGCTGGAGCGGGCTTCTGGGCGGGCCGGGACGGACGATCCCGGCTGGTACTTCAGCGGTCGGGCCGAGCCGATGGCGCGCATGGTCGCCTTCGTTCGGGAAGGCGAGGGTGTCCTCGTGGTGACGGGCGCTGCCGGCTCGGGGAAGTCGGCCCTGCTGGCTCGCCTTGTAACCCTGGCTGACGCCGGCTTCGCGGCCGATCCGAAGTACGCAGCTGTAGTGGCAGGCGTCCCGGACGGTCTGCGGCCCGGCCCCGGTGCGGTCGATGTTGCGGTCCTGGCGCGGAACAAGTCCGCGCGGGTGCTGGTGGAAGAGCTGCTGTCCGCGCTCGGCAGCGCCCCCAACGGCCGCGAGCTCCCCTTGCAGACCCTGCTCGGTCTGCTGGCCGAGAGGGCCTCCTCCAGCCCAGCGGGTCGTGTCAACATCGTCATCGACGCACTGGACGAGGCCGAGGACCCGCTCGCCTGCGTGGGCGATGTCATCGTCCCGCTGTCGCGGCTGACTGCCGGGGGCGGTACCGGCCGGGCCGTCCGCCTCGTGGTCGGCGTCCGCAGCTCTCCCGAAGCCGTGTACGCGTCTGGGGCGGCCCTGCACGACGAGCGGGCGGACCAGCTGCTCCGGAAACTCGCCGATGCTCTGCGTACAGCCGATGCCCTGGGCGCGGAGGAAGCGGCCGTGCAGGTCCTGCGGACCGACGGCCGCGACTGCACCGCTGATATCGCTGCTTACACCGCCGCGCTGCTGTGCGCGCCGCAGACCAGTCCCTACCGGGGCGCGCAGGAGGCTGCTGAGGCGGCGGCACGGCATATCGCGGATGCGGTCGCGCCCTCCTTCCTGGACGCCAGGATCGCCGCCGACCAGCTGAGGACGGCAGCGGTGCGCCAGGACCTCGGCGAAGCGGGCTGGCTGAGGCGTCTTGCCGACGGCACCACCGGTCTCCTGCGCGAGGACATCGAGGCGGTAGCCGCCGCTGAGGGTGTCGGTGCCGGACTGCTGGTCACCGCGTTGCGCGCGACCGCGTTCGCGCCGGGGGCCGGACTGCCGTGGGCGGAGGTCTGGCCCGCCGTCACGGCTGCGCTGGCCTGCGAGGCGTTTGGTGCCGGCTACGCGGACACGGATGCGGCTGACCATGCCATCCGCACCCTCCGGTCCGGCCGCCTCACGGGTTACCTCGCCACTGCTGAAGAGGATGCCCGTACCGTCTACCGCCCCGTGCACCAGCGGCTGACCGACCTGCTGCTGACAGGACGCGGCTGGCTGCCGGACCCGGCGGCAGAAACGTCCCCGGACGGGCCGCGCGCGCACATGGCTGCGCAGGCCGCGGTCACCCGCGCCCTTGCGGGGCTGGTGGAGCGTGCCGGGCCGCACCTGGCGCATCCGTATGTACGCAGGCACTTCCTGCACCACGCAGCGGCCGGGGGCATCCTGACCGACCGTGAGGTGCCGCTCGAACTCCTCGCCCAGGAGACATCCGGGACCCTGCGCGCCCGCCTCGCGCTGCCGCTTCCCACCGGGGACCCTGAGCGGCGGAACCTGACAGCTGCGGCGCTGATCGAGCCGTACGCCGATGCGGACACCGGCTACGCCTCACGTATGGGCAGCATGACTTTCCAGCGCGCCGTACGGGGCTCCGGCGGGGAAGCCGGACTGCGGGCCGGCGCGCTGGACAGCCTGCCGGTGACCTTGTTGTGGGGGCACTGGGCAGCGCACGTGAACGTCCTGGCACCAGCCCCGGGGCAGACGAACGCCCTCTGCGTGGTGCCGGCGCTGGACGGGCGCCAGCTGATCGCCGTCGCGGCGGAGACGGGCGGTGTCCGGGTCTGGGACGCCAGGACGGGAAGGCGCGTCGCGGATCTGGACACGGGGCCGGTGCACCGTCTGCGCACCATCCTGGCGACCGGCGGACGCACTTTCCTCGTTACGCTGGGGCAGCGTGATGTGCGGATCTACGACCCGGTCTCCGGGCAGCGCATCGCGCAGATGCCGCTGCCCCGCGCCTTTGACGTGCATGTCCTGGCGGATGGTTCCGCGCTGTGGAAGCTGTGCGTCCTGACCAGCCGCGGCGCCTTCGTGTGGAGGCCGCGCGCGGACAGGCTGTCTGTGGCTTCCGGGTTCCCTGAGGGCATCACCCGGGAGTACGGCCGCGGGCAGGGGCCTTCCCGCCGGCTGACGGCGGTGGTGCGCCGCAGGAGCGGCGAGGCGCTGGTCGCCGTGTGCGGCGAGGACGGCATCCGCCTGTGGAACCCGGTATCGGGTACGTTGGCGGGTGTTCCCTTCGGAGGCGGCCGGGTGTCGGGTGTGGTGGGTGTCGCCCGGCCGGACAGCGCTGAAGACGACTTGCTGATCGCGGAGTCTCCCAATCCCCTGGTACCCCTGCAGGTGTGGAACCCCTTCGCCGCTGAGCCGGTGGTGCGCACCCGTGAAGGCGGCGGCGCGGCGGTGGCGGGACCCGGCGGGACGGCATTCGCCTATGTCGCACGCGGCCGCATCACGCTGCAAGGCCTCGGGACGGATTCAGCCCGTTCGTTCGATGCCGATATGGCGTCCGTGGATGCCCTTGCGGTCCTTGAAGATCCTGCAGGCCCGCGGGTGGTGTCGGCTGGCCCGCAGGGCATCCGGATCTGGGATCCCGGCTTCGGCGGGCCGCTCCGCGAGGACGGGCTGGCGGACTCGGTGTACCCGGGGCCCTTGTTGGACCAGCACCGGCGGCGCACACCCACGTGGTCCGTGTGCAGGTCGGTTCTGCCCGCCTGCGTTGAAGACCCGGGCGGCGATGCCGTCGTCCTGGCGACGCGTGGCGCGCTCGATGTCCACAGTGCCGCGACGGGAGTCCGCCTGAAGCGGATCGGGACGGGTCTCGTCAGCCAGGTCCTGCCGCTCGTTTCCTCAGGGGCGCGCGTGGCGGTCAGCGGCCCGAACGGCGACTTGTCTGTCTGGGATCTCGCGTCGGGGGACATGGTGATGACGGGCCGCAGAGACCAGTCGCGGTCCGTCTCGTCCTCCTGCACCGCCTTGACGTCCGAGGGCCTGCCGATGGCTGTTTCCGCGGGCACCGCGGGCGACATCACAGAGCTCACCTCAGTAGTTCTGCACCATGAGGGCGGGTGGTCCGCCACTAGCACGGTCCCGCTCAGCCCCGACGTCGGCGATTCCCCCGTCTGCCTGCTGGGGGCCCTGCCCCCCTCTCCATCCGGCGAGGTCACCGTCGTGGCGGGTGCCGGCCAGGACCTCGTTCTCATCGACGTGGGCTCCGGACGCCGCACTGGTGTACTGCCCTGCTGGGACCACAGAGACGGCTACGGCAGCGTCCTGTGCAGCCTGCAGGGCGACGGCGGCCCGCTCCTGGCGTTGTCGAACCGCAGGCACATCGGTGTCTGGGACCTTGCCAGCCGGACCAGGATCGCCGCCTGGGAGTCCCCGGACACCTTTGCCATGGCCGGCCTGGCCATGCCCGGCGGCCGCACCCTGCTCGTCTCAGGAGACGCCGGCGGTGTGCGGATCTGGGACCCGCAGACGGGCGGCCTCATCCATACGCTGCTGACGGGCGCTCCCGTCCACGGCATCGCCGCGGGCGGAGAGCACCCAGTCACAGTGCTCCATCTCTACGGCCCCGCGGGCCTGGCGACCCTGTCGGTCGATGTCAGGCTCCTGCAGCGGGCCGCTGGCTGGAAACACCCCACACCGTTGGCGTGATGCGATCTGAAGACAGCCCGGAAAGCTCCTGCGGGGGGCCACCGAAATCCTCTCATTTTCCATCAGCACGACTGAATCTGCAGCCATTTGAACAATCACATAAGCAGCCTGACTACATCTCGTGGCGAGAAACCCGGTAACTATGAACAGAAGACTGCGAGGTGATAAATCTGTGGCGTGCTGTCTGCTCATCAGCACGGTTTCGTGAGGTGGGGGGCTTTTCATGCACGTGCGCGCGGTTGTTGTGCTGCCTGCGCGAAGTCGGGCGGCAGGCACAGCCGGCGCCTCTTCCCGCCGCGGAGCGCGACGATGACGATCGCACCGCCCCCTGGCAAGCCGAACAGCTACTGGGCGGGATTCGAATGGTGGCAGGACCGCCTGGCCAGTGCCTTCTTCGGCGAGGACCACAGGGATACCCCGGTCCTCTTCTTCATCGACCAGACAGAGCTGAAGACGCTTCAGGGCGGGGAAGCAGTCGAAGAACTCGGCACCGCGGTCAGCTCCGTGCTCGCCTGGCACGAGAACCCGTATACGCCGGTCGCTGACCGGTGCCTGAGATGGAGGCGGGGCAGGCAGGAGGGTCCGCCGCCCTGCCTGCCGCTCCTCGCGGCAGCTGTCCTGGCAGCTGCCAACATGAAGCGGAGCGAACGGGGACCCGGAGCTCCCGCGTACTACGCGCGCCTGGCTGAAGTGCTCAGGCCCTCCTGGGGCGGCGAGCAGCACCGCAGACGTCTTGAGAGCCACTACAGCGCCGTTGTTGACCAGTGGGGCTACCTGGACGAATGGCTCCGCGCACAGGACGGGGCCCGCGGTCTCAGCACGATCAGGGAGAACGCCACCTATCGGAAGATCGGCTACGCCCAGTCCCAGGCACTGGTCAGGGCTTCCGATCACGCGGTCCTGATCCGGTTCTTCCAGGCATCCGGCCTGTCCCCCGGCCAGCCGGTGCCTGGCGCGCGACTGCTGGACAAGCTCAAAGCCTGGAGCTTCCCCGGTCCGAAGGGCCTGTCCCCGCGGCTTCTCGACGCGCTCCGCTCCCAGTCCGAGAGCCATCTCCTGGAGCCTTTGCTTGCCTCGCTGCTCGAGGGCTGGGACGGGACCACCGCCCAAGACCGTATCGACGGCGGCCTGTTCCAGGTGCCCCTGCGCGTCGTACTCGAGGATGACTTCACGGGGTGGGAGGTGCGCTGGCACGCGGAGGCGGTACCCGGCGTGGACCGCGACTCCCTCCAGCACCCGGGCGGAACACTGGAGCTTGCTTCGGATGACGGGGACCGGGCGTACACACTCTCCGGGGCGATACCCGGTGTGGCCCAGGCCCTTCGGGCCGGGCTCACCGCACGCGGGTCGAAGAGCGCCGTACGGATCGCCAGCGGCCGCGATGTCCTGGCCCTGCGCGAGGACCCGGTGGCCGGAGGCTGGACGGAGACGGACGTGCTGACCGTCTTCGAGCCGTACCTGTTCCTGTTCACCCCCTCCGGCGAAAGCCGGGTCCGGAGCCTGCTGACGGATACCGGACACCGGTGGCACCGCCCCGTCACCATCCCGATTGCGGGCTGGCAAGCCACCCGGGAGCTGCAGTTCACCGACGAGACCGCACTCACCGAAGCACTGTTCCGATCCGGCCTCCAGAACATCCGCCATGTTCCGGGCCGGCGCCTGAGCCTGCGCAACGGACTGCGCGTGCACCAGGAATGGCACCACCGTTCTCTGTTCCTGCACGGCGGGGAACCCGATGCGGCGGTCTCCCAGGAGTTCCGCGAACCCGGACTGGTCACTCTGGACGGCCAGCAGCTGGCCGTCCCCGGCGACGGCCTGGTGGTGCTGCGCGGCAGAGGCCTGGCCCCAGGCCGGCACGTGCTCGCCGCCGGCGGCACGGAATCCGAGTTCTACCTCGAGCCGGCAGCGGATCCCCAGGCAGGGCCTCTGCCCGGTTCTCCTTGCGGTGCGCCCGCTGGCACCGCTGCCGTCCCGCTGGGCGCAGACTCCCGCTTCCTGACGGCGCAAGGGCACTTCGTCTCCGTGCGGCGGCCCCCGGAGCCCGCGTGGTGGAAGGAGCGCGCTCCCGCCCTGTGCGGCGGCGGGACAGCATCCGTACCGGTCCCGCCCGAGGCCGTGTGGCTGGTCTCCGTTGACGAGACGAGGACAGACGTCGCCTTGCTGCGGCCGCAGGAACCGGACTTCGGGACCCTGAGCAGAGCAGCCAAGGACTTCTGGAGCAAGATCGTTCTCTTCAGTCTGGCAGGGGTTCCCCACGCCGCCTTGTGGAAGCGCTACCGGGAAGCAGCCCTGAGCCAGTTCCCGCGAGGGAGTTTCACGCGTGTTTGACCCTGACCTCTTCATCTCCTGGATGGCGGAGCAGGGCACCGGATCCCTTTCGGTGCTCATCCGTGACGCCTCGTGGGCCACCGGCTGTGACAGGCAGCCCGTCACCCGGTGGCTCAGCCGCCTTGAGGCGCTCGGCGCCGCCACCGTCGACTGGCGCGGCGGCCGCTGGTACGCAAACCCCTGCCAGGCCACCGACCTGCCCGGGAACACCCAGACCGCTGTGCTCACCGGCGCCCGCCCCGGCGTCCCGGGCTTCTACACGAAACGCGGGGCAGTGGCTGCGCCGCAGCAGCATGAGCAGTCCGGGATACCGCTGCCGACGGCGCTGTGGCTCCAGTACACGGAGCAATCACGCCTCCACGCGTTCGCCGCGGAAGTCAGCGCCGCGGTCGTGCCCTGCGCGGCCGAGACCGCCGCCCGGTCCCTCAGCGCCTTCGACCCCGGGCCGCAGACAGCTCCGCCAGCATACGACAGCGCGGCTGAACTGCTCGATCCCCTCACCGGCCGGTTCCGCCCCGTGGGCCCCGTCGGCCGCCGCCCCGCACCAGGCCTGTACAAGTACAAGCAGTTCGGCCAGGTCGACCGGTACGCGCTCCTGCGTGAGCCTCCCCGCCAGACGGCACCCGGCCCCCGCACGCGCATAACCGCCGTCGAACCGACCTGGCACAGCGTCGACCGGAGGGCGGGCATCCACCACGCCCTGCGCCCCTCAGCGCTCCCCCTGCACTGGAAGGCCGACCGCCCGGTTCCCGGCCAGGTGGGACGCAATGCCCTGGGACGGCTGACCGCCGACCGCAGGGCGCCCCTGCCGCTGGCCCACGAACGCACAGCCGTCCTGTGCACAGGGCTCGCGAGCCTGCGTACAGCAGATACAGAGCACTACGACGGAGTCCCCTTCTTCATTGCCGAGCGCATCGCCCGCACCCTGCAACGCCGCCTGGAGACCGCATGAGCACGCCCTTGCCCGGCCTCGACGCCTTCGCCACGCACAAATCCCTGGTCGAGGCCTACCTGCGCTACTACGACACCGCCTTCCGGCTCCGCGACGACGCCCTCCAGGCCGAGCGCCGGGCCCTGCTCGACCAGCCCGGCGGCGTCTACGCTGACCCCTTCGTCGAACTCCGGCCGGAGTACGCCCTCACCGGGCACAGCATCGCCGAATCGGCCAAGGCCGCCAAGGCACCCGAAGAGCTGGCCGAGTTCGCCGAGCGCGGGCTCTTCGAGAAGGGCATGCAGCTCTACACCCACCAGGAACGGGCTCTGGCAAGCACGATGACCCCCGGGCGCAACGCGGTGATCACCGCAGGCACCGGATCGGGGAAGACCGAGGCATTCCTCATCCCCATCCTGGCCGATCTGCTGCGCGAGTCACGGGACTGGAAGGGCGACCCCGCCGTGCCCGGCCGGTGGTGGGAGCGTGCTTCTGCCGAGTACCGCCCGCAGCGGGAGGGCGAGAGCGGGCATGCCCCCGCGGTCCGGGCGATGATCCTCTACCCGATGAACGCGCTCGTCGACGACCAGCTCGTCAGGCTCAGGCGCGCCCTGGACAGCGACCTGGTCCGCACATGGCTCGACGAGCACCGCCAGGGCCACCGCTTCTACTTCGGCCGCTTCACCGGCAACACGCCTGTCACCGGCAGCCCGGACCAGCGCTTCGCCGTCGACGAGCTGCGGACCTACCTGAAAGCCACCGCCGCCCGAGGCGAGCGCGCCCGCCAAGCCGCCGAGGACAGCGAAAACGAGGACATCCGCTACTTCGCCCCCCGCTTGGACGGCGCGGAGATGCGAAGCCGGTGGGACATGTACCACGCGTCCCCCGACATCCTGATCACGAACTACTCCATGCTCAACGTGATGCTCCAGCGCAGCCGCGACGAGGACTTCTTCCGCAGCACCGCGCAGTGGCTGGACGCGTACGAGGACGCCCGGTTCACGCTGGTGCTCGACGAGCTGCACATGTACCGCGGCACGCAGGGCACCGAGACCGCATACCTGGTCCGCAACCTCCTGCACCGGCTCGGCCTGAGCCAGCGCCCCGAGAAGCTCCGCATCCTCGCCGCGTCCGCCTCGCTCGACGAGAAGCGCGACACGGACCGGCGCTTCCTCCAGGAGTTCTTCGCTGCGGACGAGGGCTCCTTCCACTTCATCCCCGGAGAGGCTGCGCCCCGCACCCAGGGCCCCGAGAACATCTCCGGCGCGGCCGGCCGCCTGGCGGAGTACGCCCGTACAGAACCCGATCCGGCCGAGGCCGCCCAGCTGCTCGACACGACCCGCGCGGCGGACGCGCTGGCCAGCGCGCTCGGCGCCGGATCCAGCGCACCCTCCGCCCCCTCGATGGCCGCCGCCGCCCTGGCCCGGAAGCTCTTTCCCGCAAGCAGCGCGGAGGAGGCCGGCATGGCCCTGCACGGGACGGCAACCGCCATCCGCGCCGCGGCAGCCGCCGGAGCCAAGCGCCTGCCCCGGATCCGCATCCACCTCTTCTTCCGCAACATCGCGGGCATGTGGGCCTGCACCGACCGCCAGTGCTCTGAGGTCCCCGACCCCCTGCGGCACGCCGAACGGTCCGTGGGCAGGATCTACTCCGTCCCGCGCACCTCCTGCGACTGCGGCGCCCGCGTCCTGGAGCTGCTGTACTGCCAGTCCTGCGGTGAGGCGATGTTCGGCGGCTACGCCCCCCAGAACGCCACCGGAGGCAGTCTCTTCAGGTCTGTCCTGCTCCCCGACAGCCCCGATCTCTCCCGGGTCCCCGACCAGGCGGGCAAGGACCGTACGGCGGCCAACTACGTCGTGTACTGGCCGTCCACGAAGCCCCAGCGCGCGGACGACGACGCCGAGTGGAGCGCGGACAAGGACAGCGCCACGTTCGCCTTCCGGCGCAGTGTCTACGATCCGGCCACCGGCCACTTGCACAACCGGGAATCCGGCTTCACCGGCTGGAGCTTCCACGTGAGCACCCCCACGGACAAGAAGACCGGACAGAGCAGGCTCGCCCTCTCCTCCCTCCCGCCCTTCCCCACCCGCAGCCCCTGCTGCGGAGCCGACTGGGAGCGCGTCTGGGCCAAGGACCGCACGCGCAGGCCCATCACGGACCCCGTACGGCTGACCTCGCCCATCCGGACGATGAGGACGGGTTTCGAGAAGATCAACCAGGTCCTGTCGGACGAGCTGGCCGAGCAGTTCACCGACCCCGCTGAACGCAAGCTGATCGTTTTCACCGACAGCCGGCAGGATGCCGCAAAGCTCTCCGCGGGCATGGAACTGCGCCACTACCAAGACCTCGTCCGCCTCCTCGCCCTGGACGAACTCGGACGGTCAGCCGCCGCTGCCGAGGACGTCACCCGCATCCGTGATGCACAAGGAGCGCAGACCCCGGCCACTGCCGACGCGATCGCGCGCCTGCGTAGGCGGAACAAGAATGATCTAGCCGAGCTGCGCATGGCGCTGATGGACGGTGAGGAAGCCGCCGCAGCCGAAGCCGCAGCACGGCTCTCCTCCCCGCCGACACTCGACTCCCTGGCCAAGGTGCACGTCAACACGCGGCTGCTCTCCCTGGGAGTCAACCCCGCCGGCCCGAAACCGAGCGTGCAGACCATCGATAACCGGCCGTGGCACGAGCTCTTCGACTGGAAACAGCAGCCCCCCGCGCTCCAGGCGAACACCTCAAGGGCGGCGCAGGCCGCACTCAGCTCCGAGGACGGCCTGCTGGAGAACACCCTCGAGTCCCTGTTCTCCGGCGCCGGCCGAGACATCGAGTCGCTCGGCCTGGGCTCGATTGCCACCGCTCCGGCCACACCCGACCATGACGGGCTCGGCCGCGCGAGCCTGCGGATCCTCGCTGAACTGCGCCGCTTCACCAGCCTCCGCGAAGGCAGGGACAAACCCCCGCCACGGCTCAGGGAATTCTGGGCCGCCGTCGCCGAGCATCAGGGCGGCATCCACCCCGACGACGTACAGGCCCAGGCAGAAGCCGCCTGGGGCAGCGGCACCGTACTCGAATACCTCATCGATCCGCGGAAGGCGGCCGTACAGCCCTCTCCCGGCCACTCCTGGACATGCACCCACTGCGGACGCCGACACCTCACACCGAGCGCGGGAACCTGCACGCGGTGCCGCAGCCAGCTCCCCGCGCAGCCGTTGCCCGACGCAAACCCTGAAGCGGGCGACTACTACGCCTGGAAGGCCTCCAGCAGCCGCGCCGCCTTCCGCTTGAACTGCGCCGAGCTGACGGGCCAGACCGACCGGCTCGACGCCCAGGCCCGCCAGGCCCGCTTCCAGCAGGTCTTCCTCAACGACCCGCCCGAGATTCCCCTCGTGCATGGAATCGACCTCCTGTCGGTCACCACCACCATGGAGGCCGGCGTGGATATCGGTCCGCTCTCCGCCGTCCTGATGGCCAACATGCCGCCGAGCCGCTTCAACTACCAGCAGCGGGTCGGACGTGCCGGACGCCGGTCCTCTCCGGTAGCGGCCGCCCTCACGGTCTGCCGGGGCCGCAGCCACGACGAGCACTACTTCGCCAACCCGTCCGCCATCACCAACGACCCCACGCCCCCGCCCTACCTGACCCTCAAGCGTCCGGAGATCCTGAAACGGGCCATGGCCGCCGAAGTGCTGCGCCTCGCGTTCCGCGACCTCGACACCCATGGCGGATCAGGCAGCGTGCACGGTGAGTTCGGCAAGGCCCGGGACTGGGCTGCCGCCCTGCCCGACGTACGGAACTGGCTCGACCAGCAGAGCAGCGTTCTGGCCGCGACCGCACAGGCCCTCACCGCCTTCACCCCGTTCCAGTCCGCCGACCTCTTCGACCGCGAGTGGCGGGAGAAGCTGCTGGACAGCATCACTGAGGTGGCAGCCAGGCCCACGGGATCCGAGGAGCTCAGCGAGCGGCTCGCCCATGCGGGCCTGCTGCCCATGTTCGGCTTCCCGACCCGTGTCAGGCAGCTCTACCTGGACGTCCCGCAGAAGAGGTTCCCCTGGCCGCCCGGCGGCACCATCGACCGGGACATCGCCATGTCCGTCTCCCAGTTCGCACCGGGCAGCGAGGTAGTCAAGGACGGCAAGGTCTACACCGTCACCGGCGTCACCGACTTCGAGCCCATGCCCAAGGGCCCGAGGCCCGTGCCGGAACCACTCGAAAACGCCCGGACCGTCGGTCTGTGCCGCGTCTGCAACCACGTCGAGAAGACGCCGTCCGACAACGAGAGTATCTGCCCGATGTGCCGGTCCGGCGAGTACGGCATCGTCGACCTGCGGGAGCCCGCCGGGTTCCGGGCAAGCGCGCCGCGCGACTTCGACGGGGTCTTCGCCTGGACCCCGAACACGGTCTCATCCCGGGCAGCCGCAGACCTCGCGGCCCTCGACTTCACTTCCTGGGAGAAGGCGGACGTCTACTCCGGACCAGGCGAGCGGTACATCGTCAACGACAACAACGGCGACCTGTTCGCACTGCGCCGTACCTCGGGACCCTGGGGCGGGTACCTCGCCACCGGCCCGAGCCAGGGCGATCAGCTGCAGGTGGCCCTGGGGGCCGTCCTGCCCACGGACTTCTTCTTCCTCGGCCCGGCAGCCGCCATCGACGAAGTACACGGCTACCGGCTCAACGTCGTCCCCGCTGCCCCCGCCTTCGGAAGCGACATCAGCCACGGCAGGCGGGCCGCCTGGTACTCGCTCGCATTCCTCCTGCGCAGCGCGGCCGCCAACTTCCTCGATGTCGGCCGGCAGGAACTGCTCGCCGGAATCCACACGGGACCGCACCCCGCCGGCAACCCTGTCGCCTACGCCTTCCTGGCCGATGCCCTGGAGAACGGGGCGGGGTTCAGCACCCACCTCGGCAGCGCGGAGATCATCGCCCGCTTCATGGAGGCCGTCCACACCTACCTGGACGCACTGCGGCAGACCGATCACGCGGACATCTGCACCGCCTCGTGCCCCCGCTGCCTGCGCGACTACTCCAACATGGCCTACCACCCCCTGCTCGACTGGCGGCTCGCCGGCGACCTGCTGACCGTCCTCTCCGGCGGTCTCGCCAGCACCTCCACCGACCGCGCCCACCGCTCCCTGACCGGCCTCCAGAAGATGCTGAAGGACACCCTCCTCGACAGCGACCTGCCCACACTGGTCTTCAGTTCAGGCGGCCTGCGCCACGCCGTGGTAGCGAAGCATCCACTCCACATGTGCGAAGAGAACCGGATCAGTGCCGACCTCCAGCCCGCCCTGGACGCCGCACTTGAGCACACCCAGGACGCAGGCCGGATCATCGTTGCCGACTGGTTCACTCTGGAGAAGAGCCCGATGCAGATCATCGAGCAGCTCCGGGCACTCTGAACACGCGCTCTCCGGGCGCCCCACCGTGCGGTGGGGCGCCCGCGCTGTCCCACCGCCCGATTACCGCAGTTCGGGAAGCAGCTGCAGACCGGGGCGGCGCAGCACTTGCCGGTGGCCGGGGTTGAGCCGCGGCCCAGCACTGCGAATGTGGAAGACGAGCTCAAGCCTTGGAGCAGGCCAATGGTTCCGCCGGGTAGACCATCACGCGACCGGAAAGTCGACGTCCCGTTTATTGCAGCGACCAGGGGAGACGAGCAGGCCCTCCACGCGGGTGCACCGGTGGGAGACGTGACCGAAGGCATCGAGCAAGCCAGTCCAGGAGCGGACCTCGAGCAAAAGCTCTGGCAGATCGATCCTGGCAAGCATGGCCTCCGTGGTGGGCTTCAGCCAGGTCAGCGACTCCGGTTCGCCCACCGCGCCGAAGTTGTCCACGGATAGGCGGGCCCGTACGCCGCCCCCAGGGACGACGGTATCCACCTCTGTGTGGTCGCCGGCCTCGGTGAGCCCACCCTTGGGACTAGTGAGGTCGCATGTTGAGGTGTCTCGAATTCCTGCCAGGCAGGACGCCAGAGAGCGCACCACAGGCAACGGGATCGGCCTGTTGGAGTCGCTTATCACCCGAGAACTGATTGAGGGCGTGTGGCGACCGAGTTCCAGGCGCATAGTGGCAGTGTTGACACCATTGTGTTCGTCGGCCCTACCGCCGGTGTTGCCCTTGGCGCAGTTGTGACATACCTCTGGCGTCGACGCGACCGACAAAGTGAGGCGCGGAAAGTAGTCCAGGCCTTCGTACGGGACTGCGAAGGCCGCCGAGTGCTGTGGTGGCCTGAGGCCTGGGAAGAGGCCGATGCTTGCTATCAATCGGTGCAGGGACTTCGCGAGACGCTGCGTGACACACTCGGCGCCTTGCCGCCGAACACCGACCTCGAGTCGTTTGAGTCGATTCGCGCTGCGGCTGAGACCTACTGTGGCCGGTATGAGCAGCTGAGTAGGAAGCTTCCTAGGCTCAAGGGATGGGCAACCCGTCAGGACCTGGAGGAGATGCTAGGAGAACTCCGAGAGACGGTAGTGCCTGAGCTTGAGGTGCTTAGGATCCGGTTCCGTGTTTCTTGAGGAGAGGTCGCCGATAGGTGGGATGGGTTCGGCGAGAGTGAGAAGGAGATTGAGATCGTTCCACAAGATCCGAAGACCGAGAAGTGACATTGCGGCTCGGACCTACCTCGCCCCCTTAGAGACTGGTCAGCGAGGTCGGTGCCGGTTTCACTGTGTGTGGTCGTCGGGGGCGTAACGGCTCCAGGTTCCGCCGGCCTCGGTGACCAGGCGGGTGGCGGTCTTATCGTGATAGCCGAGTGCTTTCGCGATAACGGGGGCCGGGGCTTGGAGGACGAGCTGGCGGATCGCGGAGGCCCTGCCGCGCTGCGGCGGGACGCCGATCTCACGCAGATGGACTTGGAGGCTGACCGGGTTCATCGGCTCTCCGGGCTGGCGGCCGGGAAAGAGCCACTGTGAACTCCTGCTGCTGCCATAGGGCAGGTGTTGACGGGACTGAATGTAGGCCCGCATCAGGTCGGCAATGGGCTCCGGCAGCGGGGACGGCGGGTCTCCCAACTGGACGGTGACGGTGGTCTCGTCGTCGGTGACCACGCTCGGCGACGACCGTGCCGTCGCCTTGGTCGCCCGCCTCGCGGCGGACAACGCTCTGGCCGCCGACTCCCGCGCGTGGGCCGCGCGCATCCTGGCCGAATGCGGCGGTGCGGAGGACGCCGGCCCCCGCTGAACGCGTATGCCGGCCCGCGGGGGCGCGGCCAGCGTTTCCGGCACAGGACACGGGAACGCTGCCAGGCTCAATCCAACTGTCCGGAGTCGGTGCGGAGCGGATATAGTGGAGGCACCAAGTTACTCAGGCACAGAAGGCCCTCCACCATGGTGGAGGGCCTTCTGTCATGTCCGGCACCAGCCCAGGTCAGGCGACCTGGAGCTTCGGGCGGCCCGTCGGGGCGGGCGGGGCCTGGTGGTACGTGGGCAGCTTCAGGTTGGGTAGCTCCCCGCCCTGGATGCGGATGAGGGCCGCGCGGAACGCCGCCTCCATGGCCTCGGGGCTCTCGTACTTCGCCGCAAGCGGGTGAAGCCGGTAGGAGTTTCCGTTGCGTTCCTCGCTGCGCGGCCTGAGCACGATGTTCAGGTCGCACAGAGGGGCCATGAGTCCGCTGACGGCCTGGGGCGTGACCCCGTACTCGGCCGCCATGTCCTTCTGGCGTACCGGCAGTGCTCCCCCGAAGTCGCTGCGGGCAATGAGGTACTGGAGGAACTTGACGGCGGACCCTGACAGCGGCAGGGCCCAGATGCGCTCCGCGACGATCGGAGACATGACGTTAGCCATGGGACAGCCTTCCTCGTGAACGGTCGCCCGTGCGGGGGCCTAGCAGCACTATCACCCGGTACGTCTCCTTCCGCGAACGTCGGCCTGGGTCCCGAAGTCGAGGTCCAGCTCCTCCTGATGGGCGGATTCCGGTCCCACCGCGTAGGGGAACGCCTCGGTGTCGTGGTCGTGCCGGTCGGCGATGTCGGCGAGTACTTCGTGCTGGGCCGTGCTGTTGCCGTGGAACCACAGGCGCACGTTGATCTGGATCCGGCCGTTGCCGGCCTTCTCCACCCAGTTGTATTCGCACAGTGCCTGGACTGCACGGTTGACCGTGGAACGCGTGATCATCTTGCCGCCCTTCTGTGCGGCAATCTTGTTGAGCCCGTCCGTGATCTCCTGCTGCGTGTACTGGGTGATGCCGGTCCCCGGCACCTGCCCGCCGGCCACGAAGAGGAAGACGCAGAGCTGGGACTTGGTGATGCTGTTCGCGACGGCGAGCTGCGCCAGCAGCTGCGTGAACCAGTTGCTGGCCAGACTGTAGCCAGCTCCCCCGGCCATGTCGTGAACAGCTCGGGGGTCGGCGGCGTACTCGAAGTGGACGCCCTTGAGCCGACGTCGGCCGCTGGGGTCGGCGGCGTCGGCCACCTTCTCCCCCAACTGCTGGCCGAGCACGGCCAGGATGTCTCCGTACTCGGCTTCGTTCCCTAGGGCGGTGGGGACGGGTACAGGCCGGGGCCCGCGCTGTCGGCGACGTGCGGGCGGATCAGATGTCACAGGACCTCCTTGTTACTCAGGCGGTCCGAGACTATCCAAAAAATCAACGTGTGCTTGTCTTTTGGGCTGCCGACGCGCCGGAAGATGCCTCAGATCCGGGGCCTGTTCGAGCGCGGCGCCAAAAGTACACGGCGCGTGAAGTTATTTTGCCGTCAAGCGCCGAAAGTACACGACTGCTTGACTTCGGTTGTCGCGATGACAGCACACTTCAGAGGATCCACGTGTACTCAACGGCTCCGCGCCCGCCGCTGGCCGACGCTCTGACCTGCGGCGATCCGGGGTCTGTTGGCGCCTCACGAAACTCAAGCAGCGCTTGAGTTTCCAGCGAAATGTGCTCGCCGCGTATACATTTTGAAGGTCCAAATGTGCCCTGCGCGGCACATACCCTCGGACAAAACCGCAGGTCAGCGGCCATGACACCCCGGCGCTCTCTTACTAAAGAGCAACGTGCCCACCGGCATCAGCCTCTGCCGAGTCCGTCGCTGCCCAGCCCCCCCCCGAAGGACGCATGCCACCTCCTGCACCCCACAACGCATGGCTGCCCTGATGCTCCCCCGCTGATGCCTCAGCCCACTCACCGTCACTTCACTGGAGCTGTACTTTTTGTGCTCCCTGCTCACTCCCACCCAGCCTCTCGTCAGGACAACTTGCCTCAGCCGCTCTGGTGAGGCCTGCGACCTACACCTCCGAAAGTCAGCCCCATTGGAGGGCTCGACGAAGGAGTGCGGTCAGTGGCCAGCCGCACCACCCACTCACCTCAACCACGCTTCAGGTCTTTGCATCACACCACCCGCAGCCGCCAACATTCACCGGCCACCCCGGCGGGGCACCGCAAGCCCGCCAGGGCTGAGGAGCTACCGACCCTGGGCGAGAGCGGAGCGATGTGGACGGTGAACTCATCTTCCAAGTTGGCCAGGCTTGCTACATGGAAATCGCACCTCAACCCGAAAATTCCGTCACACCGGCTGAAAACCGACCCACAAAATGGCACCGCCAAGCGGCGATCTCAAGCCTTCTGGTGTGAAGGGACGTTCCGCCCCCTGGAAGGCCTCCAGAAGGCCGCACGCGACCTTTCGACCGTTCAGAGGGTGCTGCAAGGCCCTTATTTCTGCGCGATGCAGCGATGCATGTGACTGAGCGCGATAGTTGGCCCTTGAGCACGACAGTTGACCCCTGAGCGTGATAATTGGACTGCGGGGTGGCGGCTGGGAGGGGAACCGCTCGCGATGATCCCGGAGCCCGTCAGTAGGCTCCAGCACCATGACCAGCGATATCGGCTTCACCTGCTCGTGCTGCGGGACCCAACATCCTGAGCTGCTGATGAACTACACGGCCGAGGCCCCGGCGGTGTGGGATCCGGCCTTCGCCAACGCTGATGACTGCCTGCTCTCCTCGGACCAGTGCGTGGTCCGCGGGCAGCACTACTTCGTCAAGGGCATGATCGAGATACCGGTCATCGGCAGCGACAAGGTGTTCTCCTGGGGCGTTTGGGTCTCGCTGAGCCGCGAGAGCTTCTCCCGGGCTGCGGATCTGTGGGACACCCCCGGCCGCGAGGCCGAGAAGCCGTACTTCGGCTGGCTCACCACTGACCTGCCGATCTACCCGACCACGACCCTCAACCTGAAGACGTACCTGCACACCCGCCCGGTCGGTGAGCGCCCCTTCGTCGAGCTCGAGCCCACCGACCATCCGCTCGCCGTCGAACAGCGCACGGGGGTCACCCTGGACCGCGTGCGACAGATAGCGACGGCTGTGCTCCACTCCGGTGACGGCGAGCAGCAGTGACGGCTGACGACTCCGTATCGCCGATCCCGGTTGGGCCCGCTGGCCTCAGCCGCAGAGCCCAGAGGTTCGTCGAGGTGGACGGTATCCGTCTCCATCGACGTGACATCCGGCGACACCGCGGTGCGTGGATCAGGCACGGGATCCCCGTTTAGGAGATCGAACGGGCCGCAGCCTTCCAGGACCGGTGGGGCGGCCTCGCCCTCCCGCCGGCACCGTTCTATGAGGGCGGCCCGCGCATCCTGGACGCCGACTGCCCCGAAGGATCGGCCGCAGAGGGCTGGTCATTCCGGCGGGGGGCTGCCGGGTGTCCATGGCCTACGGATTCATGATCGGCCCTGATGGGGCATTCGGAATCGACGCCTACCACTGGACGCCCCTGCATGCGAGCACGGACGGATGGGTGGAGTCCTTGGCGCTCGCCGTGCATGCCCGTCGCTGGGCCAAGATCACCACACGGCTCACGGGCAAGGCCGCCGCGGCATTGGACCTCGGCGGCTACGAGCCGGTGCCCGAAGTGCAGGGCGTGACCGATACCTGGTGGCGGGGCAAGGACTCGCTCGTCGCCCTGTACCGAGGTGAGGCCGTAGGCCTTGACGCCCCGCAATGCCTTGAAGCCCAAGGTTGGCCACAGCCTCAGTACCTGATCCATATCCCCGTGGTACTCCTCTGCCGACGTGAACTTGGTCCATGTAGCGTCAGCGCCGGGGGGATGAGATGAACTTCGACGAGAACGAACCGCAGTCTGTTCGAGAGGAGCGCTTCGCCGCAGAACGGGCCGAACGCAGAGAGGCACGCAGGACCGCGTTACTCGACTCGCGAGGAGCCCACCTCGGCGTGGCCATCGTGACCATCGCCCTGGTCCTCCTCACCTGGAACAGGAAGCTGGTCGCTCTGGGCGTCGTCGGCGGAGTCCTTCTGTTCTGGTTCTCCGCAGCCGTCGCATGGGCCTACGCCGACGGGGACCATGGCCGACACGCGCTCCAGCGTGCATACAACATCACTTTCGGATGGGGCGGTTGGTTCTGAGCACCAAGATCAGACCCAGGAATGGCGATTCGACGTTCGGGGCGTTGCCGTTCGTCGAACGATTCGCTTCGGGAACGCCAATCCCTCATCAGGCACCGCCGCGAGCAGAACACGGCGTCTGACCGCCGATCCACCCCGGCCACCCAACCCGTCCCGCACACGGGACACACCACCCGGCCCGACCCGCCCAACTCCGACTGCACCCGCCGCCGCAACCGACGCTCCCGCCGCCACGACCTGGCGCGACACGACGTCGAGCAGAACACCGCGTCCGACCGCGCGGCCGACCCAAGCCGGTCACCACACCCCCCGCACACCCGCTCCCCGGGCCGCCCGGATCCCTCAGACACCTCCCCAGCCTAGAACCCCAAGCCCGCCAAGAAGCGGGATATGGATCAGGTACTCAGTTCCGCGGGACGGCCCGGTGCCGACGCCTGGACAGCTGCCCGGGCAAGATGGGTACGAAGACCTGCCAGCCCTGAGTACGCCCGCGCAAGCGAGTCGGCGCCGGAGCCGATTGCCTCTACCCATGCACGAGACGACTCCCTTCCTGACCAGCGACCGCACCGCCGCGACCCCTGTCACCGACGTGGCGCTGCGGTGGGTCACGACCCTGGCAGCGGCCCTGATTCCGATGGCGTTTCTCTTCGGGGCCTTTGCCGGGATGGCCGCGGAGGCTCATCCTCGAACCGTGGCAGTCGTCACGGTTTGCTGGTTTGGGTCCTGGACGGCTACTCCACTGCTCGTGGCGGCCTTCTGGCTGAGCCGGGACCACCCGGCCCTGGCCAGGGCGGGCCGCTGGGCGGGGTGGGTCGCGCCGGTCCCACCGACGGTCACGATCCTGCTGACCCTTGGCCTGTAAACGGCGGCCCTGCAGCGAACGCGTATTGCCGCCCGCCGGTTCGTCAGCGAAGACAGGCCGTCTGATGGACGTTGCCCCTTTGCGCACGTCGCCAACGTCGTAATGGCCGACTGCAGGAGCATCACTCGGAGCTGGCAGCGAAGGCCCCGATGTTTCGTTGCGGAAGCACCGGGGCCGCAGTTCGGTCCGGTCGTACTGCCCCAGAGCGCTCTGGGCACCGGCCCTGACCCACGCACCCATGTCGGCGCGGACTACCCCAGACCCTAACGGGCCATCGCGCCAGCGACGTCAGGAACCTGCCACTCATCCGCGACCGGGAATCCGGCCGCTCGACCATCCACTCGGCGCGAACCATTTCTATCTCTCCCCGCGGAGTGCGGCCTGTCCCTAGTCGGCACGTGTTCCGCCGGACCGCCCCAGCCGTACTGCCCGAGGTCACTGCCTTGTCCCTCCTCCTCCTCCTCCTCCTCCTCCTCCTCCTCCTCCTCCCCCGCTGGAGAGCATTCACAGGCCTGACACCCCAACACTCCGCGTCGTGTCTCCGCCGATCCGGAGGCCGAAGCGTTCAACGCCTTGCCCCGGGCAGGGCCTGCCTCGCCGGACTTGATGCGATGGCGGTGGCAGGCCGCGGGCGTGATGCCGACAGCCCCCGGAGCAGGCGTAGGCACGCGAGAAGCCCAGCCTCCCTGATGGGGGGCTGGGCTTCCTTGCTTGAGCTGCGCCGGTGCATACGTCGCGTTGCCTTCTTGGGAAATGGCGGTCACCTGCCGGGCGTCCAGGAGCCAGGGGCTCGCCGCTTATAGCGCGCGTAGACGGTCCGCAACTTGCCCGAGGATCTCGGCCAGCTGGCGGCGCCCTTCCCGGGGGAGACCGCGGGAGAGATCGGCGAGCAGGCCTTCGGTGCTGCCGCTGCGCTCGATGTAGCGGTGGAGGAGGCGGGATCGCTGCTCTGGGCTCAACTCTGCGAGAGCCAGGTCCATGACGGCGATCCCGTCATGCCAGGGCACGACGGTCGTGCTGGTGACCTCCTGCTGCGGTGTGCCGGGCGCATCCAGCACGGTAGCGCCGACGGCTGCTGCTGCCGGGGCGGGCGCCGGCGGCACCTGGCGCTCCCCCGCAGGGTGCTGTGGCGTGCTTGTGTTTTGAGCCCCAGCGGACCGGTCGGGCTGGGGCACCGCTCGGACAGGCCCTCCTTCCGCTGCCTGGACCTGGTCGTCCTGCGGGGTGCTTACGGCGTAAGCACCCTCGTCGGGTGTCGGCTCACTTTTGGGACGCGACTTGGCGGCGGCACGGGCCGCGAGGGCCTCTTTGGCTGCCCCGTGCTGTTGTTGCTGCGGCAGCTGTCCCACCTGCCGGGCCACCTCGACAGGGAGGGTCTTGGCCTCAACGGCCTGCTGCAGCTCGGGGGTGAGCTTCAGCAGGGCGAGCCGTTGGGTTACCCAGCCGGAGGACTTATGCAGAGCCTTCGCGACCTGGCGCTGGGAGCCGTGCTTGGCCACCAACGTCTCCAGGGCCCGGGCTTGCTCGATGGGTTCCAGGTCCTTGTCGTGGACTGCCGCCACGAGTGCACTCTCGAGCAGTGTGTCGGCATCTTCCGCGAGTGAGCCATCGAGGTGGGCGGGAAGGTCGTCGAGCCCTGCCATGACCGCGGCGACCAGGCGCCGGTTGCCGGCGACGACGACGTACGCGGCGTCGCCGATGCTCTGCTCGTGGTCGGGGTGGGCGGTCAGGAAAGCCTGCCGGGTGACGACGGCTACGGGCTGGATGAGACCGCGGGCCGCGAGGCTGTCGGCGAGGTCCTCGATGTCCTGGAGTTCTTCGCGCGGGTAGTAAGAGTTGTGAGCCAGCGAGTCGGCGGAGTCCCCCAGCATGTCTGCCTTGCTCATACCGCCTTCACCGCCCGGGCGATCTTCCTCATCTGGTGCGACTGGTCGCAGTCAGGCGCGTAGTCCAGGAGCGGCCGTTGCTTGCGGACGGCTTCGCGCTGCTCCTTGAGGTCAGGCACCACGGCCAGGACGGGCGGGGTTCCGAGGGACTTCCACTTCTCCAGGGACGATGTGGCGATGTAGCCGCGGCGGGAGTCGAACTTGTTGACGACCAGGCCGATCTGCTCGATGACGATGTCGTAGTCGCGGGCCAGGGAGTCGGTCTGCTGGATGAGCATGCCGTAGGCCTGCGCGGAGGTGTCCTCGGCTTCGACCGGGATGACAAGGCCGGAGGAGCCGGGCTTCTCATCATCGCGCTGGCGGCCGTAGTAGAGCGCGGCGTCCATGGCCAGCCCGAGGCTCGGCGGAGAGTCGATGACGATGACGTCGAAGTGCTCTTCGATGGGCGCGAGTGCCCGCTCGAGACCCTCCGCATGAGCCGACAGCGCGAAAGGCTGGCACCTCGGATGAGGCGCCAGCCCTTCGTCCGCATCGCTCCCGCTCAGCCCTGGTGAGCTGCCAGCAGACGCTCCAGCAGCACCGTTCGCTGCTCCTCGTCCATTTTTTCGAAAACGAGGTCGGCTACGGCGTTTCCGTCGTCCCACCGCACCCTGGGCAGCTTGCGGATGTCCATCACCCAGGGGGCATCGTCCGGATCGGCGCCGTCAACAGCGACGTGGGAGTGGGCGGCGTCCAGCTCTGCGGAGAAGGGCTCTTCCTCCGTCGCGGTGGGGCTACTGCCGCCATCTGACGTCAGGTCCTCGGAGGGGCGTGCCGGCGGAACCGACGCGGCCGCCGGGGTGCTTACGGCGTAAGCACCCGCCGTGGATGCCGTACGGCGTGCTTTGGTCTGCTGGCGCTCGGCCAGTGCCTGGCTGGCCGCTTCCTGCTGCTGCTCGCTGGGCATCTGCCCCACGCGGCGGGCGACCTCAACCGGGAGGGTCTTGTCCTCCACCGCCTGCTTCAGGTCTGGGGTGAGCTTCAGCAGGGCCATGCGCTGGGTCACCCAGCCACTGGATTTGCCGAGGGCGCGGGCGACGGCCCGCTGCGAGCCGTGCACTGCGACGAGCCGCTGGAGCGCCCTGGCCTCGTCCATGGGGTCGAGGTTCTCGTGCTGGACTGCGGCGATGAGCGCGGTCTCTAGCAGTGTGTCCGCGTCCTCGGCGAAGGAGTCGTCGACGTGGACGGGGACGTCATCGAGTCCTGCCTGGTTAGCTGCAGCCAGCCGCCGGTTCCCGTCGACGACGATGTACCGGGCGTCGGCGAGCGCCTCCTCGTGCCCGGGATGAGCGGCGAGGAAGGCGGCACGGGTGACGACCGCGAGGGGCTGGATCACTCCGCGGGCGGCGAGGCTGTCGGCGAGCTCATCGACCTCCTTGAGCTCGTCGCGCGGGTTGTACGGGTTGTGGGCGAGGGCGCTGAGGGGAAGGCGACCCGACTCCGGGCTGTCCGGGGCGGGGGCTGTGGCCGACTGCTCCTGGCCGGCGAAGCGCGCGAAGGCGGCGGCGCGGCTGCTGATCGGCTGGGCCACGGCGTCGAAGGTTGCCGACTCCCCCAGCATGTCTGCCTTGCTCATACCGCCTTCACCGCCCGGGCGATCTTCCTCATCTGGTGCGACTGGTCGCAGTCAGGCGCGTAGTCCAGGAGCGGCCGTTGCTTGCGGACGGCTTCGCGCTGCTCCTTGAGGTCAGGCACCACGGCCAAGACGGGCGGGGTTCCGAGGGACTTCCACTTCTCCAGGGAGGATGTGGCGATGTAGCCGCGGCGGGAGTCGAACTTGTTGACGACCAGGCCGATCTGCTCGATGACGATGTCGTAGTCGCGGGCCAGGGAGTCGGTCTGCTGGATGAGCATGCCGTAGGCCTGCGCGGAGGTGTCCTCGGCTTCGACCGGGATGACAAGGCCGGAGGAGCCGGGCTTCTCATCATCGCGCTGGCGGCCGTAGTAGAGCGCGGCGTCCATGGCCAGCCCGAGGCTCGGCGGAGAGTCGATGACGATGACGTCGAAGTGCTCTTCGATGGGCGCGAGTGCCCGCTCGAGTGTGGCGTGGCGAGGGCCGCGGAAGACGGTGAGGCCGGAGTCGAGGAGGAAGGCGTCAAACGCTGCGGGAAGGATCCGCAGGCGGCCGCCGAACCGGTCACCCTCTATGGCCACGGTGAGGTCGATGAGCGAGTGCGTGGCCTGCTCGCGGTGGAGCATGTGGGTGATGAGGCTTTCTTCACCGGCCGGGATTGCCTTGAGCCCGAGCTGGTGGGAGAGGTGGCCTTGCGCGTCGTAGTCGACGAGCAGAACGCGCAGACCGTCAGCGGCCGCTTCCATCGCTCTCTCAAGCGCGTCTGCGTCCGCGATGGGGCCCTCGGCGAGGGCCTCGGCCAGCCCTGCCGACACGGCGGTCTTGCCGACCCCGCCCTTCTGGTTGCAGACGACGATGCGCCGCGTCTGCGGTTGGGCATCGAGGTCTGCAGGGTGTTCCACCAGCCAGAGTGCAACCGACTGGGCCAGTCCCTGGATGTAGGAGACACCGCGATCGCGGCAGTCCTCCTTGAAGGCGTCGTAGAGGCCTTCGGGCAGGAAGGTGCCGAAGGAGGCGGCACCGGCGGTGTTGACGGTGGGAAGCTGCTCGGAGCTGCTGCGCCAGGACTGGATGCCGGCGGTCACGGCGTCCTGCATGTCCGTCTGCAGCTGGGCTGCGCGGATCTTAAGGGCCTGCTGGAGGTAGGCGGGCAGCTTGGAGATCAGCTTCTCCCGCTCACCTCCCTGGTTCGGAGATGACATGCACGGCAGCATACTGCCGCCGAGCAGTATTTCTGGCGTTCCGTTAGGCGTGTTTTGCCTCCAAGTTGCGTTAGTTCCCTGTCCGGAGGGTCAACGAGCAACTCGCTGGTTGCTAGACAGGGTGCTTACGCCGTAAGCACCTACCAGGCCCCAGGCGTCCTTCCGAGGTGCTTACGGCGTAAGCACCGACCCCTCTCAGCGGACCTCGCCCAATCTGACCGAAGTTCGACGACAACCCGGTTCGTTCAGTTTGACCACATCTTGTGGAAGGCCGACCTCGGCTCCGCACCTCGCCACCTTGCCCCCAGCCGGTCGGCACCGACGGCCCACGGCGCTTTGTCTCTGGCGACGACCCCAGACGATGTGCTGCGGCCGGTGTCAGGGGCCCTGGATACGGTTGCCCGGTGAATGGATTGAATGCACCGGGCACCCCCGACGTGCCTGCCCAGCCCGACACCTTGTTGTCTCTCTTAGGCACCGACGAAGCGGCCGTCGCCTTCTTTACCGAGGTCGCGGACCTCGACGCGACGAACCCGGCCGACCACGAGCTGGAAGACGGGGTCCGCCTAGCCTCCGGGGCCCGGCTGGAGCAGTTCGCGCGGGCGGGCTCAGGGGACGCCTTCTGCTTCGTCGGCGAGGGCGGAGAAGAACGCCCAGTGGTGTACGTGAGCCTCGACGGCGAGGCCGGTCCGCTCGCTCTCGGACTGCCGGAGTTGGTGCGGCTATGTCTCGTGGCGCCGTGGTGGCGGGACGCTCCCGGACGGACAGCCGAGGAACTCCAGGCGGTCGCCGACGAGTACCGAAAGGACCTGCCAGACCTCGACCGGCGACGTGACCTCGCGGCCCGGGCGCTCGGCCTCGATCCAGCCGAACTTCTATCCGAAGCAGCAGCCCTGGCCCGGCTCGTCGAACTCTCGAGGGGACCGGTCGCGACGGCCTGTCTCATCGTCGGGTACGACGGCGATCCGCTTGATCCCCTCTTCGGCAGGCTCTTCGGCCCTGATATGCCACCCGCGACACGCGACTGATCTCACCCTCGGGGTGCTTACGCCGTAAGCACCCCGAACTCGCCACCACCAGTCCATGCCTGGGTGCTTACGGCGTAAGCACTCCTCGCCCCGGCTTCACTGTCCCCTCACGGAACGGGTGCTACGTGGTGATATCTCCCCCGCCAGGACGCCTTAAGGCATCTGCAGTCCGAGAGTCCCGACACCAAACGGGCCCTGTCCCCGGCGCGGCCGGGGACAGGGCTTCGAACGGTGCTCAGTCAGAGCGCCCGAGGCGTGTGCGGGCCAAGGTCCGCGCTGGAGACTACGGCCGTTGCCAGCAGCGCGAAGGCGTCACTCTCGTACGGGTCGCTGCAAATCGCGTGATCGCTTACGTCGCATCCGCTCGGAGACCGAACACCGGGCACCCGGCGGGAGTTTCAGCGCCGGTCGAACCAGGTGATGACGACCTGAAGTACAGGGTGGGCCAGTACGTCGATCACTCCTGTAGCGATGCCTGACAGGATCGCTTCAAGCACGTAGCGCTTCTCCTTCGGCCTGGTGGGGGAGGAGGGCTGTTCGGGCATGTCGTGCGTGGTTGTGTTCGTCATGGCGCCGAGATTGCGGATCCGTTGAGCATGCTGCGACATCGCATATCGAGATATGGGGCAAAGCTGCAGGCGAGGGCCGATACGGTCGGATCTCCGGAGCGGATCCGGACCGGAGAAAACCGGAGGTGGGGGTTGTCGCGGAACCAGGAACCGACTTCGGCCCGGGCGCAGCTCGCCCAACGTGTCCAGAGCTTGATCACGGCATCAGGCTTGACGCGTGAGGAGTTCGCGAGTCGCGCCACACAAGTTGAGCGGACACTGTCCAACCCGCCGCCGAGGGTGCCGGTCTTCAACGAGAAGCGGCTCGGGGAATGGTGCGCCGGCAGGCATGTGCCCAGCCAGCGGGTGATGGACACACTCGTTCACACGGCCGAGAGGGCGCGCAGGGAGCGGAGGCTTTCTCCTCTGCAGGTCGGGGCGCACATCCTGTCGATCGACCGGTGCCGCGAGTTGCGTCAGAGGGCTCAAGAGGAAAGGGCCTCGGTGGCCTCGGCTCCGTCCCTGTCACCGGAGGTGGCGCCCGCCAGGTTGGGATTGCCACTCGTTCAGCTCGACCCGGTTCAGCATCTGCAGGTGCACCAGGCCATTGCGGTTGATCGCCGTACGCCGTCCACCGATGGGCCTGGGCAGCTGCCGCAGTACGTGCTACGGGCTCATGACGGTCGGCTTCAATACGAAGTGGCTCAGGTGGTGGCCGGCCAGAGCCGTCTGGTGGTGTTGGTGGGGGACTCATCGACCGGCAAGTCCCGAGCCTTGTGGGAAGCCGTCACTCGACTACCGGCGGGGTGGCTGGTCTGGCGGCCGAGTGACCGTGCCGATCTCCTGCAGGGGCTACGGAGTCAGCATCAGCTGACTCACACCGTGCTCTGGCTCAATGAACTCGAGCGCTACCTTCTCCCCCACGGCCAACCGGACCCCGGCGGACGGGCAGCCAGTGCCTTGATGTCGTTGATGCACGAGGCCGGCCGGGGACCCGTACTGGTCCTGGGCACGCTGTGGCACAGGCACCACACCACTCTCGCTCAGCGTCCCAGCGGCTCCCAGCAGCACGACCCCCACCAGCAAGCACGCACGTTGCTGGACGGTTCCACCCTCACAGTGGCTGAATGCTTCACCTCCGAGGACTTGAGCACGCTGCAGGGCCTCGCTGCGGACGATCCGAGACTGGCCGAGGCCTTGGCCAACGGCGGCAGCAGGATCACGCAGTACCTCGCCGGAGCCCGCGAGTTGGTAGCCCGGTACGAACAGGCATCACCGGAGACCCGCGCTGTACTTGACGCCGCAGCCGACGCCCGCCGCCTGGGACACGGCGAGTTGCTTCCGGAAGTCTTTCTCCGCGCGGCAGCCAGCTCCTACCTCCACCTCGACTACTGGCGGACCCAGACCTCGCAGTGGCGGCAGACGTGGTTCGAACGCGCCGTGCACGTCACCGATCAGGCATGCCGGGGAATCCCGGGCCCTCTCACACAGGAAGTGGCTCCCCCCGGTCAGCCGAACAGCGTCGAGCCTCCGTACCGGCTGGCTGACTACCTACAGGCTCACACCGCGCGCACGAGGCGCGGCGAGTGCCCGCCGGCCGGCTTCTGGGGTGCCGCGGCTGAGCACCTTACGGAGCCGGCTGTTCTCATGTCGCTTGCCCGTGCCGCCCATCAACGTCAGCGACTGCAGATTGCAGACCGCCTCTATCAAGCGGCGGTGGAGTACGGGCACAGCGATGCGCTGTACGACTTGGCGCTGTTGCGGGAGAAGGTTGGCGACCACGGCGGCGCGGACGGTTATGCTCTGCGATCTGTTCGTCATGGCAGCGGGCGAGCCGTGTCCGAAGTGGCTGAGATGCGGCAGGACGCTGATGACTGGAGAGGGGCCGAGCGGCTCTACGTGAAGGCCGCTCAGGTCGGTGACACGTGGGCTCTGTGCTGTCTGGCACGGTTGCGACGGGAAGCAGGAGACTGGACCGAGGCTGAGCACTACGCCCAGCAGGCCGCCGCGCTGGGCGACACCCGCGCATTGCGCGAACTCGCCAGGCTGACGGATGACCTGGGCAGCGCTGAACACTTCGCGTTGATGGCCGCCGACCTGGGGGACACACTCGTCCTGAGAACGCTCGCCCGACAGCACGAGGCGACAGATCCCAAGAAGGCAGAGCGGCTATACCGGTCTGCTGGGGACCGCGGAGATGGCGAGGCTCTGCGCGGCCTTGCCACGATGCGTCAGCAAAGCGGGGACAGAAGCGGTGCCCAGAAGCTGTATCACGAAGCTGCCGATCTCGGCGATACCGAAGCCATGCAAAAGCTCGCACTGAGATACAAAGAGGCGGGTGACGCGCAGGCCGCGGATCGAATGTACCGCCGGGCTGCCGAGCACGGGGACATGCTGGCACTGGGGATTCTCGCCTTAAGGCGGGAGAGGGCCGGGGACCGGGAAGGCGCCGAAGAGTGCGCCCGCGAAGCCGCCAGCCAGGGGGCCGCGGATGCTGTGTGGCTCTTCGTGCAGGAGCGGGAAATGGGCGGCGATCCCCGCGGTGCCGAGGACTATGCCCATCGCTGTGCGCGCGAGGGAGATGCCACGGTTCTGTGGTACCTCATCCAACGACGTGAGTGGATGGGGGACCGGGACGGCGCCGAACGTTTGTACCGCTGCCTCGTCAACCGGGGAGAGACCAGCGGAGTGCTGGGCCTGCTGCGACTGCGTGAATGGGACGGGGATCGCGAGGGTGCCGAGACCTACGCCTTCCAAGCCGCCGGCCAAGGTCACCCCGAGGCCTTGCGACTTCTCATCCAACTGCGACAAGCGGCGGGTGCCGACAAGGATGCAGAGCGGCTGGCGCACGAGGCAGCCGACCGAGGCGACACGGCCCCCTTGCTGAGCACAGCGAATCGGCGCGAAAAGAGCGGGGATGGAAAAGGCGCTGAGCGGCTCTACCGGATAGCTGCGGATCGAGGCGACGCCAAGGCTCTCCTGGCCTTGGGCCGGCTGCGTGAGGCTGTCGGGGACCACGATGCGGCCGACGAACTGTACTGCCAGGCGGCGGAAGGTGGCTGCCGGTGGGACGTGCATCTCCTGGCTCTGGGCCGTGAGGGTGACGGGGACCGAGAAGGCGCTCTGCGTCTGTACCGGAAGCTCGTCGACGATGGAGACCCCTGGCCTCTGCGATGCCTGGCGCGGATTCAGGAGGCAGACGGAGACAGTGACGGAGCCGAGCGTCTTTACCGCCGAGCAGCTGACTACGGGGGTGTGTCGTCAGAAATAGCGCGGCAGCGCTGGCCGTTCGGGCTGGATGCGAGCGGCAAACCCGTTGGGCAATGGTGGTGAAGTCTGCCCTCACCCTAGTGTCCTGAGTCGGAGATTCGTCGTTGGTCTGGTGTGAGTCGTCCTGGACCGAAGATCCCCCCGGTGGTACTTACCGATGCCGAGCGGGCGATGTTGCAGTCGTGGGTGCGTCGTCGTTCGAGTGCCCAGTCGTTGGCGTTGCGATCGCGGATCGTCCTGGAGAGTGCGGACGGTCACGCGATCGCGGAGGTCGCCCGACGGCTGGGCGTCACCACGGACACCGTCCGAGCCTGGCGGCGGCGGTTTCTTGAACGTCGGCTGGATGGTTTGTGCGACGAGCCGCGGCCGGGGGTCCCACGAAAGATCACCGACGCTGATGTCGAACGGGTCATCGTGAAGACGCTGGAGGAGACGCCGAAGGACGCGACGCACTGGTCGACCCGATCGATGGCCGCAGCAACCGGGGTGTCACAGTCGGCGATCTCCCGGATCTGGCGGGCGTTCGCCCTCCAGCCCCACCGGGCCGAGACGTTCAAGCTGTCGAAGGACCCGCTGTTCATCGACAAGGTCCGTGACGTGGTCGGCCTGTATCTCGATCCGCCGGAGCGGGCTCTGGTGCTCTGTGTGGACGAGAAGTCGCAGATCCAGGCCCTGGACCGGTCTCAGCCGGTCTTGCCGATGATGCCCGGGGTGCCCGAACGCCGCAGCCACGACTACGTTCGCGCGGGCACCACCACGTTGTTTGCCGCCCTGGACACCGCGACCGGCAAGGTCATCGGCTCACTCCACCGCCGCCACCGGGCGGTGGAGTTCAAGAAGTTCCTGGCCAAGCTCGACAAGGAGGTGCCCGCCAGCCTCGAGGTCCACCTGATCCTCGACAACTACGTCACCCACAAGGTCCCGGCCGTCAAGAAGTGGCTGGCCACCCACCCTCGGTTCCACCTGCACTTCACCCCGACCGGGTCCTCGTGGCTGAACGTGGTCGAGCGGTGGTTTGCCGAACTCACCACGAAGAAACTCCGCCGCGGCGTCCACCGCTCGGTCCAGGTCCTCGAACGCGACATCCGGGCATGGCTCGCCGACTGGAACGAAGAACCCCGGCCGTTCGTCTGGACGAAGACTGCCGACGAGATCCTCGACAAGGTCGCCGCTTACTGCCGACGAATCTCCGACTCAGGACACTAGTAGTGCTTCGTTAGCGACCGCGTGGACCGCCCAGCTGGTCAACGGCACGACGGTGGTTGTCAGTAAGAGGGCGCGCTGGCCGATCCGGCCCTGAACGCGCAGGAGGGACGACATACCTGGGTTTTCCCTCTCGTCTCGTACGGGATGGATGGGCCCGAGACAGCCGTCAAGCCGCCAAGCAGAGCGACTGTCCCGGGGCAGAGCTACAGCGCGACGTCGCTGCGGGTGGTCCAGCTGACGGGGTTGTGCCAGAGGCCGGCCCGCGCGGCGGGCCACTCCATCTGCCAGCCGGAAGCCCACGCGCTCCCCAACTGTCCGGCTTCTTGCCGGGGAGACCTCGAGTCCGGCCGTGTGCGCGGCGAGCGCGGCGTCATACACCTCGCGCGCGAGGCGTAGGGCCGCGGCGGGGGAGTCAGCGACGCAGGTGAAGACGTGCACACCGTGCCGGTCGGGGTGGTGGGTGTCGTGTATGGGGACGTCGACCTCGTAGATCCGCAGGCGCATGACGTCCAGCTCCTCTCTGTGCTCGGTGGTGAGCCACCGAGACCGCCCCGGCCCCGGGCGGATCGCCAGGGGTCGGGGCGGCGCGGCGCCCCCGGACTCGTCGGCTGGCATGAGTGGCTCGTCGCTCGACGAGGTGCCCGGCGACGGCGGCGGCCAGGAGTCGGGATGGGCCGGGTTCAGCTACCCGACGACGGGCCGCAGTGCTTGGCGTGGTATCGGGCGGAGCTGTGGGCCACTGTCTCGGCGACGGCGGGCGGCACGTCGCTGGTGTTCTCGTCGGTGCCACAGCCGGTGCAGGGTATTCGGTAGGCGCCCCAGGAGTCGGGGCCGACCACTTCCGTGCGGGCGCCTCCAGTGGTGGGGTAGCCGGGTGTTTCGAGCACAGGTGGCATCGCGTACGTGCCCCATGGGTCGGGGCCGTCCACTGGTAAGGGAGTCATGGTCATCGGCTGCTCCTGATCGGCGCGACAGTCAGCTCGGGCGGGCGCTCGGGGTCGGGTGTGCGGCAAGGGTGCGCCTGCGGGACAGCGCGCGGCGCTCGGTCCAGGTGGCGGCCGCGGTGGCGGGGTGGATGCCGCGCAGGGCCTCGGTGTAGAGCCACCGGTCGCGCTGTTCGTCTGAGAGGCCGGTGGCGTATCCGGCGTTTGTGAGGGCCTGCCAGGTGGTGGCTCCGTGTTGAGCTCGGCAGGTTGTGCACAGCGGCTGGGTGGTGGGCCGGGGTCGGTCATCTGGCAGCCGGGGCTGCATGTCCAGGCCGTGGTACAGCCGCAGCCGAAGCACGCACCAGGGTCAGTGATGCCGGCGCGGACCTTGTACAGGCTGACCCGGTAGTCGTCGGCGGATGGCCATCGGGTTTGGCAGTGGCGGCAGGTGCGGACGCGGGAGTAGCCGGCGCGGCCCGGACTGATGGCGGTGTCGCTGGTCCGGCTGGCCCGCCCGCAGGCCGGGCATTCCTCCTGGACCGCCATGTCCTCGGTCTCCAGCCAGTCGACCGAGACCAGGGTGACCGGCAGGGCGTGCATCGCCTCGGGGCTGGTCAACTCGGTGTGCCATGGGCAGCTGTCACCGCCAGGGACCGCGCGGGCCCACGTCTTCGTCACGCCGAACGGGACCAGGTCCTCGAGTTCGCTGCCGGGCAGGATCCGCTGGCCGTAGACACGACGGTACTGGGCGGACGTCGCGGCCAGGATGCTGCGCGCGCCTGGGTGCCCGAGCATGAGCAGGGTGCCGCAGTCCTCCTCGATGGCCACGACGGGGATGCCGTAGAGGTGGGTGAAGCCGGATGCCGTGCTCAGCGGGAAGGCTTGGGCGGCGTTGGTGAGCGTGGTCATGGGGATGCCTCCGTTCGATGGGGTGTGTGACGGCACAGTTGGCGCTCGAGGACGGGGCGCCCTTGCGGTTACGGGCGTGCCCACATCCACTGGTCGAGCTCGTAGTCGGCGAGTTGGGCGACGGCGATGATGGACCGCTCGCCCCACTCGTCCTCGACGGTCAGGCGGCCGTGGTCACCACGCAGGCGGCGGACGACGTAGAGCATGCCGGGCCGCTCCTTGTGCTCTCGTGGACCGTCCGAGCCGTTGTCGTCGTGAGTGCTGGGGCGCAGGGCCCAGACCTGGCCTGTCTCGGCCAGGACGAACGGGTCGCTCTCGAGGACGGCGCGGCATACCGCGTCGTACGCGGCCGGCTCGGGGATGCAGTCCTCGGTGATGAGTTCGGTGACGCAGTCCGTGATGAACTGCGCGGCCCGGTGAGGGCCGATGAGCAAATCGATAGGCAGGGCTGCAGGCATGGGGGGATCCTCCGGTCGGTCGGGCATGGGTGTGAGAGGTCACCGCGTCCGTCTCTGCCCCGCGGCTGCGGGGCAGAGACGGCACGGAGATCCATCACTCGCTACGCCGTGGGCAGGGCCTATTGCCGCTGCCCCGGCAGGGCATCGGGTCGGAGGCTGGAGTGCACGGTCTCGGTGGAACGAGGGGAGCGGGTGCGGGGGCGTGAAGGGCCCGGAGCAGCCGCTCGGTGTTGCGCTGCTGCTGGTCAGGGGTAAGCGGCTGGGGCTTCGGGCCGCACTGGTGCCACATGGGGTGGGCGGGCGGCTCGGGGTAGGCCAGGGTGTGGTCGCTGTCATGCTGCGGGGTGTTGCTCATGAGGGCCTCCAGGTGGAGGGTCAGGCGTGGTAGTCGTCGCGCTGGCGCTTGGGCTGGGCGTCGGAGGCGAACCGGCCGAGGCGGGCCTTGGTGGGGTTCGCTGCGATCCAGTCCTCAGCGCACGTCGGGTCAATCGAGAAGGCCGCCAGGGCCGGGATCAGGCGCGGCTCCGGCGGCTTCTTGCCTCGCGTGCGGGGTCACGGCCGCAGGTTGGGCAGCTGCTGGAGCACCTGCGCGACCAGGTTCTCCGTGGGCCGCCAGGGCCCGAGCTGTCCGCGCGCAGGAATCGGCAGAGTGAGAGCCTGGACGTCCGTGAGCTCCAGGTGCCAGGCGTTGGGCTGCGCCCATGGGGTGCAGGGCGGGGAGCCGGCCGGGTCCTGGTGGCAGCCGGTCAGCCGGGCGACGCCGATTACGGCGTCGGTCGCCAGTTCGCGGCCGCGGATCGTACGGCCGACCAGCGGCAGGCGCATGGCGGGCCGGTCGATGCTCTGGGCCGCGTGTAGGAGCAGCCAGCCGCGCCAGGTCCAGTGCCGGGGACGGTTCTCGATGCCCTTCGCGCCGGTCAGGATGCAGGCGGCGTGAGGCTGCTGGGCGGTGATGCACCGGATCCAGTCGCCCTCGGGGAGGGCGCTCATGCTGCCCGCCCCCACGCTGCCGTTCCCGGCCGGCCTGCCCGGCGGCCGTTGATGGACGGCACCGTGGTGTGCGCGACGGTGGCTTGGACCGCGCGTCCGGAGTGCTTGCCGTCGTACAGGGCGGCATCGGCCGCCCGCTGGAGCTTGGACAGATCACGGGTGCCGATCACGTCCGGAGATGCGGCGCCGACAGAGGCGGCGACGTCGAGCGTACGGCCGTCGTCCAGGACGACCGGCTTGTGCAGCATCCGGACCAGCTGGTCCAAGCGCTGCTCGCGCCGGTCGGCGGGCAGCTTCAGGGCGATGGCGAACTCGTCGCCCCCGAGGCGGCCGACGGCGGCGCGCGGGCCCGCCCAGGTGGTGAGCCGGGTACCGATCGTGGCGAGGACGCTGTCCCCGGCCGCGTGCCCGAACTCGTCGTTGATCCGCTTGAACTTGTCGGCGTCAATCATGATCACGGCCACGTCGTCGTGGCGGGCCACCAGGCGCCGGGCGCGGGCTGTGTAGGCGTCGCGGCGCAGGAGGCCGGTCAGCGGATCGCGGCGCGTGGCGGCGAGCTGCTTGTGCAGCGCGACCGCGTGGAGGGCCCAGCCGGTCAACGGCACGGCAGCGGTCGTCAGAAGGAGGGTGCGCTGGCCAATCCGGGTCGGAACGCGAGGTAAGGGCAACATACTTTGGGTCTCCGTCTCGTCTCGTCTCGTACGGGATGGATGGGCCCGGGACAGGCGTCTGGATGGACACCGTGTGCGTCTGTCCCGGGGCAGAGCTACAGCTCGATGGGGCTGGAGTTGAGCCGGCTGTACGGGGTTCCTCCAGGGGTCGGCGGTCGCGGCGGGCTTCTTTGGTGTGTCGGTCGGTTCAGAAGTCGAGGTCGAGCCTGATCGTGATGGGGGTACGGCGGTCGCCGTAGTCGCGGCGGGGGTCGTGGATGGTGCGGCGGTGTGCGGCGAGGCCGGCCGCACCGCCCTGGACCGGGGTGGTGCAATCCCCGCAGCCGTTCCACCAGTCGTCCCCGGCCGGGAGTTCGGCGGGGGCGAGCGGGTGCGGGTGTGGGCCGTCAGCGGCGCGGCTCACGGCCGGGACCCGCGGACGTAGTCGATGGCGCTGGCGACATGGGTGTTGGCCATGAGGCTGCCGCCGTCATCGATCCGGTCCCGGAGCTCGTCCAGCCGTGCCCATGCCGTCGCGAGCTGCTGCACCAGCCACGCCTCATAGCCGACGGCGTCCTTGCCCAGTCGGGTTGCGATCGCGGCGAGGCGGTCGGTGTCCTGGTGTCCAGCCTCCAGGAAGGCGTCGGCCCGGCTGAGCTCGTCTGCGGTGAACGCCTCCTCAAGACGCCGGGCTGCGTCGGCCACCGGGTCGTCGGCGTGCGCGGCAAAACCGCGCAGCTGGACCGCCAGGCGGGCCAGCTCCCAGTCGCTCCAGCCGGGGGTATCGGCGGCGGGCCGATTGAGGCGGGTGTGGGAACGGCTGGTCACTGGGTGGTCGCCTTGGTGGTGGCGACGAGTGCGGCGACGGTCTCGCAGCCGTGATGCCACGCGCCGTCGAGGTGGAAGGCCCCGTTAAGGCCGAAGTCGGCCAGGCGGTAGAAACCGCCTTTGCCGGTCTTGTCGGCCAGTTTCTCCAGCAGGCCCTTGCCGGGCACGCGGCGGTCCGCGGCGTAGTGGGTGCCGAAGGACACCGCGAGCGCGGCGGCGGCCGCGGCGGGGTGGACCCGGATGCCGAGCGCGCGGGCGCCGAGCCCGGTGACGATCGCCTGCGTGGCCACATAGGTCAGGCAGTGGTGCAGGCACGCGGCCCGGCCGCTGGCCGTGCCGTGGGTGGTCTCCTCCTCGGTGACGGGGTCCGTGTAGGTGACCGGGTCATCGTCGGAGGCGCCCTTCACGCGGGCGCAGAAGTCGTTCTGGACCCAGAAGTCGCCGATGGCGCTTCCGGCGCGGGTCAGTCCGAGCAAGGCAGCGAAGACGGCAGGACGGTACGTCATGATGGGGTTTACTCCTGATCTCGAAGGGGTGAAAGAGCAAGGTGGTCGGCTCTTTGCCGACGCGCGGTCACCTTGGCCTCGACCCCTGCCAGACCGGCCAAGGTCGAGGCACCTCAGAACGGGGGCTCGTCGGGCCAAGCCGGGGCGGTCAGCAGTCGGATGCGCACCTCGCGCCGGGCGGACCAGCAGCCGCACGCCTCCATCTCCGGGAAGGTGCCGCCGGTCTACGAGCCGCCGGTCCCGTGGCAGTTTGGGCAGGCCGGCCGAAGCCGGGCGGTGACCTCAATGCGGTATCGGGTGGCGGAGAGCCGGAGGTGGCCGGCCTTGAGCACGGCGGCGGCCACCGTCACGGTGACAGGCACGGCTGCGAGCAGCAGGGCGGTACGGAGGCGGCGGCCGGTCACCTGAGCGGGATCGCGCGGCACAGGCCGGCGTGGGCGTTGGCGTCACGCCGGATGCGGAACAGGTAGTCCTGGTTCGGACAGTCGGAGGTCTCCTTGCAGCCGCGGCACGTCCAGGAGTGCTTGTCGGAGGAGTGGCCAGGGCCGGTGACGTCGACGTACGAGCCGCCCAGGGTGACGAACCGGATCTGAAGGTCCTTGGGGCGCTCGGGCTCGGCGAGGGCAGTACGAAGGGTGCTCATGAGTGGGTGGTCCTCTCGGAGGTCAGGCAGCCAGCCCGTGTGCCGTTCGGGGCCGGGGGAGCGATGTAGCTGCTGGGGTCTGCGGGGGTGCCGTCGTGGCACTCGAGGCAGCTCTTCAGTGAAGTCGGGAGCACGAAGAAGTAGCGGCGGCGGCCAGTGCCACGGGTCTGCCGGGCGGCCATCGCCTTGTCGAGCGCGTACGCCTTGGCGAGGGTCATCGGCCGCACCGGTCGGGCTTTCGCGATCTCGTACAGCAGCCCGTTCTTGGGGCCGCGGGTCTCGACCTCGGCCACCGGTTCCCGGCCGCCCGGCCGCAATCGCATTGCCCTGAGCTGGCGTTTGGTCGCGTACCCCGAGGGCGCGCATAGGCGCTTGAACACCGGGATCGTCGTCTCGGGTTCGGAGGGGGGATAGGGGTCGACGTCGACCAGGTCCTCGTCCTGGCCGGCCATCACCGGCTCCAGGTACCGGGCAGGCGGCGCTGGGGCAGCGGGTAGCGGGGGCCGGGGATGGTGGGGCGCGGGCGGCCGATCCTGCGGCGCGGCCGGGGGATGAGCACGATAAACCCTCCAAGTCGAAGCAGTGGCTGGGCACGTACAGCGCCTGCAGCCCCGGGTCGGGGCGGCGGGCGCGGGGGTTGGGCTGGGGCCGGTCGGCCTGCCCGGGTCACCGGAGCCGGCCGCCCCGGAGTGGGTCGCGGCGGTGCCGGTGCCCAGGCGGAGCGGCCGGAGCTGAGGTCAGAGGGCTGCGGAGATGACGCCGAGGACGAGGGCGGCCGAGCCGCCGAGGATAAGGGTGGCGCCGGCGCTGGCCCACCAGTAGTGGCCCACCGTCTTGGTGTCGCGGAGGTCGCTCAGCCCGTCGGCGATGCGGGCGTGGAGCGCAACGAGCGGCGAGAGGGCGGCGTACCAGCGGCCGAGGCGGTCGACCTGGCCGGCGGCTTCGTCGTCGGGTATGTGACCACCGTGGAGCGCGAGGCGGTGGGCCTCGCCTTCGGCGGCCAGGTCGTCGAGCTGGTGGACGACGGGGCTGGTGGTGCGGCAGACGGTGCAGCGGTAGCGGTAGCGACGCACGGGGCTGGTCTCCTGATGGCTGGAGTGGGCTGGCACAGGGCAGGGCAGTGCGACGCCCCGCTCGGAAGGTTCTCCGGGCGGGGCGCGGGGCTGAGCTATGGGGTTGGGGTGCCTGCGGCTTCTACGCGTTCTTGCGGTACACGCCGTACGTGACGTGTTCGATCTCGCCGGTGTCGACCAAGGCGGTCAGGACGTTGGACAGGGTTTCCTCGCTGAGGCCGGTGAGGACGCGGATCTCTTCCTCGCCGATCTCCAGGCCCACCGGGTCGTTGAGGCAGGCCAGCACGGCGGCCCGCGGGGTGGGCGCCACCGGCGCGGTGAACACCGGGGGAGACGCGAGGGGCCGCCAGTAGTTCCTGACGGCGGCGAGCTTGAAGACCCACTGCTCGGTCTCCGGGTCCTGCCACTCATGCTCGGGAAACACGTGGTAACTAGCGCGGAGAACTCCGAGGGCTTCCAGGCAGGCGGAACGACCACCCGTCACCTCGATCTGGACCCGCGAGGTATGGGCACAGTTCGGGTTGCGCGGGTGGTCGCCGAGGGCGCCGCAGTTGCACGGCGCCTGGAAGTCGGTCGTGCCCTCGGTCGAGTCCATGCCTCATGAAAGCGCAGTTGGGCCTCCTGCGCCCAGGGATACCGGGGCCCGACTTCAGCGTGCGGCGCGGAGCAGGAGGTCGAGGACCGGACCGGACCACGTCTGGGCGTTGTTGAAGCGGGGCAGGTCGTGGGCGTCGAGGGTGCCCAGGGTGGTCATGAGCTGTGACTCGGCGGCCCGCACCTCCCTCGCCCACACGGCCGGGTCGTAGGCGAGTGCTGCGGCCTGGACCGATCCGAGGAGGCACAGGCCGCTTTGGTCGCAGAGGGTTCCGCGGGTCCAGCCGTAGCGGATGATCAGCTCCCGCGCGGTGCGCAGGGTGTGGCGGACGCTGGGCTCCGGGTAGCCGGACCGGCCGGTGGCATACGCCTCTTCGACCTGTCCGATCAGGGCCTGTACGGCTCTCGGGTCCGGGCGGGCTCCCGTACGGTGCGCGGGACGGACGAGGTTGTCGATCATGTCTGCTGACTCCTCTTTACGGGTTCTTGCGGTAGACGCCGGACTTGACGCGTTCGATCTCGCCCTTCTTGACCAGGGCGGTCAGGACGTTGGACAGGGTCTTCTCGTTAATGCCGGTGAGGGTGCGGATGTCGTCCTTGGTGATCTCCAGGCCCGTGTCGTCGAAGCAGGCCAGGACGGCCGCGTCGGCGCTGGGCTCCGCCGGCGCTTTGGTGAATCCGCCGTCGAGCGGAGGCGCGAACTCGCCGCCGCCCCAGCCCGGGCCGTTGCTGGGGGTGTAGCCCGTCTCTCCGATGACAGGCGCCTCGGCGATGTCGTGCCGGTCGTCCCAGCCGGGCCAGTCCGCCGGCCAGATGATGGCGTCGTGGCGGATGTGGGGGGCGGCGGACTCCAGGATCCAGCTGCGCATCATCTGGACGGGCTCGCCGGGGGATCCGACGTAGCCGAGGCCGAACGTGCGGGCTGGGTCGTTGAGCGGGATGTCGTCGGACCACACGAGGGGTTCGTCTTCGGCGGACCAGGCGGCCGGGATGGCGCCGGGGTCGATGCCCTCGAAGCCGTCGACGGTGATGAGGTTGGACTGGGCGGAGTCGGTGCGCAGCATGACCATCGCGCCGCCCTGGATGACGTTGGTGCGCAGGGCGGTGGAGCCGCCGAGCTTGTCGGCGTTGACGGCCTGGTTGACGATCAGCAGCGTCATGCCGAGGTTCCGGCCGAGGGCTGCGATCTTGTCCAGGATGAAGACGGCCTCCTTGCCTTCGTCGGTGGCGGAGTCGGTGATCATGTGGGTCTCGTCCACGATCACCATGACCCAAGGGCAGTTGGCGGTGGCCTTGAAGTTCTTGCGGCCGAGCCTGGCCGATTCCGCGACTCGGTGCTGCAGCAGGGCGTAAGCCAGGCGCAGGGACTTGATCGCGTCGGTGCCGGTCGCCGAGTAGGCGGCCATGGTCTCGACGTCGGGGTTGGAGCTGCCCTTCGGGTCGGCGTAGATGATCGCCATCCCCGCGAGGTGTGCGGCGAGGGCGACGATCTGGACGACGCCGCCCTTGCCGGAGCCGGTGACCCCGGCGATGAACACGTGCTGGGCGCCGAGCACGGGGTCGAAGAGCTGGAGGCGGGCGACGCGGCCGCTCACCCCGCGGCCGATGGCGATGTATCCGCCCTTGGACGGCTCCAGCGCCTGCGGGCCGGGGAAGGGAACCCCGTCCTCGAGGGGGTTCTTGTCCATGAGCCGGATCTTGCCCCTGCGCGGGTCGGAAGCGTGGGGCTGGTAGTCGACCAGGGTCATGCTGCTGCGCAGGGCGCCGACCAGCAGCTTGCGGTCGGGGACGGGGACGGCGGGGACGTCGTCGTCGGCGACGACCCACGCGACCCAGCCGCCGGTCGCGGGGTCGACCTGGGCGTCCTTGAGGTGTGTGCCTGGCATGACCTTCGGCCGGACCAGGCGGGCCCACATCCCCTCCATCGTGTTCGGGTCCAGTTCCGCCGGCGGGGTCCGGCGCACGGTCACGTACTGCTCGCCGGGGTGGTGGCCGGAAGCGAAGGACACGCAGGCGGCGGGGACCCGGTAGGCGGAGCCGACCGCTTCGGCGGACACGTTCACGGCCTTGCCCTGGGGGGCCTCGATGATGCCCTCCCACAACTCGCCGGTGTCGGTGACGCCGACGAGGTGCTGGCCGGGGTGCGCGCCGCCCTCGCCGGAGATGTGGTCAGCCCAGATCTTGTATAGGCCGCCGGGCCCCGGGAGCCCGGGCGGGCCGGCTTCCGGGCTGGGGGCGGAGATACGGACCCTGCGGGCGGCCAGGGCAGGACGCAGCTTGACGGTGAGGCCGGCCCACATCGTCCACCAGGCGGCGGAGACGAGCCCGGACACGCTGGCCGGGTCGAGGAACCCGGCCAGCAGACCGTCCGCGTACGCGGGGCCGAGGAACACCCCAGGGGCGACGGCCATGGAGGTGAGGAGGCTGGAGCCCAGGAGGGTGGAGCGCTGTGCGGTCAGGACGTCCCCGATCCCCGTGGCGTTCAGGACGCTGGCGGGGATCCGGCCCACGTAGTGGGTGGCGAACGCCGCGCTCCCGCACACCGTGGCGGCCGCGGTGAGGGCGGCGAGGCCGGGCTCGAGGAGAGGGGTGAGGGCGCCGAGGGCGGGCGGGGCGATCACCGAGACGAGCGCGGGGACCTGGTCGGCGAGGTGGGGGCGGCGGGTCACGGTGATCTCGGACATGCTCGGCTACTCCTGCGTGTAGAAGGCGGCTCGGGCCATGGGGACGGTCATCGCACCGACCTGCTCGTCGGTGCCCTCGTGGCTCTTGCGGGCCTGGGCGTCGGCGGCGCGGGCGGCGCCGGCGACGTTGTCGGCGGCGGACGCGGCGGCGATGGACGCCTGGGACAGGCCGCGCATGATCCGCGCCGTGTCCTTGGCTTCGCCGGTCGTGTGGGTGTCGGCTTCGAGGTTCGCGAGGCCGTCGGCGACGCGGGCCACGGCCTGGGCGTTCTGGTCGGCGCGCTGGCCGATCTGCCGGATCGTCTCGCCGTCCTTGGCGACGAGGCCGGCCAGGTTCTGCACCTCGGCGCGCAGCTTGCGGTAGGTGGTGTCTGCCATGTGGGTGTCTCCTATCGGACGTAGAAGGCGCGTTCGGCGGGGCTGGTCTCGTCGGAGTCGGCCACGGCCTTGTAAACACCGCCGTGGCGCACCTCCGCGTTCTTGTTAAGGGTCCGCAGCGCCTCGATGCCGCGCACGGCGTTGCCGTGCATCTTCTCGGCCTCCTTCGCCTGGGCCTCGGTCGCTTCGTGGAGCTTCTGCAGGGAGGCGATCAGGTTCTTGCCGCCCTTGATCTTCGGGTCCTTGCACTGGTCGATCAGGTCCTGGATCTCCTTGACGCGACCTGCGGAGACCTCCTTGGCCTGCTTGCATTGGTCGACGATCCGGTGGGTGTCGCGTTCCCGGCCGTCCAGGAACTGGGTGAGGCGGCGCAGGGTGCGAACCTCGCCGATGGTCATCGTGTTGCCGTTGGAGAGTTGGACGTTGCCGCCGGACACCTTCGCCCCGAGCGGCGCCCCCGACGCGGGCTTAGGGGATGCGGTGGGCTTGGGAGGTGCAGTGGGCTTAGGCGGGGCGCTGGGCTTAGCGGGCACGGGCGGAACTCCTCGGGTGCGGTTTCGGGCGGCGTCCATCTGCGCTTTGTCACGGGCGGCCTTGTCGCGGATGGCCTGCTGGCCGTCCGCGTAGCCGTCCTTCCAGGCCGCCTTGTCCGCTTCGGCGGCGGCCTGCTGCGCTCCGGCGTTGAAGCCGTCTTCGCGGGCGGGCTGCGCGGTGTACGGGCCCTTCCTCAGCTTGGCTTTTGCCTGCTTGCCCGTGGGGGCGGCGGGCCCGGTGGGAGCCGGGCCAGTCGGCGCGGACGGGCCGGGTGCAGGCTGGGGTCCCGGTTTCGTGGCGGCCGGATCCGGCTTCGCTGCCGTCGGCTTGTCCCCGGCCTTGGCCGGGGTGGGCGCCGTAGCCGATCCGGGGGCGGGGGCCTTCGGCGGCGGGTTTGTGGCGGCGGGCTTGCTCTCCGGCGGCTGCCGTCCGGCGCTGTCAGTCTTGCGGCTGGTCTTGTCGTCGCGGGCCGTACGGTCCTGCGTGTCCGACGTCGTCTTGCCCGACTGCTGTCGGGTGTTGTGGTCCTTGCGGTCCGAGGACGTCTTGGAGTCCCGGCTGTTCTTGTCCGCCGAGCTGCGCGTGTCCGCCGTCTTCGCGTCCCGGGTGTTGCTGTTCCTGTCGGTCGAGCTGCGGGTGTCCGCCGTCTTCGCGTCGCGGCTGTTCTTGTCGGCTTTGGTGCTGGCCGCCGAGGTCTTGGCGTCGCGGGAGTTGTGGTCCTTGGCGGATTTGTCGCTCTTGCTGGCGTGGGCGGTGGTCGCCGACCGGGTCGACTTGGTGTCGGAGGTGGCGCCCTTCTTCTCCGTGATCCCGTGGTTGATCTTGCGGTCGGTGGATGATCCGCGGATCTCGCTGATCGTGTGCTGCACCGCGATCTTCTGCTGCGGACGGTTCGCGATGTAGGCGGCGATCCCCTTCCACATACCGGGGCTCGCGGTGTTTTTCGCGCCCGTGCCCGGCTTGCCTTCCGTGCTGCCGTTCTCCTCCTGGGAGGCGTAGGCGGCGGACCCTCCGGAGGCGTCCCGGGTGGGGCGCGCGAGCGTAACCGGAGCGAGTACCCCGCCCCCGGCCGGGGGCGCTGGAGCGGGGGTTGAGGGCGGTGCGGGTGTCTGGGGCGCCGGGGTTGCCGGTGCCCCGACCGTGGGCGGCTGAGACGGCATCGGGGGCGGGGCGGGTGGTGTCGTCACTGCGGAATACTCACTTTCGGTGACTTCCTTCCTTCCTTCCCTCCCGGACGAAAGGCCCGTTCACGGCCCCTGGGAATCGGGAACAGGCCTCTCTGTGCGGGAGGGAAGGAAGGAAGGAAACTACGCGGCGTTACCGCTCTTGTTGGCCTTGCGGACCATGAGACCGACCCCGCCGACCGCGACCAGGGCGACGACGAGACCGCCGCTGACGCCGAGACCGCCGCCCTGATTGGTGTCGGAAGCGGAGGAGACGTTGGCCGCGCCCCTGGACCCGCCAAGGTGCGTACCGCCGGGGGCCGGGAACGCTTGCGCGCAGACGTCTTTGTTCATGCCGGCCTTCTCGATGCACTTCTGGAATCCGGCGATGCGCCGCTCTTCCGCTTTTGCGTCCGGGGCGTTCACCTTGGCCCTTTCCACCTCGAGCTGCTGGGCCTGGAGGCCGAGCTCCCGGGCTCGTACCTCGGCCTGCCCGGAGGAGGCGCTGTAGGCGGAGACGCCGACCGCGCTGGCCCCGGCGATGACCAGTCCGGCCATGGCGATGACGGCCTTGGTCTGCCCGCTCATCGGGGCCTTGACGGGCGGGCCGTAGGGGGTGGGGGCAGGCTGCTCCCACCCCGCGCCCGAGGTCAGGTTGGCGAAGTTCTGGTCGATGTATTCGCGCTCGCGGTTGTGGGTCACGCCGGTTCCTCCTTGGACGGCCAGGCTGTGCTTGTGCAGCCGGGGGATGGTGAAAAAGCCCAGTACGGAGACGGGGCATGTGGGGGGCGACGGTCTGCTGTACTGGGTGTGCTGTGGCTGCTTCCGGCAGTCGCGGCGAAGGCCAGCCCAACTCCCATGGGCTGGCCTTCACTGGTGGTGCCGGACACCGGTGCTGACGAAGTCAGCGGGTGGTCCTGCGGGGTCAGGCGGCCGGGGTGTAGCCGCCGGCGAGCAGCTCGGCGGCCTCCTGCCGGTACTCGGAGGCGGTGCCGGGGGAGGCGACGGCCAGCTCATGCTGGATGTCGGCGAGCGGCAGCTGGTCAGCACCGCCGGCAGCGAGGATCATCCGGGCGACCTTGCGAACCGCGCGCTCGCGCGGCTTCAGCTTCGCGGTGTCCTCGGCTTCGACCGCGCGCCGCTCGATTTCGGCGGTAAGCCGCCGGGTTTCGGCAGCGTCCCGATCGGCTTCGGCGGCCTGCTTCTTGGAGCGCGCAGTCTCGGCGAGAGCGGCCTCCCGGCGGCCCTCCTCCTCCGCCTTCTTGCGGTTGGCTTCGGCGGTGGCGCGCGCCGCTTCGGCTGCGGCCCGCTCGGTTTCGGCAGCGGCCCGGTTCGTTTCGGCAGCAGCTCGCCGGTTCTCAGCGACGGTCCGGGTCTCGACCGCCTGCGCCTCCGCCGCGGCCACCCGGTCGGCCTCCGCAGCTTCCTTCCGCTTCTCCGCCGCCTGGAGCTCAAGTGCCGCCGTACGGAGGTCCGCTTCAGCCTCCACCGCGCGCTCCTCGGCCGCCTTCCGGCCGGCCTCGGCCTCACGGGCGGCAGCCTCGGCGATGACCGCGTTGTCCAGGGCCTGCTTCTCCAGCTCGGCGGCCCGCTCCGCGGCACTGACCTGGGCGCGGGCGTGCGCGCGGGCCTGGCCGGTCTGGCCGTCGACCTCGGCGCGCACCGTCTCGACCTTGCCCTTGGCCCGCAGTCGGTCGGCCTCGGCCTCGGCGTCGGCGATCTCGCTGCGGGTCTCGGCATCTCGGCGCCGGCGCTCTGCTTCTTCCTCCCGTTCCTGGGCGGCCCGTTCCTGCTGGTCGGGCATGGCCAGGGCCTGCGCGACGGTATAGCCGTACGGCGCCATCCGCATCGGCAGCAGCTCGTCCTCGGTGGCCTGGGAGAGGTCGCCGTCGTACTTGCGTTTGAGCCACTGCTCGTAGGCGATGAGTTCCTGGTCGCGGCGGATCATCTCCGGGTAGGAGGTGACACTCCACAGCCGCATCCGGCGGAAGATCTTCGCGGTTGCCGCCGGGGCGAGCGTCCAGCGGATCCACGGGATCGAGTCCCGCTCGGCCCGCTCGGGCCGCACCATGCGGTCGATGGCGTCACGGCCCAGCTCCACCACGGTGATGAAGAGGATCGGTACGACTCCGTGCGCGCCGGCCGCGACGTAGTCCAGCAGCTCCCACGCCCGGTCCTTGGGCGCGCCCGAGGCGGCGTTGAGGACGACCGTGGCCGCGGTGAGCAGCCAGACGGGGTAGCGGATCCAGGCGATGGGCCGCTTGAGCCAGGCCATCAGCAGGTCGACCGCGATCATCACCATGATGCCGACGTCAACGCCGACGGCGAAGAGCTGGCCCTTGCCGAGCGAGCCGAAGCGGAGCTCCTTGTGAGCGAAGACCGCGACGTGCTCGAAGCTGAGGTACAGGCCGATGGCGGCGAGGACGAGCGCGGCGGCCACGATCGCTCCGGTCGCCCACTTCTGGCTGCCGGTCAGCTTCCCTCCGGAGGAGTTGTCTCCGGTTCCGTTTTCCGTCTCGGAGGCGGGCTCCGGCGCGTCCGAAACGGTGCCGGTCGTCTGCGAAACCGGCTCGGGCGTTCCCGAAACGACGGCCGGTCCGGCCGGGTCGAGGTTGGGATCGGCCGCGGTGCGCGGCCAGTCGGTGAGCGTCATGGGGGCCTCCAGGAGGAGTCGTTCAGGGCGTGCGCGAAACGGCGGGGGCTGGCCGCGAAACGAGGTGCGGCGTTCTCGAAACAGCGGTCGGTGCGGATGGTCGTCGGTGCATCGGACACCGGCTCTACCCGGCTCGCGAGCACGAAAGGGCCGGCGGACCGGAGGACGGGAAGCCGGTCGCGCGAAGTGCCGTGGGGCGGGCCGAAACTGGGGACGGCTCCTGCGAGGCGGGCGCGAAGTCGAAGCGGTCAGGCGGCGCTGGCGACGTGGCCGCGGGCCGCGCGGCGCTTGAGGGAGCGGCGCTCGTCCTCGGTGAGGCCGCCCCACACGCCGTACTCCTCGCCGCGCTCCAGCGCGCCGTCGAGGCAGGACGCCATGAGCGGGCAGGTGGCGCAGATCGCCTTGGCCCGTGCGATCTGCAGGGTCGACAGTGCGTGCGCGAAGAACAGTTCGGGGTCGGCCCCGGCGCAGCTCGGACGGGGCTTCGGCGTAGCGGCGGGCGTGCTGGACGAGGTGCGTACGATGGTGCGCATGAGGGCCTCCAGAGGGTCCGTGCGTACGAGACAGCCCCGGGGCGGCATCCCCGGGGCTGTTCTGTTCCTGCGGCCGACGGGCCAGAGCGGGATGAGGAGCGGGAGCTCCCGGCGCCGCCGGCCCCGCCCGGATGAAGGGCGGGAACGACGGGCAATGCCGGAGGGTCAGGTGCGGCGCTTCGCGGACTGCCGGGCCAGGTAGGCATCCTGGGCTGCGGCGAACGCCGTGTGGATCGGCGCTCCGGCCTCGCAGACCTGGCCGTTCTGGCAGGCCGTGCAGCTGCGGGTGTGCAGAGTGGAGGCGCTGAACGCCTCCATATAGCGGACGTACAGCGGGTCTGCCTTCGGCGCGGTCATCGGCCGCTGCCCTGCGACGAGCGCCTGTTGATCTCGGCGAGCTTCCGGCTCAGCTCCTCCTGGTCATCGGCCATCAGGGGGCGGACCAGCTGGTAGAAGCGGTCGGTCTCGTCCCGCTCCGGGCCGCGCTGGTTGTCCTCCTCCTCCATGTCGCTGTAGACGCCGTTCGACGGGGCGGCGGGGAGGGGGCGTGCGATCATGTCGAGCATCAGGTCCTCCGAGTCAGGTCCTGGACAGCCCCGGGGGCGCAATCCTCGGGGCTGTCGCGATCACTCCCCGGCTGGGGGAGTTGACTGCCGTACGAGCAGCCACGGCCCCGGCCGCCCCCACTAGTTGCGGGGCGGCCGGGGCCGTGGTCGATCGTCGCGGTGTGCGGATCAGGCAGCTGCTGTGACCGGCGCCTTCCGCGCGTGCTGCTTGCCCAGTTCGGCCTGGCGCCGGTCGTGCGCCGCCGGGTTCTGCGGTGTCAGCGGGAGCTGGGGGCCGCGGAATTCGGAGAGCGATCCCGCGATGCGCTCCGCGCAGCGGTTGTTCGCCGTCTCGACCGCCTCGCCGCCGTGCTTGGTCCACTGCGCCCTGCGAACGGCCGGCGCCGTCTGCTTCCGCACGGTGCGTCGCTCCTGGCGCTCCTGCTCCTCGCGAGCCTCGCGGCGGGCGGGCTCCTGGTTGAGCGCGCGGACGTAGCGGCGGGCGAGGATGCCGCCGTCCGTGCAGTGCTGGCCCTTGACGCACCGCGTGCAGCCCTTGCGGTGGGCGAGGTACGACTGGCGGGCCGTCTCCAGCGTGATTTCCGCGTTGATCCGGGAGACCGGCACAGCCGGGGCCGGGATCGGCTTGTAGAACTGCTGGGCGGCGCGCCGATTCTCCTGCGGCATCGCGTCGCGCAGCAGCCGGTTCTGCCGGGCCTGCCAGCGGCGGACGTCGATGTCGATTTCCACGAGCTGGTCGCTGCCAGGACAGAGGGTGTGCTTCTCGCCCTCGGCGACCTTGTCGGAGATGCAGTGCTCGCGGATCTTAAGGACCGTGTCGCCCATGATCCGGCGCCAGGTACGGCAGTCGGGGCAGGCAATCGACTTGGTCTCGCCGGGTCGGACGTTGAAGTCCTCCGGGGCCATGGTGCTGAGCAGCAGCGGCGCACGGCGGTTGGTGTGCTTGGTCCGGACACGGCCGGGACGCTTGCGGGGCATCGAATCCTCCTGATGTGGGATCGGGTGCGGGTGCTGCCTTCTCTGCCGCGCCAGGCCGGCCTTTCGGCGGGTTGGTCCTGGCGGACAGACAGCGCAGCAGCGCCGTTCGAGGTGGATCAGGTGGAGCTATTCGGTACAGGCGCCTCGGCCGGGGGAGCGCGGCTCACCCCACTGCTTCCGCCCCGAAGGGCGTGACTCCCGCTGTTTTGCGGTGGTGCAGGCGGTGATCCGGAGGACCACCGCTTACCTACATCAGGTTGCCTCAGGTACCCTCAGGTGTCAAGCGGTATAGTGAGGCAACCAGATGGAACTGAAGGAGGCGAGGCACATGTCCGGGCCACCCCGAGCCGACAACCGGCCGCCGTACGCGCGCATCGCGGGCCACTACCGCGACCTGATCAGCTCCGGGGACCTCGCGCCCGGCGATCTCCTGCCCAGCATCAAGGCGCTGGCCACCGAGTGGAACGTCAGCACGGCTACTGCAGACCGCGCTATGAGGCTGCTGCGTGAGGAGAAGCTCGTACAGGGCATCCCAGGCGTAGGCACGGAGGTGATGGCCCGCCCCATCTCGCTGTCCTCCGGGTCGGAGCGTCACGACCGCAGCAGCAAGACCCAGTCCTCTTGGGGCGTAGGCGAGAAGTCGTCCGGCCACACCGCCGGCATAGTCGAAGCCCCCGAGGATGTTGCGAACGCGCTCGGCATTTCGCCTGGTGACGATGTGATTCGCCGCAGCCGTGTCTACCGGGACGATCACGGCATCGTCTCCCACTCAACATCCTGGATCCATGCCGAGTTCGCACGACTACTCCCGGAACTGGCGCGCAGCGCGCGACTCAAGGGCGGGTTGTCGCTCGACCTGATCGCTCGGGCAACCGGACGGCAGGTTGCTAAGCGGGTGGACGAGGAATCGGCGCGCATCGCTACCCCGGACGACCTCGAGCTCCTGGAACTGGAGGCTGGCACCACCGCGGCGATCCTGGTCCTCACCGCCCGCTTCTTGGACGCTGATGGCGAGGTGCTTGAGTACGGCGTGGACCTGGGCGCCCCCGGCCGCACGCGCAGGACGACCTCGGAGGTCCTGCGGTGACTGCACGCGACGCCGGGCTCCTGGACGACACCCTGGCCGGCTGCCTTGAGCACCGGCTCGACGTACTCCTGCACGCGCAGCGCACCGACACCCTGCCTCTGGAAGGACGATTCGAGATCCGACCCATCGCCGCAGCCCTGTCCGGCCGACCGAGCCCCGCGCCGCGCGCGATCCTCCTGTCCGGTCTGCAGGGATCTGGCAAGACGACCCTCGCCCGCGCTCTGGAGCAGGCTGGGTTCCGGCGTCTCTGCCCGGACGAGGAGATGTTCCGCCGCTACGGCCACTACGGCAGGGATTTCCCGCGCGGGGAGTTCAAGGTCAGGGAGGCTCCCGTACTCAAGGACATCGCCCTTGAGCTTCAGGAGCTCCTGGAGGCCGGACACGAGGTCGTGGTCGACCATGGCCTCTGGAGTCATGAAGAACGGGCCCAGTGGGCAGCGACCGTGATGGAAGCCGGCGGGGATCCCGTCCTGATCTACTTGCCGGTGCCGCACGAGGTGCGCTGGGACCGGATCCGGCAGCGCAACGAGCAATCGCTGGTCGACGCCAACAGCATCGAGTTCAGCGAGGAAGACCTGCTTCGACATGCGGGCCGTTTCGCTCCGCCGACCGACGAAGAACCGCACATCGTGTACGACGGTGTCCCGGAGCACGTCCTGGCAGAGCTGCGCCGTGCGCGTCCTTCCACAGATGGCGACCCTCATTGATTTTTCGACCTCCCACGAGCGGCTATGCACGTAGGCCATCCCACTCTCGACGGAGGAGACAGACCATCACAGCGCCGTGAGCAGCTTCATTCACGGGTTTTCAACATCTGCATACACACGGGATTTCGGGGCGTAGCCCTAGGCTCGCGGCCATGACGATGACGGAGGGGACCAGGGTGGGGAAGCACCGTTCAGGGTGGAGGCCGGACAAGCTGCGCGAGCAGCGCGAGGCCCATGGCCTGACCCTTGAGAAGGCTGGCGAGCGTCTCCGTGAGGTCGCCGAGAAGGCCAAGCTCAAGGGCATCCCGGCAGCGAACCCGCAGACGCTGTGGCAGCACGAGCAGGGCGAGGTCTACCCGGGCCCGCACTACCGGCGAGCCTACTGTCTCCTCTACCGGGCCACCGAGCCCGACCTCGGCTTCAGGACAGCCCTGCCCGGTGAGGAGACGTCCTTCAAGCTCACGCCGATGGACGATCGCCTCAACGGCGCGCACGTCCTGGCCGTGGAACGGGCGATCCACCGCATCTCACCTGGCAGCGAGGACGCAGGCCACTTCGCCCTCCAGCAGCGCATCATCGACGCCTGGAAGCGGAGGCACACCGGCGGCGACCCGCACCGCCCCGCTCTGATCCTGGTCGGCGGATATGCGGGCAGCGGCAAGACCGAGTTGGCGCGGTTCTTTGTCCAGCTCACCGGATGGCCGCTGCTCGACAAAGACCCGCTCACTCGCCCGCTGGTGGAGCGCCTCTTGGTCGCGCTGGGCGGCGACCCGAATGACCGGCACACCGATCTCTACCGGGAGAAGGTCCGTTCGGTTGAGTACGACTGCTTGATGCAGTCGGCCATGGCCAACATCAAGTGCGGCATCTCCACCGTGTTGACCGCGCCGTTCATCGCAGAAATGACTGACCCGGCCTGGATGCAGCGCCTGACCAACCGCGCTGGCTCGATGGGTGTCGACGTCTTCCCGGTGTGGGTCCGCTGCGATGAGGAGTCGATGCGCGAATACATCGGCTTCCGATCCGCTGCCCGGGACGCATGGAAGCTCCAGCGCTGGGACGAGTACATAAAGACGATCGACTTGGACCTGCGGCCAGCGGTGCCGCACCTGGTCGTCGACAACCGCTTGGGGACCGCGGTGACGCTCGCCGACCAGGCCCGCCAGGCGATGGGGGCGATGTACGGATGACCGCGAAGCAGGGAGTCGTCCTCTACGGCCCGCCGGCGGCGGGCAAGGACACCGTCACCAACGCGCTTACCGAGCTGCGTTCGACGTACACGCAGTTCGAGCGACTCAAAGTCGGATCGGGCAAGTCCACCGGCTACCGGATGGGCACGGCGGAGCAGCTGCGCGCCCTGGAGGCCGCAGACGCCGTCGTCTACGCAAACTCCAGGTACGGCAACACCTACGTCATCGACACGCCGGGCCTGGATGTCGCGTTCGCCGCCGGGGTGCCGGTGGTGCACCTCGGGCAGGTCAACGGCATCCGGGCCCTGGTCGATGGCTACGCAGCCGACTGGACCGTGGTCCTGCTGTGGTGCCCGCGCGAGGTGACCGCGCAGCGATCTGCGGGCCGGGGCGACCGTGACACCACGGCGCGCTTGTCGGCGTGGGAGGCGACCAGAGAAGACCTGGCCGCGCACCCGAACATGGTCTGGGACCTGACCGTGGACACCACGGAGTCGTCACCGCAGGACGCGGCACGGCTCATCGACGGGCTGCTGGCGCAGCGGGCTGGGGCAGCGACGGCATGAGCGCGCGTTACGGCTGCGCGAGGCGATTCAGGGCGTCGGTGAGCGTGAGCTCGCTGTCGTCCTTGACGTCGTGCCACCGTGACAGCGTGGACGCGGCAGCGTGCAGCATGTCGGGCGGCAGTCCGATGGCCGCGAGCATGTCGGCAGCTTCCTCCAGCTCTGGGCCCCATCGCCAAGCACGGGCCGCCGTCTTGGCGACGTACTCCGGCTCCGCGAGGTACGAGTCGGTGCGCCGGGAAGCGATGTCGATGAGCTCCTGGTCGACGCCGTGCTCACGCGCCATGCCGACCGCGAGCGCCACCAGCACGCGACTCGTCTTCTGGAACGACGCGTACGACAGCTTCAGCGCAGAGGCCTTCCCGACTTCCGGGCCCAGCGTCCTCGTCTTCACGGAGGTGCCCGCGAAGAGCACCTCGATCCGCGCGGTCGCATCGGCCGGGCCGGAGAGGTACAGCGTCGGCGTTTTGCCGCGCACGGGCGGGGAGCCGACGACGCCGCCGTCTACGACGGTGGCGGTCGGTTCGAGCAGCTCGGCAATCCGAGTCGCCCGCTCGGGGCTGATGGCGTTCGCCTCCACGTACACCCCAGCGAAGCCGTGCGCGGCGACGTCACGGGCCAGGTCCTCAGCGGCCGCCGGCGGGCAGAGGCTGATGACGATGTCGCTGCGGTCCAACAGCCCGGACAGCGTGCCCACCGGCGTCAGGCCGAACTGCTCAGCGCGCGCCGCAGACGCGGTGCTGCGCCCGGCGGCGCACCAGAGGACGGCGCTCGCGTTGGCCGCACCGCAGGCGGCGACGGCCGCACCCATGCTGCCTGGGTGGAGGATGCCGACGGTGGGCTGGTCCACAGTGCTACTCCGAGGTCTCGTTGAGCAGGATGGTGATGGCATCGGCGGCGTCGTCGACGGTGTGGTCTGCGGTGTGAAGGCCGTCGGGCCAGGGTCGGCCACGGAGCCAGATGGTGCGCAGGCCCGCCTGGTGCCCGCCGCCGATGTCTCCGGCCGGGTTGTCGCCGATCATCCAGCCGCCGTCGGCCAGGGTCCGGCCGCAGCGGCTCGCTGCGAGCTCGAACAGTTCGCGGGCTGGTTTGCGGATCTCCAGGTCGCCGGAGGCCGCGATGCCGTCGACGAGGTCGGTGAGGCCGGCTGCATCGAGCTTGGCCCGCTGGATGTCACTGGCCCCGTTGGTGGCGATGCCGATGGTCCAGGCCGCCGCGCGAAGTTGGCGCATGCCCTCGAGGACCTCCGGTCGGCAGGTGACAGTCCCGGCGATCAGATCGACGTACTCCTTCCACAGCTGCTCGGCAGGCTCCGTCAGTTCGAAGTCGGTACGCAGCCGGGCGAAGTCGCTGGGGTTCGCGCGGTCGGCCAGCGCGGTGCGTAACCACTGCTCAATGGGGGTGTTGAAGGCGTGGGCGCGACAGAGGGCGGTCACGGCATCACTGAGCGCGGCCTGACGGTCGATCAGCGTGCCGTCCAGGTCGAAGAGGACGAGCATGCAACCGACCCTATCGAGGGACCGGTTGACGCCCACCCAGGCCGCTCCCGTGGTGTATCTTTCGGGGAAACATCGATCATGAGAGGTTGGGCCATGACCGACGCGGACCCCTTGCGGCGGGTGAACGCCCTACTGGACGACGTCCTGCCGCCGCCGCATGTGCGGCAGCAGCTGCGCCTCGCCGCGGGCCTCACCCAACTGGAGGTCGCCGAGGCTGTGGGCGTCCAGCGCCTCGCAATTGCTCGTTGGGAGCTGGGGCAGGTTCAGCCGCGCCGGCCTCACCGCGCCGTCTACATCCACCTGCTCAAGAAGCTCGCAGAGCGATTCCCGCAGGCCGCTGAACCGGACGCAGGCATGCCGACGCCGGTCTCCGGAAGGGGATCGGGATGACCTAAGGCCATCGGCCGCGCGCGCCAGGCGGATTAACCACCCGCTCCTCGCGCGGCCCGTCTACCGACCGGATTAACCACCCGCGTCGGCCGCTCAGGTCCCAGTTGACGCTGGTCCTGAGCTGCGGCTCACCGAGCCGCTCGTTTTCCTTCGGCCCCTAACCAGGGCCACTGCACCGCCGGCCACTAACCACGGCCACCACAGCCGCAGAAGTACCAATCCGCATTACCCGCGAGCCCCCACCACAGGGGCGTTGCGGTTCAGCAGTACCGGGAGGGGAGGAGAAATCTCCCCCACCCGATCGGTGTACGCCCGCTTCTCACGAAGGGGGCTACCCGGCACATCCGTACATCCGGCTCGTCCGGCCCCGAGGGGCTCGATCGGTCCAGCTATGGAAGGCCAGGTCGTTTCTCATAGTGCACGAGAGTAGTGTCCCCTGTCAGCTCGACCCTGTCCGTTTCACCCCGGTTCGGGCTCGGCGAGCTTCCCGTGTGACGGAATCGGCGTCCGGTTCATTCACTTTTACGCGCTTCGTACCGGAAATAGGATTTCCGGTACGAAGCTACAAGAGCAGCACTGTCGGGGCGGTGGGCCGATGAGTGCCCTGGCGACGCCGGCCACCGTGATGGACAACGCCTTCGGCGACCGCTTCAGCAACTCCGTCGGCGAAGCCGCAGTCATGATTCCCGGTCAGCGGAAGAGCCTGCGGTCGGTGCCGGCCTTCGGGTCGGGCGACGCCGGCCTGGACGACGCGCTGCGCCTCGGCCGCGGGATGCGTCTGCGGCTGCGCGCCGCGGTGCTCACGCTGCTGGCGGACCCGTCGATCGCCGGGCTGAAGGACGCGCCGAAGCTGGCGGCCGTGGTGCTATACGCGAAGTCGCGGGCGCCCAAAGGCGAGAAGAACGACAACCAGACCTCGATCTGGGGCTCCGAGCTGGGCCGCTGGATGGGCATGAAGGAGTCCACGGTCCACCACAGGGTGCTGCCCGTACTGCGCAGCTCGGGCGCGCTGCGCACCCGGGTGGTGACGGACGCCAAGGGGCACCCGACCGGGCTGGACTGCCTGGTCATGCCACTGTGGAACGCCCGCAAGGGTGGGGGAGCGGCGCACCCGCTGGCCCTGTCTCAGACGGAGCTTGCGGTGCTGCTGCGCCTCATCGAGGCCCTGTTCGGACATGGCTGGACGCCGGAGGACAGGGAGCCGACGCCGCCGGGGCTGCTGGCCGGCCGTACAGGCAAGGGGGCGGCGACCGACCGGCTCGGACTGCTGCTGATGGTGCTGAACACACGGGCGTCAGGCTGGCTGCAGCTGTGCGGCGGCTCGGTGAAGGCGAAGGAGGGGCGCGGGGCGGCGACGCTGGCTCGGCTGCTGCGCTGCTCGCCGTCCGGGGCGCGGAAGGTCCTGGCGCGGCTGACGGAGGCCGGTGTCGTGGCGCGGCAGCGCAAGGAGACTGCGACGCGGATGCGCGGCCGGGGCCGGGTCATGCTGTTGCCAGTCGCCCGCGCGTACGGCCGTACGCCGGCTCCCGTGGAGGCCGTTCAGGGCTCTCGGGCCGTGTTTTCGCAGCGTCCCGATGGTGCAGTCGGAGATCACGCTCCCGCCGACGTTGCCGGGGCCCTTGAGGCGTCTGGGATCCAGGGTGCTGAGGCGGCCCGGGAGACGGCGGATCGGGAGCGTCCCGATGGTGCAGAGCTCCACACAGACCACGCTCCTGTGGTTGCTCCCGTAGTTCCTCCCCAGCTCTCTTTAGGCTTTTCCGGCGCAGGCCGTGGGGCTGAGGGCCGTCGGCCGGAGCGCGTGTGCGTGCGCGAGGACCAGACCGTCGACGGCGAAGACGCCGTTGCCGTGACCGGGTCGCCGGTGGCGGAGGACGGCCCGCTGCGCGGGGAAAAGCCGAAGAAGTCCCCGGTCGATGAGCGGGTGGGGCAGCGCGCCTCCGGGGCTGGGTCCGGAGGCCAGCCGAGGGCTGCGGGGTGGGAAAAAGCGCAGCAGCAGCGGAGGGTGGGCCTTCCGGCTGATCTTCGTCTGCGGGTAGCCCTGGGGCCGGTCTCGTGGCTCTGGAAGCGGCTGTCCGGGTGGCAGCAAGACCAGGTGGAGGCGGCCACGAAGGCGGAGCTGGCACAGCTGGCTGGCTTGGGAGTGGCGCCGGAGGGCGCGCCAAGGCTGCTGGCCGACCGGCTCACCAATCGGCTGGAGGAGACGGGCGGCGAGGCCATGGTCACCCGCCCGTACGGGTGGCTGGTCCGGCGGGGTCTGCCCCAGCGGCGCGCGTGCTCGCACCGCAAGTGCGATGACGGGATCCGCCTCGACACCGGCGAGGACTGCGAGAACTGCGCCAACGTGCTGCACCTGCGCCGTGCCCGTCGGGCCCGGATCGCTGCCGAGGTCGAGGCGCAGTTGCCCGGCCTGGACGACCGCGAGCGCCGCCGGGTTCTCGAGGAGCGCCTGCGGGAGGCTTCCGCGCTGGAGGCGGAGGACCTCATGTGGCGCCGCCAGCAGGCCCGTGAGGAGCAGGACCGGAGGGCAGCCGCCCGTGCAGGGGCGGCGGCTCTGGCCGAGGCCGAGCGCCAGGCCGCGGCGGCCGTGCTCCGGGTCCTGCCGTGCGAGGAATGCGGCCAGGAGCAGGCGGCCAGGCTGTGCGAGGTGTGCGGCTACCGGCGCCAGACGGAGGCCCTGACGGCGGAGGCCGGGCTGGTCGAGGCCGCCTGGTCCGCCGACCTGGACGACTCGAAGGCCGTTGCCGCGGTTCTCGACCACGTCCGGGAAACGCTCCAGGTGGCCGCCCGGAGGGCGGTGGACGACTTTCTGGAGTCGGCGGAACCGGGCGAGCTGGACGCGGACCCGCTGGGCACCGCGTCCGTGCTGGCGTTCGGCGCGCTCCAGGCCGTCCAGAGCTTGGCCCCGGAGTACCGCCGCCGGGCTCTGGAGATGCTGGGCCTGACCGAGGAGGCCGAGGCAGAGGCTCGGCGGGCGTTCCGGGCCGAGCAGGGGCGCCACTGGTTCCGGCATAACCCGGTCGGCGCGGACGCCATCGCAGCGGCGACGAAGGCCGCCGACGCGGCCAGGGAGCGCACCGCGCAGTTCCTGCTGGCGGCGCGGGTGGAGAGGCTGCGCGAGCAGGCCGTCGTTCGGCCCGAGGCCGTGGCCGTGTGGTGGACGGGCCGGCTGCCCGTGCTAGCCGCGCGTCCGCTGGACGGCGCCGCTGCCGGGGCGGTGATCGCATGACCACCGAGCTGAGCGGCGTGGATCTCGCGCGCCAGGCCCTGGTCGCGGCCCGCGAGGCGGCGAGGAAGAGCGGTGCCACCAGTAAGAAGCCGAAGCGGCGCACCACCACTGTCGTACGGGGCGACGGCCGCGAGCCGCTCGGGCTGGGCAGCGCGATCAGCCAGATGATGACCGAGCGTGGCATGGTCGCCCCGGCCGCCGGCGGCAGCGTCCTGGCCCGCTTCGACACCATCCTCGCCGCAGCCGTGCCCGAGCTCGTCGGGCGCGTCCAGGGCGTGGCGTTCGACGTGGACACCGGCCGCCTGGACGTCGTCCCCGACGCCCCTGCGGTAGGCACGAAGCTGCGCTGGAGCGCACCGAAGCTGATCGAGGCGGCCAACGAGACGGTGCCCGGCGCAGACGTCCGCGCCCTGTACATCCTGGCGCCGGCGGCCGTGAAGGCCAACTCCGCCACGGCGGCCGCCGAACCGGTCTCGCAGCCGACTATGCCGGTCGTGCCAGTGGAGCGCCGGATGCCGCCGGAGGGCTATCGCCGTGCGCTCGAGGCGCACCGCCGGGCCGCGCCGTCGTCCCAAATGGACCCGGCCATCGCACAGGCAGTGGAGCGACAGAACGCCGTGAGGCGCGAGCTCAGCCAGCAGGCGTTTCCCGATCCGGAGGAGCTCGCCGACGAGCAGCCGGAACCGATCGACAGCGCCGTCCTGCAGCGGTGGCGCGAGTTCGCCGTCATCGAGAACGCTGCCCTGCACCGGGCCCGAGCCGAGCGCGCCCTGCGGTCCGGGCCAGCAGTCATCCTGCCGCAGGCCGCTCCGCTGCGGTCCACGGCGTGACGGTGCGGCGCACTGGGGCCGGGCTGCTCCTGGCGGGCGGGCGCGGATTGATCAGGTGGTGCGACTTCTTGAAGGCCGCCACAGCCGGGTTCAGGATGCAGGACAGTAGTCCGATGGCAAGTACGAAGAAGAGCGTGAGCAGCCGCGCCAAGCGGGTGGGCAAGCAGAAGGCCGCAGCTGAGCAGCGGCGCCAGCAGCGCGAGTACGACGGCGTACCGGCTGAGATCGTGGAACTTCTCGAATCCGGGGACATCCTGCCTGAATGGGACAGGTTCTATCGTGCGTTTCCTACCGTGACTGCCGCGGCCGCGGCCGTAGCGCGTGGGGAGGATGTGACGCTGGAGAGCCACGAGCACGAGCTGCTCCTGCTCCAGATGGTGTTGGAGGACGGCGAGCCGGTCGTGATGACCACCCTCTACGTCCCCTACGGGACCAGGGACGCGCTGCTGAGCGGCCTCTTCAACTCCGAGGCCCCCGACCGCGAGCAGCTGATGACCAAGATGGCTGATCTCCTGCCGGAGCTGCTACCTGAAGACGCCCGGCTCGAGGGCGTGGAGGCAGTGGTCGAGCAGCCGGCCCCGGGCTCTTTGGCTCCCCGCTTCGCCTACCGATTCAGGACCCCCGCGCTTGGGCTGACCACGTGGAACTCGTACTACGAGGCGACCCGTCGATTCTCCCCGCTTCAGGAGGCCGTAGCCTGGATGGACACCCGGGCAGCCACCCACGCCGAGGCCGTCGCCATCCTGCGCCGTCACGGCATTCCGGCAGCCAGCTGTGCACAATGCGGGCACGCAGTGACCAACCAGCACCCCGCCTGGCCCGGCCTGTGGGTGGACTTCGTAGCCGAGTGCGGCCCGGTCTGCGAGCTCTACGACGACACACCCCTGGCCCGCGAGAACGAGCTCGACAGTCTCGCCATCGGAGGGCCCCACCAGGTCCTGACCCTGGAGGAAGCCGAACAAGCTGGCCTCACCGGCCCGCAGAACCGGTAACGTCCGGGGGTGGTCGTCGACCGGATGGCTGCGCTCGAGCAGTCCGTTGAGAGTGCCCGAGCCGCCTGCGGGCCAGGGGAGGGCGACAGTCGCAGCTACAGGTGGGCCAAGTGCTCGCGGACGGAGTCGGCGAGCTCGGAAATCGACGCGGCCTTGGGCCTGGAGGACCTGGGAGCAGACGGTGAGCATGCCGGTGCGGGCCTCGGGCCGGTCCAGGACGGGGGCCAGCTCGGTCCGGATGCGGGCGGCTGTTTCGGGGGACAGCAGCGCGTACACGTAGAGGGTGGCGGCGTCGTAGCCGTACGGGGCGCGGCCCCGTCCTTCCCAGTCCAGGATGTGCGGGCCGCGGGTGACGTTGCCGTAGTGGAGGTCGCACCAGATCCTGTGCTCGGCGGCCACGTGCTGCTTGCCGCTGCAGTTCAGCCGCGGGCACACGTCCTGGTGCCCGGCGCCGTCGTGATCCCCGACTTTCTCGGCGAACTCCGCCGAGGCCAGTCCGCTGGCCCCGGGGCGGCAGCATTACCTTGATCAACACTGCTGGTCCTCCAATAGCGGCGACACCAACCGTCGTCACAAGGGGGTCTCACGCGCCCAGGCGAGAAGCGCAACTCCCTTGGATGTGAGGGCGCCAGCCCGTTCAAAAGGATCCAGCAGCGTAATCACCTCCCGAGCTGCATCGCCCTCATCCTGTCCCGTCTGCGAGAGAAGCACGATGGCAACGCCGAGTTCCTCGGCCAGATCCGTACGAAACGGCTCCTGCTCATAGAGACGGCGACGCATCGATGCAGCCCGCTGGAACCACTGCGCCGCCTGAGACGCTCGCTCATCGCTCAGACATATCGATCCCAGGCACTCGTACGAGACAGAGAGGTCGCGGGCGTAGACGGTGTTGTCAGGCTCGGCCTTCGCCAGCCGCTCGGCGATGGTCAGGGACTGGCGATACAGGTCTTCGGCTTCGCCGGCCTGCCCACTGGAGACAGCCAGATCCCCCAGCTTGTTGTACGAGACAGAGAGGTCGCGGGCGTAGACGGTGTTGTCAGGCTCGGCCTTCGCCAGCCGCTCGGCGATGGTCAGGGACTGGCGATACAGGTCTTCGGCTTCGCCGGCCTGCCCACTGGAGACAGCCAGATCCCCCAGCTTGTTGTACGAGACAGAGAGGCCGCGGGCGTAGACGGTGTTGTCAGGCTCAGCCTTCGCCAGCCGCTCTCGGATGGTCAGGGACTGGCGATACAGGTCTTCGGCTTCGCCGGCCTGCCCACTGGAGACAGCCAGATCCCCCAGCTTGTTGTACGAGACAGAGAGGTCGCGGGCGTAGACGGTGTTGCCAGGCTCAGCCTTCGCCAGCCGCTCTCGGATGGTCAGGGACTGGCGGTACAGGTCTTCGGCTTCGCCGGCCTGCCCACTGGAGACAGCCAGATTCCCCAACCGGTCGTATGAGATGGAGAGGTCGCGGGCGAATTCGGCATTGCCGGGCTCAGCCTCCGCCAGCCGCTCGGCAATGGTCAGGGACTGGCGATACAGATCTTCCGCTTCGCCGGCCTGCCCACTGGAGACAGCCAGATCCCCCAACCGGTCGTATGAGATGGAGAGACCGCGGGCGAATTCGGCATTGCCGGGCTCAGCCTCCGCCAGCCGCTCGGCAATGGTCAGGGACTGGCGATACAGATCTTCCGCTTCGCCGGCCTGCCCACTGGAGACAGCCAGATCCCCCATCTTGATGTACGAGACAGAGAGGTCGCGGGCGAATTTGGCGTTGCCGGGCTCAGCCTCCGCCAGCCGCTCGGCGATGGTCAGGGACTGGCGGTGCAGGTCTTTGGCTTCGTCGGCCTGCCCACTGGCTTCGGCCAGATCCCCCAACCTGTCGTATGAGACGGAGAGGTCGCGGGCGAATTTGGCGTTGCCGGGCTCGGCCTCCGCCAGCCGCTCTCGGATGGTCAGAGACTGGCGATACAGACGCTCGGCTTCGCCAGCCTGCCCGCTGGCACGAGCCAGATCCCCCAGCCTGGTGTATGCGACCGCGAGGTAAAGGGCGTACCCAGTGTTGCCAGGTTCGGCCTCCCCCAGCCGATCGGCGACAGCATCGGTGAACAAACGGAGCAATCCGCCGACGATCGTGAGCCGGCCCGGCCTGTCAGGTGTGCCACGCGCCTGGTCCTCGGCCCGGAGGGTGAGCTCAATGTGACGCGTGGCAAGGATCTGGATGACAGGGGTGCTTGTGTGCTCCTGGGCTGTGGTGAGGCGTGCCAGCAGGTCCAGGCAGCTGGCAACCTGGTCGTCGTTGGGAAGGTCGAGGACAGCATTGAGCAGGGCGAGTCCATGGTCGGCGTGTCGGGCCAGGACATCGGCGAGGAGAGCTTCACCGAGCCGGTCCGGGCGCAGCGGGTTGAGGAGGCCCGGTCCGGTGTAGATGGTGGCGAGCCAATTGACCGTGCGGCGGCGCAAGGGTGCGGTGGCGGTGTCGGCGAGGTCGGGGAGGGTGGCAAGGAGCTGGTCGGCCTGGTCGTGGTCGTCGGCGCCTGCCAGCGTGGCTAGGGCGACAGCGGTGCGGCGCAGAGGAGCCGGGAGGTCTGCCGGGGCGGTGGCGTCCCAGTAGCGCTGTTCGTGGTCGAGGGCTCGGTCGACGGTGGGCCGGGCGAGGTCGGGCTGGTGGGCGGACAGGGCGTGGTCGAATGCCTCGAAGAGGACTTCGAGGGGCAGCTGGTATCGGTCGGGGGTCAGGTCCGGAGTCTTGGGCCGGGAGCTGGTGACGTGGTCGGGGTGCCAGGCGCGGGCGAAGGCGGAGATCGCGGTGTCGTAGAGGGTGTGTCGTTGTTCGAGTGTGAGGGTTCTGGCAGCGTGGCTGTCCTTCGCGTCGGCGAGGATTCCGCGCAGCTGTGCGGTGGCGTTCTTGGCGATCTCTTCCAGGGTGTCTGTGGTGCCTGCCTTGCTGGTCCGCGTGAGGAGGAGCAGACGTACCGGGGCGAAGGTATCGGCGTGATGGGTGAGCTTGTTCAGCGTGTTGCGCAGGACGTCGATGGCGACGGCTTCGGTGTAGTCAATCACTACCAAGCGGGGCAGGGGGGTGGTGGCAATGTCATCGATGGAGTGGTCGCGGTTCCACAGTCCTGTCATCCAGCCCTGTTCGGCCATGCGGCGGCACAGTTCGATGGCGAACCGGGTCTTGCCGGCTCCGCCGCGGGCGGCCACCTGGGCAACTTCGACCGGAGCGGGCTGCTCGCACCACGCCTGGGCACGGTCCATGTCGGTGTCACGGAACAAGTAGGGCACCACCCCGACATCGGCCAGGAGCAGCTCGGACGGCTTGGAGCGTGGCCTGCGGGTGAATGCCGACCAGGGCTGGTCCAGCAGGTGTTCGGTGCCGTCGATGGGCAGTACCCGGTTCCACCCGGCGCGGTCGGCCAGGACCGCCGCTTCGTTGTCGCGGACGAGAGCCTCCCGATGGGCGGTCAGACTCTCGGGGACGGCTCCCGGTCCGCCGGTGAGCAGGGCCTGCAGAGGTGAGGCCCAGCCACCCAGGTCGCTGTCGGCGTCACGGGTGGCACTGACCACGCCGACCACAGCACGCCGCCCGGGGCACAGCAGCGGTGCCCCGGACAGGCCGGGGGCTGCCTGGCCTGCTTTGAGCTTGAAGTATCCGTCACCCTCCACGCCTTCGAAATGGAAGGACGCCGGCGAGCCAGGCGGGATCACGCCGTGCTCGCGGCGGGGGAAGCCCCAGGCGTGGCACTCACCGCCGATCGGATCGCCCGGGTACACCCGTACACACGGATGATCCAACTCGCTGTCCAGGCGTACCAGAGCTAGGTCCGGGAACGGCCACAGGGCGGTGCCCTGCGGTGGTTCCGACCGAGCCTTTACCACCGCCGGCACTGGGCTCGAGCGAAGACTGGAATCAGGAACAAGTAGGACCTGGTCGACCTCGGTGCCCTGGCTTGCGTCGAAGACCACATGCGCGCACGTCACCACCCAGCCCGGGGCGACGAAGAAGCCCGTGCCGAGCACCCGGCCGTCATCGGCACGGTCGATGCGCACCACGTAGCGGCGCAGCTCTCGGTCTTCCCAGCGGCTCAGCATCATCAGCCTTTAGATCACGCGCTGCCACTGTCGTTCTTCCAGGTCAGCGTGATCGTCAGACTCGACTCGGTGGCGCCGTCCACGATCAGCGCGGTCAACATGCCGGTCTTCGCCGAGAATGACAGCCCGAAGGCCACAGTGGCCTCCGACGGCTTCACCCGATCCCATGCCGCGGACAGCTGGCCGGCCAACGCTTCAATCGTCGCGCGGACCCCGTCGAAGGAGAGCACCTGGTCCGCGGACACGGTCTGAGGCCCGCCTCCATCAGCGACCTCGACGAAAAACTTCTGGCCATCGGCTTGGACAAGTACCTGCTTTCCCATTAGCTCACCTCCACCAAACAGGAGGGCACATAACCAGCAGATCACCATCCGTGCTTGCAGGCAACGCGGATTCTGCCCGAGCTCCCGCATAGACCGAGGTCCGTGGGGTGCGCTGGTGTCACGAACGGCTAGTGAGGCGGCGGCCCGCACCACCTACTGAGCGTCCACGTCCTGCGATGCCCGGCCGGGCACGGCTGGTCCAACCACAACGACGGCGGCTGCCGTGGAGACGCTGCTGTGGCTGCTACCGACGTGGGTGAGCGACCACTGGGTGGAGTTCACCGGGAATTGAAGCTGTCCCGCGCGATCAACCAGGCGTTCGCTGCGGAGGACCCTGAGTCCCTCTCCGTCTTCAAGACCGGCACATTGCGAGCGACGTTCACCATCAGCGGGATGCTCGCCCGCACTGACGAGCTCGTCGCGTACGCGGAGCTGGTGGTGGAAGCCGATGGCTGCGCCTACCGCTACCACCGGCTGTTCTCCGGGCTGGAGCTCAGCGCTTGCGAGCGCCGTACCGACGGGTGACCTGTCAGGCACATGCGGCGCTGTGACACCCCAGCCCTGATGACGCGGGAGCGGGGCGAAGGACAGCAGACGGACCGAACCAGCCTCAAAGAGCGGCCCGTCCCGGGAAGGGGACAGGGCCGCTCTGCGTTTACAGGCGTTCGTTCCTCGCGGAGCGGGGCTCCAGGAGTGGCTGTTTCGGCGTTTGGCTTGCCCCGGGGCAACTCTCTGGACGAGTTTTGTGTCCGCCCCTTCCAGTTGGGAGGGGCCTGATCGGAACTACGTCCGGTTATGGGGGCTTCGGTGCACCCGCTGGATGTCGATTCGAGGGGAGAGCGCCACCATCGCTACTACGCCGGGCACAGAAGAACCGATGGCTACCGTCGATCCTGCGGTCTTGCTCTACCAAAACGTCGAAGAACTTCGCCGCAAGGTCAAGGCCCAACGGATACGGCGCGTAAGGCTGCATGTCTCGTGGATCGGTGTCGTCGTGCTTGCCCTGCTGGTGGCCGTGCCCACGGCGGTCACTTGGGAGCGTTACGACATGGCGCCCTACAACGTGCCTCTCCTGATGGCTATGGCGGTCATGGCCATCACGTTCTTTGCCACCGCTAATGACATGGGGGCGAAGTCGGTGGACGAGCTCAGGATGGACCTGGAGCTAGCGGAGGAGCAGCGTGTTCTTCATGCCGTCGAGAACGTCAGGCCAGCCCACAGTCGGCAGTTCGCGTACAAGGAACTCCTGCCGCAGGAGATAGCTCGTCTGGGTGCGGAGAGCCGTCGCTACAGGCGCTGGCACAACACGCTGCAGATGGGATTGATCGTCTGCTCGGCCGGTATCACGGCGGCCTCCGCGGTGTACGACCCTCCGCAGCCGGGCAAGGGCATCATCATTCTTCTCGGTGCCAGCGTCACGGTCATCACGGCCGTGTCGGGGTTCTTCAAGTTCCGCGAGCGCGGCTTCAACCTTCAGCAGACCGCGGACGAGATCGAGCAACACCTCACCGCTCTCAACCTGTCGATCGCTCCGTACAACCAGGTCAGCGAAGAGGACAACTTGAGGCAGTTCACCGCGGCGGTCGAGGGCCTGCGAACTGAGCAGCGCAAACGCGAGCAGCAGCTGGACCAGCCTCACCAACAGCAGGGCAATGCGGTCTGACAAGTTTGGGCGGGTGCGCTACGCGGTGAGGTTAACGGCGCACCGGCGGGCCGTAGAGGCCTGTCAGGTGAGGCCCGGGGACTCCGGCAGGGAGCCCTCAGACGCCTCGTGGGCTAGCGCCAGCGGCGGGGGAGGAACCGGCGCCAGCTCCACCTGGCCTTCGTAGAACGGGACGGGACGCGGGGAAGGGGTTCCGTGCTGTGACCGGGTTCGGAGGCCGGTGACGGGACAGGGACAGGTGCAGCGGGCAGCACAGGGGTGGTCTCCTCGCAGGCGGGTGCTGTGGGGAGGGCGGCGTCGAGGGTGAGCTGCACGGGGACGGGGCGGCATCGGTCGTAGGCGGTACGGGCGAGGGCGCGGCGGTGCTCTTCGCGGCCACGTTGGGATGCGGCGAGTGCGGCCATGATCCGGTGGGCCGGGACGGGCCGGAAGGCTGGCTGGGCCAGGGCCGTCAGGGGGGTTGGGACGAGGCCCCACCATGCGGCGTCGGGTGCGGGGTGAGGCTGGGAGATGGTCCAGTCATTGAGCCAGCGGGCGGTGTCGCCGCTCCAGTCCTCGCCGTCTCGGGCCGGGTGGGTGACGGGGCGGCCGCCGTAGGGAATGAGGATCTTTTCTGCGGCGAGCCAGCAGACCTGCGCGCCAAAGGCGTTGATGAGGCGCTGGTCGGGGGTGGGGCGGATCTTGTCGTGGACGGCGTGTTCGCCGGAGATGCGGACGGTATGGGTGCCTGCGTAGTCGAAGGCGTGCTTGTCATCGCGGTCGTAGAACCACCAGTGCGCGGCATGTTCGCCATGGGCGGCTCGGACGGCCTGCAGGCGGGCCTGGGTGGTGCGGTGGTTCACGAGCCGGCGAGGGCGGTCGATGACGGCGAGGTGGCGGCCGCGGCGGAGGATGACGGCGGGCGGGAGATTCCATTCGGCTCCGGCGAGGGCCGGGTCGATCTCGACGCGGATCGTGGTGGCGGGCAGCGCTTGGGCAAGGCGGTCGTGGAGGTCGAAGGCGAGGGTGAGGTCGGTCTGGATGCTGGCGGCAAGGGCGGCGGGGGCCTTGCAGCGGTCGGGGTCGGCTCCGCCCGCGTCGTGGCGGAAGCGCGCGGTGAAGCCGGATCCGGTGGTGGCGGGTGCGGCGAATATGAGCGACTTGCCGCACGCGCAGCATCGGTAGCGTCCGCCCTTCTTGCCGCGGGGGAGACGGGTGGGGGCGTCGGCTTCGCGGTGGAGGTCGATGATGCGGCCATGGTCGGCGGTGTCGATGGCGTAGTTGCTGAGCCGGGGCGGGCGGGGCCGGCTGAGGGTGGATGCTGCGGTGCGGGTTCGGGTGCTGGGGCGGGACATCGGGCGGCTCCTGGTGAGATGGGGCGGGGGCGTGCGGTGGTGGACGGGGGAGTGCTTGGTGGTGTGGAGCCTTACGCCCTGGTGTGTGTCCGGCACTTTGTCCGTAGCCTTCCTGTAGGTGAACTCCGGACAACGAGCCCTTTGTCCGGGACATGGCCGGACAATGCCGGGGGGCAGGAATGGCGGGTGGCAAGGGGCGGGGCCGGGCGTGGGCGCCGCTGCGTCCGGAGTCGGAGGAGGCCGGCGAGTTAGCCCGGTTTCTCCGGCACCTGATGGATGTGCACGGGGTGACGATGCGGGCGCTGGAGGAGCGCATCCCGTACGCGCGTTCTACGATCAGCGAGAACCTCAAGGGGAAAGTGCCGCCGGAGGCGTTCGTGGAGGCCGTGGTCAAAGCGGTGGTCCTCGAGACCCGCAAGCAGGCCATCGACCTTCGGCGGGCCAGGGATCTGTGGCAGGCGGCCCGGACGCCGTCCACGTCCGTTGTCGTCCGGCCCGTTGCAGGGGCGGGGTCGGCTGTCGCGCTGGCGGACAAGACCTCGGACAGGCTGTACGAGGTGATGGACCGCAACCTGGAGCTGGAGAAAGACCGTCTCGGCTCCCAGCAGCTGGTGCTGCTGCTGATGCGCCTGGTCGCCAGCCTCCAGGACCAGGTCGCCGCACTCAGCGAAGTGCCGGCCGCCGCCGCCGAGATGGCAACGCTCACCGAGCAGCTGCACCTTGCGCAACAGGAACTGGATTGGGCCCGCCAAGCCCGGTCCGAAGCGGAGCTGCTCGCCAGCCGGGCGCAGCAGGAAAGCTTCGCTCTGCAGGAAGAACTCGCCCGGCTGAGGGCTGCGGCGCCGAGCGCGGAAGAGGCGGTCCCGGTCGCCGCCCAGCTGCCGGCCGAACTGCAGGAGGAGTTCTTCCTCGCCGACGTCCAACGGGCCCTGGCCACCGCCGAGGGATTCCTCCAGGAAGGGGCGCAGCTACGGGAGCGGCTCGGCGGTGAGCTGCCGGTCGCCACACCGCCCACGGAGGCGGTGGTCAAGGGAGAGCAGGAGGTAATGCGGATCGTGGTCCTGCTGGCCTGCCGGGCTCTGGGAGTCCTGCTGCTCGTGGGCGGCTCGATGGTCAACTATGCGCTCAGCACCTGGTTCTCCCGTACGGCGGGCGGGGTCGGGGTGTTCCTGTGGGCGCCCGGAGTGCTGCTGCTCCTGGATCCCTGGGACGCCTACACCGACTGGTGGCCGGCCCTGCGGGCCCGGATCAGGCACGACGCGGATCCGCCAGGCTGGAGTGTCGACCTCGGAAATGTGTTCACGAGGCTGCTGCGCGTCAGCTGGGCTGTGGCTGCGGCAGTCGGCGCGGTACTGATCCTGGCCACGTTCTACTGGTGGCCGCTCTGGTGGCTGATCCCGCTCGTCCCGACGACGCTCGGCTTGGCCGGGTACACGGTGGCCGGTTGCAGCCGGCCCGCCGTCCGCGTCCTGATCACCCTGACAGGGCAAGTCGCTGGCCTGTTCCCCGGAACCGCCCTGGCGCGAGCGTTCAAGGTGGAGGCATTGCCCGGCAGTCATGCTCAAGCTCCGTGAGGAAGCATTGCCAGGAGTGCCGCGTTCTCCGGATGTCCCGGCACCCGCCCCGGTGACGTATCGGCCGCCGCGGAGCAGGCGGCGCGCGTCGGCAGACCGTCGACCTGGAAGCGCTGCCGGGACCCTGGTTGGGGGCGGACCACGCATGATGCCGACGGTTTCGCCAGAGGGGCGGGCGGAATGGATGTCGACGTAGCGGAAGCTGATCCTCCGTAGCGGGCGGGTGCGGCCGCCCGGGATGCCCCTGGTATCGCGCTGGTTGCGGAACCCGCCGGCCTGCGGCGGCCCCGCCCCGCAACGACGCCCGCGGTCGTCTCAGTCGCGACCGTCCTGCCTTTGCGCCGTGCCGGCCTGGGGCAGGATGACGACGATCCGGCCGTCGACAACTTTCTTCCCGATCACCGGCTCCCCGCCGGGTGCGGCGACGGCTGCCCGGTGCAGCTCCTCGCGGGCGGGCCATGTCCAGGGGTGCTCCCGCCAGTAGGGGTGCCAGCGGATTCGGCGCGAGAGGTGGAGAAGGAGGCGGTCGAGCTCGCCCAGGGGAGGCAGAGGCGGGAGGGAGAGCCGGTTGTAGGTGCGGATCCACTCCACCTTGAGCTGGACCAGATCATCCGGGAAGCAGTTTTCCGCCATGGCTTGATTACACCATGAGATTCGAACGCGAGTACGATTGCTGTATGCCGTTCGACTTCCCTCCTCGCCTGCGGGCCCTGCAGGCCCAGCTGCACCGCGTGCGCGCCGAGTACACCGCGTACTGCCGGAGCCTGCCGTGGTCCGTGGAGCCTCACCCCGGGTGGCAGGCCCGTGAGGGCGTGTACTCGCACCGCGGCGACGTACCGGCCAGTCCCGGCTACACCGGCGAGCAGCGTCGGCGGAAGGCAGCCTTCGAGCGGCGGCTGCGCCGCCTGACCGGGGTGGTGAGCGATCACCCCTTCTGGTCGACGGTGGAGCGCGGCCAGGTCGTCGCTGCGCGGATGGCCCTCAAGCGGGTCCCCGCCGAGGACGTGCAGGAGTAGCCGTGGATATCGGTGGCGGGCCTGCTTGGCTCCCGCCGGACCTAGACCGGCTGCGGACCGTGGAGACCCTCTTGTCCATGCTCCTCACGCAGACCCGCGAGCGGATTGCCGTGCTGGAGCAGGCCGAGCGTGTCCACGTGGACGCAGCCCTCCACCGGCCCCCGGTCGTGGAATGGGTCATCGAGTACGGCATCAGCGCTCAGCGCCGACCCGAGGTCGTACACACCGGCGACTGCCGCATGACCTCCGGCCGCTCCAGACCCGCCACGCGGCAGCAGGCCGTCGAAACCCTGCACAACAGCACGGCTCGTGCGTGCGAGATCTGCCGAGCCGACTCCGCCCTCGGACTCCTGGACCTGTGACCAGCGGGCGCCGCCGCACGGATGCGATCACCGCGCGGAGGCCTTGTGTACGCGGGGATGGCCCCGCTGCGGTTATCCGAAGTGATGGCCGTCACTTGGCACGTTCTGAGATTCTTTGACAGAACGGGGCCGACCCGGGCCCGAAGGATGAAGCACCCGCTTCTAGTCCTGCAAGGAGCCCCGTGTATCCCAACCTGCACTTGCCCCGAACCTTCTTTCCGATCTCGTGGTGCCGCGTCGTCATCGAGAATCCGCGGTTCGATCGCGCGTTCCTGGTCCTGGACATCAGAAGCACTCCCATCACCTACGGGCGGCTCTACCCCCGGGTACGTCGCGGCTACCACTGGGACCTGCCGGCGTTCTATCCGATGAGCCGCCGCCAGTGGCCCACTCAGGTGGCGCAAGACCTTCCCGACCCGACAGTGCTCATTGGCTGTCTGGATGAGGCGGAGTTGATCCGCCGCGTCAGGCAACGGCAAGCCCATGGGTACCCCGCACACAGCTTGGGGTTCGCGGTCGGCCAGGTGCTTGTGTACGTCCGGCACCTCGCCCGCTCCTCCCCGGATCGCGAGGTGCGCGAACACGCTCAGCGCATGGTGGCAGCCGCTCTCGCAGCCCGGCAGGCCATTCTGGAGAGCGAGACGGTCGACGGGTGGAAGCCTGCGGTGGCCGACTTCGCCAGCACCTTTCTCGGTCTCTCCCGGCCGAACGCCGAGTGGCTGGAGGCTATGTCGACAGCCCTGCTTGGCAACTGGTTCAGCTCTCCAGGCACGACCACCCCCGAGGCGATCGGCACTCTCGACGAGCTGCGTCGCGAGGCACAAGTCGTACACCGACAGCTCATGCCCCTATGGGAACGCAAGGCCGGGCCAGGCCGCGTGTGGGCGCTCGACTACCTCCTGCCCTCCGGCGGCTCCGTCCATGAGGTCATCGACAACTCGTACCGGATCGAGGACGAGGTGCTGCCTTGGGAACCGGAACGAAAGGATGCCCTCTCGGTATTCGGCCGACTCAAGTCGGACGAACAGCACGTCGCTCGCGCCTACGCGCTCGGCGGAGGAACGTGGGAGGAAGCCGCTACCGAGGCCTGTCAGCCACGGATGACCGGGCAGCGGGTGATGCGCAAGCTCCGCCGCCTGGGCAACCAGCGGCTCGCCACCAGCCGCCTCGGTTGTGGTGCGGTGGTCACCGGATGAACACCGCCACGTCCCTACTCCTTGCCGCAATCCCCGAATTCCTCGGCAGCCTCGCCGCCTCCGCCGTTCTCGCCATCGCCCTCTGGTCGTACCGGCACGGCCGTGAAGCCCTCGCGCGAAAGCGCGCCACCGCAAGTACCAACACCGTGCCGTGATTCGAGCAACGCCCGGCGGGCGGTCGGGGCCCGCACCGCCCTGCCTTGCGCAGCGCCTGCCGGGCGTTCAGCAGCTTGGCCGTTGCACTCCGAGCGCCAGCGCCCACCAAGTGGAACTGGTCCAGAGAAGGACCAGACCAAAACCGATCGCGCCCGACCAGGCGGAACGCATGGGCAGACCTCCGCTCACCCACCCCATCCATCTTCCAGCGTCGCACCACACCGGCCCGCCCCCGCCCGCGTCACGCCGGGCGGCCCGGCGGCCGGACAAGGGCTAGCTGCGCTCCGGCCGACCCTGGCGCTGTTGGGGTGGGAAACCTGGCATCTGGCTAGTTACCGCAACTCCCGGTTCAGGCCGGCATGCCCTTCCTGGCTGTGATATCCGCCGCCATTTTCTTTACGGCATCCCGGCTCGTGTCATAGATCTCCGCGAGTGCGAAGTCAATAACTTCGGCGCTATCCAAGACGTTGGAAACCTCCAGTCCGTCTTCGTGACTGCCGACGTTGCCGATCCATTTTGCTGCCAGAAGCGCATCTGCGGCATCCGAGTAGTTCGGCTTCGCCTTCTTGAAGTCCTCAATCCTCTGATGGAGAGTGCCCCTCTTCGGGATCCCTTGATCTTCGAGAAGAGCTTCCACTGCTGATCGAAGCCGGTTCGCCGCGGAGCTTGGGTCAACCCAGATCACGGCGGCGCCAGCCTCGATGCGCTGCAGGACAGACTTCGGGGCGGACTCGTGACTCTGCACGAGAGGCAGCGAAGGGTGGAAAAAGGTGGGCGTAAGGATAACTCGCCACTGTTCTTGGTAGTCGTCCCATCCGGCGATATTGTCGACGACGCGCTTGCTCCCCAAGACTCTCACCAGGTCGCAGGAAGATTTCCCGCAGCGGAGGACGCAGTAGAATGCACCAGAAAACCAGTCGGCTTCCCAATGGTCGCCATAATCTGCCTGCATTTGCTTGCTCGTCTCGGCCTCTTCGTCGACGAAAGTGTCGACGACCGGACTCAAATTCCCTCGCCCGCAAGTAGGGCACGGTATGTCCGGCCACTTCTTGACGTCGTCGGAGAAGCCATCGGCGATCACCCGAAGGTCTTTGATGAGCAGGTTCGGCATGACTGGAAGTCTGCCAGCTTGCTCAGCACCCTACGAGGGGGTTTCCCAAGCTAGTTCAGAGAAGGTCAGCCTGCCGGTCGGCCTCTACACGGCGACCGACAGCCACACCATCCACTTCCACCAGCTGCAGCGCGGCACCGCCGACCGGATCCGCAACCGCCGGGTGAACGAGCGCACCGGCGACGAGGTGGACCTGGGCGACATCGTCAAGGGCTATGACACCGGCGAGGAGTACGTGCTCGTCGAGCCGAAGGAGCTCGACGAGATCGCCCCGGGCCGCTCCCGCTCCCTGGAGATCGCCGGGTTCGTCGAGCTGGACGAGGTGGAGCCGATCTTCTTCGACAAGACTTAGTGAGCGTTTGATTCTCGGTTGTCTGTTTCATTTGGGGTCAGGTGTCGCGCCAGTTGGGGGTGTTCTGGTGGGTGAGGCGTCGGGTCATGA
>NZ_JBIARX010000025.1:0-79428 GCF_042890265.1 Streptomyces sp. NPDC002209 | reverse complement strand
CCCGCGGAGCGGGTGCCTGAGCGCTGCGCGCTCAGGAGAGAACGGCCTCGCTACGCGCGGCCGAGGCCCCTGCGGGGCCTGCCCCTCCGCTTCGCTCCAGGGCGAAGCACCACCTCGCTGCGCTCGACGGGGCTCGGCTTCGCCGAGCCAGGGCCGGCCCTTCGGGCCGGAGTCCTGCGCTTCGCTCCGGACAAGGTTCGGGGTTCCGCTTCGCTCCACCCCGAACGGCCCGCTCCGCGGGCCCGGGTGACCCCGTTTCACGGGGTGCGGTCCTACGGACCGTTGGGTAGATCCGCTCCGCTCCCCCACCCCGGGCCCTTCCGGCTCCGCTTCCAGGCCCAGCCCGCTACGCGGTCCGCCAGCAGCAGAGCAGGGGGTGCTCGGGCCGGGGCTTGACCTGCAGGGGACATAGCCCTGACCAGCACAAACAGCCAAGCGTGATACCGATCGCCACCAAAACGACCAGGCAATATGTCAAAAACGTCAGCGCAAAATCGGCAACCCTTGTCAGTGGAAAACAGCCCTCAAACCAGCCCTGACCAGGGACAATCCCGCCCCGCCATGGCCGGCCTTCGGTCGGGGTCCTTCGCTTCGCTCCGGACTGGCTCTGGTTCCGCTGCGCTCCACAGGCCCCAGGGCTCCCGCGCTCCGCGCGGGCCCTGACCCCGTTTCACGCGGCCAGACCTTCGGCCCCCGGGGTGGGTCCGCTCCCCCACCCCCGGGCCCTTCCGGCTCCGCCTCCAGGATCCCCTCCGCGAGGCTCAGGGCTACTCACGGGAGCTTCTCAATCACAAACCCTAGTTTGTGGTCAACGACAAGAAATAGCAGGCCTGTTCGATGCTCCGCCGAGACTGCCTTCCCTTTGGTTCCTCTGGTGCGAGGCGATCGAGTGAAACGGGCACTACACCCGTTATCGGACCAGTCGGCAAGGCGTTGCCTGTGTTGACCTCCCCCGTGGACCGCGCTCCACCCTGCGCTGCTTATACCGAGGGGGACTTCACCGGCAGGAGAACTCGGAATGGAAAAGCACGGATGGAGGCGGCGAGTATCCGCCCTTACCTCGGTAATGGGGCTCGCCATCGCGCTCCCGTTTGCTGTGGGGGCCACACCCGCCCAAGCGCAATCGAACGTGACCATCGACAAGAGCCACGAAGGAGCCTTCGTAGCGGGAGGGCAAGGCGTCTACACCATCACGCTGACCAACAGCGGCAACGAGGACAGCGGCACGATCGAGTTCACGGACAACCTTCCTCCGGGTCTCACAGCCACGGACACCGGAGGCACATTCCCGTTTGATGTGTGTGACATCACCAATGGCGGTAAGACGGTCCACTGCGGTGGTTTTACTTTCACAGGTTCATTCGAATTCACGGTAACCGTCGCCATCGCCGACAACGCCCCGTGCACCGTCACCAACACCGTCATGGGCACCGAGACTACCGCTGAAGGCACCCACGCTTTCTCGGACAGCGACCCCACGACGATCACCGGGAACTGCAACGACGGCAACGGAGCCGGCGGGGGCTCGATTCTGCCGCTCAACCTCAACGGTGTCATCCCGATGTTCAACAACATCACGACCAACAACAACATCAACAGCCCCGGCGCGAGCAACAACAGCGTTCAACGTTTTCGAGTGAACGCCCCCTGACCGTGTAGACCATCCCCGAAGTCGCGGCGAGCGGCGTCTCCGTCCCTCATCGAGCGTTTCGTGGACGGGGCCCGACCCGCTGGGGGGGCAGGGTCGGGCCGCATCGGTGTGAGGACCGATGTGATTCATTTTGTTTTGCGGATCGCAACTGGGGGTCTGGATTAGTACCTGTTCCCGCGCATGACATGTGTCACCTGTCACGGATCAGCGGAACTGCGCACTACTCAACCAACCTGCGCACCCACGCCCAGGCCAACGAACACCACAGTTCAGACGACTAACGCGCCACGGCACTGCGCAGATTCAGTGAGCCAACCCATCGCGAAACCCGCTCACCCAAACTGCACAACCCCAGCTCAGAGACATGACGACTGCGCAGATTCAATGACCGCCGACAGGTGAAGCTGCGAAGTCCCTGATAAACCCCGAGTGGAGCCGTAGGGTTCATCTTCTCCTGCTCTCGTCCCGGGCTACAGGGATGGCTCCAACGGCCAGCGTGGGGCCCGGAGTTCGCGCAGACCGTAGTCAGGTGGCAGCCATCCCTTCTTCCTCCTGTCGATGGTCCTCTGCATGTGAGGAGGCGGGTACGGGCAGCCGTACATCCGCTCAGGTTCAGGCGCGGCCCAGGGCCGTCGGTAGTGGACGGTGCACACAGGCCAGACCGTCTCCTGGTGCGGTTTCGGTGCCGGCGTCGCGCCTTTGCGACGGCGGCGTTTGGGGCGTGGTGGCTGGGGCGGGCGCAGCTTGCAGCTCTCGGCGAAGGCGGTCAGCGGCGGTAGGCCGGTGCTTCCCAGCGGATCGGTGAAGAGCGGACCGATGGTGCCGCCTTGAGCCTCCAGATAAGGGCTGCGGCCCGCAGCAGGGGGCGGGCCGCAGCTGGGGACGGGGTGGGTCATGCAGCCCCGGCGGAGGCCATGGTCGTGAAGCGTGACGGTCGAGCCGTCCAGGGCCAAGTCGTGGACGTGAACCGTATCGAGCTGGGTGGTGCAGGCCGCGGTGAACACCGCCGTGGCGAGCTGGGCAGCCAGGTACGGATGCGCGGTAGCCCGGTGAAGCCGCCAGGCAACCTCCGCCTCGGTGAGGGGAGGCATCACCGGCGGGAAGAAGTCCCGTCGGCCGCCATGGGCGCGGCGCACTGGCAGAGGCTGGCCGGCTCGTCGTCGGCGATGAGGGTGGTCAGGGCCGGCAGTCCGATCCAGCGGTTCGCCAGCGGGCGCAGCGGCCCAGGCGCCTGCCGACCGGGGGTGGCTGGCTCGGGCGCGGGTAGCAACGCGGATGCCTCGGTGATGGTGTGCTCCACCTGCTGCAGTTCGCGCTCCAGGAAGGCGCACATGGCGCGGTGGTGGCAGACAAGGACCCAGCCGTACCCCCGTGCGTCGGCGCAGGGCGAGGAGGTCTTTGAACCGGTGCGGGGTCAGGAGATGTGCACGCAAGAGGGTGAGGTGGGTGATGGGGGTGGCGAGGATCCAGGCGGCGGCGATCGACCAGGCCGGGGCGGTATCGAGCTGGCGGTAGCCGTCCAGGGGGACGGGCTTGCCCAGGGCGGCGAGGATGTCGTAGGCGAGCGCGATGGCGGCATCGGTGCCCGGGGTGGGGTGCACGGTGATGCGTCCGTCGTGGGGGGGCGTGGGACGCCAGGGCGGCGCGGGTATGAATCACGTCGTCGTAGGGGTCCAGGACCACGGTGACCGGCGGCGGGTTCGGGCAGTGGAGCATCAGGCCGCCAGGCGGTGGCTCAGCTTGCTGTAGGCCCAGCGCAGCAGTTCCTCGTCCACGCTTTGGCGTCCGGACTCCTTCATGCCCTCTACCACCTCACGGGCCGGCTCCTCGCCGCAGCCACCATCGGAGCAATAAGCCACGGCCGCATAGAAGTAACCCCCTACCTCCTGGCCGACTTCGCGATCCTGCTCGGCATCCCCGCCCACGACCTGGCCGCCCTGACCGGCATCGACCCCCCGGACCAGACCCCGCCACAGAACCCAGCGGCAGCCGACGTGGCCGAGCTGATCTGGGACATCCGAACCCTGACCGCCACCCAGGCACAACACATCAGCGACAAGGCCAACGCCCTGCAGCAGGACTGACCTCACCCGCTACACGAACGACAGCCAACCTTCACTGGAAAACGACACCGACCTTCACCAAGAAAACAACATCCCCACGAGCCCACCCACCCCAACCACCAGCAAAAACGCCTCACACACCCAGTGCAAACAACTGACGCCACCCACTGAAAATCACACGACGCCCATCACCGACGGCGACAAACCGACCGGACTTCACTGCTCCGGCCCCGGCCCCGGGCCGGGAAGACGGCGGCTGCGGGCTACTTCACGTAGATCTCGTCGAGGGTGTCGATGACCCCTTCCGCGTTCAGGTGGTAGCGGAAGGGGAGGCCCTTGTCCGGGTGGGTGTCCAGCCAGGAGGTCAGCTCGCTGGTGGAGATGGGCTTGCCCATCACCTCCGAGGGGAGGATCGGCGCCGTCGCGGTGATCTTGGCCTTCTCCGAGATCGGGATGTACGTCCACGCGCCCGACGGTTCGAAGCGCCCGGGGCAGCCGTACGTGCCGTGCTGGACGATGAGGCTGGTCATGCCGCCCTCGGGCGTGTAGCGGTGCACGGCGATCGTGTCGGGCGAGACCGGCATCCTGTGGTCGGCGCCGCAAGCCGACGCGGAGGCCGGCGCGGAGGGCGGGGCCGGGGCCGGGGGATTCTTCCCCACCGGAGTGGCGGTCGCCGAGGGCTTGGGCGCCGCGCCGGTCTTCGAGGGGGCCGGCACGGCGGTCGTGGCGGTGGGCGCCGCCGGTGCGGCCGCACTGGGCTTCGCATCCGGTGCGGCAGCCTGGTCGCCGCCGTTCTGACAGGCGCTCAGCGCCAGCATCCCGCACACCGCGAGGACGGCCATGGCCGCCTGCCCCCGTACCACTCTCATGGTCTTCTCCCCCTGCGAGTTCCGCCGTCGCGCAGACCGTAGCCCCCCGGATCCGGCCAGGGCGACGGCCGGATGTGATTCGTCACCGGGCCGGGATCGGCTTGTTGCGGAGTACTGACCTCCGGCCCCATACGGCGGACGTCCGTGCCAGCCACCGGGTCGGGGAAGTCGTCCTGTCGGCGGCGCCAGTTCACTACCGCGGCCCGGCCCACCCTGGCCATCCGCGCCACCTCCGCCAGAAACACCCGGTCACCGCCCGGGGCGACCGGGTCGAGGGCGGCGAGCGGGGAGCGGCGGCCCGCCGCGACGGTGCGCACCGCCCGCCAGTCCACCAGGGGACGGACGACCGGGAGCAGCACGACGTCCTGAGCGGCGTAAAGCGGGACCGTGGTCACCCCGCCCTGCCGCCTGTAGTCGACGTCCACCGATCCGACCGGGTAGAGGAACCCGAGCTTCACGACTGCGTCGAAGTCCATGCGCCGTACGCCGAGGCGCACCGCGGCCTGGTCCGGATGGACGTCGGGGAACTGCGTGTCCCCGCCGAGATAGATCAGGAGACCGGCCTTCACGAGGTGGCCGACCGCCGCCGCGGTCACCCTCGGCCGGAGAATCGGGAGCGGCATCCCAAGGGCCTCCGTCAGCCGGTCCGCCGCGCGCACCTGCTCCGGGCCAGCACGCCGGCGAGGTCCATGCAGCACGATCCTCGCCCCACTCACCCGCCCGACCCGCCATTTTCGGCGGCGGCGGTCGTGCGGGCCATGGCAGGTGCAGGGCACCCGTGCTTCCGAGGCCCGGTCAGGCTGCGGCAGCGAGGGTGTCGTCGAGCCAGTCGTAGATGCGGGCGATGGACAGGCGCATCGCACCGGGGTGGCAGTGCGCGCCGGCGCCTTCCTCCGTGGTGAACATCATGAGGGTCCTGGGGCAGGTCAGGTGGTCGTAGAGCTGCTCGGGCTGTCCCTTGAAGAACATGTCCTCTTCGGCGTCGCATACGAGGGTGGGGCACTGGATCCGCTCGGCGATGCCGTCGGCGAGGGTGTAGTCCAGGTAGGAGGCGTTGAAGGCGCGGGGGGTTTGCACACCCATGACGTACATGCCGTGGTTGATCGCCCAGCGCGCGATCGGGTCCTTGGTCATGGCCTGCTCGAAGGCGGCGTCGAGTTCCGGAGCGGACTCGGCGCGCAGGAGCCGTTCGGCCTCCTCGCGGGTGCCGGGAACGTTGCGTACGGCGGTCTGGCCGAGGTCGTAGAGACCGTCCACGGCGATCAGCGCGGCCAGGCGGTGCTCGAACGCGGCAGCCCGGGGGGCGAGGACGCCGCCCATGCTGACGCCGAGGAGCGCGATACGGCTGTCGTCGACCTCGGGAAGGGTTTCGGCGAAGTCCACGACGGGGGTGATCACGTTCTCCCAGTCCGGGCGGAAGACCAGGCCCTGGTGGTGACGCGGGCCCGGCATGCCGGGGCCGTCGAATGCCAGCACGTTGTAGCCGCGCTCAACAGCGGCCATCGCCCCGAAGAAGTGCAGCTCCTCCGCGGTGCCGTCGAAACCGTTGTGCATGATCAGCGTCGGCCGGGACGTCCCCGAGTCGTCGACCCGGTAGAAGTAGCCGGGCAGGGTCGTGTCCTCGTAGGGGATCTCGACCGGCTCGATGACCGGGTTGAACAGCGCCGCCGCCGCCTTGAAGCAGGCCACCGAGCGGTCGTAGGCGTCGTCGTGACGCGGGTCGCAGGGGTGACCGTGCAGGAAGAACTCCGCCGAGCGGTAGTAGTTCGAGGCGCGCAGGAAACCGTCCCGGGCACTGATGCGGTGGCCGGCCGCCAGCGCCTTCTCCGCCTCCCGCGACACGCGGTCCGCGGTAGCTGTCCACTCGACGTACCAGCTGTCGTAATCACCCTCGGTGATCCGCTCACCGGTGGAGACAACCTCGCCGAAGTCCGCACCGCCATAAGCGATGTGACTCATCGACCGCAGGGTCTCGTACCAGAACTGGATGTTGTTCGGGAACAGCAGCTGCTTCATCGGATTCTCCCGTGATGTGACGCGACGATTTGCGCTTCTCGGTCCTTGGCGAGCACGTTCGCTCGGGCCTTCGGCACCACCCTCGCGGTGCGCTCTCCGGCGTGATCCAAGATTCCGGCGGACCGCTGTCCACCTGCCAGTCCACACGGGGACGATGGCTGTCCACCCCTGTCCGCACGTGTCCGCCCCACTGTGGGAGGTGGTCGACGATCCCCCCAGCCACAACCCGGGAACGGCACGGACCACCAGCTTCGGCCTGGCCGGTGGACGGCCCGAGCCCCGGGAGCCGTTTGAGAGCTGGAATCGCGGCGATACGGACGTCGAACAGCGTTCGCCGCGGTCGGGACCCGACGCGTGGAGGGGAGCGGACCTCGGCATGACCACGCCTGAGATGTGGTGCTCGCATCGAGCCGGAAGCGCCACGCACCGCCCCCCGGTGGCCGCGATCATCAGAGCGGCCGCAACCGCGCCGGTGGGAACGGTGATCTTGTCGTTGGCGAGAGTCAGGTGCCAACCGCCGGCCGGCCGAGCTCCGTATGCACCTCAGTCCCGCCGAACGGGCCGGGGAAGTCGGGGTGCCGGCGGTGCCAGCGCGCCACCATTGCGCGGCCGCATCGGTCCCCGGAACGGTTCGTGATCGGGATGGCATCAGGGGCAAGGCACTGACTTGCCGTCCTCCGCCACGGTACGAAGCGGCAGGCTCTGGTCGTGACACTGCCCGCACCATGGGGGGATGGGCACCTTGGGCTGCGAGGCCTGGAAGTGGGCGCTTACGCGGATGATCGTGGCAGTGCGTCCTGTCAGTCGGCGGCCCGGCCCCTGCCGGCTCGGCGCCGGCGTGGTCTCCTGCGCCGACCGGACCCGCCAAGCCCTGTCTCGCTCCTGACGCCGCCGCTCGCCTCAACTCCCCTTCGCTCCCGTGCTGTCGCACCGGATCTTCTGCTACGCTCCCCATTACTTCGATCTTCTACGAACAACGAACTTAGGGGCTTCTCGGTGCTGCATGGCGTGTCCGACCTGCTGGCCCTGGACGGACCGGTGCCGAACACACCTGGTGTTCGCACCGGTGTCTTCGCCACGCAGAACCCGGACGGCGGCTTCGGCGAACAACCCGCCCTGCCATCCGAGACGTTCACCAACGTTCACCACCTACTGCGCGGTGCTGACGGCCGTCGTGCTGGGGGCGCGGACCACCCCGACTTCGACCGGGACGCCTGCGTGGCCCTCCTCCGGTCCTGCCGGCGCCCGGAAGGCGGGTTCGGCAACGCGCCCGGCTTCCCCTGCGACGCCTGGCACTCCCACCTCGCCACCCTGACCCTCGTCGCCCTGGGCGCCCGCCCCGAGCGGGAGGACGACCTGGTGGCCCACCTGCTCGCGTGCCGCAACCGGGACGGCGGCTACGGCAATCGGCCCGGCTCCCCGTCCGACACCTTCGCAACCTTCCGCGTGATCGGCGCCCTGATCGCCCTCGGCCTGCGCCCGCCGCACTCCGAGGAGACCCTCCTCTGGCTGCGCGGCCTGCAGACCGAGGCCGGAGGCTTCCGCTACCGGACGGACGGCGCGGAGAGCTTCGTCGACTCGTACCCCGGCATCGGCGGGCTCTGCATGAGGGGCGCGCTGCCGGCCGACACCGAGGCCTGCGTCCGGTGGATCACCGTCCGCCAGAGTGCCGCCGGAGGGTTCTCACGCGCGCCCGGCGCCCCCTCGGAGACCACCGACGAGGGATTCATCGCGATACAGGCACTGACTGGCTGCACATGCTCGAAGGGAAACTCAACCGCTCCTGGGCGGTGATGATGACATGACCACCACCTCACCCTCCTCCTCGACCACCGGCGCGACACCGGTGCCGGCTCCGGCCGTCCGCTCGTCGCGGATGGTCGCCTTCCTCGCGTTCGCCACGATGTTCGTCATCGGGACGGACACCTTCCTCGTCGCCCCCCTGCTGCCGACCCTGACCCACGCCTTCGACGTCTCCCCCGACATCTCCGGCTGGATGGTCAGCGCCTACGCCCTGGGCTACGCCCTCTTCGCCCTGATCGCCGGGCCGATCTCGGACGGGCGGGACCGGCGCCGGGTGCTGCTGACCGGGTTGACCGGATTCATCGTCATGACCGCACTGTGCGGGTTCGCGCAGGGGTTCTGGACGATGATCCTCTTCCGGTTCCTCGCCGGTGTGAGCGCCGCGTTCGTCTCCCCGCAGATCTGGGCGTCCATCCCGGTGCTCGTGAAGCCCCGGGAGATCGTCCGGACCATGGGCTTCGCCACCGCGGGGCTGTCCATCGCCCAGTTCGCGGGCATCCCGCTCGGCAGCTGGCTTGCCGCAGGCTCCTGGCATCTGCCCTTCTGGGCCATCGGCGGCCTCTCGGTGGCGCTGTGGCTGCTGCTCGCCCGCCTCTTCCCGTCCGTCCCGGGCCGGCCCGGCGCAGGCAGCGGGGCAAAGGCCATCCTCAGCGCGTACAAAACGGTGCTGGGCACCGGCCGGCTGCGCTGGTACCTGCTGGGCTACCTCGTCTTCCAGACCGGCAACTTCGAGGCGATCTCCTTCCTCGGTTCCTGGTTCACCAAGGACTTCGGGCTGAACGTCGCCTCCGTCGGCACCGCGATGATGGCGGTGGGCGCAGGCAACGTGGTCGGCTCCCTGTTCGGCAGCCGCCTCGTCGCGCGCCTGGGCCTGTACCGGTCTCTGCTGTCCGGCGTGCTGACCATGGGCGCCCTGTACTGCCTGGTTCCGCTCTCCCCGAACCTGGCGGTCGCGCTGACGGTGCTGGCACTGGTGATGATGGTCGGCGGGTGCGTCTTCCCGGTCTTCATGAGCATCCTGCAGGCGCAGACCGAGACCGCCCGGGGCACCGTCTCCTCGCTCTCCAACTCCGCGATGTACGTGGGCACCACCGTCGGCGGCGCCGTCGGAGGGTTTCTCCTCGGCAACGTCACAGGGTTCTGGGGCGTGGCCGGGTTCGCCGTCGCCGCCTACCTGGTCTCGCTCTTCGTCTACGCGGCGGCCGGCGCCTTCCGCAAGCAGGAGGCGAGCGCGTGAGCACCGCCGTCCGCTTCGACAGTACGGGGAACCCGGGGTCTTGTACCCGGCCGAGGTGCCCGATCCCGTGGCCGGGCCCGGTCAGGTGGTCGTCCGGTACACCGCGATCGGGGTCAACCCGATCGACTGGAAGATCCTCTCCGGCGCGGTCCGTGAGTACGTCCCGATCGACCTGACCGGCGGCTGCCTCGGCGTCGAGGCGGTCGGGCGAGGTGGCGGAGGTCGGCGCCGGGGAGCGCCGCTTCCGGGTCGGCGATCACGTCATCCGGCACGGCCGGCCCGGCGCGTTCCGGGAGTGCGAAGCCGTGGCGGCCTCCCAGGAGGCCGACGAACTCACCCTCCACCCAGACCGGTTCCCCGACAAACAGGCCGCCGTCCTGCCGGTGGCCGCCGGCACCGCCTATCGGCCCTGCGCCGGGTGGGGCTGCGGCCCGGGGAACGGCTGCTGGTGCACGGTGCCGGAACGCCTCGCGGAACTCGGGCCGTTCCATGCCTCGGTCGACTGCGCAGGCGGCCGGAGCCCACCGCGACGGCAGTCCGGCTCGTCGCGGGCGCTGCTCGCCGGGTCACGATCGTCCCGGACGCGGCGGCCCACGCGCGCGGGGTCCCCCAACTGGAGCATCTCCCGCTGGAGCTGGCGAGCACTCTGGACCTGATCGGGCACGCCCCGTTCGAGCTGCCCGTGGCCGCCCGTTACCCGCTGGAGCAGGCCGGCGCGGCACTTGCGCACTCCCAGCGGGGCGGCGTCGGCGGGAAGATCGTGCTCGTGCCAGGCGGTTGGGCCCGGCCCGGCCCCGAGGGCCGAGGGCCGAGTGCCCGACACGGCGGCACCGGCCGACTTCGTTCTTCTATAATCGTAGAACGTTGAATCTTCCAGCTCGGAGGTGCTCGCCGGAAAGGCGCGGCCCCGGTGCCCACCACACGAAGAAGGTCGCCCATGCGCAGCCCGCTCTACCATCCTGATCGGTGTGAGCTCTCCCTGGACCGAGTGCTGCACGCGCTCAGCGATCCCATCCGTCGGGACATCGCGCGCGTGATGTACGTAGAGGGCTCCCGCTCCTGCGGCCAGCTCGTCTACCCGATCGCCAAGTCGACGCTCTCGCACCACCTGAAGGTGCTGCGAGAGTCCGGTGTCATGCACACCGAGGTCCGGGGCACGACCCGGATCATCACGCTGCGGCGCGACGACCTCGAGGCCCGGTTCCCCGGGCTGCTCGACGCCACGCAGGTCACCAGCCCTGCACCGGACGCGGAACCGGTCGGCGCGGGCGCGGCCTCCGCCTGAGGGAACCGATGACCCCGACCGTGCCCCGGCGCTTGGCCCGCAAGGCCGACGTCGACCTTCCGGTCCTCGGACGGGGCGACTGGCAGGCCTGCTGGCGGCCGCCCGTGCGGTCGGCGCCCAGCTGGTGGACACCGCCCCCGGTCTACTCCGACGCGGACCCCGACTTGCGGAATTACTCCGTGAAGACCCGTCGTTCTTCGTCGCCACGAAGATCTGGGACACCGAACCGGAGTCGGTCGAAGCCGTCTTCGCCCGGCAGCTGGCGGGCTACGCGCGCCCTTCCATCGACCTCCTCCAGGTGCACGGCCTCAACGGATGGCAGGCCGACCCGAGCTGGCTGGACCGGCAGAAGGCGGCCGGGCGGGTCCGGTTCACCGGCGTCGCCCTACCAGTTCAACGACGCCTTCGGCGATGCACTGACCTGGTCGGACCATGTTCGTTGGCAGACGACTTGTGTCAGGCGGACAGCCAACCGCAGCTCGGGGAGAGAGAAGGGCCGACGGTGTCCGGCAAGCACGATGAGACAGGGTTTCGGTTCGGCTGGCGCGGCAGTCATCACCCTGGCATGCCCGTTGACGACCTGTGGTTGGCGGTCGGCATGGATCCGGACGGTACCTGGTGCTTCGACGCGTACTTCATCGGACGCACGACACTGAGTGGTGGCGCACCACTGGCCGCCGCATTCGCCCGGTGGCTGCTGGCCTCCCCACCCGAAGGCCGGTACGAGAAGGAGTTCATGCTGGTCGACGGCGAACCGCAGAGCGGATCGCGGCGGCTCACGAACGGTACACAGCTCACCGTCGAAATCCTGTTGGGCCGTGAAGAAGCGGGTGGACCCGAGTACCTCCAGGTGCTCCTGTCCGGCGAGATTCGCAACCTCGCCTTTGAGGTGTGCGCACCGCTGGAATGCCAGAGGGTGCTTCGCGCTGAGCTGGAAGCCGCCGCGGCTCGACTCCTCACCTCATGCGCCTAGGTTCGCTGGTCAGAAAGCCGCAACGACTGTGTTCGCTGTCAAAACGCCTTGATCGGATGACAACGGACAACTGAAAACGGGGGTGCTAACGGCGCCGGCGCCGATCGATGCTGCCCTCGCCCAGCTGTCCGTCCAGGTCAAGAAGGCGACTTCCCGGCCGGATCAGACCCGCTGAGCCGCCGGTCCGTGAAGGCGCGTGTCAAAGAGCGGCGATCCACCCCCGCGTCGGCGGGAATGGCCTCCGACGTCACGGGTGCCATTGACTGCGTGGTCACCGCGGATTCCGGCCTTGGTGGCGTTTTCGTACTGCTCGGCCTTCCTCCTGGACCCGGGGAGGGTACGCATCCAGGTCTGGCACCGCGGCCCAAGACTGCATTCCCTCAGGACTCCCCGCGGTGGCGGTCCTTGCGATGCCGGTCCTTGCGGGACCGGACGTCGTCTTCGGGGGCCTCGCCGTGACCTCGAAAGCCCCGCAAGAGGTTCTGGAGATAGTCGATTCCGTACCGAACGAACGGCCCGACCGCTACCAGGAACACGGGGTGCGTCAGGAGTCCCTCGGCCTTGTCGGCGACCGTGTCGAGTGGCAGGTGTTCCAGGACCGTGTAGAGCAGGAAGATCCCGACGCACAGCGTGGTGAGGAAGGCTGCGACCGCTGCGGCCTCCCGCAACATGCCGAGTCCACGTTGCGCCTGCGTCTTGACCGTGGAGGGAGGCCGCTTCAGCAGTCGGCCCATCTTCGCCGCAGGGATATTGAGAGCGATGTGGCCCATGACGGCCTGCTGGATGGGCAACGGCAGGCGGGACGTCTCGGAGTGGAGCACCACCTTGTCGACGACCGCGTCGGCCGGGTCGGCCACCGTTTCCTCTCCTGGGGTGTCCGGTGCCGCGGGTTCGACGTGCCGCACGGTGAGAGGGAAGCCGTCCTTGGTGACGAGGCGGTAGGCGTCGCACCTCTTGTAGATCTTGCGGCGTGCCGTATTCCAGATGGCCCGCTCGGGCTTCTCCCAGACCTCGAAGTGTTCCAACGCGGTGATCATCGTTTCCTGGGCGATGTCATCGGCCAGCCACCAACAGTCCTCGTTGTCGGGAAGACTCAACTGCAGCAGCTTCCAGCAGAACTGGCGCACCCTCGGCTGGTAGAGGCGGCAGAACCGCTCCCGGTCGTCCATGGACCTCATGCAGACGCTGCACCAGCGCGTCACATCCCTGTACAGAGCCAGCTTCCCGTCTCCCAGCTCGCCCATATCGAGGAGATCGACAGGAGCCTTGCAGTGAAGGCACAGAGTGGAGCGGGCCGAGAACGTCGTCATCTCACATCTCCTTACGACCGCCCCCACTGGGCTGGTCGCAACAGGTGAGGCAAAGAGAACCCGCTTTGGACGGACCAGGAGGAAGAAAGCTCAAAAGATCTTGGGCCCGGCTGGTACCGGCGGGTCCACGCGGCGTGTGATGTCGCCGCCAGGCGGCCACCGGCGGTGGCTGGTTCTGCGAAGCGGTTGCCCTGCTCGGGCAACCGGCCGGGAGCCGAGTTCGCCGGATCCGACGATGAGCTCCTTCGCTCCGGAACGTTGGGCGGTGTCATCGCGCTCGCTGAACGGCTGGTGCGGCGCGGCCAGTCGTAGAAGGCCGTCGCTCAGCTCCGCGATCGATTGGACGGGGCGAAGGTGGTGCGCAGGTAGCGCACCTGCGATACCGGGCAATCACCCGTGCCCCGCCGGCCTCCGGCCGAGGCCGATCCCCCACTGGGGCAACGATGTGACACCCCGGGGTCGTGATCCCACCGCAGGGCACTACCGGCTGCGGCCCAGGCGCCGTCGTACGGGAGCGGCGGGCTGCCGGTGTGCGGGCTCGGCCGGCTCGGCCGGGGCCGATCTGACCGGGCGCGGGCCCGGGTGTCAGGACGTGGATGAGCAATCCGCGATCCTTACCCCGACCTCGTGGGGCCAGGTGTCCACTCCGGGGTCCAGCCGCCAGGTGCCTTTGCCGGTGAACTTCGTCGTCTCGTCATGGGCCGAGGTACGGGAGCTCTTTCCCTGGCCTCCAGCGCATCCGCCGCTCCGGTGACGCCCCCACCGGCGACCACCACGCCAGGCCGAGGAAGTACCCCAAGATGTCGAGCCCCGCCCTCCATACGACCGGCCTTTCCCTGTCCTGACCGCGTCTTGCTGACGCGCGGCCGGTTCAGGCGGCCTTGTGGTGTTCGCGGGTGGTGGCGATCTCGCGTACCGCGTCGGCGACGGCCCGGAAGTCCTTGCGCAGGATCTTGGAGTGGTTGCTCGCGACCTTCGCACTGACCCGGATGTTCGGGTTGCGGGAGACCACCGGGTCGAGGTTGGCGCGGATCTGTTCCATGAGCTTCGGGTCGCCGCCCAGGTTGCCGCCGGTGGCGAGCACGTACCTGGTCGGCACCGTGACACGGTCGAAGACCGGGTTGAGGGCGGCGGGCGTGCACAGCTCGTTGATCTCGATGTTGATCTCGGCGTGCTGCGCGGCGCTCATGCGCGCGGCCAGGCCGAGCGGGCGGGCGATCGGGAACAGCGGGCTCATCTTGCGGAACAGCTTGCGGACCTTCTCGCGGGCCGCGTCGTCGAGCCACTCGTGCGGCATGGCGCCGTCCACGGACACCACCCCCGCGGCGCGCTCCGGGTTCCGGGCGGCCCAGTGCACGGCGAGCATGGCGCCGTAGGACCAGCCCACCAGGATCGGCCGGTCCACGCCCCTGGCCGTCAGGACGGCGTCGAGGTCGCGCAGGCACGCCTCGAACGAATAGTCACTGGCCCGCTTCGACTTGCCGCGGGCGCGCTCGTCGTAGGTGATGTGCCGGTATCCGCTGCCGAGGTCGGTGATGACGCGCCGCCAGTGCGACTGGTCGGCGTAGGAGCCGTTGAGGTAGACCACCGGGCGGCCGGGACCGCCGGTGTCGGTCACGGCCAGTGCGGTGTCATCGATCGACACCATGCCGGACCAGGCGGACTGCTTGGTGGAGGTCATGGTTTGCCTTCTTCCAAGGGCAGAGGGGGCATCAGGAGCAGTGGACGGTGGAGCCACCGCCGGGGGTGCGGGTCAGAGGCTGCGGGCGGTGACGTCGCCGTAGGCGGTGGTCGCGTGGATGTTCAGGTCGGGGGTGCCCTCGGTGTTCTTCAGCGCGTTGTGGATGCGGCCGTAGGAGGTGCCGGCGTCCAGGGCGGCGGAGACTCCGGTGGCGGCGCCGACCGAGATGTTGCCGTGCTCGGTGCGCAGGGTGACCGTGCCCTGTACGGCTTCGGTGATGTTGATGTCGCCCTTCTGGGTGCTGATCTCGGCAGAGCCGCCCAGACGGCCGACGGTGATGTCGCCGGTGAGGAGGGCGAGGCGGGCGCTCGCGGCCTCGTCGAGCTTGACCGAGGCCTGGGCGCCCTCGAAGGCGACGTCGCCGAGGCGTCCGACGCTGCGGAACTCGGTGCTGGCCGCCTTCGCCTCGACACGGGAGCCGGCAGGCAGGTGGACCGTCACCTGGACCGAGCCGGAGCTGCCCAGGATCCGGCTCTCCGCCGGTGCGGCCGCGATGCGCAGGACGCCGTCGGCGTATCCGACCGTGATCTGCTCCGCCGCCTTCACATCGCGGCCACTCGAGGCGTCCGCCGGCAGGACCTCGACCGCAGTGTCCGCGCGGTCGGCAGCGATGAACCGGATACGGCCCGCGGGGATGTTCAGCACAGCGGCGATCGGGGCGGGGGTGTCGAACTTCTGCATCGTTCTCTTCCTTCGACTCGTTTTTTCCGATGAAGGAAAAGCTACGTTGCGTTTGATGATTCTTCAATACATCCGTTGCGCAGGGATGATATTTTCGCAGGTCAACTGGCATAAATTGTTGCAATGGGTCGGGAGATAACGCAATGAAGGAGGTCTGCACGTTGCAATGGATTAGAGATGAACGCTATGCCGGAGGTGCTACTAGTGGGCTGCGGGAGGGGTCTGGAGGGCGTGCCTCGTCACCCCGCCCAGCCTCTGCCCGATCCACCTCGCCGATGCACTGCACCGGGCTCACCGACGTGCCGCTCGATGCGCGACGCGCTTGCCCTCGGTCGCGGTCGCGGTCGGCTCGTACTCGTTGACGACCTGGTCCCGGGTGAGGCGCGTCCACTCGGCGGCTCGAGCAGCTGGTGCGGGTCAGCTCCCTGTTGGCTGCGACGCCTTCGCCGCCGCCCCTCTCCCGGGCCCGGTCCACGACGACCGGCCCCGAGATCCGTTCACGCGCCATACCGGTACACGTGCCTCTCGCGGCGAGGTCATCCCCCGGACTCGAAGCAGAACTCTCCCCTCGGCTATCGCAGGGGAAGACACCACATCCGGCTAACGGGTCGAGTTGACCTTGCGCTGCACGGGGTCAACCAGTCGCGAATGCGGACAGCAGGGTGTCTGCTCGGACTTCCAGTTCGGGCGTCAGAGTTCCGTTCACAGTCACGGAGACTTCTTCGCCCCCGGTCGAACGGGCAAGCCGAACCTCGGCCTCTCGGTTCTCGCCGACCAAGGGATATGAGTACCAGCCGTCGACCTGCTCATCGTCGGTCCCCTCGATCGCCAGTGCCACCGTCTCCCAGTCGGTGTCACTGAAGCCGTAGCCCACGTAATGCGACAGCAACTCCAGGAACGACCGCAGGTTGCGTTCCCAGATCCATCCACCGACTTCTGCCATGGCTCCCCCTCCGTGCTCAGGAGGGCAGCCTGTCATGAGCCGAGTCCTCAGTCCCGACGGATTCGGGCTTGCCTACGAACTCCCAGGCTGACCTGCGATGAGGAGGTGTATTGGCCCTACGGAAGCCCTCACTCGCCGGCACTCGAACAGTTCATGGCTTCGGGCAGCGCGGGCCCCTGCCGGGTCGGCAGGGGCCCGCGGTGTGGAGAGTTGTGGAGGGCCGCCCTCTAAGGGAGCGGCCGCCTACCCTCTGGTGTCGGCCTGGCGGCCCGGTCTCACTTCAGGTGTCGGCCGAAGAAACGGTTGCCGTCCTCCACCTCGAACCACGGGGTGCCGGTGTGTCCGCCCAGATTGGCGTGCAGCGTCTTCTCCTTGGTGCCGAAGGCGTCGAACAGGTCCAGGGCCCGTTGCCGGGGGTTCCCTTCGTCGTCCCACTGCAGCAGGAACAGCAGCGGAATGGTGACCTGCCGGGCCTCCTCGCGCTGGGCCAGGGGCACGTAACCCCCGGCGAAGAAGCCGGCGGCCGCGATGCGCGGCTCGACCGCCGCAAGGTGGATGCCGACGGCGGTCCACCCCGAGTACCCGACCGGGCCGCCGATCTCGGGCAGCGCGAGGAGGGCGTCCAGGGTGGTCTGCCATTCCGGGACCGCCTTTTGGACCAGCGGGCCGATGAACGACTCGAAGATCTCGTCGACCGGCTCGCCGGCCTGCATCGCCCGGCGGAGGTCGGCGCGCGCCTGCTCGCCGGCGGCGGAACGGGGCCGGTCGCCGCACCCGGCCGTGTCGATGGTCGCCACGGCGTAGCCGCACGCCGCAGAGTGCCGGGCCCGGGCCACCAGCCGGGCTGCCCCCTTGGGCAGGCCGTTGTTGTGGGCCATCAGGATCAGCGGGAGCGGTGCGGCGGATTCGGGAGTCCACAGGGTGCCGGGGATCTCGCCGAGGGTGAATTCGCGTTCGAGGACGCCGTCGTCGAGGCGCTGCTCGGAAGTGAAATGCATGGTCGTGCCTTTCGGGAGTGCTCGTGTGAACGGCGCTCCCGGACGACCTGCCTATCGTCCGACCGTGACCCCGGAGGGGAGCACCCATGTCGATACAGCGTTCACGGGTACCACCTCCTCGTTCTCTCGCACGGCTTCCGGAAACGTAGCAGCGGTCGCCGTGGTGCGCCAAGCAGGTTTTTCCCTCGGCCCATCGCGCAGATCTCCGGGTGCCGCGTGTGCGGAGCCCGGTGCGCGGAGTGCTGCGCCGCTAGGGTTGTGGCCGGTCCGGTTTGGTGCGTTTTGCACGGGCGCCTCCGTGCCGCGCCTCGCCCGAAGGACCGGCCCGCACACGGAAAGAGGCCTGATCGTGCAGCTCACCCTCCTCGGCGCCACGGGGCCGATCGGCCAGCAGGTACTCCGGCAGGCTCTCGCAGCCGGGCACCGGGTCACCGCGCTGGTCCGTGATGCGGCCCGGCTGCCGCAGCGGGGCGACGAGCGCGTCACCGTCGTCATCGGTGACGCCGCTTCCGCCGTGGACGTCGAAGAGGCGGCCCGGGGCAGCCAGGCCCTCATCTCTGCCCTGGGACCGGGCAAGGACTACAAGTCCACTCTCGCCACCCGTACCGCCGGCCCCGTCCTGGAGGCCATGGCCGCGGCCGGCGTGGAGCGTCTCGTCTGGCTCTCGGCTCTCGGCTCGGGTGACACCGCGCGGCGCCAGTCCCTCTTCCAGGCCGGGGCGTCGAAGCTGGTGATGGGCACGCTCATGGCGGACAAGGGCATCGCCGATGAGACGATCGCCCGCAGCGACCGCGCCTGGACCATTGCCCTGCCCGTGATGTTCGCCGACGGCCGGACCACGGGCGACTACGCGACGATCCCGCTGGACGGAACCCATGGACGCGTCGGCGGGAGGATCAACCGTGTCGACGTCGCGGACTTCCTGCTCTCCGCCGCGGCCGACGACCTATGGGTCCGCCGCCGCGTCATCCTCACGCGCTGAGCCGTCCTGGCACGTGCTCAGGCCCGCCGACCGGAACGGCTGTGCGTCGTGCTGACCTACGTCACCTTCATCCTGCGCGTCTTGGGCAGCCGCGTCGAGCTCTGCCCGTCAGAGGCAGCCCATGGCCGCTGCGACCGCCGCCGGCTCGGGCGACGACGGTGCGGCGTAGTCGCGCAGCCGGATCGGGGTGGTGCGGGTGTTCTCGGGTGCCTGGGCGGCCAGCATGTCCAGGACCTCCTGGGTGGGGGCGGGCATGAAGAACCGCTCCGCGCCCTCACGCCCCACGGTCTGGTGCTCCGTCACGTAGCCGCGCATCTCGCGCTCGTACGCGGCGAAGGCCGTGGTGTGGTCGCCTCCGGACGCGGCGAGTTCACCGGCCAGGACGTAGGCGCCGATCAGGGCCTGCGAGGTGCCGCGGCCGGAGGTCGGGCCGGCGCAGTAGCCGGCGTCGCCGAGCAGCACGACCCGCCCCTTGGACCAGCTGTCCATCTCCACCTGGGCGTTGGCGTCGAAGAAGAAGTCCGGTGCCTGCGCCATTTCGTGCAGCAGGCGCGGGATCTCCCAGCCGTCGTCGGCGAAGCGTTCGGCGATGATCCGCTGCTGCCCGACGCGGTCGTGACGGTCGTACTCCAGGTGCTCGGCGGCGAGGTGGAAGGCGGCGCGGGCCTCGGTGTTGGCGCGGGCGGTGAAGATGTTGGCGGCCTTGCCCGGGGCGGCGTAGAGCCGGCCGGTGTTCGCGAGGCCGAGGTAGTTGTCCAGGCTGAAGATGGCGGTGTAGATGCCGAGGTGACGGACGAACTGCTCCTCGGGGCCGAAGGCGAGTGCCCGGGTCCGCGAGTGCAGACCGTCGGCGCCGACGACCAGGTCGAAGCGGCGGGGGGTGCCGCGCTCGAAGGTGACCTCGACGCCGTGCTCGTCCTCGGACAGGCTCGCGATGGAATCCCCGAAGACGTACTCGACGTCGTCGCGGGTGGCCTCGTACAGCATCCTGGTCAGATCGCCCTTGAGGACCTCCAGGTCACCCGCGAAGATCACGGCGGGCAGGGTCGCGTACTGGCGCCCCTCGGCGTCCACCATCGCCGCGTCGCCCATCTCGGTGTCCAGTTCGCGGATGCGCTCCAGCAGGCCCATCCGGTCCAGCACGTCCAGCGCCTCTCCGCGGAAGTCCACCGCGTAGCCGCCCTCGCGCACCGCTTCGGCGCGCTCCACCACGGTGGGGGCGAAGCCGTGACGGCGCAGCCAGTAGGCGAGGGCGGGGCCGGCCACGCTGGCGCCGGAGATCAGCACGGTGCGGGTGGTGGTGGTCATCTCGAGTTCCTCTCTCAGGTCGATGCGTACAACGTATGGGCGACAGAATCCCCTGTGAAGTGGGAAATTGAGGAAGGAACCCTAGTGCACTATCCTTGGTGTACTAGTACACCAAGGAGTGCCTCATGTCCGCAGAGCCGCCGTACGCCAAGATCGCCGCCGAACTGCGGCACCGCATCGAGACCGGCGAGCTGCGCCCGGGTGACCGGGTGCCCTCCACGCGGGCGCTCACCCAGCGGTGGGGGGTCGCCATGGCCACGGCGACCAAGGCACTGGCCGTCCTGCGGCAGGAGGGTCTGGTCCGAGGGGTGCCGGGGGTGGGCACCGTGGTCTGCGCCGTCCCCCGTGCGTCGCGGACGGACGGGCCGGCGACGGGCCGACGGACGGACGGGCCGGCGGAGGAGTCGACTGCGCGCCGGCGCCTGGTGCGGGCGGCGATCGCAATCGCCGACGCGGAGGGGGCAGCCGCGCTCACCATGCGGCGGCTGGCCGCCGAACTCGGCACCTCGGCGATGTCGCTGTACCGGCACGTGCAGAACCGGGACCAGCTCCTCGCGTTGATGGTCGACGCGGCCTACGCACAGGCGCACCTGCCCACCCCGGCCCCGCCCGACTGGCGGTCCCGCCTGGAGCTCTCGGCCCGGGCCCAGTGGCGGCTCTACCAGGAGCACCCCTGGCTGGCGGCCGCGATGAACCTCGCCCGCCCGCTGCTCGCCCCGAACGGCATGCGCCATGTCGAGGGGGCTCTGGCGGCCCTGGAGGGCCTCGGTCTCGACGCCAACGCCCGGATGCACGCGGCAGTCTCGCTCTTCGGGTTCGTCCGGGGCTGCGCGGTCGACCTCGCGGCGGAGCAGGAGGCGGGTCGGGCCAGCGGCGTCACCGGCGACCAGTGGATGCAGGTTCAGGAGGCCCGGATGGCCGCGCTGCTGTCGGACGGCACCTTCCCGGCGTTCACCGCCGCCCGCGCCGACCCCGGCCTGGACCTGTCCCGCGAATCCCTGTTCACCTTCGGGCTCGACCGCCACCTCGACGGCTTGGCGGCTCTGATCGCCGCCGCGGGTGCCCGGCCGGACTCCTTCGATGGCACGTGACACTCGCCCGTGCCCTCCGAGAGGTGATCGCGCCCAGGCCCAACGGCAACCGACGGCGCTGCCCGGACTCGACAAACCGTCGCCCGGTACGAGGGGTCGCCGATCAGAAGCGACGGCTCCTTTGCCGGTAGGGCGTCCCGGACCCTCGCCCCAGGAGGGATCGAGTCCGACAGGCCGAGGAAGCCGGTCCTGCACAGGGAGACGCCGCGACGCGGCCCATCCGTCATCCCATTTCAAGATCTTTTGAGAAAGTCCGGGCCGGCCTTCCGTGAGGGCGAGTTCCTGCAGGTCACAGCACTACTGAAGATGCGGCTCGATTCCGGGTCCCGAGGTGGAGCACGCGCTGACGCTCCCTCTGCACCCGCCGCGACACGCGGACTTCGGGGCGTGGAAACGGACTCTCGCCGGCTGCGCAGCCGTGCGCCCGTTGCCGTGGGGGGTGGGTGCCGTCGGCCGCGGGCGCCGGCGCGGCGACGAAGTGGAGGAGAATGATCCTTTTACGGTCAAGATCACTTCGGAAAGGGTGGTCCCAGTGTCGGACCCGAACACTGCCGACTTCGAGCCCCTGGACGGCGGCGAGGACCAGCAGGCTCGTAACGCCGTGCGGGAGGTCATCGCCTTCTACAACGCCCGCGTTCTCGAGGAGCGCCGGGCGCAGCTGCCGGACGGCGAGCGCATCGAGCAGCTGAAGGCGGCCAGGCAGGCGGCGATCGACGACCAGACGCGCCTGGAGACCGCCCGGCCCGGGGATGCCGCTCGTATCGCCGCCGACTATGCGGCCCGGCTGAAGGGACTCACCAACCAGTCGTAGGGTCCGACACGTCGGCGTCGGCCGGGGTGCAGTCCGGGCGTCCTGACGGCGGCGCCGTCGTGGTGTGATGAGCTGCCGTCCGTTCGCCGTTGTCCAAGAGGGGGAGACATGACTGCCGACGTACCGGCCCGGCAAACGCCCGATGCCGCCGATGCCGCACCGGCACATGCCGAACAGGGACACCGGCGAGCACGCCGCATCGAGGCGTGGTCGATCGCGTGGATGCTCCTGGCCCTGGCGATCTGGGGATGGTTCGCCTTCCTGATGCTCGCCGACTACGGCCCCGAGTCCGGGGGCAGGGCCCTGTGCCGAGGCCCGCTGGTCGGCCCCTCGTCCGGGGGCAGCCTGTGCCGCGATCCGCTGCGCCAGTGGCCCGCGCTGCTGGGCATCCTCGCGCTGGCGGTCATGGTGACCGTTTCTGCCGCGGCGACGATCGTGTACGCCAAAGTCCTCTCCCGCCTGGCAGAGCGCGACGGGCCCGGCGTGCAGCCGCAGGACTGAGTCTCCCGGCAGAGCGATGGTGCGGCCGCGGACGCGTGGTGGCTCAGGGGGTGTTGTCCGCGGGCGTTTCGGGCTTCGTGTACAGGACGTCGCGGGCCTGTTCCGCGGCGCGGGCGATGCTTTCGGAGACGAAGTCGACGAAGCGGGCGATGTTCTCCAGGCGGGTGGCGGCCAGGGTGCCGGGGCCGAGGATGCCGACGCCCTGCCGTGCGGTCTCGGCGAGCTGGGCGGTACCGCGGGCGCTGGCCATCATGGACTGGTACCAGACGTCGTTGTCGACGACGTAGCGCTCGCGGCGGCGTTCGTCGCGTTCCCGGCGGACCAGGCCCTGGCCCTCGAGGAACGCGATCGCCTTGGAGATGGACGCCGGGCTGACCTGGAGGCGGTCGACGAGTTCGGACGCGGTGAGGCTGCCCGTGTCGGTGATGTAGAGGCAGGCCAGCACCCGGGCCATCATCTTGGGCGTGCCCGCCTGCATGAGGACGGTGGTGAACGTCTCCTCGTACTGGCGCACCGCCTCGGCGTCGCGGCCGTGGGTCTGCGCGGGCGCCTTGGGGTCGCGGGGCGCGGGCTGCCTGCGGCGGTGCGCGCGGTGTTCGGTGGCCCGGTGAGCCAGGTCCGCGCGGTAGCCGGCGGGGCCGCCGTTGCGCATCACCTCACGCGTGACCGTCGACGTCGGACGGTCCAGACGCCGGGCGATCTCCGCGTAGGCGTGGCCGTCGGCCAGTCCCAGCGCGATCTGCTGGCGTTCCTGCTGAGTGAGTCTGCCTCCCGGCATCGCGGGCTCCTTCGCGTTCTGTCGTGGCTCAAGGGCGTCTCCAGGGCGACAGTATAGCGTTCACCCGCAATTCATTGCAACGTGTGGGGTGGGGTACGTTGCATTAGATTTCGACCCATTGCAACGAATTCTTGGCTTCTACCTGCACTGATGACGAATTTGCGCAACGAGAGCGTTGCCAGATCTGTGAATGCAACGTAGCTTTTCCATCATCAGAAACAGCGGGCCGAGAGAGCGCGCTAGATCAACAGGAGAGCACCATGCAGAAGTTCGAGACCCCCGCCCCGATCTCCACCGTCCTCGACATCCCCGCCGGACACATCCGGTTCATCGCCGCCGACCGGGACAACACCACCGTCGAGATCCTGCCCGCCGACGCCTCCAAGAGCCGCGACGTGAAGGCCGCCGAAGAGACCGCCGTCAGCTACACCGAGGGTGTTCTGCGGATCGAGGCCGCTCCGGCCAAGAACCGGATCCTCGGCTCCTCCGGGGCGGTGGAGGTGACCGTTCAGCTGCCCGCCGGCTCCCGCGTCGAGGCGAAGGCCGCCAGCGTCGAACTCCGCGGCGTCGGACGCCTCGGCGACGTCGCCTTCGAGGGCGCGCAGGCCACGGTCAAGATCGACGAGGCGGCGAGCGCCCGGCTGACCCTCATGTCGGGTGACGTCTCGGTCGGCCGCCTCGGCGGGGACGCGCAGATCAGCACCCAGAAGGGCGACCTCCAGATCACCGAGGCCGTGCGCGGCACGGTCACGCTGCGCACCGAGCACGGCGAGATCACGGTCGGTGCCGCCCGCGGAGTCTCCGCCGCCCTGGACGCCGGCACCACGTACGGCCGCATCCACAACTCGCTCCAGAACGCCGGCGGCACGCCGGACCTGAACATCCACGCCAGCACCTCGTACGGCAACATCACCGCCCGCAGCCTCTAAAGGGAGCACCCCACCATGACCAACCTGGCGATCGCGGCGAACGGGCTGCGCAAGTCCTACGGCGACAAGAGCGTGCTCGACGGCATCGACCTGAGCGTTCCGGAGGGGACGATCTTCTCCCTGCTCGGGCCGAACGGCGCCGGGAAGACCACCGCCGTCAAGATCCTCTCCACTCTCATCAGCCCGGACGCCGGTGAGATCCGCGTCGCCGGCCACGACCTGGCGTCCGATGCGCAGGCGGTGCGGGCGTCGATCGGTGTCACCGGGCAGTTCTCCGCCGTCGACGGGCTGATCACCGGCGAGGAGAACATGCTCCTCATGGCCGACCTGCACCACCTGTCCAAGAGCGAAGGGCAGCGGGTCACCGCCGAACTGCTGGAGCGCTTCGACCTGGTCGAGGCCGCGAAGAAGCCCGCCGCCAGCTACTCCGGCGGCATGAAGCGCCGCCTCGACATCGCCATGACCCTGGTGGGCAACCCGCGCATCATCTTCCTCGACGAGCCCACCACCGGACTCGACCCGCGTTCCCGCCACAACATGTGGCAGATCATCCGCGAGCTCGTCACGGGTGGCGTCACCGTCTTCCTCACCACCCAGTACCTCGAGGAAGCCGACCAGCTCGCCGACCGCATCGCCGTCCTCAACAACGGCAAGATCGCAGCCGAAGGCACCGCTGAGGAGCTGAAGCGGCTCATCCCCGGCGGGCACGTGAAGTTGCGGTTCTCCGACCCGGCCGCCTACCAGGCCGCCGCCGCCGTGCTGGGCGAGGTCGCCCGCGACGACGAGGCGCTGGCGCTGCAGATCCCCAGCGACGGCAGCCAGCGCGACCTGCGCTCCGTCCTGGACCGGCTGGACTCCGCCGGCGTCGAGGCGGACGAGCTCACCGTCCACACCCCCGACCTCGACGACGTGTTCTTCGCCCTCACCGGCGCCACCGTGCCCAGCCAGACCACCGAGGCCAAGGAGGCCGTCCGATGAGCTCCCTCTCCCTCGCCCTGCGCGACTCGTCCACGATGCTGCGCCGCAACCTGCTGCACGCGCGCCGCTACCCGTCGCTGACGCTGAACCTGCTGATGACCCCGGTCATGCTGCTGCTGCTCTTCGTCTACATCTTCGGTGGCGCGATGAGCGGCGGCATCGGCGGCGGCGGTCGCGACGAGTACATCGCCTACATCGTGCCGGGCATCCTGCTGATGACCATCGGCAGCACCGTCGTCGGCGCCGCGGTGTCCGTCTCCACCGACATGTCCGAGGGCATCATCGCCCGCTTCCGGACGATGGCGATCCACCGCAGCTCCGTACTCATCGGGCACGTCGTCGGCAGCGTCCTGCAGTCGATCGCCAGCGTGGTCCTCGTCGGCCTCGTCGGCGTGGCCATCGGCTTCCGCTCCACCGACGCCTCCGTCCTGGAGTGGCTGGCGGCCTTCGGCCTCATCGCCCTCTACGCCCTGGCGCTCACCTGGATCGCGGTCGGCATGGGCATGGCCAGCCCCAACGCCGAGGCGGCCAGCAACAGCGCCATGCCGCTGATCCTCCTGCCCCTCATCTCCAGCGCGTTCACCCCGATCGACTCGATGCCGGGCTGGTTCCAGCCCATCGCCGAGTACCAGCCCTTCACGCCGGCCATCGAGACCCTGCGCGGCCTGCTGCTCGGCACCGAGATCGGCAACAACGGCTGGCTCGCCCTCGGCTGGTCCGTCGCCCTCATCGCACTCGGCTACCGCTGGTCGACGTCGCAGTTCAAGCGCGACCCCAAGTAGGCGACATGAGCGCGCGGACTGCTTCCCGCAGCCGCCCCCGTCCTCCCCCGGGCGGCGTACCCGACACGACGTCGGCGTACGCCGCCCGTACTCGTGCGAGGTCGTCGTCGGCACGCACCGATCCTGCCGGAGCGTCCGGCAGGATGGATGCGTGCTGACGATCAGATCTGTGGTGCTGGGTGTCTCGGACGTGCCGCGTGCGGCCGCTTTCTGGACGGAGGCTCTCGGGTATCTGCCGCGCGGGGAGATCGAAGAGGGCTGGGTGGTGTTGACGCCGGCAGCGGGGGCCGGGATCCAGCTGGCGCTCGGGCTGAGTGAGACACCGGTTCAAGAGCATCCGCGGGTCCACCTGGACCTGTACGCGGACGATGCCGCCGAGCAGGCGGCCGAGGTGGATCGGCTGGTGTCCTTGGGTGCGCAGCGGGTGGAGTGGGACCTGTACCCCGAGGACCCCGACTTCGTCGTGCTCGCCGACCCCGACGGCAACCGGTTCTGCGTCATCGACGCCAGCCGCAGCTGACACGACCCCGGGAGGCGTCCTGGCCCGCCGCGCACGGTGCTTCCCGGCCCTTGCGGGGTGTCTTTGAGGCCGAGAGGCACCCCTTAAGAGCATCCAACAGAAAGCCTGGCCGTAGCCGTATCCCCTTCCTGGCTGAGTCGGCGGTGCTGCGGGAGGCGCTCGGGCCCGAGTTGTACGAGGCCGTACTGGCCGTCCGCCGGCATCGGCTGCACGGCGCCTGCGGCGAGCTGGGCGTCGTAGGTGTGCACCAGCACCTCGTGCACCCGGCGCCGGGCAACGCCCCAGGCATTCGCCGGCGATACGCCGGCGGCCCACCACGTCCAGTACTCGCGTTCCGGGCCGGCCTCGCGCAGTGCACTCAGCAGCAGCTCGTTCGACTCGGCGTACCAGGCCAGCAGCGCCTCGGGGCAGGACGGCACCGGCGCCTCGAGGCTGGGCGCGGCGGCAACCGCACTCCATTTTCCAAGCCGTCAGCTGCAGGAGTTGGAGCACGAGTCATGGGGAAGGGGAAACGGTCCTCCGTGGATGGGCTACGACTTCGACAAGTACCGTCGGCTCCTGTGGAAGCGCGGCATCAAGCCGGTCACCGCCCGACGCGGAGTTCCGCACGGCTCCGGCCTGGGCTCGGTCCGCTGGGAAATCCGCGACGACATCCACGAGGCGTTCCTGAAGCTCGCCTGCTGTGTGATCACGTACAGGCGGGTCCAGGCACTGTGTCAGCTCCTCCAAGTGGTGCGGGCCGTGGCGGAGGCGAAGCCCAGCCAGGTGTGGCGGTTGCCCCACCAGCACCAGCCGACCTTGGGGGCGTTGCGCCGCTCGCGGCCGTCCCGGCCCGTGCCGTTGCTGATCCAGATCGCCGGTGTGCGGGCGTCCAGGGCGCCGTTGGGCTTGCGCAGCCGTGAGCCGATGGTCATGAAGCAGTGGTTGCGTTCCAGGGCTGCCGGTTGCTGGAGCACCCAGTGGATGCCCTCGGTGAGGAGCAGCGGGGTGCGGTCCTGTTCCGTGAGGGCGGGCAGTGCCTCCTCCGGGCTCCAGTTGGCCATGTGGTCGCCGCGGTCGAGGCCGGTGAGGAGGTAGAGGGACGTGCCGGGTGGCTCGATTCCGTCGGCCGGGACGAAGCGGTCGACGTCGGGCATGTCCGTGACGACGAAACCGGGCTTGGCCTCGTGGCGGAGCAGCGGTGCGAGGGCGGAGGCCGGGGCGCGGTCCGGGTGCACTGCGAGCAGGGCGTCGCCGGATCGGCCTTCGGCTTCCTCTGCGAAGGCGCGCAGTTCGTCGGCGGGCATCCCCGCGAGCCGGTGAACCCCCAGCTCGATCAGGCGCTCGGCCTGGGTGGCGAGGGGCGGGAGGGAGTGGACGGCGGGGGTGGACGAGGTTTTCGGCACGGTACCCCTGGGTTCGGTCGGGAGCAGTGGGCCCCATGGCAACGAAGTGGCTCGTCGCAGTGTTCCCCCGCCGTCGATGCCGTGCTCGGGGTGCCCGGCCCGGGCTCGCTCCAAGGGCCGTCCGGCGGGCAGGGGCGCCACGGACCGGTCAGAGTTGCGAGCCGCCCGATGCGTCGATGCGCTGGCCGGTGATCCATCGGGCATCGGATGAGGCGAGGAAGGCGACGATGGAGGCTACGTCGGAGGTCTCGCCGATGCGCTCGAAGACGGACATCCGGGCCAGGTTCTCGGCGTCCTCGGGAGTGGTGCGGAGCTTGGCGTTCATGTCGGTGGCGACGAAGCCCGGGGAGACCGTGTTGACCGTGATGCCGCGGGGCCCGAGCTCCTTGGCGAGCGCCAGGGTGAGGGTGTCGACCGCGCCCTTGCTCATGGAGTACACGACGGACTTCGGGTAGGCGATCCGGGTGGCGACGGAGGAGATGTTGATGATCCGCCCTCCGTCCCGCATGCGGGTGAGGCCTTCCTGGACGATGAAGAGGAGCGCCTTGACGTTGACGGAGAAGATCTTGTCGATCAGCTCCGGGGTGACCTCGTGGATCCGCGCCGAGCCGCTGACGCCGGCGTTGTTGACGAGGATGTCCAACCCGGGCTCGAGGCCGCGCCGGGCCAGTTCGGAGTCGAGGGCGGCGTAGAGCTCCTGGGCGTCGCCGTTGACGCCCAGGCGGGTCCGCAGGGCGAAGGCCTGGCCTCCGGCGGCCCGTATGGAGGTCACGACGTCGTGGGCCGCGGCACTGTCCTGTCCATAGTGGACCACCACGAGCGCCCCGTCGGAGGCCAGACGTTCGGCGATGCCGCGGCCGATGCCGCGGCTGGCACCGGTGACCAGTGCCGTCCTGCCTGCCAGCGGTCCGTCGGCGCTCCGTGCCCGGGGCTGCTGCTCCGGAGCGGGGGGCCGGGGTGCGGGGGGGTACGTCAAGGTTCGCGCCGTTCTGGACCGGGTCCGAGTGAGCTCGTGGCCGATTGTCTGACTGATTGCCAACTAATCCTACGGATCTTCTGGAACGTAAGATCCCGGCCGTCCGGTTTTTCGAGATGAACGGTGTACTGATGTCCGAGCCGCATCGCCCTCAGCGGGCCGTGCCTCGCCGGGTGGTGATCACCGGTGTCACCGGCTTCATAGGTACGGCGGTCCTGTCCGAACTCGCCCGGATCCGGTGCGAGGAGCCGGGGTTTGCCGCGCTGCGCCTGAGGGTGGTGGGCCGGCGGTACCCGCGGGAGGGCGGCCTTGCCGACGAATGGGTCCGAGCAGACCTGTCCGACCCCGGGTCGCTGCGCGACAGCTGTGAGGGAGCGGATGTCCTGGTCCACCTGGCCTCGCTGATCGGCGCCGACGAACGGCAGTGCGCCGCCGTCAACACCGAGGGAACCGCTGCGCTGATGGATCAGGCCCGCCGGGCCGGTGTCGGACGGATCGTGCACCTGTCCACCTCGGCCGTCTACGGCTGCGGACCACACCGCGGCATCCCTGTGGACGGTGTCGCTCCGGCGCCCGTTTCAGCCACCAGCCGGACGCGTCTGGCGGGCGAGGGGCCGGCACTGGCCGCGGGGGCGGTGGTGCTCCGTCCCAGTTTGGTGATCGGGCCCGGAGACCGCTGGGTCGTACCGGGGCTGGGACAACTCCTCGAAGCCACCGGGGCTCTGTGGGGAGGCGGGCGGGCTCTGCTGTCCCTGGTGGCGGTCGGCGATCTGGCCAACCTCATCGCCCGCCTCGCGCTCGGGCACGGCCCGGACGGGGGAACCGTCTGGCACGCCAGCCATCCGGAGCCGGTGCGCACGGGCGCTCTGGTGCGGGCGCTCGCCCGGCGGGAGATAGTGCCTCCGGTGGAGCGGGACCTCTCCGAGGCGGAGTGCCTGGAGCGGCTGGCGGCTTCCGGTTCCCCGTTGAGCCCGCGTCAGTTCTGGCTGCTCGCGCAAGACCACTGGTACGACAGCGCCGGGATCTGGGAGGCCGCCGGCTGCCCGCCCGGGCCGGGGCCGCTGGCCCGCCTGGACGAGGCGGCCGACTGGTACCGGGAGCACATGGCGCTCGTATGAAGCGCCTGGCCATCGAGGACGGTCGTCTCCGGCTGCCTCTCCGGGAAGGCTCGGGCATCACGATGTCGTCACCGGCCCCGCCGCACCTGCGCGGCGGGGCCGGTGGCTTTCCGGGCACGGTCGCCGTGGCAACGGCACGGGTGGGGGTTCCGAGGGTCCCTGGGGGGCCGGGCCGCCGTGGGGCGGGAGCGGGGTTCGGTCCTCGTGGCGTCCGGTGCCTGGGGCCCGGCCCCTCCCCCGGTACTCCCTCCCCCCCGCCGAGGGGCTGAAGGCCGGTTCGGACCCTTCGGTCCCTGTCCCTTCAGTCACTGCATAAACCTGCAGGTCAGGGGCTCGGGCTCGCGGGCACAGGGACCGAAGGGACTCAAATCTCTAGTTATGAGCCAGATATGAACATGGGTACCTCTACCTGCTCTTTCTTACGCTCGCGCATACACGCACGCACGTAAAGCGTGGAAGTGGTAATTCTGAGTCCCTTCAGTCCCTGAGAACGTGGACCCATCGCTCTGACCTGCAGGTTTGTCGAGGGACTGAAGTTGGAGGGACTGAACGGGGGCAGGGACCGTTCAGTACCTGGGCGTCCCGGTTCCGGGGCGGGGCCGACAGGACCGCCGTCAGGTCGCGGTGGGCAGGGTCGGCTTACCCAGGGACCCTCGGGCGCTGGTGGAGGAGGGCTGGAGTGGCGCTTGCCGACAGGGGGTTCGAGCCGCGACACGCCCGGGCGTGCACCGGGGTGGATCGAGGAACTTTTGCGGACGAACTGGGGTAGAACTTCAGGGACTGAGGGACTGAAGGGACTGAACTCTCAATACAGCGGTTCTATCGGGAGGAGCCTGCGCGATGTCTGCGGTACGCTCCGCGATAGTGAATCTTCAGTCCCTCTGGTCCCTGACGTGCAGGTCGGACGAGCACCTCGGAGAGCAGCCCGGGACAGGAGGAACCGTCCCTGAACACGCGTCAAGGAAGAGCCAGTGCCCGTCTATTCCCAGAACCTGCCCCAGGGCGTGCGTGGTGGGACGGCACTGGACGTGGCGACCTGGATGGCCCTGCGCGGCTATCCGGTCCATCCGCTGGCCCCGGGGGCCAAGACGCCTGCTCCGAACTGCCCCGACTGCCGGGGCGCCCTGCATTCCCCGCAGGACTGCACCTGCCGCTCCCGGGGACGCTGGTGCCACGGGTTCCATGCGGCCACCACCGACCTCCGTACGCTGCGGGAGTGGTGGGAGGCCGAGCCCGAGTTCGGGATCGGGGTCTCCTGCGGGCCTGCCGGGCTCGTCGTCATCGACGTGGACGCGCACGCTGCTTCCGTGCCCGGCAGGGAGCGGCTGCTGCCCGGCATCCCCATCGATGAGCGGGTCGACCTGACCGGACTCGGCAGCGGGTACGACACCTTGGCGCTGTTGGCCGCGTACCGGTCCCGGCCCAACCCCTGCGAAGACACGTCGACCCTGCGGGTCCGTACGCCTTCCGGAGGGATGCACATCTGGTACCGGGTGCCCAAGGGCGGCCCGCGCCTGCGGTGTTCCAGCGGATCGAGCTCGAAGGTCGCGCTGGCCTGGCAGGTCGACGTACGTGCCGTCGGCGGCTACATCGTGGCGCCCACGACGCGTACGGCCACCGGCGTGTACGAGGCGCTGCCCGGGGCGCGGCTGCCCGCCGCCCTGCCGCTGTGGCTGACCGCCGAACTCGTGCGGACCGGCCATGGCGTCGACACGGCCCCCGTGGAGCCCCTGACGGCCCCTGTGGGGCCCGTGCGCGGTTCGCGTGGCCCTGGGTCCCTGCAAGGCGTTCAACGGGCTCTCGCGGGGCTCCTGGAGGAGGTACGGGCCTGCGGGGCCAGCCCGGCCGGAACGGCCTTCAGCGAGAAGCTCAACCGGGCGGCCTTCACCGCCGGAGGGCTCGCCGCGGGGGGCCACCTCTCCGCCGGGGAGTGCCGTCGGCTGCTCCTCGAGGCCGCGGACCACGCCCGGCCCCACCAGACGCGCCGCAACGTCGTCATCGTCGAAGCGGGGCTCCGTGCCGGAAGCGACCGACCGATCCATCCCAAGGAACGCCCATGAGCAGCGCCGGAAGCACGGGGTTCAACGCCCAGGCAGCGGCGGAACAGCTTGCTGCGTTCGCCACCGAGAGCACCGACACCGCCGCGCCCGCACGCGGCAGGCGGCTGCCGGCCCAGCAGGGCGCGGCCCCGGCGGCCGGGGGCGGCGGAGCCGACTTCGTCACGACGGGACTGCTGCAGAACCTCAGTGACCGCGGCAACGCGAAGCTGTTCGCCCACCTCCACCACAACCGGTTCCGGCACGTGGAGGGACTGGGCTGGTACGTGTGGGACGAGTACCGGTGGAAGCGCACGGGCGGGGAGAAGGCCGCGATCTGGGCCGCCGGGGACATGGCGGAGGAACTGCCCACCCACGACCCCCGGGGCGTCTTCACCGACCGGGAGCTGTCGCAGCACCGCAAGCGCGCCATGTCCACCTCGGGCGTGAAGGCGATGCTCACCCAGGCCAAGGCCTCCCCCGAACTCGCCCTGGACCCGGACGTCCTGGACGGCGACAAGTACGCGCTGTGCACCCCCGCGGGCGTCGTGGACCTGCGCACCGGTGACCTGCACAAGCCGGACCCGACCCGGGACCTGCACTCGCGCGCCACCTACCTGGCTCCCGAGGCCATGCCGACACCCCGGTTCCACGCCTTCCTGAACCAGACCTTCGGCGACGACGACAAGGGCAAGGAGATGATCAACTTTCTTCATCTCCTGCTCGGCTACTCCATCACCGGCGACGTCGGCGGCCAGGTGCTGCCCTTCCTCTACGGAGTCGGCGCCAACGGCAAGTCGGCACTCCTCGACGTCGTCATCAAGATCCTCGGGGACTACGCGGACGTGGCCCCGCCCGGGTTCCTGATGGAGCGCGGCAAGTTCAACGAGCACTCGACCGAGCTGACGGAACTCCACGGCCGGCGCCTGTTCGTCTGCAGCGAGCTCAAGCCGCACGACAAGTTCGACGAGGCGCGGGTCAAACTGCTGACCGGCGGCGACCGGCTCAAGGCCCGGCGGATGCGGCAGGACTTCTTCAGTTTCGAGCCGACCCACAAGCTGTGGCTCCTGGGCAACCACCGTCCGGAGGTCGGCACGGGCGGCCATGCCTTCTGGCGCCGGATCCGGCTGATCCCGTTCGAGAAGGTCGTCCCCGACCACAGGAAGATCGACAACCTGGCGGAGGCGCTCGTACAGGAGGAGGGTCCGGGCATCCTCCACTGGATGATCCAGGGGGCGAAGGGCTATCTCGCCACCAAGCCGGCCCTGACCGGGCCCAGCGTGGTGCGTACCGCCACGCAGGCGTACGCCACCACCGAGGACCACATCGGGCGGTTCCTGGCCGAGTGCTGCACCACGGGAGTGGATCTGCCCGATCCGCGTGATCTGAAGGTGGAGCAGGGAGCGCTGTACCGCGCGTACAGTGCGTGGTGTCTCGACGGCGAGGGCCTTCGTCCCGCCACGACCCGCGCGTTCGCCACACGTATTCGAGCCGAGGTCGGCGTCGCTTCGCCGAATGAGATGCTCCGCTCGAACGGGCAGAAGTTCTACCCCGGCCTGGCGCTCCTGGCCGACGAAGCGCAGACCCCGCGCGAGGCGAACAGGGCAAGCGCGCCGTGAAAGGACCACGTGTGCCGCCGCCCGGGGGCGGGCACGCCTACGATGGACAAGGAAGATGAACCGACCCACCAGCCGACGGCGGCCCGCAGGGGCCTGCCGGATACCGGCTTCGGCGCCGCTCGCGGCGCGGCGGAACCAGGGGCCTGGAAGGGCCTACGTGCACGAGGAAGGATCCAGGCCATGAGCTCGCTACTGACTTCAAGCGATCTCGCCCACGAGGACAAAGTGGTGTGGCTGGAGGACCCTGAAGAGCTCGATTACGTGCGCCAGGCCCTGGACAAGACCCCCCGCCGCCGGGGGAAGCCGCGCTACCACCGCGACGGGCGCATGATCGGCTTCACCGAGCTCGGTGACACCGCGGAAGCGGATCCCGACAGCGGCCTGCAGAAGCGGCGCGTCTTCTACCTGCTGCCGCACGACCGGGACGCCGAGCCCGAGGGGCTGTACCGGGAGGGCGCGCCGGGCGAGGCCGTGGACCCGCGGACGATCGAACCCCGGCAGGTCGGCCGGAAGACCCTGCGGTCGCAGCGAGGGCTGTCCACGCCGACGGTTGCCTGATGCCGGCTTTCGTCTGATGCCGGCAGTTGGTTGATGCCGGCAGTTTGCGGATTCAGTCCCTCCGGTCCCTTCAGACCCTTCCGCCGTCCCGTGCGATGGCTGGAAAGCGCTTCAGGTAATGGCGAAATTCAGTCCCTCTGGTCCCTTCGGTCCCTCCGGCCGGGGCTTCAGAAGGCGAAGTCGACGTAGTCGATGTCGGTGAACTCGACCAGCAGCCCCTGGGCGCGGGAGCCGTTGTCCTTGAAGTACATCTCCTGGAGGGCTTCGGCCGCGATCTGCTGCAGCCGGGCCTCGGCGGCGCCGGCTGCCTGGGCGCTGAAGAGGCGGGCCGCGTACTCCGGGGGCAGGTGCTGGGTGATGCGGCGCATGCGGCCGTCGTCGGTGGTGCCGGGAGCCGCGGTGAAGCCGAAGCGGGCGCGCGTCTCGATGACCAGGCCGGTGGTCGAGGCGGCCCTGTCGCGGGCGCGCTTGCGGACCAGGGGCTGCCAGCGGCGGCGCACCTCGGACTCGAGGCGGGTGGCGAGGGCCGGCTTGGGCTGCTTGATCTGGTCCTTGACGTACCGCTCGACCGTGCGCTGGGAGATGCCGAGCAGACGGGCCGCCTCCCGGGTGGATTTGAGCTGCTTGACGAGGAAGCGCATCTGGGCGCCCGCCGACTTGGGGACGGGACGGGTGAAGTGCAGTTCGTCCGCGCGGGTCAGGCTGTCGTCGATCTGGGTCATGGGGGACTACTACTCTCCGTCGGCTGCCGCGTCGTGGCCCTTGATGTGGCGCGCGGGGTTGTGGTTCTCGTCGAGCATCTGCACGGCCCAGAGGAGGGGCTGGGTGCCCTCGTGCTTGACCATGCCAGGGCTGACGCCGAGGCGGAAGCCGCCGGGCAGCGGCTTGCCTTCGGGGGTGCGGGGGAGGAAGTCGAGGGGGCTGGGGCCGTCGGAGAGGTACACCGCGCAGTCGGAGAGGACGGCGATGGGGTACTGGCCGGCGGCCGTGGCGAGCTTGTTCATCTTGCGGTGCATGTTGACGCGGGCCGTGGAGATGACGGCGGCGCGGATGTCGGGGCGCCAGGTGGGGCGTTCGAGGGCGGGCCAGGGTTCGCCCGGGCGGTAGCCGGCGCCCTGGGGGCGTTCGCGGAGCTTGCCGATGCCGCCCTTGACGGTGGACTTGATGGCCGAGAGGACCGGCTTCAGGACCGGGTCGGAGTGCTGCTGCAGCTCCGCCATCGCCGCCAGGAACTCGGGTTCGGGCAGCGTCGAGGTGATGCCGAGGTCCGCCATCGTGGCCATGTAGGCGTCGCGGAGGCGGGTGTACCAGGCGTCGAGGTACGGGCCGTGGTCGAGCCGGAGCCAGGCCTCCGTCGGGTGGACTTCGTGGCCGAGCTCCTGGGCGTAGGCGAGGGTCGGCGTCGCGTACCAGGCGGGACCGGTGGGGGGCCGGCCGTGCGGGGTGAAGGGGCTGGGGAGGCGCGGGTCGAGGGCGATGGAGGAGAGGTCCGCCAGCCAGCAGCCGGGCAGCTTCGGGTCGAAGCGGGGGCCGGTGCGGTGGGTGGCGGGGCCGAGGCCGACGGGGAGCCGGTTGGCCGCCGCGGCGAAGGCCATGTTCACGTCGATGCCGACGGCGTGGGTGCGGGTGCACTCGGCGTCGGTGAGGAGCTCCGGGTCACGGATCCAGTCGTACGCCTCTTCGTCGAGGACCTCGGCCGGGGTGCGCTGGTGGGAGCGGGGGTAGAGGGCGGCGACCACCGGGTGCTCGTCGGGGGCCTCCGGCGGAGCCGGGTCGACGGGGCGGGTCAGCGAGCCGGGGACCGGGGCCGACACCCACGTGTTGGTCGCTTCGTCCTTCGCGGCACGGGTGGGCGGGCGCAGGGCCGTCATGAGTTCGAGGCCCGTGACGGCGGTGGAGCCGCGGGGGGTGAGGACGCGGGACGCGTAGGTGGTGAGGAGCTCCGCGAGTTCCGGGGCCGGGAGGTCGGGGGTGCCCTCGCCCCAGGCGCGGGGGTCGAGGGCTCCCCACGGGAGGATCGCGAGCTGGACGCACTGGCGGCCGGTGGAAGGGGTGGCGGGGCGGTAGATGCGGGGCCAGGGACCGAAGCCGCGTCGGGTCAGCTGCCACTTGGCCTTGGCGAGCTGCTTGATGACCGGGTGGTTGTCCGGGAGGCGCAGGCCGCGGCGGTCCTCGAGGACGGGGGGGAGGCCGAGGAGCTCCAGGGCGGGGGCTGTGAGGACGAGGAGGGGATCGCCGTCCTTGCCGTTGCGGTGGAGGCGGGGGGAGCGGAGGCCGGCGTCGGGGCCGAGGGCCCAGGTGAGGAGGGCCGGGAGGCCGCCGGTGGTGGGGTGGTCGAGGACGAGGCCGGCGGTGGTGTGGGCCTGGCCGGTGCCGGTGAGGACGGCGAGGGGGCCGTTCCCTTCCAGGGGGGTGGGGTGGGTCCGGCGGCGGGGCCGTTGGGGTGTGGCCGGGGGGTGGGCGTTAACGGCGTTAACGCCGTTAACGGTCGGGGCCGGAGCCGGGGTCGCCGGTGCTGCCGAGGCTTCCGCGTTAACGGCGTTAACGGTCGGGGTCGGGACGGGTGCGGGGGCTGCCGCCTCCGGGGGCTCGGCGCTGACGGCGTTAACGCCGTTAACGGTCTGGGGCGTCGGGGTGGGGCCCTGCGGGGCTGTTCCCCTCCCCGCCCCTTCCCGAAACTGGGGCTCCGCCCCAGACCCCGGGCGCGTGGGGGTCGCGGCGCCCGCGGCGCGCGGGGCAGCCATGGGGGCTGCCGCGCGGGCTGCCGGAGTGGCTTGGGGCCCTGCGGCGGCGGGGGCGTCAACGGCGTTAACGGGGGCGGTCGGAGCGACGGCGTTAACGGCGTTAATGCTCTGTGCCGGAGTGGCGGTCGCGTCGGCGGTGAGCGGGGTGGCGTTAACGCCGTTAATGCTCGATGCCGGGGGCGGGGCGGTGTTAACGGCGTTAACGGTGGGCGCCGCGGCCTGGGCGGCGTTGACGGTGCGCGCCGGGTTGGGGGCGTCCTGGTGCGCCTCGGGGAGCGGGTTGGTGGGGGGTACGGCGTTAACGCCGTTAACGGGGTGGAGGGTGGAGAGGCCCTCCAGGAGGCGGGCGTACGCGGCGCGTTTGGGCGGGCGGGGGGCGGTGCGGCCCGTTTCCCACGAGGTGACCGTTTCTCGGCGGACGGAGAGGGCCTTGGCGATCTGGTCCTGGCTCAGGCCGGCGGCTTCGCGCAGGCGCTTGCGCTCGTCCGGGTGCGGGAGCGGGTCCTGGGCGGCTGCTTCCTCGAGCAGGGCGTCGACCGCTGCGAAGAGGCTCTCTTGTTCGTTGGGCATCGGTACCTCCAAGGTCAGCCTATGCGAATCGCACGACCGAACGCACACGAAACGCACGTGGGGGCGTTAACGGCGTTAATGCCGTCAGCGCCCCCGTCGTGGGTGTTGCCTCGGATGCCCCGCTCAGAGTCGCAGCAGCAGGAGCTCGGTGACGGCCTTGAGGTCGTCCGGGGTGAGGTGGGCCGTCAGGGCGTCCGCGATCGTTTCCGGGGTGTCCGTCGCGATCGTGATCCGGGGTGTCGTGGGTGCTTGGGGTGCCTGGGGTGCTTGGGGTGCCTGGGGTGCCGGGGGAGTGGAGGGAGGGGGGGTGTTAACGGCGTTAACGGTCGGCGCCGGGTGGGCGCGCTGGCGGGGAGGGGTGACGGTGTTGAGGGTCTCGTCTGCCGCGGCCTCCTGGCGCTCCTGGGGGAGGCGGCCGATGCGGCGGGCCGGTTCGACCTTGAGCTCGCCCGTGTCGACCTTCTCCTGGAGGCTCGGAGTGAGGTTCAGGAGGGCCAGGCGCTGGGAGACCCAGGCCGCCGTCTTGCCCAGCCGCTTGGCGACCTGGGCCTGGGAGCCGTGGACGTCGACGAGTTCCTGGAGGGCGCGGGCCTGGTCCATGGGGGCGACGTCCACGCGGTGGACGTTGGCGATCAGCGCGGATTCGAGGATGTCCGCAGCGGAGGTGGACAGGGCGTCGTTCACGTGGATGTGCATGGTCTTCAGGCCGGCCAGCTGGGCCGCCGCGAGGCGCCGGTTGCCGTCGATGACCACGTACGGGGCGCGCCCCAGCCCGTCGGTCTGGCCCGGGTGGGCCTCCATGAAGGCCATGCGGGTGGCGACCGCGAGCGGCTGGAGCTGGCCGCGGGAGACGAGGGACTGGGCCAGCTCCTCGAGTTCGGTGAGGTCCTCGCGGAGGTTGAACGGGTTGTGGGCCAGTGCCTCGATGGGGACCTCGGACGGCGGGACCACCCCGGAGGTGGGGGCGCCGGTGGCTTCCGCGATCGCCGCGCGGCGCGAGCTGACGCCGACCGGCTGGGCCCGCGCGAAGGACGCCGAGACTCCGAGTTTGTCGGCCTTGCTCATGAGATCTCCCTAGCGAGGGCGCGCATGGCGATCGCCTGGTCACCCTTGGGCGAGTAGACGAAGAGGGGCTGCTTCACACGGACGGCTTCGCGCTGTTCCTTGAGGTCCGGTACGACGGCGACGACACGCGGATCCTTTATGTCCATCCAGGCCTGGAGGGAGGAGGTCGCGATGTAGCCGCGGCGGCCGTCGTAGAGGTTGACGACGAGGCCGAGGTAGTCGATGTCGAGGCTGAGGTCGTCGCGCAGGTCGTTGATCTGGGACGTGAGGAGGTCGTACGCGTCGGCCGACGAGTCCTCCGCCTGTACGACGATCAGCGCGCCGGAGGCGCCCGGCTGTTCGGTGTCGCGGCGGCGCCCGTAGTAGATGGCGGCGTCCATGCTGAGGCCGAGGCTCGGCGGGCAGTCGATGAGGATGACGTCGTAGTCGGATTCGACGGGGGACAGGGCGCGTTCGAGGGCGGCCTCGCGGGCGCGGACCGTGGAGAGGCGGACGTCGAGGAGGAAGGCGTCCGTGCACGCGGGCAGGAGGTGGAGGCGGTTGCCGAAGCGCTGGTCCGGGATGGGGACGATCAGATCGGCGAGGGGGCCCTTGGACTCGCCGGCCATGTGGCAGGTGAGGCTGTCGCCGCCGATGGGCAGCGGCTGCTGGCCGAGCTGCTTGGTGAGGTGGCCCTGGGGGTCGAAGTCGACCAGCAGGACGCGCATGCCGAGGCCCGGGAGGTCTTCCAGGTCCAGGGGGGTCGTCTCGGGGTGGGGCTGCTCGCTCTGCCTGCCCTCGTCGGATGCCGCGGCGCGGGCCAGCTGGCGGGCGATGCGGACCGGGTGGAGGGTCTCCGGGTCCTCGGCGAGGGCCTCGGCGGTACCGGCGGTGATGGCGGTCTTGCCGACGCCGCCCTTCTGGTTGCACACGACGATGCGGCGTACGACGGAGGGCCGCTTGACCGTGGGCGCCGGGTTCATCTCCAGCCAGAGGCGGACCGCTTGGGCCAGACCCTGGATGAGGGAGACACCGCGGTCCTTGGAGTCGGCGCGGAAGGATTCCCACTGGCCGGCGGGCAGCCAGGTGGAGAACGATTCGGCGCCCGAGGTGTCGACGGGGGAGGGGGCGGAGGCGAGGGCGCTCCATTGGGCGATCCCCTGGTGGACGGCGTCCTGGATGTCCACCCGCAGCTGGGCGGTGCGGATTTTCAACTCCTGGCGGAGCCACGGGGGGAGCTTGGAGACGACCTTCTCTCGGTCGCTCTGAGACGAGGGCGAAGTCATGAGAGGGACTTTACTAACGTTCGCGGGTGGATGTGGGCGCCACGCTTGGGTTTTGCTAACGAAGGGGTGAAGGTGCGGGTGCCGCGGCCGGATCCGGGTACGCGACAGGGCGGCTTCGCACACGCCGTAGCGAGCACCCCCGTGGTTCGCCACGGCGTGTGCGAGGCCGCCCTGGATGCGTCGTCAGCCGACCGGAACCGCAGAGGACTCCGGGGCGGGCAGACCGAGTTCGGCCCGGCAGGCGGGCGAGCCCGCCGGGTCGAAGAGGGGGATGCGGTGCGCGGGCACGATCCCCGGGAGCAGGAAGTTCCACAGGTCGACGATCCGGGAGTGCAGGTCTGCGCGGCCGGTGCGGACGTGGGAGGTGACCTGGATTCCGGTGAACGAGCCGACGAGGAGCGTCGAGAGGGCGTACGCGTCGAGCGACGGGAGGATGTCGCCGCGCTCCTGGGCCGGCTTCAGGCAGGCGTGGGCGGTCTCGATCCAGGCGTTGTACGGGGCCGGGTCCGGGTTGGTGAAGGAGCCGAACTCGATGACCAGGCGGATGCCGGCGCGGATGCGGACGTTCGCGCGCAGTCCGTATGCCATCTGGTGCGTCAGGTCGATGACGGTCTGGAGACCTGGTTCCTCGACGGCGGGGACGCCTGCGGCGACCTCGAACTGCTCGTCCATCAGGGTGCGGGCGAGGGCTTCCTTGGACTGGAAGTGGAAGTACAGGGCGCCCTTGGTGACCCCGGCGTGCTTGACCACGTCACTGAGGCTGGCGCCGCCGAAGCCGAAGCGGTCGAAGGCGATGGCCGCACCGTCGAGGATCGCCTGCCGGGTGATCTCGGCGCGTTCCTGACGGGCCCGTGCCATGTGCTCTCCCTGCCGCTTGCCGCCCGCTGGTGCTTGGCGGTTCGTGTCTGTTGCCGGGCTCGTACAAGGTCAATCTAGTGGGGCGGCAGCAAAGAAAACCAGTCGACAAGTATTTTTTGGCGAGGGGCGGGTGACGGTTTGTGGGGTGCTGGGGTGGTTTTTGCTATTACTTTTTGGGAGGACAGAGCCGTCTCAGGGCTCCTGGGGGAGCCCCTCGTGGCGCTTCGGCCCGGGGCCGAGACCGTTAACGGCGTTAACGCCGTTAACGGTCTCCGCGGCTTGTGTCCCGTGGCGTTAACGCCGTTAATGGTCCGGGCCCGGGCGGGGGTTCCGCGTACCGGTCCTCGCTGGGACAGGCGTCCGGCGTTAACGCCGTTAACGGCGTTAACGGTTCGGGCTCCCCGGGTCGGGCCCTCGGCGTTAACGCCGTTAATGGTTCCCGCCGGGTGGGCCTGCGGCGTTAACGCCGTTAACGGTGGGCGGGCCTAGGATCGGGGAGCAGTTCGCCGAGTGGAGTGATCCCGGGTGTCCGATCGACCGGGACCGGTGAGGCGAGGTCGGCGCCCTCAGGGGGTGCGCGGGGCGGTCACGGTGTCCAGGGCGGCGAAGGCCACCGGCCACGGGAAGTGGGACGGGGCGTCGGGGCCGGCCGGTCCGGGGACGAAGCCGTCCTCGCCGTAGAGGACCGCGACGCCGGCGCCGCGCAGGGTGGCCAGGGACAGGTCGAACTGCGGGTGCGCGGCGAGGGCGGCGTTCGTGCAGGGCATGGTGACGACCGGGGTGCCCTTGCCGATCGCCTCGGCGGCGACGCCGACGGCGAAGCGGTCGGTCAGACCGAGGGCCCACGAGTTGAGGGAGTTGAACGTGGCCGGGGCGAAGAGGATGGCGTCGGCGGCCGGCCATACGTCGGGCTCGCCGGGGAGCTTGTACTGCCAGCGCACGGGGTGACCGGTCAGGGCGGCAAGGCCGTCGAGGCTTCCGGAGAGCCAGTGCGCGGCGGTCGGGGTGAGACCGAGGCAGACGTCCCAGCCGCGGGACTGTGCGTCCTCGATGACGTGGGCCACGTCGAATACGGGCGGGGCGGCGGAACAGAGCAGGTAGAGCGTCCTCGTGGGGGTCATACCGCCATGTGATCACATGAGTTGATCTCGACCATAGTGGAGGTGGCGCGATCGGCCATATGGGCGAATGTCGGATGACTGTACGAATCCCCAGTCCTGGTCGGAGCGGGCGCGACAGCCGGAACGATTTCCCAGATTCTTCGGCTCCCGCCGATGAGTTCCGGGCGGGACTCGCGTCTACCTCTGTGACAGCCGAGCACGACGTACGGACAGGAGCACCCCAGACATGAGCGAGCCGGTGAAGGGCCCCGCCAGCTACTTCCCTTCGATCGAGAAGAAGTACGGACGCCCCGTCGCGGAATGGAAGGACCTGATCCGGTCCTCTCCGCTGAGCAAGCACATGGAGCTCGTCTCCTGGCTCAAGACCGAGCACGGCCTGGGGCACGGCCACGCCAACGCCCTGGTCGCGCACACCCTCGGCGAGGACGCGGGGCGGGCCTGAGCAACGGGCGCCGCACGCGGGAGCGGGTCTTGGACGTACGCGTATGGAGCTGAGCTTTTCGGCGATGTTCCGTCTCGCTGCGCCGGGCTTGACTGGAGCCATGACACAGACACCGCAGCACACGAAGAACGCCGCCCCCTCCACCCTCGTCATCGGGGGCAACGGCAAGACCGGCCGGCGCGTCGCCGAGAAGCTCCGGCTCCAGGGCCGGGCGGTCAGGATCGGCTCCCGTACCGGAGCCCCCGCTTTCGACTGGAACGCCCCCGTCACCTGGGGCCCGGCGCTGGAGGGCGTCGACCGGGTGTACGTGACCTACCACCCCGACCTCGCCTTCCCGGGGGCCGCCGAGCAGATCGGCGCGTTCTCGCAGGCGGCCGTGGCCGCCGGGGCGCGCCGCCTGGTCCTGCTGTCCGGCCGGGGCGAGGAGGCCGCGCAGCGCGCCGAGGAGAGCCTGAAGGCTTCCGGGGCCGACTGGACGGTCGTCAGGTCCAGCTGGTTCAACCAGAACTTCGACGAGAGCTTCTTCCTGGAGCCCGTACTGGCGGGGGAGATCGCCCTGCCGACCGCGGACGCCGTGGAGGCCTTCGTCGACGCCGACGACATCGCCGACGTGGTGGTGGCCGCGCTGAGCGACGACCGGCACATCGGCAGGACGTACGAGCTGTCCGGACCGCGGCTGATCAGCTTCACCGACGTCGCCGCCGAGCTGTCGAAGGCGACGGGGCGCACGATCACGTACGTCCCCGTCTCCCTGGAGGCGTACCGCGCGGTGCTCCGCGAGCACGGCCTGCCGGAGGAGTTCGCCGACCTGTTCACGCTGATCCTGGACGGGCGCAACGCGCATCTGGTGGACGGGGTGGAGGAAGTGCTCGGCCGGAAGCCGAAGGACTTCGCCGAGTTCGCCCGTGATGCGGCGGCGACCGGTGTCTGGGACGTCTGAGTCCCTGTTGCGGGGCGGGCCTCCGGGAGAGGATGGGCCCATGGACACGCTGAGCGGCCTCCTCGAAGGCCCCAAAGCCCGGGGCGCCTTCCTCCTCAAATCCGTCTTCAACCCGCCGTGGGCGGTGCGGATCGAGGACCGGGCCCCGCTGTCGGTGGTCACGATGGTGCACGGGGAGGGCTGGCTGCTCCCCGACGGGGGCACGCCCGTGCTGATCGGCCCCGGGGACGTGGCCGTCGTACGGGGGCCCGAGCCGTACACGCTGGCGGACGCCCCCGGTACGCCGGTGCAGATCACGGTGGACCCGGAGCAGCGGTGCAGCACGCGGGCGGGCGAGGACGTCAGCGAGTCCATGGCGCTGGGGGTGCGGACCTGGGGCGCGGCGTTCCAGGACGCCGGGTCGGCGGTGATGCTGAGCGGCACCTACCAGGGGCCGAGCGAGATCGGCCGCCGGCTGCTGGGCGCGCTGCCGACGGTGCTGGTCCGGCCGGCGGCGGCCGCGGACACCACCCTGATCGGGCTGCTCGCCTCGGAGATCTCCCGGGACGACCCGGGCCAGGAGCTCGTCCTGGACCGGCTGTTGGACCTGCTGTTGATCGGGGTGCTGCGTACGTGGCTCGCGGACCCCGGGTCGGGGGCCCCGGGCTGGTACCGGGCGCAGGGCGATCCGGTGGTCGGGCGGGCGCTGCGGCTGCTGCACGAGAACCCGGCCCACGGCTGGACGGTGGAGGAGCTCGCGCAGAAGGCGGGGGTCTCCCGGGCCTCGCTGGCGCGGCGGTTCACGGACCTGGTCGGGGAGCCGCCGATGGCCTACCTGACGGGGTGGCGCCTGGCGCTGGCGGCCGATCTGCTGCGGGAGCCGGACGCCACGGTGGCGACGGTGGCCCGACGGGTGGGCTACAGCTCGGCGTTCGCGCTGTCGACGGCCTTCAAGCGGGTCCGCGGGGTCAGCCCGCAGGAGTTCCGTACGGGGGCCGCCGCCCCGGTCGGGGGCCCGGCGGCCGCCGGGCCCCCGCGCACGGTGGTCCTGCCGGACACGACCTAGGCGGGCGGCAGGTCCAGTACGCCGACGGTCTGGCCGCCGCTCGCCTCGCCGGTGAGGCGGAAGCCGAGGCCCAGGTAGAACGGCTCGGGGGTGCCGGCGCCGGGCTCCCAGGTGACGTACGCGCGGTCGGCGCCGCGGCGCCGGAGCTCGGCGGTGACGGCCTGGACCGCGAACCGGCCGTAGCCCTTGGCCTGGTGGGCGGCATCGACGTTCAGGCGCCAGATGCCCGAGCGGATGTCGGCGGGGTCCCTCTCCGGGGCCCAGGCGATGTCGACGAAGGCCATGACGAAGCCGACGACCTCGTCGCCGTCGAGGACGGCGCGCGGCCAGGCGGTGTCCCCGTGGACGTAGGCCTCGGCCAGGGACTTGACCACGGGGGAGACGAGATGGGCCTGGTCGGGACGTACCTGTACCGCGCACACCGCGTCGAAGTTGGCTGCGGTGACCGGCTCCAGGCGGAGTGCGGAGGTGCTCATGGCCGCACCCTACCGAGGGTGTGTCCGGCGCAGGCACCGAAGATTTTCGAGATGACAGCACAACCCGTGGCAGTACGACCATATCGACCAGATGGGAGCCTCTCGTGCAGACGAACACAGCCGACGGCAGCAACCGGATCGCGACCGTCCTGCTCATGGTCTCGACCGTGCTCGTGGGCCTGATGGCGGGCCTGTTCTTCGCGTTCGACGTCTCGGTGATGCCGGGCCTGGCGCGGGGCGACGAGCGGACGTACGTCACCGCGATGCAGAACTTCAACGCGGTCATCGACGGGAACGGGCTGTTCGGCACCGTCTTCGTGGTGGCCCTGCTCGCCGCCGTCGCCTCGGCGGTCCTCGAGTACCGCAAGGGCCGGCGCGGGGTCGCGGTGTGGGTGGGGGCGGCGGCCGCCCTGTACCTCGTCGTCCTGGTGATCACCTTCACCGTGAACATCCCGCTGAACAACGAGCTGGCCGACGCGGGCGACGCGGCGAAGCTGACCGACTTCTCGATCGTGGACAAGTTCAAGGGGACCTGGGTGACCACGAACATCATCCGCACCCTGCTCTGCACGGCGGCCCTGACGGCCCTCGCGCGGGCCCTGGTGCTGTACGGGCGGGCCACCGCGCGCTGAGCCGCGGCGGCGTCAGAGGCGGCCGTGCAGTACGAGGGCCCAGGCCAGGCAGCCGAGGGCGATCGTGCACAGCAGCGTCCGCCAGCGGTTGGCCGGCACCCAGCGCGACGCGAAGGCGTCGCGGACGGCGGCCGGATCGGCGATGCGCTCGACGGGACCGGCCTGGTCCAGGGCGTTGTTGAGCGGGATGTTGACCCTGCCGGTGACACCAAGCTGGAGGGCGTACGCGACGAGCGCACCGATCAGCGGCGGCGCCACCTCGCCTGCGCCGGAGGCGAGGTGCAGGGCCAGCGCGAGGCCCGTGAACAGCAGGGAGCCGAGGAAGCCGATCATGAACCAGCCGTTGATGATCGCGACGTTGATGCGCTGCATGACCGCGATGAACGTCCGGTCGTCCGAGCGTCCCAGCGCCGGCATCACCGAGACGTCGAAGGCGAAGAACAGGCCCGCCATCAGGCCCGTCGTGATCGTCGCGGCGATGAGTGAGACGAGCCCTGCGATGTCCACGTCCGTTTCCCCCTGGTGGTGGTCTGCTCGGCGTCCGCTCGTGGCCCGTGACTGGTCTGTGCATGGTCTGTGCATGGTCTGTTCGCGGTCATGCACGGGTCATCGAATCGTCAAGGCTGCCGATCGTAGGGGCAGTAGGGCCGCGTGTCGCGGGGGATTCACGGGGATGTCCGCCGTCCGGGGAACGGAAGTCCTCCCCGGAGCGACTCTCTGAGCGGGCACCATGCACCTGCCGTCGTCTACGCACCGCGCAATCCCTGGAGGGACACACGTGAAGGACTCGAAGGACAGGCTGGAAGACCTGCGGGCCGAGATCGAGCGCCGCAACCCCGCGCAGCCCGAGTTCCACCAGGCGGTACGGGAGGTCCTCGAGAGCCTGGCCCCCGTCTTCGCCGCCCGGCCCGAGTACGCCGACCCGGCCGTGGCCCTGGTGGAGCGGCTCACGGAACCCGAGCGGCAGATCCTCTTCCGCGTCCCGTGGCAGGACGACCGGGGCCGCGTCCACGTCAACCGCGGCTACCGCGTCGAGTTCAACAGCGCGCTCGGCCCGTACAAGGGCGGCCTGCGCTTCCACCCGTCGGTGGACATCGGCGTGGTGAAGTTCCTGGGCTTCGAGCAGATCTTCAAGAACGCCCTGACCGGCCTGGGGATCGGCGGCGGCAAGGGCGGCAGCGACTTCGACCCGCACGGCAGGTCGGACGCCGAGGTCATGCGCTTCTGCCAGTCCTTCATGACCGAGCTGCACCGGCACATCGGCGAGCACACCGACGTGCCCGCCGGGGACATCGGCGTCGGCGGCCGCGAGATCGGCTACCTCTTCGGCCAGTACCGGCGCATCACCAACCGCTGGGAGGCCGGCGTCCTGACCGGCAAGGGCCAGGGCTGGGGCGGGTCCGCGATCCGGCCGCAGGCGACCGGCTACGGGAGCGTGCTGTTCGCCGCCGAGATGCTGGCGGTCCGGGGCGAGTCGCTGGACGGGCTGACCGCGGTGGTCTCCGGCTCCGGCAATGTCGCGCTGTACACGATCGAGAAGCTCCAGCAGCTCGGCGCGAACCCGCTGACCTGCTCGGACTCGAAGGGCTACGTCGTCGACGACAAGGGCATCGACCTGGCGCTGCTCAAGCAGGTCAAGGAGGTCGAGCGCGGGCGCGTGAGCGACTACGCGGCGCGCCGCGGATCCTCGGCACGGTTCGTGCCCGGCGGGCGGGTCTGGGAGGTGCCGGCGGACGTCGCCTTCCCCTCCGCCACGCAGAACGAACTGACCGCGCAGGACGCCCGTACGCTCGTCGCGGGCGGGGTCAAGGCGGTCTCCGAGGGCGCCAACATGCCGACCACTCCCGAGGCCGTACGGATCCTGCAGGAGGCCGGGGTCGCGTTCGGGCCCGGCAAGGCGGCCAACGCGGGCGGGGTCGCGGTCAGCGCCCTCGAGATGAGCCAGAACGCCGGGCGGGTGGCCTGGAGCGCGCAGCGGGTCGAGGACGAGCTCGCCGGCATCATGCGCTCGATCCACGCCGTCGCGTACGAGACCGCCGAGCGGTACGGGGCCCCGGGCGACTACGTCACCGGCGCGAACATCGCCGGGTTCGAGCGGGTCGCGGACGCGATGCTGGCGCAGGGCGTCATCTGACCGGGCGGGGCCCGGGGCTTCGGCCCCGGGCCCCGTGCGGGGGCGCTGCGGATGCGGTGCGGCGCGGTGGGTGCCGCCGGGCGGCAGCGGGCGGGCGGAAGCGGGCTTTGACTCCGCCTCGAGCGCAGGCGGGCCGGTGTCGCCCGGTGGGCGGGAGCCGGGCCGTAGCCTGGGGCCGACCAGGCCGAAGGAACACCGAGGGGGACGTGACCGTGCTGACCGCATTGGACGGGGTGTACGGCGACCGCGAGGACGCGATCGGCGTCGCGGGGCGGACCGCCTCGTACGAGGAGCTGCTGGGCGCCGCGCGCGCGGTGGCAGCCGACGTGGCCGGGGCGAAGGCCTTCGCGGTGACCGCGACGGCCTCCCTCGAGACCGTCGCGGCCATGGTCGGCGGGCTGCTGGCCGGGGTGCCGTTCGTACCGCTGCCGCCCGACGCCGGGCCCGCCGAGCGCGAGCACATCCTGCGGGACTCCGGGGCGGAGCTCGTGGACGTGGACTTCGCCCGGCGCTCCGACTGGAACGGGCCCGCCGCAGCCCCCGAGGACCCGGCGCTGGTGCTGTACACCTCCGGGACCACGGGCGCGCCCAAGGGCGTGGTGCTGACCGGCGCGGCGCTGGCCGCCGACCTGGACGCGCTCGCCGGAGCCTGGCAGTGGAGCGCCGAGGACACGCTGGTGCACGGGCTGCCGCTGTTCCACGTGCACGGGCTCGTGCTCGGCGTGCTCGGGGCCCTGCGCACCGGCAGCCGCCTCGTGCACACCGGGCGGCCGACGCCCGAGGCGTATGCGGCGGCGGGCGGGAGCCTGTACTTCGGGGTGCCGACCGTGTGGTCCCGTATCGCCGCGGCCCCGGAGGCCGCGGCCGCGCTGTCCGGGGCCCGGCTGCTGGTCTCGGGCAGCGCCGCACTGCCCGCGCCGGTCTTCCGGGACCTGGAGCGGCTGACCGGGCTGCGGCCCGTGGAGCGCTACGGGATGACGGAGACGCTGATCACCGTCAGCGGGCGCGCGGGCGGCGAGGTCCGCCCCGGTACGGTCGGCACCCCGCTCCCGGGGACGAGGACCCGGATCGCGGCCGAGCCGGGCGCGGAGATCGGGGAACTCCAGCTGACCGGGCCGACGTTGTTCGCGGGATACCTGGGACGTCCGGAGGCCACGGCGGCCGCGTACACCGAGGACGGGTGGTTCCGTACGGGCGACATCGCGGCCGTGGACGAGGCGGACGGGGTGCACCGGATCGTGGGGCGGGCCTCCATCGACATGATCAAGTCGGGCGGCTACCGGATCGGCGCCGGGGAGATCGAGAACGCACTGCTGGACCACCCCAAGGTCAGCGAGGCCGCGGTGGTGGGGGTGCCGGACGCGGACCTGGGGCAGCGGATCGTCGCCTTCGTCGTCGCGGAGGGGGTGACGGGCGCCGAGCTCACGGAGTTCGTCGCCGCGCACCTGTCCGTGCACAAGCGGCCGCGCGAGGTGCGGTTCGTGGCGGCGGTTCCGCGCAACGCGATGGGCAAGCCGCAGAAGAAGCTGCTGCTGACGGGCGAGTTCGGCCCGCAGGCGGGCTGAGGGGCGGGGCCGGGGCCTTCGGCGGGGCTGTTCGGCGGGGCCCCGGGGCAGGCTAGCTGGGCGGGCTAGCGGGGTTCCCGGACCAAGTGCCGGGCCAGGAGCTCCAGGGCCTCGGTGACCTCCGGGAGGCGGGCGGCCTCGGCGGTGCCGAGGGCCTTCGCGAGGGCGTCCTCGACCTTGGAGGAGCCCGCGGCCCGGACGGCGGCCACGCGGTCGGAGACCGTCGGGGCCGGGCGGACCAGCGTGCGGCGGCGGTCGGCGGGGTCGGGGGCCGTCCGGACGGAACCGGCCTCGCGGAGGCGGGCGACGGCGGTGGAGACCTGGCTCTGGGGCAGCCCGGTGCGCTGAGCCGTCTCGCCGACGGTGGTGTCGGGGTGCGCGGCGATGTCCCCGGCGACGATGACCACGGAGCGGGTGCTGCCCGCGTACTGGCCCGGACCGCCGGGGGGTTCGGGCAGGGCTTCCTCGCCGAGCTTCATCAGGGCCCGGCCCAGCAGGAACAGTTCGATTCCATCCATGGAGGCAAGATACATCAAGGTGGATACATCTCTCTTGATGTATCTGATTCGATGGATTAGGCTGATCGCAGAGCAGCGGGCGAAGGCCGTTGCGGCAGACATCTTGGGGGAGTCGTCATGTCCAACACCGTTCACGGCAACAGCAACACCATGGGGATCCTGGCGGTGGCCGGTGCCACGCTGCACTACCGCATCCAGGGCTCCGGCCCGCTGCTGCTCATCGCACAGAGCGGGGAGGGGGACGCGGACCGCACCGTCGACATGGTTCCCCATCTCACCGATACCTTCAGGGTCCTGACCTACGACCGCCGCGGCCTCTCGCGCAGCCGGCTCGAGGAGCCCGGGCGGACCACCTCGCTCGAGGAGCACGCCGAAGACGTGCACCGGCTGCTCGCAGCCGTCACGGACGAGCCCGCCCTGATGCTGGGGTGCAGCATGGGAGCCCTGATCGGGCTGCACGTGGCCGCACGGTATCCGGGGCAGGTGAGCACCCTGGTGGCCCACGAGCCGGTGGCCCCGCGGCTGCTGCCTGCGCAGCTGCGGGACCGTCACGAGGCGGAGCTCGCCGGGCTGCAGGGGCTGTACCGGGCGGGCGGGCTCAGCGGGGTGTTTGCGGAGATGGCCCGAGCGGTGGGCATCGACCCCTCCCGGCAGGACACCGAGCCGGGCCTGACCCCGCAGCCGATCGACGACCAGCGGCGCGCCAACTTCGACTACTTCATCGAACACGACCTGTCGGCGGTCATCGGGGACACCCTCGACCCGGCCGAACTGGCCCGCACGCAGACCCGGATCGTCCCGGCGGTCGGTGCCGAGACACCGGCAGGGGTGTTCGACCACCGGTGCGCCATGGAACTGGCGGACCTGCTGGGGGCCGGGATACAGACCTTCCCGGGCGGGCACAACGGGAACACCACGCACCCCAGGGCCTATGCGGAGAAGCTCCGGTCTTTGCTGACCACCCCGTAATCGGCGCGGCAGGAGGGGGGATGCCTGGGGACGTCGTCCGCATTCCCCTCCCTGACTGTTCGCAGCTTCCGCCTCTTCACGGTCGGCCAGGCCGTCTCCGCCATCGGCACATGGATGATGATCGTCGCCCAGGACTGGCTCGTGCTGTCCCTGAGCTCCGACTCCGTCACCGCCCTCGGAACGGTCACCGCACTCCAGTTCACCCCGATCCTGCTGCTCACCCTGTACGGCGGCCTGATGGCCGACCGCTATGACAAGCGGCGGCTCCTGGTCGCCGCCAATGTCGCCGCCGGGGGCCTGGCGCTGCTGCTGGCGGTGCTCGTCCTGGCCGGTGAGGTCCGGCTGTGGCACATCAACCTGCTGGCCCTGGCCGTGGGCTGCATCAACGCCGTGGAAACCCCGGCCCGGATGGCGTTCGTCAGCGAGATGGTCGGTCCGGAGCTGCTCCCCAGCGCCTCCGCGATCACCGCCACGTACTCCAACATCGCGCAGATCGTCGGACCCGCCGGGGCAGGCCTGCTCATCAGCGCCGTCGGCACCGGCCCGGTGATGGTGATGAACGCCGTCACCTTCTTCGGGACCGTCATCACCCTGTGCCTGATGCGTCCGGCGGAACTGCACGAGCCGCCCGTACAGGAGAAGCCGGCCGCCGGGGCGGGGGTGCGCGACGGCCTGCGCTACACGGCCGGGCGGCGCGACCTCGTCCCGGTCATCGGCCTGGTCGCCGCCGTCAGCCTGTTCGGCATGTTCACCACGGCGATGGCCGTGGGGTCCCTCCTCGCGGCCCTGGCCACTGCCGGGCGGCGGGTCCGGCCCTCCGCCCGCATGGTCGTCGTGGCCGCCCTCGGCTTCGGTGCCGTCGAGGCCGCCGCGGGCTGGGCACCCACGGCCGTGACGGCCGTGGCCCTGCTGGCCCTCACGGGTTTCGCCACGCTGTACTTCGCCCAGGCCACGTACCAGCACATACAGCTGGGTACCGATCCGCAGTACCGCGGCCGCGTCATGGCCCTCTACATCCTGATCCAGCAAGGCTCCACACCGCTCGGGGCCCTGCTCATCTTCGCGGCCCTGGTGACGCGCCTGGCACTCCGCTCGGCCCCGGCGCGGGAGGAACTCCCGGGTGGGGACGGATCGGCAGGTGCTCGCTCCCGGCTCGGGGCAGACCGCAAGGGGGCTCGAACGGGCCTGGAGGAGGCGGGCACGGGGCAGCGACGGACGGAAAGCGACTGAGCAATCTTCCAGTCGCTCCGAGAAGAACAGCAAAATCCCAGGCCAGAGGCCCTGGTTGGGGGGAGGCAGCGACTGAAGCGACCGAAGCCCCGGGCTTATGGCGACATTCGTGCGCGTGTGTGTGCGCGTGTGCATGCGTCATATATGGGGGACTTCAGTCGCTTCAGTCGCTGTTCTGCCTTGCGCAAGGCTGTGACCTGGTGTTCTGTGCAGCGGGCGGCAAGCGACTGAACAGGCGTCAGTAACTGTGGCTTCAGTCGCTCAGCCGCTCGGTCGCCGACGCCGCCTGAGCGGCGTACATCTGTTCTGGCTCAGGTATCCCTTGTCTCACAGGGGTTTCGCTAATCTGATTTTGGGCGTTGAGTCGCTTCAGTCGCTGATGGGGGAAGTGAATGGCAGCTGAGCTGCGGGTTTCGCGCAGCGACGCGGGGCAGTTCATGCGAGCTGCCCCTGGTGGGTCGCACCCCCTGACGACTGCCCTGTGGTGTGCGAGCCAGGGATGGCCGGTTCACCCCCTCGCACCGGGCCGCAAGACACCCGTGGGCAACTGTGACCCGTGCCGGCCCTCCGGGCACGACCGGGCGGGCTGTGCCTGCCTCGCCGCGGGCCGCTGGTGCCACGGCTTCCATGCGGCCACGCTCGACCCGGACCGGATCGAGCAGTGGTGGGGAGCCCGCCCGGACATGGGTGTCGGCGTCGCCACCGGTGCCGCCGGCCTGGTCGTCATCGACATCGATGCGCACGGCCGGGAACTGCCCGACCGCAACCGGCTGCTGCCCGGCGTCGGGATCAACCCCGAGGTCGACCTGACCGGACTGGCCAACGGCTTCCACACCCTGGGCGTACTGGCCGCCCTGCGCGGCTGCGCGAGTCCGGCGGACGACGGCTCCACCCTGCGAGTACGGACTCCGTCCGGCGGGCTGCACGTGTGGTACCGCGACGACGCGGCCCGGCGCTGGCAGTGTTCGGCCGGGTCGGGCGGCAGCCGGGCCCTGGCCTGGCAGGTCGATGTACGCGCGCACGGCGGGTACATCGTGGCCCCGGGCACCGTCACCCGCTCGGGCGTCTACCGGCCGGAGGGAGCCGTGCGGCAGCCCGCGCCGCTGCCCGGCTGGCTCGCCCGGGAGCTGGAGCGCACCGGGCACCTGCCGTCGGCGCTCTCGTCCCCGGCGGTGTCCGGGCCCCGGCCCGTACCGCCGCGCGCCCGGCAGGCCGTCATCGCTGCGGGCGGCGAACGCGGGGCTTCGGAGCGGGTCCTGGCGGGGGTCCTCGCCGAGGTCGCCGCCTGCGCAGCCGTACCTGAGGGGGCGGCGTTCTCCGAGAAGCTGAACCGTGCCGCCTACACGGCGGGCGGACTGGTCGCCGCGGGGTACGTCACCCGGGCCGAGGCCGCCCGCGCCCTGCAGGAGATGGCCGAGCGGGCCCGCCCCGGGCAGCAGCGCCGGTGCAGCGCCATCATCCGCGGCGGCCTGGGCGCGGGTCTGGCGCGCCCGCTGGCGCTCGGAGGCCGCGTGTGAGCGTGGAGAACGACAGCATGCTGTCCGGCTTCGACGTGCAGGCCGTCGCCGCGCAGATCCTCGCGCAGCCCGTCCCGGCGCCCCGGGAGTCCGTGGAGTCCGGCGATTCCCGGGGCTCCCGCACGGGCTCCGCGGGCCCGGACGCGGACGCCGCCGGCATCGCGGCGGCGGCGGCCGGCGAGGCGACGGCGGACGGACTGCTGCCCGACACGCTCACTGATCGCGGCAACGCCAAACTGTTCGTCAAGCTCTACAGCAACGACTACCGCCACGTGCCCGGCATCGGCTGGTTCCGGTGGGACGGCACCCGCTGGCAGATCGACGAGGACGACACGGTCGTATGGGCCGCCGGAGACTTGGCGGAGAGCATCGCCGGCACCGACCCCCGCGGGATCCACACCTCGGCCGCGCTGCAGCAGCACCGCCGCCGTGCGCTCAGCACGAGCGGGATGAACGCGATGCTCACCCAGGCGAAGTCTGCGCCGGGCATGGTGCTCAACGCGGCGCGCCTGGACGCCGACCCTTACGCGCTGTGCACGCCCGCAGGAGTCGTCGACCTGCGCACCGGGCACGTCCGCCCCGCCGAGCCCACGAAAGACTTCCACTCGCGCTCCACCTCGGCGGCGCCCCGGCCGATGCCCACCCCGCGCTGGAACCGCTTCCTGACCGACACCTTCGGCGAGGGGGCCGAGGGCGCGCAGATGATCGACTTCCTGCAGCTGCTGCTCGGCTACTCCGTCACCGGCGACGTGGGTGCGCAGGTCATGCCGTTCCTGTTCGGCTCCGGCAAGAACGGCAAGTCCGTACTGCTGGATGTCCTGATGAAGCTGCTTGGCGACTACGCGGACGCGGCGCCCCCCGGGTTCCTGATGGCCCGCCCGTACGAGGGCCATCCGACGGACCTCGCGGAGCTGCACGGCCGGCGGGTGATCGTGTGCAGCGAGGTCAAGCCGGGCGACCGTTTCGACGAGGCCCGCGTCAAGCTGCTCACCGGCGGCGACCGCATCAAGGCGCGCCGGATGCGGCAGGACTTCTTCAGCTTCGAGCCGACGCACAAACTGTGGCTGCTGGGCAACCACCGCCCCGAAGTGGGCACCGGCGGCTTCGCGTTCTGGCGGCGCATGCGGCTGATCCCGTTCGAGCGGGTCGTCTCCGACGACCGCAAGATCGACAACCTGGCGGACATCCTCGTCACCCAGGAGGGGCCGGGCATCCTCAACTGGCTGATAGAGGGGGCCCGCCGGTACCTCGGCGGAGACAAGGACCTCACGGGTCCCGAGCGGGTCCGCATCGCGACCACGGCGTACGCCGAGACCGAGGACCACACCGGGCGCTTCATCGGCGAGACCTGCCGGCTCGAGCCCGATCTGCGGGCGGAGCAGGCCCTGCTCTACGCGGCCTACAGGAGCTGGTGCCAGAATGAGGGGGCCCCGGCGATCTCGTCCCGGGCTTTCGCGGCACGTGTCCGCGAGGCGGTGGGGCTGGCGTCGCCCAAGCAGATGATCCTGTCCAACCAGCGCAAGTACTACCCGGGCATCGGCCTGCTCGCGGACGAGGAGACAGCATGAGCGCCCTCATCGCAGAGGACGAGATCGTCCACGAAGTGGACCTCGTCTGGCTCGAGGACATCAGCCGGCTCGACTACGTCCGCCAGAGCCTCGACCGGCTGCCGACGCGGCGCGGCAGGCCCGCGTACCACCGCGACGGACGGATGGTCGGCTACGCCGTGCTGGGGCCGGGCGCCAAGCCTTCCCGCTCCTCCGGCACGTTCCGGCGCCGGGTGTTCTGGCTGCTCCCGCACGACCGGGACACCGCCCCCGACGGGCTGTATGCCACGGGGGCGCCTGCGGAGGCCGTGGACGCCAAGACCTTGGCGCCGGGCATCAAGGGGCGCAAGACCGAGCGCTCCGAGGGCGGACCGATGTCGTCGGCGATGCGGGGCTGATGCCGTGGGCGTCCGGAGTGGGCGTCGGCGTGAAAAAGAACAGGGTGGCGGTATTTTTTCAAGTGGCCGGGGGGGCAACACCGGCCCGGCCGGAGGGGGTTGCACGTGCGCGTGCGTCGTCTGCCTATCCGGCGGCGGCCAGCTGCTTGGAGAACTCCAGAGCCTCTTCATAGACGCGCGCGCCCCGGCTCTCGGTGAGGTCCAAGGACGGGAGGACCGAGGGCTGGGCGATGCTGGGCAGCAGGTGGCGCAGCAGTGCGGAGACCCTGACCACGAGGTCCTCGTAGTCGCTGATCGCCTGCGACATCGACTGGATGCCGGCATAGGCGCCGACGATGACGTCGGCGGTCTCGCCCGCCTGGACTTGGGGGAGCAGCTCGCCTTGGGCCTGCGCGAGCTCCAGCTTCACCCGGACGCCGTCGACCCAGTCCTGCCAAGGGCCGCTTCGGTCGAGGTCGGCCGCCCGCTGGTCCATCGCCAGCCGTACGCTGGCCCGGACCATGGGATTGGTCTGCAACCGGTAGGTGTGGAGCGCGACCATGTCCACGATCTCCTGGAGCTTGGTCGTGCGGTCCGGGATGACGAGGTCCTGGTGCTGCGCGGTCAGCACGCCTTGCGCCAGCTCATCCTTCGACTGGAAGTGGAAGTACAGGGCCCCCTTGGTCACCCCGGCAGTGGAGAGGATCTCCGAGATCGTCGCTGTCTGGTAGCCGCGCTCCTGGAAGACCTTTGCCGCCGCCAGCAAGATGGCTCGACGCGTGCGGATGGCCCGTTCCTGCTCGGCCATGGTGCCCTCCACTTGGTTCACGAACCCTTGGAAAGGCTCTGTATACAAACCGTCTAGTTCGTATCTTACAGCGGACGCCCCCCGGGCCAACCAACACATGACAGACTCGGGCATGTCTTACCGGTGATTGGCTCTCCGATGGCCTCGTGGTCGGGCGTAGAGGTGCGATGGGCGTGAATCCGTCTCCTCGGCCGGGCCTGCGTCCTGCCCGGCCCGTCTGGTGGTCCATGCAGCGTCGGGGGCGAGCTCCGGGATCAGACGGCGTCCGGGGCCGCAGTCACGAGGGAGCTGAAGGTGAGCGCTCCGCCCTGGTAGCCCGTCACCCGCACTCTTTCTTCCCCTCCGGGGGTGGCGGGCCCGAGCCGGTGGGCCTCGATGAAGCAGGGCTCGTCCAGCTCGGTGTACTGCTTGTACTCGGTCGTGACGCCGAGCGGGATGAAGGAGGAACGGTTCAGCACGGCGGCCGCGCCCTGCCGGGCGGCCTCGAGCAGCAGCATGCCCGGGACGTGGTCGACCGGGTGGTCGAACAGCACGGGGTGGCGGGAGTTCAGCCGCAGCTGCCAGCGATTGCTGTGACCGATGGGGGAGAGCACCACGTCGGCCGGCGAGGTGCGCCCCACGCTCTGCGGCGCCATGGGAGCGGTCAGCGCCACCATGGGGTGGTCCGCGCGGAAGACGTGCTGGGGGCGGACCCGCCTGTAGACGGCCGGGCTGACGCAGGTGAAGGAGAGCCGCCCCGTGGCCACGATCAGTCCCTCGCGACGGACGACGGACTCGTACGTCATCCCCGACAGGTGGCCACCCCGTCGCTTCACGTCGAAGCACGTGATCTCGATGTCGAGGGAGGCGGGGGTCTGGCAAACCCTGAGGTGCTCCGGATAGACGGTGAGCCCGATCTCCCGGATCAGGAACTGATGGCCGAAAGGCACGCCGAACTCGGCGTGTGAGATAAGGGCTCCGGCCTGGCGGATCGTCTCGGCGGCCATGAGCGGGTCGTGGTACTCCCCGTCGATGGGGATGAAGAAGCTGTGGCTGCGCGGCCACTGCGCCTCCACCCGGAAACGGGCGTCGTCCTCCCGCTCCCAGCCGGTGAGCATGACCTCGGCCACGGCCGCCCGGTGCACCAGCTCCTTGGGCACGGTGGTCGTCAGGGTGGGATAGCGGAGGGCGGCCAGATCGGACCGTGACTCCGCCATGAATGCCGCCTGGTAAGCGGCGATTGCCGGGCGTTCGACGTGGAACGTGCTCGCAGACATTGCTCCCCCTGGGCTCCGCTGGCGAGTGATGGCTTGTATGCCCTCGGCTCGAAAGATACATACCAACCGGTTTAATTTCTAGCGGTACCAGAGCCTCCGCCTAGGGGTGGGTGGAACGATCTGCTTCTTGTTGGCAGTCCTCCCTGCTCAGAGGCCTGTGGCCACTTTCCGCCCGCTCTGGCCGCAGTCTCAGGATCCTCGCTTCTCCGCGTGTGTCCAGGGGGACGCGAGTGGTTCTCCAGTGCCTGTGTCGAGGGTGGCCGTGAACCGGCGCGCCCCTTGTCGGTCCGGAATGGGCCACGCATCCTGAGCAAAAACCGCATGAGCGGTTTGTTAGGGTGGGTGTACGGAGCAGCGGCCGCCTCGCGGGGGATGGTCTGGTGTGACTGTGAGGGCGGCGCCGGGGTGCCATCGCGATCAGCTCCCCCGGCCGCTCCGTGACAGCGCCCCCGGCCTGCCTGCCCTTCGGCCGGTGCGGCAACCCCTCGCAGTGACGGAGCAGTCGATGGTCAAACAGGAGCGCGCGGCGCGCACGCGTGAAAGCCTGATCCGGTCCGCGGCGCAGATCTTCGACCGGGAGGGTTTCTCGGTGGCGTCGCTCACCGGGATCAGTTCGCTGGCCGGGGTGAGCAACGGGGCGCTGCACTTCCACTTCGCGAGCAAGGCCGCGCTGGCGGACGCCGTCGAGGCGGCGGCGCTCACCCGGCTGCTGGCCGTCACGGACGCCGGGCCGGCGCCCGGGGCGGGCCGTGTGCAGCTCCTCGTCGACGTCACCTACGGGCTCGCCGCGGCGCTGCGCACCGATGTGGTGCTGCGGGCCGGATTCGAGCTGAGCGGGGAGCCGTCCCGTGTGTCGCAGTCCGATCTGCGCGTGCGCTGGCGGAGGTGGGTCGAGGATACGCTGGAACGGGCCGACGCCGAGGGCGAGTTGCACCCCGGTGTGGCGGCCCGGGACGTGGTGACCGCCGTGGTGGCGGCGACCGTGGGCTTCGAGGTGCTCGGCGCCCGGGACGCGGCGTGGCTCTCGGCGTCCACGGTCACCCGGTTCTGGCGGCTCCTGCTGCCGACGCTCGTACCCGCCCCCCTCCTCGTGGACCTCGATGCCGAGGGCATCCGCGAGTCGTAGGGGATGCCGCGCCAGTGCCCCGGCCCTTCCCGCACCCCGCGGAGGGCCGGGGCTTTCGTGTGCCGGCCCGGCCCTCCAGGTGGATACCTGATGGTCTGTTCTTGTCCGCCTCGGTCTGCTTTGGAGGGGGAGCGGAGCGTAGTCGAAGCGGGTCTCGCCGTCTCCGCTTGGGGTGAATGTGCAGGTCAGAGCGTTATGCGGGAGATCTTTAGGTGGGCGAAGAAATAAAAACAGCACGGTCGGTTTCGTATTGACAAACCGCCGGTCCTGTTTTTTACTGAGGTCGGCTCATCCACGGACAGGGGAGTACGCGTGGACATCGAAGTACTGGGAACACTGGCGGTTCGGGAGCAAGGAGTCTCCGTAACGCCGACAGCCCCCAAGCCGCGACAGGTGCTGGCGCTGCTCGCGCTCCATGCCGATCAGGTCGTCCCGGTGTCGGCTCTGATCGAGGAGCTGTGGGCGGGTGCACCGCCGCGCAGCGCACGCACCACACTGCAGACCTACGTGCTGCAGCTGCGGGCCCTCATCGCGAGCGCACTGGAGCAGGGCGCGGCCGCCACAGAAGGCGGCGAAGGTGCCGAGGGCGCCGCAGGCCGGCGCACAGCCAAGGACGTGCTCGTCACGCTGCCCGGCGGCTACCTGCTCAACAGCGGCGGCGGCACCAGCGACGTCCGCGAGTTCGACCGGCTCGCCGGCATCGGCTACCGGGCGATGGACGCGGGCGACTTCCCGGGCGCGGCCCGGCAGCTGCGCGAGGCGCTCGCCCTGTGGTCGGGGCCCGCCTTCGCCGACGTGCACGGCGGGATCCAGCTGGACATGGAGGCCCGGCGGCTCGAGGAGACCCGGCTCTGTGCGCTCGACCAGCGCATCGAGGCCGATCTGCGGCTCGGGCGACACCGCGAACTGCTCGCCGAGCTGACCGTGCTGGCCAGCCGGTACCGCACCCACGAGAACCTGCACGGCCAGTTCATGCTGGCCCTGCACCGCTCCGGCCGCCGGGGCGAGGCCCTCGACGTCTACCAGCGGCTGCGCGCCACCCTGGTGCGCGAACTCGGGCTCGAGCCGTCGGCCGCCCTGCGCCGGCTGCAGCGCTCGATCCTGATGGCCAGCCCCGAGAGTCCGGTGGCCACGGACACGAACAGCGAGCGACTCGTACGCGTGGGCTGAGATGGCCCTACGCGATACGAGGAACGCGGCCGCGATCGGCTCGCCGGGCCGGACGCGCGCCCGGACCACGGGCCGAGGAGGCAGCGCGATGCAGGACAGGTCGGAGCGGACCCGCAGGAAGCTCGTCCATGCGGGGGCCGAGATGTTCCACCGCAACGGCTATGCGAACGCGACACTCGGTGAGATCGCCGCGTTCGCCGGAGTGACCAAGGGGGCGCTGTACTTCCACTTCGCCTCCAAAGACGAACTGGCGGAGGCGGTCCAGCTGCGAGGCTGCGAGCTGCTGCACGCGTCGGTGCGCGAACTGCGCGCATCCGGCCTCTCTCCGCTCCAGACGCTGATCAACACGACGCACTGGCTCGCGCTCAACCTGCGCGAGGAGCCGGCGATCCCGGCCAGCTTCCGCATCACCAAGGAGTGCGCGGGACTGACCGCGCTCGCCACCGACTTCCACCGGATCTGGCTCGCAGAGGTCTGCGGACTGCTGCGCCAGGCCCGCGACGCGGGTGAACTCCGCGCCGAGGGCCGCTGGGAGAGCATCGAGTCGCTGGTCGCCGCGGCGAGCTGCGGGATCGAATCGCTGGCCGGCACCGGGATGCCGTACGCCGAGCTCCAGCGCCGGGTGGCCGGGGTGTGGTCGCTGCTGCTGCCCTGCCTGGTTCCCGAGGGCGCGGAGAAGAACTTCCGCGTCGGGATGCCGGGTACCGACCCCGCGCCCCGCCTCGTGGGCGACGCCCTGGACGCACCCACGGCCCGCCGGTCCCGGCCGGTGTTCTCGGGCAGCACCGCGTGACCGTGCGCCACCGACGACTTGGAGGAGCCTGCGATGACGAATGAACATCCTGCGGACGTACTGACGGACCTCATCGGCGTCCTCGGCGACGTGCTGCGGATCAAGCCCGAGAAGATCGACCCCGAGCAGACCTTCCAGTCCATGGGGCTCGACTCCCTGCTGGTCGTGGAGTTCGTCGCCGTCGTCAACACCCGGTACGGACTGCGGGTGCTGGCGACCGACCTGTACGACTTCCCGACACCGGCGTCCTTCGCACGCGAGGTCGCGCGGGCGGCGCGCAGCGCGGCCGCAGCGCCCGTGCCCGCCCCCGTCACCCGCGCCGTCTCCGCGGCGGCGGTCGCGGCCGCAGCCGCCGCCGTCCCGGCAGCTGCCCTTCCGGCGCCGGCCACGGGCCTCGAGCGGCAGGTGCCGGCGGCCGCCGCCGCGACCCGGATCGCGGAGGTGCTGCGGGAGCAGCTCGCGGGGATCCTGTGCTGCGACCCCTGGGACATCGACACCACCGCCGCGTTCAACGTGCTCGGTGTGGACTCCATCGTGGGCGCCGAGTTCATCGCGGTCGTCAACCGCACCTTCGGTCTCGAGGAGCGGTCGGTGCTGCTCTACGAGCACCCCAACCTCGCTGCCATGGCCGCATACATCGCGGCCCGCACCGGCGCGGCCGCGCAGGACCTCGCCCCTGCCCCGGCGGCCCTCGGGAGCCCCGCTCCCCACGCACAGGAGCCGGCGTTCCGCCCGGCCACCGGGCCGGCGTCCGCCGCCCCCGCCGGCACCACCGCCGCCGCTGCCCCTGCCGCACGGCCGCTGCCGGGCGGCGATCTCGACGTCCTGCTGGACGCGATCCGCGACGACCGGCTCACCGTGGACGAGGCACTCCTGCTGCTCGCCCGCCGCGGCTGAAGGAGCTCAAGCCCCCAGGGGATGTCCGGCGGACCAGGGCCCGGCCCGGCTCGTCCGGCACCGCGCCGTGCCGCGTCGTCGTCGCTCGCCGACGTCCCCCGGCCACCGCCGGCAGGCGCCCCGCCGCGTCGCCTCCTCCGCCTCGCCGTCCACGGCACCAGACGATCCGGCCCATCCGACCCGACGCGCCGGACACCCCCTAGAAGGAGCACGTCCAGATGGACGAGAAGGAAGTCCTGACCCGGTTCAAGAACGGCCATCTGGACCGGGCCCAGGTGGCCGCTCTGCTGACCGGCGCCGCCGGTGGCGCCACCGGTTCGGGACCCGTGGTCTTCACACTGCCGGACGCCTGGCCGGAGCAGGACGCCAAGGAGCAGTCCCCGGCCGCAGCACACCCGGCTCCCGGCCGCAGCGCGGAGTCCGCGCCCGCAGAGCCCGCCGAGCCCCTCGCGCCCGCCGGGCCGGGCGCCGAGCCGATCGCGGTGGTCGGGATGGCCGGCCGCTACCCGGGCGCCCCCGACCTCGCCTCCTTCTGGCGGCACGCGCGCGGCGGGCACGACAGTGCCTCCCGGCCGCCGGCCGGCCGGCCCGGCGACGAGCGGGGCCACTACCTGGAGCGCGTACAGGACTTCGACCCGGAGTTCTTCGGGATCGACGCGCACGAGGCCGCCCTGATCGACCCCCAGGAGCGGTTGTTCCTGGAGACCGCCTGGGAGGCCCTCGAGGACGCCGGCTGCACCGGCGGCCGCCTGGACGCCCTGACCGCGCGCGACGGGACGCCGCGCAGCGTCGGGGTGTTCACCGGCGCCGGCAGCGGTGACTACCTGCTGCTCGCGGCCCGGACGTGGACGTCCGAGCGGCCCCGCCCGATGCCCGCGGGCGGCCAGTGGAGCCTGCCCAACCGGCTCTCCGCCCTGCTCGGCCTGACCGGCCCCAGCCAGTCGGTCGACACCGCCGAGTCCTCCGTGCTCGTCGCCCTCCATCTCGCCGTCGCCGCCCTGCACCGCGGGGAATGTGCCGCCGCGCTCGTCGGCGGGGTCCGGCTGCTGCTGCACCCGTCCAGCCGGCTCCCCGGGGCGGGCGAAGGCGTCGGCGCGCTGCTGCTCAAGCCCCTGGCACGGGCCCTGGCCGACGGGGACAGCATCCACTGCGTGGTCCGCGGCAGCGCGGTCGGCCACACCGCCCCCGACCCTTCGGCAGCCGGCCCCGGCCGCAGGTCCCGGGCCGCCGACGCGCGCAAGGGAGCCGCCGCGCGTGCCGCAGCGGCCCTGCGCGAGTCCTGCGCCGATCTCGGTACGCAGCCCGCGGCCCCGGCGGACGCCCCCGCGCAGCGGGTGCTGCGCGAGGCCCTGCGCGTGGCCGGGATGGACGCGTCGGCCGTCGCCGTCCGCGAAAACGCCGGATCCGTACGCGCCCTCGTCGGCGACGCGGGCCCCGCGACCGGGGCCGCCGCCCTGACCCGGGCCGTGCTCCAGCTGCGCCACCGGATCCTGGCACCCGGCCCCGCCCGCGCCGAGGCAGAGCCCTGGGGGAGCGGGGAGGCCGGGGAGGTCGGGGAGGGCGCACCCCGCCGGATCTGCGTCGGCGTGCGGGGCGCCGGCGGCGCGGACGCGCAGGTGGTCCTCGAGGAGTACGTGCCCGCCCCGGCCGCCGGATCGGCGGCGGACCGGTCTCCCGCGGCCGACGAGCTGTTCGTGCTGTCCGCCCCCACGCCCGCCCATCTGGCCGCCACCGCACGGCGGTTCGCCGAGCTGCTCGGCGGACCGGGCCCGCTGCCCCCGCTCGGGGCGCTCGCCCGCGCCCTGCGCACCGGCCGGGCCGCCATGGACTGCCGGTTCGCGGCCGTCGTCGCCGACACCGGCGAACTGGTGCGGATCCTGGAGCGGTTCGTACGGGAGGGCGCTCCCTGCGCCGACCTGCGGGACGGCGGCGCCGACCCGCTGGGGCTGGGCGGCGTACCCGAGACGGACGGGTACCTCGCCGCGCTCTGGCAGGCCGGGCACCTGCACCAGCTCCGCGGCCTGTGGCTGTCCGGGCTCGACGTCGACTGGACCGCGCTCGAACCGGCCCACGGAGCAGCCACCGTGGCCGTACCGCTGCCCGCATCCGCATTCCTGCGCATACCGCTGTGGCTGGGCGGCGAGGAGGCTTCGGCATGACCACGCTGTCCTTCGACTTGGCGGGGCAGGGGGAGAACGAGCCGGCCCCGGTCAACCTGTGGTTCTGCCCCAACGAGGACCTCGCGCCCGGGATCGCCGCCACCCTGGCCTCGCACTGGCTGGACGAGAACGAACAGCAGGTGGCCGGCCGCTTCCTCTTCGAACGCGACCGCCGCCAGTACCTGGTCGCCCACGCCCTGGTGCGCCGGGTGCTGGCTCTGGAGACCGGCATCCCCGAGGCCGAGGCGATCATCTGGCGCTCCTCGCGCGGGCGGCCGTTCCTCCAGACGCCCGCCGGAGGTCTGCCGCGCGGCGCCGACACGCTGGACTTCAACCTCTCGCACGCCAACGCCTACAACCTGCTGGGCGTCTCCCGGGGCCTGCGCATCGGAGTCGACGTCGAGCGGCTCGACCGCGGTGAGCGCGGTCTGGAGAGCATCATCGCGACGTTCTCCCGCGAGGAGCAGGAGTGGATCGCCCGGGCCGCCCCCGGGCGGCCGCGCGACCGGCGCGTCCTGCGCCTGTGGACGCTGAAGGAGGCGTACTCCAAGGCCCGCGGGCTGGGACTCGGCCTGCCCTTCGACTCCTTCGTGTTCACCCTGGCCGAGGACCGGGGTGTCCTGTCCTTCCGGCCGCCCGCCGACGATGCGGCGGCGCGCTGGCGGTTCCTGGAGGTCGAGCCGGTGCCCGACGTGCTGGCGGCGGTTGCGGTCGAGGTCGACGACACCCGGCCGCCGGCCGTCCATCTTCACCACGGATTCCCGTGGGGGCGCGCCGCGCCCCGCCGCCTGGTCCTGCCGGAGCCCGCCGGAGTATGACGGACCCGCGGTCCGCCGTGCCGCATCGGGTGGCCGCAAACGATTTCCTTGGAAATCCGCTCGACATTCGATCGAGACGGGTGGAGGAAAGCGAACCGGAGTTCGTAATGCGACGGGAAATCAAGGGAAAGTCGAGCGGGGCGGCGGTGCGGAGACCGAGAATTCATATTTCCGGATCTTCGTAGAAAGAGGTGGCCCGTGGACGCCAAGAGCGCCGTCATCGAGGTGGCCGAGGGCGTCCACGCGTACGTCCAGCCCGAGGGCGGCTGGTGCCTGAACAACGCCGGCATCCTCACCGACGGCGGCCACAGCGCGCTCGTCGACACCGCCGCCACCGAGAACCGGGCCCGGCAGCTGCGCCGGGCCGCGCTGCGCCTGGCACCGCGGCCGCCGCGCGCCGTGGTCAACACGCACTTCCACGGCGACCACACCTACGGCAACTTCGTCTTCCCCGAAGCCCTGACCATCGGCCACGAGCGGACCCGGGCCATGGTCCGGGCGGCAGGGCTGCACATGGCCGGGCTGTGGCCGGACGTCTGCTGGGGCGACATCGAGGTCACCCCGCCCGAGCTGACCTTCCAGGACCGCACGACGCTCCACGTGGGCGACATCCGGGCCGAGCTCGTGCACATCGGCCCGGCGGCCCACACCACCGACGACACGATCGTCTGGCTGCCCGACCAGGGCGTGCTGTTCACCGGCGACCTCGTGATGAACGGGGTCACGCCGTTCTGCGTCATGGGGTCCGTGGCGGGCTCCCTGCGCGCGCTGGACCGGCTGCGCGCACTGGGCGCCACCACGGTCGTGCCCGGCCACGGCCCGGTCGGCGGCCCCGAGCTGCTCGACGCCAACGAGGCCTACCTGCGCTGGATCCAGCGCCTGGCCCGGGAGGGCGCCGCGGCCGGCGCGACCCCGCTCGAGCTGGCCCGCGCCACCGACCTCGGCCCCTACGCCGACCTGCTGGACACCGAGCGCCTGCTGCCCAACCTCCACCGCGGATACGCCGAGGAGCAGGGCCTGCCCGAAGGATCGCCGCTGGACGTCGGCGCCCTGTTCCAGGAGATGACCATGTACCACGGCCGCCCCTCGCAGTGCCTCGCCTGAGCCGGCGCGAAGACCCCCTGCCGCAGATGCCGGCAGGGGGTCTTCGCGCGCTCGCGTCTTCGCGTACGGGTGCCCGCGAGGGTCAGACGAGCTGCCCGCCCGGCACCGGCACGGCGGCCAGCAGGTTGAAGCGCCTGATCAGCTCCTCCTGCTCCCGGCTGAGCGACTCGATCCGGTCGCCGAGACGGGCGATTTCACGGCCGAGTTCGAGCAGGGCCGCATGCGGATCCGGCGAGGCGGCCGGGGCGCGCGGGGTGAACGGGACCGCCGGGGCGAGCAGGCCGGACGGGCTGGACGGGATGGGCGGGATGGGCAGGGCGAGCGGGACGGGCGGTGTCGGCCTCGGGACCGCGAGGGACGGCGAGTGGTGCAGGATCGCCTCCATCCGCTCGCGCAGGGCCGGGCCGGGCTCGACGCCGAGCTCGTCCACCAGTCGCCGGCGGGCCCGCTCGTAGACGCCCAGCGCCTCCGTCTGCCGGCCGCACCGGTACAGCGCCAGCATGTGGAGGTCGTAGAGCCGCTCGCGCATGGGGTGGCTGGCCGTCAGCCGCTCCAGCTCCCGGGTGACCTCGGCGTGCCGCCCGCTGCGCAGGTTCGCGTCGTGCAGCGTCTCCAGCGTGGTCAGCCGGAGTTCTTCCAGCCGGTCCGCCTCCACCGTGCAGATGGGCCCCTGCGTACTGCCCTCGAGCGCCGGTCCGCGCCACAGGGCGAGGGCCCCGCGCAGCAGTTCGGCCGCGTGCACGGGGTCGGAGCCGAGCGCCGCCCGGCCCTCGGCGGACAGCCGGTGGAAGCGCTGGGCGTCGGCGGTGGCCCGGCCCGGGCGCAGCAGGTAGCCCATCGAACGGGTCGCGATCCACTCGTGGCCGTCCCCGTCCGCAGCGCCACCCTGCAGCAGCCGGCGCAGCCGGGCCACATGGGCCTGGAGCGCGTTGGCCGCGCTCACGGGCGGGCGGTCGCCCCACAGCTCGTGGATGAGCCGCTCGGCGGACAGCACGTGGCCCGCCCGCACCACCAGGGCGCCCAGCAGCGCCCGCTGCTTGGAGCCGGAGGGCACGATGCACGCCCCCGTGCGCCGGTCGAACACCTCGACCGGGCCCAGGATGCGGAAGTCCACCCCGGCGTCGCCGGGTACGTCCCGGGTGCCGTGTGCGCCGAAATCCATGGTGCCTCCTCCCGGCGATCTCGCGGGATCTGCGGAAAGACACGAAGACCGGCGGCCGTAAGCAAATGCGCCGGTTTTAATCCCCTGAGCGGAATCTACCACTGTGTTTTCAACCTGCAACCGTCCTTGACGGAGGGCGGCTTGACACCTGCTCAAGAATTCGGGGGCACGGCACTGGATCCCGCTAGCGTGCCGGAGTCGAGGGCTGAAAATCGATGAGAACTCGACAAAATAACGGAGGAGACCGTGCAGATTCAGGTTCTGGGTCCGTTGAGTGCCGAGGTCAACGGGGGCTCGATTGTTCCGACGGCCGGTAAGCCGCGCCAGATCCTGGCGCTGCTCGCGCTCTACCCGGGGCGGGTGATGCCCGTACAGACCCTCATGGAGGAGATCTGGGGCACCGAGCTCCCGCAGAGCGCGCTCACCACACTGCAGACGTACATCCTGCAGCTGCGCAGGAGGCTGGGCACCGCCATGGGCCCGGGGGTCCCGGGCAGCGCGAAGGACGTGCTCGCGACGCGGCACGGCGGCTACTTGCTGCAGATCCCGCCGGACGCGGTCGACGTCCACGAGTACGAGACGCTCGTGGCCGGCGGGCAGAACGCGTACGAGGAGGGCGACGACGAGCGCGCGGCCGACATGCTGCGCAGGGCGCTCGGACTGTGGAACGGTCCGGCGCTGGTCGACGTACGGGTGGGGCCGATCCTCGAGATCGAGGTCATGCGCCTCGAGGAGAGCCGGCTCGTGACCGTCGAGCGGCGCATCGACGCGGACCTGCGCCTGGGCCGCCACGTCGAGGTCATCGCCGAGCTGACCGAACTGATCGCCCGCCATCCGCAGCACGAGGGCCTGCACTCGCAGGCCATGGTCGCGCTGTACCGGTCCGGCCGCCAGGCCACGGCCCTGGACGTCTACCGCAGGCTGCGCAACCGCCTGATAGACGAACTGGGCGTGGAGCCGTCCCCGCAGCTGCAGCGCCTGCACCAGGCGATGCTGACGGTGGATCCGGCGCTGGACGTGGTGGCGGGTCCGCGCCGCGGATCGACGTTCGACCTGTACGCCGCCTAGCCGCCCGCCCGGCGGGGGAGCCGACGCGGGCCGCCGCCCGCCGGCTCCTCGCCCGGCCGCCGGCGGACCGCGCCGCGTTCCTCGACCCTGCACACCGATTCGAGCCGGTCTCCAGCGCGGTCGGTGAGGGTCGAGGTCTACGTGGTTCGGTTCCTGGGAGGTGGCTGTGGGAGACAGGCAGGCCGTACGGCTGCACTGCTTCGCACATGCGGGGGCCGGAGTGTCCTCGTTCTACCGGTGGGACAAGCTCGCCGGCAGCGGGGTGAAGACCACGTCCTGGCTGCTGCCCGGACGTGACGAGCGGCGCCGTGAGATCCGGCTGACCGGCCGCGAAGAGCTCCTGGCCGACCTCAAGCCGCTGTTCGAGCAGATCGCCGACGAGCCCGGCGCCCCCTACATCCTCTACGGGCACAGCCTCGGCGCGACGGTCGCCCTCACGGTCGCCCACGTCGCGCTGGAACAAGGGCTGCCGATGCCCGCACTGCTGGCCGTCGGGGCCAGCCCGCCGCCGGACACCCCGGCCGTCTTCGCGGACTCCGCGGAACTGCCCGAGGCGGAACTGCTGCGGGTCCTGGACCGGTTCGACGCGCTGCCGCCCGGCGTGCAGCCCGGGGACATCTGGTTCCGGTCGGTCTTCCCCGTGCTCCGCGCCGATCTCCGGCTCGCCCGCAACCTGCGCGCCGCCGCCATCGAGCCGACCACGCCCGGGCCCGTGCCCGTACCGCTGCTCGCGGTCACCGGTCACCAGGACCCCCTCGTCGGCGCCGAGGCCGCCGAGGGCTGGCGCCGATGGACCACCGGACGGTTCGTCCAGCGGACCGTGCCCGGCGACCACTTCTTCGTACGGGGCGGCGAACTGCCCCGGATGCTCGGCCGGGCCGCCCGCATCGTGCAGCGCGGCCACCGCGACCAGACAGGACAGGGGGAAGGGCGATGAGACGAGTCGTCATCACGGGCATCGGGGTCGTGGCCCCGGGCCGCCCGGGCACCAAGGAATTCTGGTCGCTGCTGACCGACGGCCGTACGGCCACCCGTGCCATCACCCTCTTCGACGCCTCCGCGTTCCGCTCACGGATCGCCGCCGAGGCCGACTTCGACCCGCAGGAGTCCGGGCTCACCGCCGAGCAGTCCGGGCGCCTGGACCGCGCCGCCCAGTTCGCCGTCGTCAGCGCCCGCGAGGCCCTCGCGGACAGCGGCCTGGCCGGCTCGTACGACACGACGCGCACCGGGGTCACCCTCGGCAGCGCGCTGGGCTGCACCACCAGCCTCGACGCCGAGTACGGGGTCGTCAGCGAGCAGGGCAGCCGCACGCTCGTCGACCACACCAAGGCCGTGCCCCACCTGTACGACCACTTCGTCCCCAGCTCGATGGCCGCCGAGGTGGCCCGGACCGTCGGCGCCCAGGGGCCCGTGGCGCTGGTCTCCACCGGCTGCACCTCCGGTCTCGACGCGATCGGGCACGCCGTCGACCTCGTCCGCGAGGGCAGCGCCGACGTGATGGTCACCGGCGCGGCCGAGGCGCCCATCACGCCGATCACCGCCGCCTGCTTCGACGCCATCCGCGCCACCTCCACGCGCAACGACGAGCCGGAGACCGCGTCCCGGCCCTTCGACCGCACCCGCAACGGGTTCGTCCTGGGGGAGGGCTCGGCGGTCCTCGTCATCGAGGAGTACGAGCACGCCCGCAGCCGCGGCGCGCACATCTACGCCGAGATCTCCGGCTTCGCCTCGCGCAGCAACGCGTACCACATGACCGGACTGCGGCCCGACGGAGCCGAGATGGCCGCAGCCATCACGGCCGCGCTCGACGAGGCACAGCTGCTGCCCGAGCACATCGACTACATCAACGCGCACGGCTCCGGCACCAAGCAGAACGACAAGCACGAGACCGAGGCCTTCAAGCTCAGTCTGGGACAGCGCGCGTACGAGGTCCCCGTCAGCTCCATCAAGTCGATGGTCGGGCACTCGCTCGGCGCGATCGGGGCCCTCGAAGTGGCCGCCTGCGCCCTCGCCATCGAGCACGACACCGTCCCGCCGACGGCGAACCTGCACGAGCCCGACCCGGCCTGCGACCTCGACTACACCCCGCTGACCGCCCGCCGGCAGCGCACCGACGCCGTCCTGACCGTCGGCAGCGGATTCGGCGGGTTCCAGAGCGCGATGATCCTGACCAGCCCGAACCTGAAGGCGGACCGATGAACACCGCTGTCGCCGCCCCTGCCCCCGCCCGGGCCACTCCCGCCGCCGCGGGCTCCCGCACCGCGGCCCCCGTCGTCACCGGCATCGGTGTCGCCGCGCCCAACGGGCTGGGCACCGAGGCCTGGTGGTCCGCCGTCCTGCGCGGCGAATCGGGCATCCGCCCGGTCAGCCGCTTCGACGCGAGCGGCTATCCGGCGAAGCTCGCCGGGGAGGTGCCCGGATTCGTCGACGCCGACCACGTCTCCAGCCGGCTGCTGCCGCAGACCGACCGCGTCACCCGGCTCTCGCTCGCCGCGGCCAAGGAGGCGCTCGACGACGCCGGGGCCGACCCCGCGCAGCTGCCCGACTACGCCGCGGGCGTGGTCACCGCCAACTCCTTCGGCGGCTTCGACTTCGGCCAGCAGGAGCTCCAGGCACTGTGGAGCAAGGGCGGCCAGCACGTCTCGGCGTACCAGTCCTTCGCCTGGTTCTACGCCGTCAACAGCGGCCAGATCTCCATCCGGCACGGCCTGCGCGGAGCCTCCGGAGTGATCGTCTCCGAGCAGGCCGGCGGCCTCGACGCCCTGGCCCACGCCCGCCGCCAGATCCGCAAGGGCGCCGAGCTCGTCGTCAGCGGCGGCCTCGACTCCGCGCTGTGCTCCTGGGGCTGGGCCGCCCACCTGGCCGGCGGGGGGCTCACCGACCGGGAGGACCCGGCCCGCGCCTACCTGCCGTTCGCCGAGGACGCGAGCGGCCACGTCGCGGGCGAGGGCGGCGCGCTCCTCGTCCTCGAGGGCGCCGAGGAGGCCCGCCGCCGCGGCGCCCGCGTCTACGGGAGCATCGCCGGGCACGCCGCCACCTTCGACGCCGACGGGACCTCCCGCCTCGGCGCGGCCGCAGAGCTCGCCCTCGCCGATGCGGGCGTGCACCCCGACGAGGTCGACGTCGTCTTCGCCGACGCGGCGGGCGAGCGCAACGCCGACCGTGCCGAAGCCGCGGCGATCACCGCACTGTTCGGCCCGCGCGGGGTGCCCGTCACCGCACCCAAGTCGATGACCGGGCGGCTCGCCGCCGGCGGCTCGGCCCTCGACGTGGCCGCAGCCCTGCTCGCCCTGCGCGACCAGGTGATCCCGCCCACCACCGGGACCGAGCTGCCGGCCGACGACTGCCCGCTGAACCTGGTCACCGGAGCGGCCAGCCCCGCCCTGGGGATGCCGCTGCGGACCGCGCTCGTACTGGCCCGCGGCCACGGCGGCTTCAACTCCGCCGTCGTCGTCCGCGCCGCGGACGCCTGACCCGCACCCACCCCACCTCACATCACCCACCGGAACAGAGGAAGAGCATGGAACGTCTGGAACTCGACGACCTGAAGCGCATCCTGCGCGAGTGCGCGGGCGAGGACGAGGGTGTCGACCTCGACGGCGACGTCCTGGACCTGAGCTGGTTCGAGCTGGGCTACGACTCGCTCGCCGTCCTGCAGACCACCGGATACATCGAGCGCGAGTACGACGTCCTGCTCGACGAGGAGGCCCTCGACGACGCGGACACCCCGCGCCGCTACCTCGCCATGGTCAACGAGATGCTGGCAGCCCGGGCCGCGGTCTGAACCGGTGGGTGAGGAGCTCGACACCGACGTCTGCGTCATCGGCGCCGGACCCGCCGGGCTCGCGCTGACGCTGATGCTGCTGCGTTCCGGCGTCCGCGTGACGCTCGTCGAGCGTTCCACCGGGTTGCGCCGCGACTTCCACGGCGAGCTCCTGCAGCCCGGCGGCCAGCGCGTCCTGGACGAGCTCGGCATCCTCGCCGGAGCCGCGGCCCGCGGCGCGGCGAGCCTGCGCGGCGTCCAGGTCCTGGAGCGCGAGCAGGTGCTGCTCGACATCGACTACGGGCGCCTGCCCGCCCCGTACGACCACCTGCTCGCCCTCCCGCAGGCGCACGTGCTGCAGGAACTCCTGGCGGCATGCCGCAGGCTGCCCGGTTTCACCGTTCTCGAGGGGCACCGGATCGCCGCGCTCCTGGAGAAGCGTCCCGGCAGCCCCTGCGAGGGAGCCGTCGTGCACGGCCCCGACCGGGCGCCGGTCACCGTGCGGGCCGCCGTGGTCGTCGGCGCCGACGGCCGGTTCTCCAAGACCCGCGCCCTCGCGGGCATCGACGCGGGGCGCACCACGTCCTTCGTCCACGACGTGGTGCGGTTCTCGCTGCACGCACCGCGCCGGGCCACCGGGCGCGTACGGGTGCACCGCGCGCCGGACAGCGCCGTCCTGGTCCACGACACCCACCCCGACCGGATCAGCGTGGTCTGGGCCCTGCCGCCGGGCCGGGCCCGCACCGCCGGTCGCGGGATCGGGGACATCCGGCGGGAGCTGGCCGGGATCCTGCCGCAGTTCGCCGACCTGCTGCACGCACAGCTCGGCTCCATGGCCGACCTGACCGTGCTCGACGTGTCCGCCTCGCACGCCCGGGAGTGGGTGCGCGACGGACTCGTCCTCCTCGGCGACAGCGCGCACACGCACGGGCCGATCGGCGCCCAGGGCATCAACCTGGCCCTCCAGGACGCCGCCGCGCTGCACCCCGTACTCGTCGCCGCGCTGCACGCGGGGGAGCCCACCGCCCGGCGGCTCGAGGCCTATCAGCGGCGGCGGTCCCCGGCGGCCTCCGCCGTGCACCGGATGCAGGTCGTGCAGACCCGGGCGCTGTCCGGCGGGGGGCCGCCGGCCGCCGCGCTGCTGAGGGCCCGCGCGGCGGGGATCGTCACCCGCACCCCGATCGGCGCGAGGATCACCCGGAGGTTCGCGCACGGGCGCGACCCGGCCGGGGTCCGCACCGACCTGTTCACCGCCCTGCCCGACCGGCACGTCCGCGGTTGAGCGGACGTGCGGCCCGGCCGGGCCGTCACGCGAGGTCGTCGCGGGTGACCAGGCGGTGGGAGACCTGCCAGGGGCCGGACGAGCGGACGAGCACGTCCTCCATCACGCACACCCGGTGCACCTTCGACTCGCCGCCGCGCGGGGTCAGGTACACCAGGGCGTAGCTGCGGGTGTGCAGCGATCCGTCCGGCTGCGGCTGCACGTCGAGCATGCCCAGCCAGTGCCGGAACTTCTCACCGCTGGTGGAGTGGAGTTCCGCGTTGCGCCGGACGTTCGAGGCGAGGGCCGCGCGGCCGACCACCGGCGCCGGCAGCGTCGGCACGTCGAAGACGGCGTCCTCGGTGAACGTCCGCGCCCACGGCTCGGCCTCGAAGGAGTCGAAGAGCTGCATCTGACGGGAGTAGAACTGCTGGACCTCCGCGTACAGCAGGCCGAACTCCCGCCCCTGGGGCGGGCGGGGGGACGCCTCGGTGGCGATCGTCGCGGTCATCGCGGGACTCCGTTCTTCGGTTCCCGACAGCTTCTGCGGCGCAGATCGAGCATTCTTCGAAGACTCCTCAAGCGTTCCTGCCCAGGCTGGGCCGACAGGGTCTAGGGGTGCCACCGCAGCCGCGGCCGCCCCTTCGGGAGCCAGGAGGACAGCACCATGCCGAGATTCGTGTACCCGGAACTCCCGCTGGACGGCCTGCTGCGCCGGGCGGCGGTCCGCGACCCCGCAGGCCTGGCGATCCGGACCGCGACCAGGACCGGCATGACGACCACCGTGACCTTCGCCGAACTCGACGGCCAGGCCGACCGCTTCGCCTCCTACCTGGAGCACACCTGCGGCCGCCGGGGCGCGCGGATCGGCGTCTCCAACGTCCTCGACCCCGTCTTCGCCGCCGCCTACTACGGGACGGTGCGCAGCGGGAACACGGTCGTGCTGGTCAACCCGCTGATCAAGGAGACGGGCCTGGTCCACGTGCTGCGGACGGCCGCCGTGGAAGTGGCGTTCGTGCCGGCCGCCACGGCCGAGCTGCTGATCAAACTGGGCGACCAGCTGCCGGACCTGCGCTCCGTCGTGGTGACGGACGCGCCCGACGGGATCGTCCCCGGCGACGCCCTGCCGCTGGCCGCGGCACTGGACTCGGCACCGGAGCGGACGGCCCTGCCCGGAGTCGTCGACCTCGACGGCGACGCGTGCATCCAGTTCACCACCGGCACCACCGGCCGCCCCAAGGGCGTCCGGCTCACCCACCGCAACCTGGTGGCGAACGCCGCCCAGATCGCCGTGGCGCACGACCTCGGCAGCGACTCGGTCACCCTCAACCACCTGCCGCTCTACCACACCATGCACCTCAACTCGGGGATCTACGCGGGCGCCTGCCAGGTGCTGTGCACCGACCCCGACCCGGTCGCCTCCCTCGCCGTCGCGGCGCAGGCGGAGGCCACCCACTACTACGGGCTGCCCGCCCGCCTCCACGTGCTGGCCCAGGACGGGCGGCTCACCGACGACTTCCCGGCCGGGCGCCGCCTCACCGCCGTCCTCTCCGGCGGCACCGCCCTGTCCCCCACCGCCGCCCGCGCGCTGCGCGAGAGCCTGGGCGTGCCCGTCATCCAGGGCTACGGGCTGGCCGAACTCTCCCCGCTCTCCCACTCCCAGGACCCGCACCACCCCAAGAGCGGCTCCGTGGGTCCCGCCGTACCGGGCACCGAATGCCGCATCGTCCACACCGGCACGCGCACCCCGCTCGAGGTCTACGCCACCGGCGAGGTGCAGGTCCGCGGGCCCCAGCTGATGGCCGGCTACCTCGACGACAGCGCGCCCTCGCCGATCGACGAGGACGGCTGGTTCTCCACCGGGGACGTCGGCTACCGCAACGAGGACGGCGAACTGTTCCTGGTGGACCGCCTCGGCGACGTCTTCAAGTACGACAACGAACTCGTCTCGCCCACCGCCGTCGAACGGGTCATCGGCGCCGACCCGCGCGTCGCCGAGTGCATCGTGGCGGGCTGGCCCGACCCGGTCCACGGCGCGGTCGTCTGGGCCGGCATCGTGCTGCGCGACCCGACCGCCCCCGGCCTCCTCGACGTCATCGACTCCGTCGTGGAGCGCGCCAACGGCAGCCTGAACTGGTTCGAGCAGATCCGCCGCGTCGAAGTGATCGACGCCGTGCCGCGCAACCACGTCGGCAAGCCCGAGCGGCGCTCCCTGCGCCACAGCCTGCGCAGCCGGGCCGAGGCGGAGACGGCGGCGTGAGACCGCCGCGCCCGCACGGCCCGCGCACCACTTCCCGTACGACCAGAGGAGCGACCACTGTGGCGACCAACGCCGGTACATCCCCCGCGGCCGGGTCCCCCCGCGTGCTCGTGGTGGGGGCGGGCCCCGTGGGCCTGACCGCCGCCCATGAACTGGCCCGCCGAGGACTGCGCGTGCGCGTCGTGGACGGCGCCCCCGGTCCGGCCCCCACCAGCCGTGCGGTGGCCGTCCACCCGCGCACGCTCGAGACGTTCGACCAGATGGGCCTCGTGGACGGGCTGCTCGCCCGGGGCCGCAAGAACCGGGCCTTCACGATGTTCGCGCGCGGCCGGCGCCTGGTACGCCTCGAGGCGGACTACCGCTCGATGCCCACCCGGTTCCCGTACACCCTCGTCATCGGGCAGACCGAGACGGAGGAAGTGCTCCGCGAGGCCGTCGCACGGCTCGGCGTCCGGGTCGAATGGGGCGTGCGCCTGACCTCCCTCGAGCAGGACCGGGACACCGTACGCGCCCGCCTCGAGCACGCCGACGGCTCCACCGAGGAGTACGAGGTGCCCTGGCTGGTCGGCTGCGACGGCGGCCACAGCACGGTGCGCAAGCAGCTCGGCCTCCCGCTGCTCGGCGAGTCCAGCGAGACCTGGGCCCTGGCCGACGCGGCCGTCTCCCTCGACCTGCCGCCCGACACCATCTACTGGGCCCACACCGGCAGCCAGGCCATGATGATGGTCCCGTACCAGCGCGAGGGGTACTGGCGACTGCTCGACACCGCCCCCGCCGGCCGGTCGGAGACCCCGCGCGAGGCCGCGCAGCGCTTCTCGGAGAAGCTCAGCACCGGGCTCGGCCGCCCGGTACAGGTCGGCGAACCCGACTGGACCTCCGTCTTCACCTTCCAGCAGCGCATGGTGCCCCGCATGCACGACGGCCGCTGCTTCGTGGCCGGCGACGCCGCCCACGTGCACAGCCCCGCCTCCGGACAGGGCATGAACACCGGCATCCAGGAGGCCTACAACCTCGCCTGGAAGCTCGCCATGGCCGCCCTGGGGCAGGCGGGCCGGGAACTGCTGGCCACGTACGGGCAGGAGCGCGTCCCGATCGGCAAGAAGCTCCTGGGCTCCGTCCGCAAGGCCACCTTCCTGGTCCAGTTCAAGAACACCCTGGCCGGCGTGGGGCTGCCCGTCGCCTTCACCTTCGTACGCAACATCGGGCCGCTGCGCCGGGCCATCCAGCGCAAGGTGCTCGGCGGCATGTCCGGGCTGCTGCTGTCCTACCCCGAGTCCCCGCTGACCACGGCCGACCCGCTGATGGCGGTGCCCGCGGGCTCGCGTGCCGCCGCTGCGGCCGGGCGGCACCCCGACGACCCCGGCTCCCGGGCGCTGCGCGCCGAACTGCGCGACACCCGCTGGTCCCTGGTGTGGGCGGCGCAGGAGGAGCCCGGCGAGGCGGGACGGGTCGCGGCGGCCGCCGCGGCCGCACACGGCACGTGGCTGTCCGTACGGACCGCGGGCGACGGCCTCGGCGGCGGGCCCGCCCCGCTGCCCGACCCGAACGGGCTGCTGCGGCGCTCGCTGGACCTCGGGCCCGGCAGCTGGGTGCTGATCCGGCCCGACGGCTACATCGCCGCGAGCGGCACGGAGCTGACCCGGCGCGGGCTCGCGCGGGCCCTCGCGCCGCTGGGTGCGGCCGCCGCGCTGCCCGACGTGATCCGCGAAGCGGTCCGCGCACCCCGCCCGTCCGCGCCGCCGGCGGCGGCCGCGACCCCCGCCGACCGCGCCTCCGTACCGCTCCTCGACCCTGCTTCCAGCGCGTCTCCAGAGCTCCGCGACACGGTCGAGACCTCACCACGGGTACTGGAGGGGACACGTTGAGCACACCGACAACACCGTCAGCGCAGCCGCACGCGGCGCCGGAGAAGCCGGTCGCCCTGGTCACCGGCGGCACGAGCGGCATCGGCCTGGCCGTCGTACGCGACCTGGCCCGGCGCGGGCACCGGGTGTTCCTGTGCGCGCGGACCGCGGAAACCGTCGAGCAGACCGTCAAGGAGCTGCGCGCCGAGGGCCTGGAGGTCTCGGGCCTGGCCGCCGACGTCCGCTCCCGCGAGGCGATCGCGGAACTGGTGGCCGCCGCCGTGGCCGAGTTCGGCCCGATCTCCGTCCTGGTCAACAACGCCGGGCGCAGCGGCGGCGGTCCGACCGCCGACATCAGCGACGAGCTCTGGTACGACGTCATCGACACCAACCTGAACAGCGTCTTCCTGCTGACCCGGGAGGTGCTCAAGCACGGCGGCCTGGCCGGGGCTTCCTACGGCCGGATCATCAACATCGCCTCCACGGCGGGCAAGCAGGGCGTCCTGCTGGGCGCCCCGTACTCGGCCTCCAAGCACGCCGTCGTCGGCTTCACCAAGGCCCTCGGCAAGGAGCTCGCCCCGGCCGGGATCACGGTCAACGCGGTGTGCCCCGGCTACGTGGAGACGCCGATGGCGCAGCGCGTGCGGGCCGGCTACGCGGCGGCCTGGGACACCACGACCGAGGACGTGCAGGAGCAGTTCGAGGCGAAGATCCCGCTGGGGCGCTACGCGACGCCGGAGGAGGTGGCGGCCATGGTCGGCTACCTGACCACGGACCTCGCCGCGTCCGTCACCGCGCAGGCGCTGAACGTCTGCGGCGGACTGGGGAACTTCTGATGGCGGCCGAGCGCGTGCACCGTACCGTGCACGAGACCGAGGTGGCCGCCCCCGCGGGCGTGGTCTACGGAATGATCGCGGACGCCGTGCAGTGGCCGCTGTACTTCCCGCCCAACGTGCACGTGGAGCGCCTGGCGTTCGACGGCGTACAGGAGCGGCTGCGGATGTGGGCGACGGCGAACGGCCAGGTCAAGTCCTGGACCTCGCGCCGGGTGCTCGACGCGGCAGCGCGGCGCATCGAGTTCCGGCAGGAGATCCCCGCAGCCCCGCTGTCGGCGATGACCGGCACCTGGATCGTGGAGTCGCTGGGCGCCGACCGCTCGAAGCTGACGCTGCTGCACGACTTCTCGGTCGAGGGCGACCGGGCGCAGGACGTGGAGTGGGTCGAGCGCGCCACCGACACCAACAGCCGTGCGGAGCTCGCGAACCTGGCGCAGCTGGGCGAGCGCTGGGGCAAGCTCGACGAACTCGTGATGTCCTTCGAGGACCGCGTCGACGTGGACGCCCCGCCGGAGCTGGTCTACGCGTTCCTGGAGCGGGCCGAGCAGTGGCCGGAGCTGCTGCCGCACGTCTCGCGGCTGGAGCTCACCGAGCCCGACCAGCTGCCCGGCGTCCAGATCATGGCCATGGACACGCTCACCGCCGACGGGTCCGCGCACACCACCGAATCGGTGCGGGTGTGCTTCCCGGCGGCCGGCCGCATCGTCTACAAGCAGACCCGCACCCCGGCGCTGATGTCGGCCCACACCGGCGTGTGGACGGTCACCGGCGGCGCGTACGGCTCGACGGTCACCTCGCAGCACGGCGTCGTGCTGCGCGAGGAGGCCATCACCCAGGTGCTGGGCCCCTCCGCCGACCTCGCGGCCGCCCGCAGGTACGTCCGCCAGGCGCTGGGCCGCAACAGCACCGCGACCATGACGTACGCCAAGCAGCACGCGGAGTCGGCGCTCGCGAGCTAGGGGGTGTCGTGTCCGCAGGGAGCGTCGCGGCCGTCCGGACCTGATCCACCGGACACCGCCCGGGGCTCCAGGCCGTCTCGAGCCGTACTCCGGCGGTCGCGGACAGACTCTGGACCAAGTGTGAGGGAAGGGTGTGGCGATGTCTGTCCAGCAAGTGCACCGGACGTCCTATGCCGTGGATGTGAACGCGCCCGCAGGCGTGGTCTACGGTCTGATCGCGGACACGACGCAGTGGCCGCTGTTCATCCCGCCCAGCATCCACGTCGAGCGGCTCGACTTCGACGGCTCCCAGGACCGCTTCCACATGTGGGTCACCGCGAACGGGAGCGTCAGGTCCTGGCTCTCGCGCCGCACCCTGGACGCGCCCCGGCTGCGGATCGACTTCCGCCAGGAGGTCCCCGCCGCCCCCGTCATCGCGATGGGCGGCAGCTGGATCGTGGAGCCGCGGGGCGCCGACCGTTCGCGGCTGACGCTGCTCCACGACTTCGCGGTGGCCGGCGACCGGCCCGCGGACGTCGACTGGACCAAGGCGGCCACCGACACCAACAGCCGCGCCGAGCTGGCGCAGCTGAAGGAGGCCGCGGAGCACTGGACCCGGCTCGACGGCCTGCTGCTGTCCTTCGAGGACTCCGTACGCATCGACGGACCGGCCGACCTGGTCTACCAGTTCCTCTACGGGGTCGCCGACTGGCCGGAACGCGTCCCGCACGTCTCCCGCGTCGCCGTCACCGAGGACGAGCCCGGCGTCCAGCTGCTGAGCATGGACACCGTGACGTCCGACGGATCCGTGCACACCACGGAGTCCGTCCGGGTCTGCTTCCCGCACGCGGGCCGCATCGTCTACAAGCAGACCGTGACCCCGGCCCTGATGACCGCGCACACCGGCGAGTGGTCGCTGATCCCCGACGAGACCGGGGTCACCGCGGTCTCCCAGCACAGCGTGCTGCTGCGGGAGGAGGCCGTCGAGCGGGTCCTCGGCCCCGGCGCGGACCTCGCACAGGCCAGGACGTACGTACGCGAGGCGCTCGGCCGCAACAGCACCGCCACCCTCAACCTCGCCAAGCGGTACGCGCAGACCGCCATCCGCAGGCTCTAGGCCGTCTCTTCCGGATCTTGCCTGACCCGCGCCGCCCGGCACCGCACCTCGCCGCGTTGTCGGGGCGCCCGAGTACGTCCAGTACTCGGGC